>NZ_CAMISV010000003.1:0-537846 GCF_946227095.1 Serratia proteamaculans
GAATTCTTCAGTGAACGTTTTGACTGACATAAACACTCCTTCATTAGGCCTCCATTATGAGGCAAAAAAGTGTCTACGAAACCCGGGTCTATTCAGTGTGCCCTTTGAAGTACTGAGTATTACAGTCTCCCTGATATCCAGAATACTTTTTGAATACGGTTATTACTACAAGGTAATGAGAACCAAAGCAAACGAGCAAATTAACAATGATGCTCCTCTCCTGTTAGTTTATGAGGAGGCTCATAAATACGTCCCTAAAAGTGACCTTGCCAGGTTCCGGGCATCAAAATTTTCGATCGAGCGTATCGCTAAAGAGGGGCGAAAATACGGAGTCACGCTGTTACTTTCCAGTCAACGACCATCTGAGATATCCGAAACTATCTTCTCACAGTGCAGCAACTTCTTGGCAATGCGCCTAACAAACCCGAGTGACCAAAGCTACGTATCAAGGTTATTGCCCGATACTCTTGGAAATCTTTGCGAGAAGTTGCCAACTTTGGGTGCCGGAGAGGCGCTCCTCATCGGGGAAGCCGTAGTGATGCCATCACTAATCAAAGTCAAGCCCTGTAGTCCAACCCCATCTTCAACAGATATTCCATATTTCCAACTTTGGAAAGAGGAGTGGAAGGATCTTGATTTTGTGGGAATTAAGAAAACCTGGCTCAAAGAGTAGGGTAGTGCCACATTTTATGCAGGTTTAACATGTGCATAAAACGAAAGCAGTATTGACAATGGTCGGGTAATCATTATGCCAATGAGTGTTCATCGTGAGCACGGGTACAACCCCGTCTGGCGTTGTTACCAACGATGATCCAGAAGACTATTAAAAGCAATGCTAGAATGTTTGGTATACGACATTTGATGTTGATCCACTTCAGATAACACCGCTTTATGCTATGTTACAGGGGCATTGCTTCACTTGATAGCGAACTGGTTTACCCAGTGATTTTGGAAAACGGTATGACGATGATAAATCACATTCCCTTCGGACTCAGAATCGAAGATCAGGCATTTTTTGACGTTGCCGATGTGCCAAAAGGAAGGCAATGTGGCTGTATCTGTCCTTCATGCGAAATGCCTTTGATTGCAAGGCAAGGAAAAGCTAATCGCTGGCACTTTGCTCACGCCAGCCGGAACGTTGATGAAGTAGATAAAGAATGCTGGTACTCGTTCTTTGTCTCTGTCAGACAGATGGCGAAACAGATCCTTGAGACCCGAATTCCTATTATGTTACCCGGGTGGTATGAGAGATTGACTGAATTTAAGGGGGAGCGCGTTTTTAGAGGAAATGTCATAATTACGCACGCTAGTGAAATTATCCTGGACAATGTGAAAAAAGAAAGCTTTATTGAAGAGGTAATGGTGGATATCCTCGGTGAAGTGAATGGATACCCGTTTGTCATTTATTTTACGCATCCTGATCGTCCATTACCTTCAGAGTTATATTCACCATCCCAGAAAAACTGTGGAATACTCGAGATTAGACTTAACGAAACAAGTCAACTATTCCTAAGAAAGAATGTGACGGGTGTTAAATTTATTGATGAGTTGAAAGTATTTCTACAGCGTAACGATAGCGCTAAAAATTGGATATACCACCCACGAAAAAACAAAGCTAGCAACCAGGCAAAAGCACAACTGAAAAGGCAAGTGGAGAACTATCGACCCTCGGTAGTACACAATAAAAAGAAAGAAAAATATCACTTGTCTTTCCATGAAGGAAATAAGACCCAAAATTATCTGTGCACTATTTGCCGCATCAGATGGACGATCTTCGCGATAGAAAAGCCAGTATGCCCCGGCTGCAAGAATCATCTTTATGCCATGAAAATTTAAGAAAACAAACAAGAGAATTCAGAGCAGGTCAACGATCGTCTGCTGCACAAAAATAAAAAACGTGCCAATTTACCATTCCAGTTTTTCAGGTACGCTTCGGACTATATGGCGGTACGCCCCAGCTGATTGTACAAGTAGACAATCACAGATCCGGTTTTTACACCGCTGACATAGGCTTACAGATAACCTTTTCGAATTTTGCCACCCCAGTATCAGCAAGGGTGTTCCATTCGTGTGCAGCACGCCTCTCTTTGGCAATTCCAAGCGGATCAATGCAGCCAGTGCCATATTTTTATTGACTACGTTGAGTTTGGGAGAACACCACATGAACACGGTAAGATTTTTTGGCATTGACAATTATGTTATCCCTTTGTGTAAGTGCTTTATTTTTGTTCTTATTTGGTTGGAATATTGACCATTTAATTGGTCAGGGTAATATTGAGATTCAACAAAGGTAATTGTTGCAATGCTGGTGGGTGGCGCTTAGGAGAAAAACACATGTTTTTGAACGATCAGGAAACAGCAACAGACCTTTTATATTACGAAGCAATTGCTCGAACGGTGGTCAAGCTCATCGATCATACCCCTGATGCGCCTATCACTATCGGTGTGCATGGCGATTGGGGGGCAGGTAAGTCCAGTGTTCTGAAAATGCTGGAGGCATCGTACGAAGGAAAAGATAAAACACTTTGTCTTTGGTTTAACGGATGGACGTTTGAAGGGTTTGAGGATGCCAAGACGGTTATCATCGAAACCTTGGTTGAAGAGCTCATGCGGGCCCGTCCGGGATGTACCAAAGTGGCTGATGCAGCAAAAAAAGTGTTGCGACGGGTCGACTGGTTGAAAATGGCACGTAAGGCAGGGGGTTTAGCCTTCACTGCGTTTACCGGTATCCCGACAATGGAGCAACTTAAAAGTGTCTATGAGCTTACCACCGGTATCCTGAATAATCCTCAGGATAATATATCCGTAGACGATATGAAGAAGTTTACGGGCATGGCTGGTGATTTCATAAAAGAAGCGGATGCTGATGCGGAAACACTACCCAAACATATCCATGCGTTTCGCGAAGAATTTAAAGCCCTTCTCGAGGCAGCGAAGGTCGATAAGCTGGTGGTTATTGTCGACGATCTCGACCGCTGTTTGCCAAAAACGGCTATAGCAACACTTGAGGCGATACGTCTATTCCTCTTTGTCGAAAAAACGGCATTCGTTATCGGCGCAGATGAAGCAATGATCGAATATGCGGTGCGCGAGCATTTCCCCGACCTTCCGCAAAGCCCCGGACCTCTGACCTATGCCCGCAACTATCTGGAGAAGCTGATACAGGTACCATTTCGGATACCAGCGCTGGGTAGTGCTGAGACCCGGGTTTATACCACACTTCTTCTTGCCGAGAATGCACTCGGCTCAAAAAATAAGCATTTTGTCAGCCTGCTTGGCAAAGCACGAGAGGAAATGAAAAGACCCTGGATTAGTAGCGGGCTTGACAGGAAAGTGGTACTTGAGGCTCTGGGTGAACAGATACCAGATGAAATTGAGCAGGCCTTACAGATTAGCGCGCACGTAACGCCACTCCTCAGTAAAGGCACGAGAGGTAACCCACGCCAGATAAAACGCTTCCTCAACTCGATGATATTGCGTCAGGCTATCGCGGATGAACGTGGGTTTGGCGAAGACATTAAGCGTCCCGTACTGGCGAAGGTCATGCTGGCTGAGCGCTTCTACCCCACCTTTTATGAGCAAATTGTCAGACAGGCAAGCAGCCACAAGGAGGGTAAGCCGGAGGCGCTGGCACAGTTTGAAAAACGGGTAAGGGGAACAAAGTCAAAACAACAACATGATCCCGTTTCCGCTGGCAAGGAGGCTGTGGCCGAACATTCCGACATAGATGAATGGCTGAAAAATGAGTGGGTAGTGGGATGGGCTGGGATTGAACCGACGTTACCGACGTGGAAAGTTTTGATGCATTAACCGCCGAACAGCTACAGGAAATATTTATCGGCTTCGTGATTCACTCCATTGAGGGGCGGATCATGGCCGACATTGGTAAGAACGGTATCAAGTTACCTGATGATATCGATGCTATCGGGGAAATTCAGGAAACCCTGCACGATTTTGTTGATGGTGCCACCCGTGTTCAGTTGAGAGACGAGCTGAGGGATGTATCAGGGGTATCAGGGCGTGCAATGAACCACAAGGTCGAACAGATTTATGAGCTGGCATTCGAACTGATTGCCCGTGAAGGGGAGAGAGCAGAATGAGCCACCACACTATCATCGCGAGACTGGGCGATGGCGATACCATGCAGCCAGTGCTGAGCCGATTGCAGACCCAGACAACCCAGATTAACTTTCTAAAAGGTAACGGGCGGATGGGTTTTGGTCTCGGGCAGGCACTGAAAGGGTTAAGTGAGCTTGGACTCACTCCGTCGGAAACCTCCGTTGATCTCGCTCTGCTAGCTGCAACAGTCACCGCTGCGGATACGCGAATTTCACGCAACCGAAATGCTCAAGATCTGTGGACCCGGGAAATCGCCTTACACGTCCCCGTAGCTAATCCAGTATTATGGAACAGCCAGACAGGCTTACTCAGCAATCTCTTGGATTTCTTGACTGGCGATCGGTGGTCATTACAGTTCCACGAACGACCAGAAATTGAGGGAGGGCTCGTCAGCGAATCAACCAAAACGCGCACTATTAATCCAACTTCCGTTTGTCTTTTCTCTGGTGGACTGGACAGTTTTATTGGTGCAATTGATCTCCTTTCTCAGGGAAATGCTCCGCTATTTATCAGTCATTACTGGGATTCGATTACCAGTAAATATCAGAGAGCGTGCTCAGACCTTTTGTCTGGCAGGTTTAATCAGGAGTTCGGTCATGTTCGGGCACGCGTAGGATTTCGGAAAGAGACTATTGAAGGAGATAAGGGAGAGAATACATTACGTGGTCGATCGTTTCTCTTTTTCTCCCTTGCGGCCATGGCCGCAGACGCCGTTGGCGGAGCTATAGTGATAAACGTGCCGGAAAACGGCCTTATATCTCTCAACGTACCGCTTGATCCGTTACGTGTAGGTGCGCTAAGCACACGAACAACGCACCCATACTATATGGCCCGCTACAACGAGCTGCTCCATAACTTGGATATAGCAGCGCGTCTGGATAATCCTTATGCCTTTATGACTAAGGGGGAAATGGCTCAGCAGTGCCGCGATCAGACATTCCTTCGTCAACATGCTGAGAACACGATGTCATGTTCATCACCACAAAGTACTCGCTGGAATCCAGATTTAAATGAAGAACAGTCCATACATTGTGGTCGGTGCGTACCTTGCCTGATAAGACGTGCATCGTTATTTGCGGCTTTTGGCTCAGACGGCACATCTTACCGTATTCCGGACCTTAGGACACGAGTGCTCGACTGTAGCAAGGCTGAGGGGGAACATGTCCGGGCCTTCCAGTTCTCCCTGGAGCGGCTAGCGCGTTCGCCTGAACGCGCTAAATTCGATATCCATAAACCGGGGCCGCTAAGTGATTACCCTGAGTGTGCTGCCGACTATGAGGGCGTGTATATTCGGGGGATGGAAGAAGTTTCCCGTCTGCTGGACGGGGTAAGAACGAGACCACTGTCATGAATCCTGCTCAGCAGAAACGCTCCCCACGCTGGGTCGATTTTCACTGCCACCTTGATCTGTATCCCGATCATGAGGCTATCATCGCCGAATGTGAACAGGCTTGCGTGGCTACCCTTGCGGTGACGACAACGCCTAAGGCATGGCCAAGAAACTGTGAACTGACGGTGCGTTCGCAGTTCGTGCGTGTGGGGCTGGGTCTGCATCCGCAATTGGTCTCAGAACGGGAGGGAGAGATTGTACTGCTTGAGCGCTACTTACCTTCAGCGCGTTATGTGGGTGAAGTCGGGCTTGATGCCGGCCCCCGTTTTTACCAAAGCTTCGAAGCACAGGAGCGAGTGTTCACGCGCATTCTTCACGCCTGTGAGGAGCAGGGGGGTAAAATCCTGAGCATTCATAGTGTGCGTACGGCAGCAAAAGTTTTAGGCCATCTTGAGAAAAGCAATATTCTTGAAAGCTGTCAGGCTATTCTCCACTGGTTTACAGGGACTGCGGCAGAGGCCCGGCGGGCCGTTGAGCTTGGATGCTACTTCTCCGTTAATGAAGAGATGCTGCGATCAACTAAACACCGCAAACTCATCGGTAGCCTTCCGCTGAACAGGCTGCTCACAGAAACCGATGGGCCATTTGTCCAGAGTAAAGGCACTGCTGTGCGTCCTTTCGATGTCCATCGCGCTGTCCATGAAATCGCTCTACTCCATAGCATCTCTGACGAGGCTGCTGCATCAGTCATTCTCAGCAATCTCAAAAGTCTGGTAACTGTGGGTGGACCTGCGTAGCGACAGTTTACAGGAAGAGGACTGGGTTCGAGATTGCTGGGAAAATATTGCTTCAGTCAGGATATCTCACGAGGAAAAGTAGATGAATATAAAGCAGGCGGTAACGCTTTCCCTGGTCCAACGGGGTGTTGGCCGTGGACTATTATTCAGCAGTGCACTCTTTTATTTTGTTAGCCTGCTTATGGCAATTTATCGTACTGCACAGAGTGTGAGTGGTTCCGATATATTTTGGCGGTTGGGCTATATAGTCCAAAACTTTATTGCAACTTTATATGAGTTAAGCGCGCCTTACATCGGTTTCGTCTGGCGTAATGTCCCGACTATCAATCAGGCTGACCCATTTACCTACGGGAACCTACTTTTCTTGGGTTTTGTTGGTGTGATGATTGTAGGTAAACAACTGACGCTTGCTGGTCGACGACTTAAAGCTCGTATTCAGCGTCAGATCGAGCATGTTGAGGAAATTCGGTGGCGCGATTCAATGATGAAGAATCGGGCATCAGTTGGCACTGTGATTTCAACCAAGTCGGTTGGGCAGATCAACATTTTTCAGCAACCTATGCCATTGAACTCTGAGAGTAATTGGTGGACTCGCCCGTGGGGAGTCATCGGCCTTTCTATCATCAGCGGATACTTTGTAGCTGTTCTGGCTAAACTGACTGGGATGCTTTGAATGTAGTACAGATCGGATGATGGGTAGATGCCTGCTGTCACCACTTGAAGAAACTCTGCAGCAATATCTGCTAACTGATAGCACGCTTCATGTTGAATTGAATGTCAGGTTAATCAATCGGACATTACCCATAGAGAATTTTACAATAATAGTTTTATAGAATGTGAAATCATGCCTAACGCTTACATCCTGAAATGATGTCTTGCCGGAAGATTAACTTCCGGCTGAGATTATCTTTATGCTTTAGTAACGTTACGTGCCAGTAGCCACTGGTCGATCTCGGCTTCAAGCCAGCCAACAGACTGTTGCCCTAATCGCCGCTGCTTTGGAAAAGTCGCATCGTAGCGCACTGACTTAGGGTTGAGCCAGTCGTATATGGTGGAGCGGGCGATGCCTGTTTTGGCCGCAACTGCAGGTATGCGTAGGATTTTTACCGTTGGTGATGTCATCGTTGAATTTCCTCTAAATCTGGTTTGCTTTGGACGAGAGGAAAGATATTCTGTTGCACCACAATAAACCAGACGGCTGCTTTACATCATTTTTTACACATCTCAGGTTATTGATTTATGGATGATTTTAATCGTAATTCTTTTTTTGATGAGCTAAAAAGGTCATTCAACAATAAGAAAGGCCAACTGGTGTTGGCTCTACATGCGGTTGGCTGGGAAACCGATATTGCCTGGTTGAATGGGGACGATCCTGATATTGATGAAATAGTGGAAGGTGTTGTGCAAAGCGCCGCGAAGCGTCGGGACTTCGAGCAGAAGCAGGATCTGATGCTATTTGAAGAGGCCGATACTATACAGACGTCAGTAAATGATCGGATCTTTCTGGCGGCAATAAACTGGTATGCAGGGCTGCGTTTCTTGGCGTCGGATTGGCGCGATGGGGTCAGATTGTTACTGAAGGCATTTGAACTTCTCGATATGTGCCGTGGCATGATTGAATGTGAACTATGGCAACGGTTAGAAGCAGAGAAAAAAGGACGGGCGATTCATGGAGGTAAAGCAAAAGCTGCCCTGTTTTCCCCGCTCAAGGCCGAAGTTATTCGCTTGCTACTTGGCAAGCAGCCGGAGGGGGGCTGGAAAAGCAAAAATGCGGCTATGGATGCAATTAATGTCGATATACGTGTGTTTATCGAACAGCATGGTTTCCCTGGTTCCTCAGGAGGGCAGAATACGGGAAATGATCAGGCCGAACTGTGTTCCCGAATCCCTCGTCTGGTCTGTGACTGGTCCAGAGATGATGTGGATGTAAAAGCCGCTTTTGCGGCAGTAGTTAAGCAAAAAAAGAAAAGCGCCCCGAAAGGCGCGGAGTAGGTTATTTCACTGCTGAATAGACGTAATCAGCCCATGCCTGCATCATCGGGCGACGCTGTTCCAGCAGATCGGTACGGTGGTAGGCTGCTTCAACTTTATTCTGTACAGTATGAGCCAGTGCTCGCTCTGCAAGATCTCGTGGATATCCATTTTCACTACACCAGTCTCGAAAGCTTGAGCGAAAACCATGTGCAACCGCGCAACGCCCGAGAGTGTCGCTGACGGCATTTTTCTTACGTAAAAACATAGTCAGTACTGTATCGGAAAGAATGGTTTGCTTCCTTGGTGATGGGAAGACCAGTTCATCGTGAAGTCCCTTTATTCGGTCAAGAACCATAACTGCTTCTTCAGACAGGGGAACCCGGTGAATAACGCCAGATTTCATTCTGTTCTCGGGTACAGTCCAAATTTTGTGTTCACGATCGATCTCGGACCAGCGCATAGCCCTTGCTTCCCCGGAGCGACAGGCCGTCAGAACAACGAACAATAACAATGCTCGGGTTACGTTATAGCGTTCTTCACTGTATACGTTTGTTGCGAGAAATGAGGGAATGTCTCTCCATGGCATTGCTGGTTGGTGCTCGACACGTATATTAGCGCTTATCTGTTGAGGGAGCAGGTGTCCAACGACATCGACTGGGTTTGCAGTACAATAGCCATGAGCCCATGCCCACTGCATAACGGTATGAATTCGCTGCTTTACTCGACTGGCTGTTTCAGGGTGTGAAAGCCAGATCGGGCGAAGCATCTCTGCGATAATAGAAGGAGTCATGTTATCGAGAGGGAGTTTTCCTGCTTGCGGGAAAATGTATCGCTCTAGAGTGGAAATCCATTGTTTCCCATGTTTTTCATTTTTCCAGCCCGGCAGTAATTCCGTATGAACTTTTCGTGCAGCCTTTTCAAACGTTGGAATAGCCTCTTTTTCCGACTCTGCTTTTCGGGCGTCTAACGGGTCTATCCCATTAGCTATTTGTTCTCGCATTGGAAGTGCAAGCTTGCCCGCTTGGGCTATCCCAATGTCGGGATAAGCCCCCAAGCCAGCATTACGTCTCTTGCCAGTAATTGGGCTGGTGTAACGAAAAACCCACTTACCCAGGCCTTTTGTTGGAGACGAATGGAGAGTCAACCCTGTAATTCCACCGTGGGGTAAAGGGGGATCTCCGGGATTAATGTGCCGGGCTTTTGTATCTGTAAGAATTGCCATAAGATGATTGACCTACATTTTCAGTATGCCATCCAGTATGCCATGAATGTCAGGTTTACTTGATATTCGGTTATGCTGCATTGGACGGAGTTTATCATAGTTACTTGATAAATATGTAAATATTAATATGTATTGGCTTCGGTTAGATTTGAAATAGGCGGCCCCTCTCTCCGCCATTATTCAAGCACTTAGGTAGAATTCTTTCAACGATCCCCGTCACACATAGCATTTTCAGGTAGACCAGACCCTGGATTAACGCTTTTATCTATTCACACCTTGGGATATTACCTATCGGTTGTTTAACAACAATCCCCGATTGGGATATATTTTAATGTTGTTTATTAAATCGATGAACGAGCGCTAAAGATATCATCAACAATAAAATAGGTGGGGCAAGGGTCGTTAATTGAACGTTGAGGGAAAACAGCAATCCAAGGTTAAGAATTATCTGGTATATAATATACGTAAGCAGTCCAACAATGACACCAATAGCTAAACGACTACCCAACCCTGGCGCACGGGGAATACTGAAGGTGAATGGGATGGCTAATAAAATCATGGCCAAGACTAAAATTGGGCGGCCCAGTTTTTGCCATAAAGCGATCTGATATTCATTACTGGGTTGATCTGAATTTTGCAGATAATGAATGTACTGCTTCAGTTGTTTGATAGAGAAGCTATCAACAGGCAAGGTCAGTTCTTTCAGGTTCATCCCGGAAAACAGAGATTGCCAGGGCAAATCATCATAGGTTTGCACGACTTCTTTTTTGTTTTCCCATTGTTTCTGCATCACTTTATGCAGAGTCCACAGTCCGTTATTGCCGGTGGTGGCTTTTTCAGCGAAAACGTAGGATTCAAGGGCGAGGTCGGATTGGTAGCGAAATATCTCAATCCCGACGGGTTGGTTTTGCTTATCCAGGGATTTTACAGTAACAAATTCATTGCCACTTCTGGCCCACAAGGCATTGCCGGAGTCAGCGGTGTTATTGGTTTTAGCCAGGGCGGTGTCTTTAAGTTCCTGGGCTTGTTGCTGCATCGGTGAGGCTACCCACTCGTCGAGAGCACCTAATGACAGATTGATAAAAAGGCCGGCATAAAGAGTCACCAAAGCAATTTTGAATATTGAAAACCCAGCGGTACGCATTGCCGTCAATTCAAGCGTTTTTGACAGTTGGCCAAGTCCGACGATGCCACCCAGCAAGGCGATAAATGGGCCAAGGTCAACAAGGCTTCTCGGTAGGGTCATTAAGACTACTAGCAGGGCCTGTGTCCAATGGTATCCATTTGGGGTAACGTCCTCGAGTTCGTTGATCAGATTAAAAGTGGTAAATAATGGGATTAATAATCCGGCAGCGGCTGCAAATCCGATGAAGAGATTACGAATCAAATAACGACCGAATATGTTCATCGGGATAACTTCCGTAACAGTGAGAAGTCGCGCGCAATAAAAAACAACATTCCAATCGACATTAATATCGGGACTGACCAGACACCTGGAGTGATGGGGATACTCCCATTAGCTACTAACGTGCGGCAGATATTTCCTCCGTAAAAAATGGCAGCAAATAACAGAGTGAGAGGGAACAGCGTTGTATAACGGCCCTGGCGGGGTTTTATTCGGCTTAATGGAATTGCCAATAACACCATCAGTAGGGTACTGATACCGCGGCTTTCCCGCCATTGTAGCTCCGCCCTGTCTGCAGGGTCAGTGGAGCGTGATAATGCCGCCAAGGATGCTGACTTGCGCTTGACCTCTATGCTTTCGAGCAAGGGTTTAAGCGCTATTTTAAAATTATTATAATTCTGCATATTGTCATCTGTGCCTTTGCGCTCTAACACATAGGCGGTTCCTGACTTCAATATCACTGAGGGATTTGAAGGAGAGGGATCTATCACTTCAACTGAATGAGCCCGATATAAACTGGTATTGTTGGCCGAGCGTGAGTAAATCAATGCGTCTGTAAGATGATTTGACGTTGGGTCAATACGAGAGGCGAGGATCATTCTGCCGCTGCCATTAACGTTAAATTTATTTGCCTGCAGATGGCTAACGTCCAGCACGGATTGTGACTGTTGTTCCAACTGATAGATATTGGCGTACGCCCAGGGTCTGCCGTACATCGAAATAAGTGTTACAAACAGGGCCAGAGGAATGGCAAGTACCAATACCGCTTTGTATAACCGCCACGGGCTGGCGCCAGAGGCGTGAATGGCGGTTATTTCAGAATCGCTGTAGAGCTGCCCCAGCGCAACCGCGACGGAAACATATAGGCCTACCGGCAGCAGCATCTCTAATGCAATCAATATTTTATAACAGACAACGTCAAATACGATTTGCAGAGCCAATGTACCATTGGCAGCTTCTGTGAGATACCGTTGGGCTGAATAGCTGGCAAACATAAAGATGAGAAAACCCACGATGATCATCACTAATCGGCGGATTTCAACCATGATATAGCGCTCAATCAAAGCCATAAGCTAGTTATATCCCTTAATATCAAACGCATGTTTGCCGAGAAAAGGCGCGCTTCCAGTATGTTTTTCTTCGTGATTGGTCGCTGCCAATCAGCTTTTGCAGCAGGGCGATCACCTGATTAACTTCATCCGGGGTCAGAGCTCCATCTTTTGCCCATTGGACGCGCCCTTCTTTATCCAGCACCACAATTGTTGAACTTTCTTCTGGCAGCTTCCAGGCGTTACGGACCAGACCATAACTATCGACAATGAATTGCGCCCAGGGGTAATGCCTTTTGTTTTTCTCGATTTTACTCCGCACGAAAAAGCCTGAGCCCGGGATCGCGTCATCAGTATTGACGATAGTGGTAGGCTGAAAACGGTCGTTCGGAAAATTTGCTTCCTTGACGGCGGTAATCAGCATCGAATTTTTCTTCTTGGCAGAGGTGCGGCCGGCGATGCACTGGATGACTCGAACTTTTCCTGCCAGTTCTGAACTGCCCCATTTCTTATAGCGAAAATTGTCATTTTCAAGAAGTAACTCCCCGCGATCGGCTATGAATACCGGTGCGACAGGTTCACCCTGAACAAAATTATGCGCTGATGTTACCAGTGGGAACAGCAGCAGCGAGATTGTCAGTAATCTACGTAACGTCATGAAAATAACCATAATGTATAAGGATTGTTGCTGCGGAGGAGAGCGGTAATCTCCCCTTGCGGCTAAACTTGCATAGGATATCGCTCGAGAAGTAATTCCAGACGTTGGCGAATATCGACATCCAGCATCGTCGGCTCATCATAGGATTTTCCACCGGCCAGCTTATCCGCCACCATCACATCATGCCGATCTCCCATTAACCCATTAATAGCGGCCAAAAATCTGGAAATCTGACGGGCTTCCCGGTTGCTGGGATCTATAGATCTCAGCGTGTCGTAAAATGAGACTTGCTGGCTAATAATTTTCCGCACATCGTGGAACTGCTTTCCAGTGAGCTGAGGATCAGCAATTAGCCTCTGGAGTTCGCGCATTTGCTCCTGGCGATATGCAATAAAATTGCTCTCGGTTTCTAAGTGAATATGACGTAAAGCGTAATTCACCAGCGACCAAATCGGCTTGCTGAGGAGGATCCGGAGAATATTACCGTAGAGTTTAAGATTCTCTTGGTTGCCGTTGCGAAAAGCATCCTGAAAATGCCCAAGAACTACGGTTGTTAAGTGAAAAAGGTGACTGGAATTGTGCTTTTTGCTGTAAAGTCTCTGAGCAAAACGTAAATGCTTATAACGCGCACGAATATACTTATAGCGCATACGCGTTGCCGCAGATAACTCTACGTCTTTAAGAAAGTCATTGACTAAGCGTAATAGCTCCTGTCGGGTAAAACCGTCCTGCCAAAATTGCAGACACAAGGCATAATTATCTTGAATGCTCTCATCTGAACATTGCAAGTCAATATGCTGAGGTAAATTGATGTCCGCCTCAACGAGGTCATCTGTCTCTACCGCAGTAAACAGTAATTGGGTCGTTTCAGTTGAGAATTTTTTCCTGCTGCTGTTATCAATCATTGATTACTCTCTCTGGATACATTGAATCCCAGTAAATAGCGATTACGGTAAGCACTTATCGTCGGTATTAGCGTCAACAAAACGTCTAAACATTGGCCTGCCAAATAAGCGAACGCCGCGCCTTGGACTCCAAAGACATGAGACATCATGATTAAGAGCCCAATGTACGAGGCTGAGGCAATAGTCTGCACGATCAAGAAAGCCCGTTGTTTACCTGCCATAAACAATAAGGACTCCTGAGGAAAGCCCAGCATGGACACGATAATGGCACCCAGCATGATTTGAATTAAATCATAGGCTTGCAAGTACTGGTAACCGAAAACAACTGAGATTAATGGCTTACCAACGACGATGACGAGAAGGGCCACGGCGAGACCAATACCCCCGGCTAACAATGCCGATCTGAGGCCCAGCAGCCAGGGTTTTGTCGTGCGAGGGTCTAAGCGCATGATTTCAGGATAGAAGCTCTTTTCCAGTAACTTGGCCGGGGTGCCTGTGGCATCAAAGAAAGTCATCGCAATTTTGAACAACCCAGCCGCCGCCGGACCCAAAACGACGCCAACTAAAACGGTGCTGCATGAGTTACGCGTAGCCCAAATCGTATGGGCAAAATTGGTTGTCCATACGAAATTCCAGGCGCCCTCTATGCGGCGTGCGGTCTTAAATAGCCGTGGTTTCAGCGCATTATGAATATCCCTGCGGCGTAATTCACGCGCGGCAAACCACCAAAACAGGGTTCCTCCGATTAAGTTAGAGGCATACCATGTGATAATAAAACCCGGGAATCCCAAGTCAAAATAATAAGACAGGACACTTCCTATCGCCTGCAAAAAGGGTTTTATAGCCTGCTGAACTGCAATCAAATCGAAGCGGTCAAACGCCCGTAAAATCCCCGTAGGGGTTGACGACGTCATGGACGGGATTAATGTGCAGTAAAGAATGGCGAGCCAAAAACTTTCCGCATCCAAACCTAAAGCGTGAGAGAGGAAGGGGAGTAATAACATACCGCCAAGCACGGCAATGGTTCCGCTTGCGATATCCAGGCCGAACGAAAATGAAATGACGTCGCGAAAGCGTTGAATGTTTTGGCGTTCCAATGCGGGGGTGCCGAATTGAACAACGAATTGCCAGGTTTGAAACTTGATAAAATCACTGACCGCTTTCGTATAGGCTTGAATGACGACAAGGACACCGAACATTTCCGGCGACATGCCTTTACCGGCACAAGAAAGCGCAAGTAACCCGAGCAACGCGCTAGCCACACTGCCGGAGCCTAAGTAGGCGGCGTTACGTAAGATGGAACGAAAAGCGCCATCGGAAAACCAATGTTTCATGGTAAAACCAGCCATACTAACCACATGTACCCACACTGACTTGAGAATGAGTAATATTGTAGGGATCCCGGCATAGACGAGTGACTCCGTTATCCGAGAGTGGAATGGGGACGCGAAGGGAGCACGGCAACGGAAGATATTGCATTTAGTGCTTTTCCCAGTACTTCATCGTAGGGGGCTTTGGCATCCAGCTCGATAATTCTGGAGCCATTATACTGTAGCCGAACCATGGCAGAAATTTTGTCCTTCAGCTCTTCATAACTGTGATCGGGTTTACGTGAAAAAGCGGTATCGACATCAATATCAAGACGAATGATAAGTTCTGGGCGGCATAAGGCCATTTGTTGATATAAACGTTGTTCACGCTCCGCTAAACGAGTCATTAGCCAGCCTTTTGCGCGCTCCACGCCAATGCCCGGTCCGTCATAGTAAAAACCTGAAATCTCAGCCTGTGGAAAACGATCGCTGATCACCAACACGCCACTCTTGGCCAGACGCTGTACTTTGCGCAAATTAGCCGCGCGCCACAGTGAAAAACCGAACATAATCAATGCTGCCCAGAGTGCCGGTGGCTTATTGCCCATACGCTGAGTCTTGTCGGATTTTGCCGCCAGACGCCGTTCAAGCCATACGCCAACCAAAGGCAGGCGCTTAATTTTATCGCCATCCTCCCCAGAGATAAGCCCTAAATAACGACGCTCCGTGGCCCGATATTTTTGCAGTTTTTTGACCAGGTCGGCGGTTAGCGTGGACTTTCCGGTGCCATCACTGCCGACAACCGCAATAAGGCCGGCAACGCAAGCCGAGGGTAGATCGTTTTCTGTATTCGATTTATTTTTTTGCATTTTTTTTAGCATGAAAAGGTCATCAAAAGATTAAACCTCTGACGTCGTCAGCGAGGTTAGAATTGCGCGCAGGGACTCATCGAGAATTTTACTTGCCGGTTCTCGCCCATCTAAATCCAATATCTTTGCACCATTAAACGTAAGGTGAGGAATAACGGCAATTTTCTCACGCAGAGCCGAAAGCTTATGATCGGGTTTACGGGAGTACGCGGTTTGTTCATCAATATCGAGACGAATCAATAAAAATGGCGGATAGGATGCCATCCACTGATACAGTTTTTGCTCATGTGTTCTCAACCTTTGTACCCAGCGATTACCGCCGACCGTTTTTGCAAGTTGTGGACCATCGAAACGAAAACCTGCCACTTCCGCCTGAGGGTAACGATCCGTCACCAGCAATTTCCCTCTGCGACTTTTCGCCAACATTCGACGAAACTTATAAACTCGCCAATACGACAATAGAAAGATCACCAGCGTCGTCACATTTCCTGGGGGAGTGGAAGGGTGTTCATGAACATGCTCCGACTTGGTCAGTAAATAACGACCGAAGGGGGCACCAATAATCGGTAGGTCACTGATCCATTCACCTATACGTCCCGAAGACTGACCGAGATAAAGTAATTCTGTCGGCTCTTGTGATGACAGGTGATTGACCAGGCTGGTAGCTAAAGTCGATTTCCCTGAACCATCACAACCCGTTATTGCGATTACGCGTACGGGGGGGTGATTAGCAATAGATATTGTCTTTTGGCTCACAGTAATGGATCCAATATAAAGAAACCATTGTATTATAATCAGCTCTGGGTTCAAGGTTTTTATCGTGCGCTATTTCGATAATAATCAGATTTGTCTTTATTGAGAATTACACTCCGCTATACCCGTCTTGTTTTTTTGTGCTAATTTCTTGCCCGGATTTCCCCTATGGCTCTTATTGCTAATGAGATATCACCGCGCCAGGGAGTGAAACGGGTTCTTCCATTGGTTTCTTAATCATTCGTGTGTAATTGCATTAAGTTATGATATTTATTCATTGTTGAATGGGTAGCGGCTTTAAGCGACTTTTCGCCTCCGAAATGGTACATTTTATCAGGTGTCTTAGAAGAGAATCTTATTATGAATTCAAAACTCCCGCCGCTTATTGCGGTTATTGGCAGCGATGGCTCGGGTAAGTCTACTGTCTGTGAATATCTTATCGATTATGTAAAAAATTATGGTCCAGCAGTAAAGGTCCATCTGGGCAAACAGGCAGGAAATGTCGGACGTGCGGTTTCACAATTCCCGCTCATGGGGAACTCTTTTGGCAAGGCCATTGAACGTAATACTAAAAAAGTCAAATCCGCAAAGGCCAGGCTTGGTCTATTGCCGGCATTGGTGATCATCACTTTCGTTGTGCGCCGATTGATACGTTTTCGCCACATGTTGGCTTTTCGTCGGCAAGGGCTCATCGTATTAACCGACCGTTTTCCACAGGTGCAAATCCCCGGCGGATATGATGGCACCGTATTCCCCGTAAATGTAAAAGGCAGCCGCTTTGTCAAATGGCTGGCGGGACGTGAACGCTTAGCTTTTCAATGGATGGCGGATCATAAACCGGACTTGGTCATAAAGTTAAATGTTGATCTTGATGTCGCTTGTGCGCGCAAGCCCGACCATCAAAAAGAAGCGTTGGAAAAAAAGATTGCCTTAACACCGCTGCTGACTTTTGAAGGGGCGGAAATCGCTGATATCGATGCCAATAAGCCGCTTGATGAAGTGTTATCTTCCGCTGAAAAAGCCATCGCGGATTTTATGCAAGCAAATGGATATAGCACTGTCGAAGCTGATTCTGTCGCAACTCACTAATTATTTATTGCCTTTCTGTTAGAGAATCAAGAAAGGTTTGAGTCCAGTGCCGATAAGGTTATTTCGGCACTGGCAAGAAAGGCCGGTATGATTTTAAACACCAAGTGGAGGGCACCGTCTTTTGAATATTCCCCATGGTTATCCCAGGGAAATATGAAGGCAATTACTTTTTCAGTACGGCAAAAGCCTGAATGATCGTATCAATCTCTTCTTCACTGTGCGCGGCATTAACGCTGCAACGCAGGAGAGTCATTCCTGCCGGTGCCGCCGGCGGTAATACCAGATTGACATAAACACCCTTTGCAATCAGATCGCGCCAGAAACGCAGGCCATCTTCTTTCGAGCCGATCATGACCGGAACGACCGGGCTGATGCGCGGACCCAACTCGTAACCCAGTTTGGCAAGACCATGATAGAGCCGATGCGCGTTGCTCCAGAGTTTTTCCCGTAGCTCAGGATGTTGCGCGATCTTTTGCAAAGAAGAGCGCACTGAAGCAATACTTGATGGTGAAGGTGATGCGGTAAAAATATAGGGGCGGCTGCTGTAGCGCAGCACGTCCATGGCCTTGCTGCCGACGGCAAAGCCACCGATAGAGGCCAGACTTTTACTGAAGGTGCCCAAAATAATATCAACATCTTGTTCAACGCCCAGTGCTTCAGCAAGGCCACGTCCGTTAGCCCCCATCACGCCAAATGAGTGAGCTTCGTCTACCAATAAATAACCGCCAAGACGCCGTTTGATATCGACTATTTCGACCAGCGGAGCAACATCACCCAGCATGCTGTAAATGCCTTCAACGATAATTATTGCTTCTCGCGCGCGCTCACCAAGGCGCACCATGCGGCGTTCCAGATCTTTAGCGTCATTGTGGCGGAAACGAATGATTTCAGCGCCGCCCAAGGCACAGGCATCATAAATACTCGCGTGGCTGTCTGCGTCTATCAATACCACTGAGCCGGGGCCTGCTAGCGTGCTGATTACCCCGAGGTTCGCGGTATATCCCGTGGAAAATACGATGGCGGTAGGGCGGTCAAAGAAAGTCGCCAGCTCCTGCTCTAACATTAAGTGAGCGCCGTAGCTGCCATTGGCCATGCGAGAACCCGTGGTACCGGTGCCCTGGGTGGCTAATGCAGCCTGTCCATCGGCAATTGCCTGGGCATCGAAGGTCAGGCCAAGGTAGTTATTTGTTCCCGCCAGTACAATTTTCTGGTTGCCAATGCGTCCTTCGGTCGCTGAGTAAATCTCATCAATGCAGGTGCCAAAGGGGTTTAGGCCAGATGTCTGGAATTGCTCACGATCGTTCGCCAGCCGGGAAAATTTATCATACAGGCCCATTAGTTTTCTCCAAGCGAGGCAGTAGAGCGGCCAGTAGCTGCTCTGGCGTTCTAACATCAAGTAATATATTGATAGGTATGGAAATATCCAGTTCATCTTCTAACATCATCAGCAGATCCAGGACTCTGATGGATTCCAGGCCAAGATCATTGACGAGATCGCTATCAGGCTTGATTTCTACTCCGCCTTCGACGAGACCTTGTAAACAAGTAAGAATATAATCCATTACAGCGTCGCGATTTAGCATAAGAACTTTGGCAAACCTCTAAGTAAAATAATTAAAACAGACCTTCACGCAGTGCGCGCTCCAAACTAACCTTGGGAAACCAATTAATATTTTCGGATAAGCGTTGATTGCTCGCAGACCAGTCCGGATAGGTTAATTCACGTATTTTGTTGTGCGTCAGCATCGGTTCTTTCTTTGCCAGTCGACTCATAAGAATGCTGATGTCTGCAATGATGCTGAGCAGAGGCAAAGGGATCCCCAGCAGCCGCACGGGGCCATTACGCACTGCGGCACCGATTTCCCGTAAACGCAGCCAGCTATAACCCCCGGCTACCCCATCGCATAATTCATAGGTCTGCGCTTGCGGACGATCGACTAATAACCATTGGCTCACTGCTTGTGCTAAATCGCTTACATGCAGGAAAGTCAGCTTGGCTTCAGGCGAACCCAGTCGGGGGAGTACACCGCGCAGGAGCCAGCTAAATATGGGTTTAAGCTCTTTATCGCCGGGCCCGTAAACGGCGGTTGGACGAAAAATGCCCAGCGAAATGTCCGAGGCCATGGTCATTAGCCGTTGTTCGGCAATATGTTTTGAATTTGCGTACCAAGACAGCTCAGGATGGCGGGCCGCAAGGGAAGAGATAAACAAGAAACGCCTGCAGCTGCCGCTTTGTGTTGCCGCCTGCATCAGGTTTAGGCTGCCGCTAACATTGCAATGGATAAAGGTTTCTTCGGTCTGTCCCCGGACCTGCCCCGCACAATGAACCACGAATTCAGCGCCATGAACCAACTCGGTGAGAGAGCCCTGATCTTCCAGCGCCCCCTGGATCCAAACCAGGTTATCGGTTGAGGTTTTACCTGTGTGCCGGGTTAGGGCCCGTACGGTAAAACCCTGCGAGAGCAGATTCTGGACGACGTGTTGGCCAATAAAACCAGTGGCGCCAGTGACTGCGACGGTACCGTTCATTGCGCAAAACCTGCCAACTGATGCATTGGCGGGCAGATTGACGTAGTCAGCCAACGCTTTTTGGCTTCGGCGCGGGCAGGTTTCCCCGAGGATGTACGAGGAATGCTGTGCGGTGGCAGCAGTTCAATATCCACCGCAATACCGAATTCGCTTTGTATGCGTCCGCTCAGCGTATGGACGATTTGTTCCCGCCGCTCTTCCGCACTGACCCGGCACTGGATTTGCAGAATAATTCTGGCTCCGTCACCGTGCTCTTCCGTGACGAAGGCAATGGCATCCCCAGAGCGGATTTCAGGCTCAGACTCCGCGACATATTCGATATCCTGAGGCCAAATATTACGGCCCCGAATAATGATCAAATCTTTCTTACGGCCGGTGACGTACAGATACCCATCCAGCAAATACCCCAGGTCACCGGTATCCATCCAGCCCGTCGCCTGGATTTTTTGCTGTGATGCATCATCGCGAAAATACCCATTCATCAGGCTGGGGCCGGAAATAAAAATACGGCCGACCTGCCGCTCTGGCAGAGGCTGTCCGGTTTCACTTCGAATTTCGATACGATGGCCAGGGAGTGCCTTGCCGCAATTGACAAACGCCGACGTGACGCGCGTTTTTTTGCCAGGCGCTACCGCTTTACCCTCGTATTCCAAAATGTCGCGGTCGACTGCGTTGATGGGTGCGCCGGAGGTTTCATCATAGAAACTCACCGCAAGGGTATTCTCGGCTAAACCATAGCAGGGCATGAAAGCCTTACTGTCAAAGTTGAGGTGGCTGAAGTGTTCACCGAACTGATGGAGCAACTCTGCCGGGATAGGTTCCGCCCCTACGCCTGCAACGCGCCAGCTGGAAAGATCCAACTCGGTCAGCTCTTTGTTGTTGCTGTAGCGTAAGCATAAATCGTAACCAAACGGGGGGGCGACGGACACGGTACCGCGATTTTTAGCGATCAGTTTTAACCATTGCATCGGGCGCATTGCAAAATCTTGCGTGCGCAGATAGTCAACGGACAACTGGGTTGCCACAGGGGTAAGCAGGAAACCGACCAACCCCATATCGTGATAGAAGGGTAGCCAGGAGACGCAGCGATCGCCGGCTCGTAATTTGATCCCGTCATGACTAATGGCGTGCAGGTTAGCCATAGCGGCACGCTGGGTAATTATGACTCCGCGCGGAAAGCGGGTGCTACCCGAGGTATATTGGAGATAGGCAATGTCGTCGGGTGACGCGGCTTGCAGCTCGACATCCAACTCGGGCAACGCGTTAAAATCTTCGTTGCTGAGAATATGCGTTGGCGGTGTATCAAGGGTTGCAGAGCTAATCAACGGCACCCATTCCTCACTGCTGATGATGGCTGAAGGTTTACAGCTGTTGATCAGACCCTGAAGCTTGATGGTATAGGAATCACGCTGTCCCACACCCATAGGAATGGCCAGGGGCACAGCAACCAGGCCGGCATATTGGCAGGCAAAGAAAGCCTCGACGAAACCCGCGTTGGTTTCCGCGATAAGCGCAACGCGATCGCCTTTATTAAGATTCAGTGATAACAGGCGTCGCGCACCCACCACCGCACGTTGTTTTAGCGTGCGGTATTCCAGTACGGCCACGAGCTGATTACGACGATCGTAAAAGTTCATTCCTGTACTGCCTTGCGCTGCATAATCTAAGGCCTCCACCAACGTGGGGAAATCTGCATACCGCATGGGAAGAGAATGAGTTGAGCTTGTTTCAGACATAGACAAATTGGCCATAGATTAAAAACACCAAAAGAGGAAAACAACTATTGGCGAGAAAGTTAATGTTTTACGATGAAAATGTTTTGAATATATTTGCTATTCAAATATTTCCTTTCATCCCAGAAATAAGCTGTCCGGTGGTTAATAACCACCCTGTCTACTCTGAAATGGAGGTTGATGGATTAGCCTATATTTCACGTCAGGATCATGACCGAGGAACGGTAGATATACAGGCTGTCATCATTGGCTCCGGATATCGCGGCCCTTTGGTCGACAACCTTCATCCAATGCCTGTCGTCGACACATTTTCGGATGGGAATAATCGCCGATTTATATGATCTGACCTTGCGCATGGCTATCTCCGTACTTAAACATATCATAAACAATATCCGGAAGAGGGTGAAAAGTGAAAGCCTCATTTAGCCCTAAGGATAGAAAAAGCATTTAATGGTAAAATATGGCAATGCTTATCCAGACTAGAATTAGTAAACTAAAAACGGTAATTTTTTTCTAAAGAAATAGCACTAAAAAATAAAAGGCATAATTTGCTTAGCCTGTGCACGCCCCTATCTGGCATAACTTCTGATGATAAAGAATAGCAAGCGCCTAGGGGGAATCTGGTCGAATAACATTCTATTTATATTAGGTACTGGTTGATTTTCCTTATCTCTCAAGGTGGATGAGATAGGGGCAATAATGAATCCCCGCTCTGAAAGTATCACGGGTACTATAGTGATTAATTTTTAGTAGGCTATTAAATTTTAAGGTTATTTATGATTCATATCGAGAAAGTCCTGGATAAGCGGGATCTTAAAGAATTTATAGCTTTTCCCTCCTCACTTTATCGCGATGACCCTAGTTGGATTATTCCCTTGTTTTTAGAGCGTGAAGAGCATCTTTCCAAGAAAAATCCTGGCACTGAACATATAGAATGGCAGGCATGGGTAGCCAAAAAAGAGGGGAAGGTAGTCGGGCGAATAACTGCTCAAATTGACTCCTTACACCGCGAACGCTATGGCGAGGATACCGGCCACTTTGGCATGATTGATGCCATCGACGATCCGGCTGTGTTTAGTGCGTTATTTGCTGCAGCAGAAGGTTGGTTGAAGTCTAAAGGCGCATTAAAAATCACCGGCCCCTTTAGCCTTAATATCAATCAGGAAAGTGGCTTATTGGTTGAGGGTTTTGATACTCCGCCGTCAGCCATGATGACGCACGCCAAACCTTACTATGCCGCCAATATGGAGCTCCAGGGATACACACAAGGCATAGATTTACTGGCTTATTGGATGAAGAGGACTGACCTGACTTTCTCGCCTTCATTAACCAAAATGATGGCGCAGGTAGGTAAAAAAGTGACCCTTCGCCGCCTCAATCGCAAACGATTTAACGAGGAAATGCAGGTACTTCGCGAAATTTTCAACTCGGGCTGGCAAGATAACTGGGGCTTTGTCCCCTTTACCGAACATGAGTTTGCCACCATGGGGGACCAACTGAAATTTTTGGTTCCGGACGACATGATTTATATTGCAGAAGTCGATTCAGTTCCCTGTGCCTTCATCGTGGGGTTGCCCAATATCAATGAGGCTATCGCCGATCTGAACGGGCGCCTATTGCCTTTTGGCTGGGCGAAACTGTTGTGGCGACTGAAAGTGAGCGGCGTGCGAACGGCAAGAGTCCCTCTGATGGGGGTTCGCCAAGAGTATCAATTTAGTCGTATAGGGCCAATTATAGCGCTGTTACTTATTGAGGCGTTACGTGACCCCTTTGCGAAGCGCAATATTGATGCGTTAGAGATGTCGTGGATCCTGGAGTCCAATAGCGGTATGCGTACGATTCTGGAGCGAATTGGGGCAGTTCCTTATAAGCGTTATCGTTTATACGAAAAACAACTCTAATCCGTCTGATATAGGGCACCTTTAGATGCCCTAAGGATGATGTAAAACGTGCTTCGCATCAGATGATGCATATGACCGAAATTCCTTTTTGGCTGCTTGTGATTTAACGTTGTCGGATTAACCCTGTTACCAGGGGGAATGTTTAATTCTATTAATTAATTAGACGATAACTAACGGTGCGTTATTTGTTGGTTTTATAAATCACCCTGATTTTTAGAAGAGTAAATGCATGTCGTTTGAAAAGAAAAAAGGAATAAGGCGCTTAACCAGTAGCATAAGAAACTCATTGGAAGGTTTGGTTGATGCCGTTCTCACAGAAGATGCTTTCCGTCAGTTACTCTTTATTAACTCAATCTTACTGATAGTTACATTTCTTTTAGATATTACAAAAATAGAAAGAGTGTTATTGATTTCCAGTTGCTTCCTTTTACTGGTTGTTGAGTTGCTTAACACCGCGATTGAGAGTGTCGTCGATCGCATTTCTCTGGATATACACCCTTTATCTAAACGAGCCAAGGATTTGGGCGGTGCGGCGCAGTTGGTCACTGTCATGATGACCATAACTCTTTGGCTGGTGGTGTTATTTGGATGATTAATCGTGTCGGTAATCCATATTTTCCTGCTCAAAGCGCAAGAATTTGCAAGATCCCTGCAACGATGAAAAGCGATCTTTGTCGTTGAAGCGCTCTGCTCTCTGAGATGCCAGTTATCCGCCGGCTTGCAGTATTGCCAAGCTCGCCTAAGCTGATTTTAACCCTCTTTTATTTAAGGATAATCGCCATGATTAAGGTGTTACGCACTTCAGTTTTGGGCGCTGCGGCATTGTTATTTCTCGCAGGGTGTCAGCAAACGGTGCATAAGCCGCCACCGCCGCTGCAAACGCAACTAGACCAGCTTTCCACTCTGTTGGCGGGCAGCCATTTCCTGCGGCAAAACTGCAACCGTACGGACATTCCTGATGATGTCAAACTGCAACGCACCGCGATGCGCGTGGCGGAGCATCGCGGCTGGGATACTAAGGCGGCGGGCTACCAACAGTTGCCGGCGCTGGCCCAGGCACGCTACCTGGCCGTGCTGGAGGATCGTCAGTTGCTGACGGACAAATGCGCCGTGATGAACAATCGCACCGCAAACTTTATTGCCGCAGCCAAGTCCGATCAGGAAGACTATATGGAATAGTGGCTGACTGATTAAGCTGGGCGCGGCATGCTGCGCCCCCTGTCATTTTCCTAATCTGCAGCGCATTGGCAAAAATTCTTTGCAGGATAAGCATCCGTCGCTCATTATTTGAAATGTTGTTTCACTTCTATCCCATGAGCCAATCTTGAACTTATATGCTGCCCTGCGTCAGCGTGTGGAAAACACGCCCTGGTACCCCAAACGCAAAAGCCACCGCGTCCTGTTTTGGCGTGAGATTACGCCGCTGGCGGTGCCGATCTTTATGGAGAATGCCTGCGTCTTGTTGATGGGGGTGCTGAGTACTTTTCTGGTGAGTTGGATCGGTAAGGAAGCGATGGCCGGAGTGGGGCTGGCAGACAGCTTCAACATGGTAATTATCTCTTTCTTCGCCGCGGTGGATCTGGGCACTACGGTGGTGGTGGCCTTCAGCCTTGGCAAGCGGGATCGCAAAAGAGCACGTTCGGCGGCCCGCCAGTCGCTGGTGTTGATGACGCTGGTGGCTCTGGTGCTGGCAGTGGGTATCCATTTGGCGGGCGAGCAGATTATTGATGTGATCGCCGGTGCCGCCACGCCAGAGGTGAAAGCGCTGGCGCTTTCTTACCTGCAAACCACGGTCTGGAGCTACCCGGCGGCAGCCATTGCATTGATTGGTAGCGGGGCGCTACGGGGGGCCGGGAACACCAAAATCCCGCTGTTGATCAACGGCGGCATGAATATCCTGAATATCATCATCAGCAGCATCCTGATTTACGGCATGTTGGGCTGGCATGGGCTGGGCTTTGTCGGGGCCGGACTGGGGCTGACCATTTCCCGCTATATCGGCGCGATAGCGATCATTTACGTGCTGATGATCGGCTTTAACCCGGCGTTGCACATTACGCTGAAAAGTTACTTTAGCCCGTTAAAACTGTCGATTCTGTGGGAAGTGCTAGGGATAGGCATCCCTGCCAGCATCGAGTCGGTGCTGTTCAACGGCGGCAAGCTGCTGACCCAAATGTTTGTCGCCGGCATGGGTACCAACGTCATCGCCGGCAATTTTATCGCTTTCTCTATCGCCTCCTTGATTAACCTGCCGGGCAACGCCCTGGGGTCGGCGTCGACCATTATTGTCGGCAAACGTCTGGGGAAAGGGCAGATTGCCCAGGCGGAAAGGCAGTTGCGCCATATCTTCTGGCTGGCGACCTTTGGCCTGACGGCGATCGCCTGGGGTACCGCGCCGCTGGCTGGGGTGTTCGCCTCGTTTTATAGCCAACAGGATGACGTGAAGGAGGTAGTTAAGGTGCTGGTCTGGCTCAACGCCGCCTTTATGCCCATTTGGGCGGCTTCCTGGGTGCTGCCCGCCGGTTTGAAAGGCGCGCGCGACGCCCGTTTCGCCATGTGGGTATCGATGTTGGGCATGTGGGGTTGCCGCGTGGTGGCCGGCTATACGCTGGGCATCCTGTTGGGAATGGGCGTGGTCGGCGTCTGGCTGGGCATGTTTATGGATTGGGCGGTGCGCGGGGCGTTGTTCTACTGGCGGATGGTCAGCGGGCGCTGGCTGTGGAAGTACCCGCGGATAAAATCGAAATTCGCTGAGGAAAAGGATCGGGTGAAGTGATCATTCCGCGTCCACCGGCGTTAGCGGGTAGTTCTCCTGCCGCCATTGGGCCGGTGAGACACCGTGGACCTGTTTGAAGGCTTTGGAAAAGTGCAGTTGGTTTTCATAACCGACCGAAATTCCGACCACTTTGATCGCCGTCTGGCTGTTGCGTAACAGGCTGGTGGCGAGAGTCATGCGGAAGTTAAGCAGGTATTCCTTCGGGCCGATGCCGTATGCCCCTTTGAACAAGCGGCACAGATAACTACGGTTGATATTGCAGTAAGCGGCCAGGCGCTCAATGGTCAGGTGTTCGTGATAACGGTTTTCAATCAGTTTGACCGCTTTGTGCAGATGCTGCTCCTTGTCACTGGAGTGTGCGTCGCTGCCCTGTAATCTATGGTCGATCAGTGCCGAAAAAAACAGGTAGCTCAGGCCAAGCGTTTTCAGGCGGTGTTCATCGTCATGAGTGACCAGTCGCCGCAGGTAGCGCAGGGCCTGGGGCGTCTCATCCGAGGGGCGGGCGCGATAAATCGGGAACTGGCGACTCAGGTGGCACTCTTCGAAAAGCTTGCCGGCCATCAGCCCGTCGACTTCCAGCCACATGTAATGCCAGGGATCTTTTTTATCGGCGCGATAGGTGGTCACGTCGTGTGGATGGATCAAAAAGCCTTCTCCGGCCACCACCGGGAAATCGCCGTATTCGCTGTGCAGCACACCGGTTCCGCTTATCACATAATGAAATAAATAGTGCTGACGTACCGCGGGGCCAAAGCTATGCCCTTTGTCACAGTTCTCCTCACCATATTGGTACAGGTTCAGCTCAATATTGTCGGTGCGGCTTAGGGTAAAACTCTTGTGCATCAGTTGCTGTCCTGGTTTTATTACCCACTGTAGCAGTGTCGCTGTCGTAAGGGGGGCTGGGTGACACCAAATCCAGACCTGGCTCACAGTTTTTGTGCTGCGTCATTTTTCGCCATAATGAGGTCACATTCATCCATATCTCGCTTCGCCGTTGCAGGGTAATTTCAGCCTATCGAAAACCAGTGCAGCGGAGAAATACGATGATTAAAGTAACTTTTATGGGCGCGGGCAGCACCATCTTCGCCAAGAACGTCCTCGGCGATATCATGGCGACCCCGGCATTGAAAGAAGTGGATATCGCGCTGTACGACATAGACAGCGCCCGTCTCAACGAATCTTTCGCCATGCTGAGCAATATCAACCGCAATATTAACGCCGGCAGGGCGAAGATTACCCCCTATCTTGGGGTTGAAAATCGCCGTGCTGCATTGAAAAATGCTAATTATGTGGTGAATGCCATCCAGGTCGGCGGTTACGATCCTTGCACCATCACCGATTTCACCATTGCCAAAAAGTACGGTCTGCAGCAGACCATTGCCGATACCCTGGGAATAGGCGGGATCTTCCGCGCACTGCGCACCCTGCCGGTGATGTTTGATTTCGCCCGGGATATTGAAGCGGTATGCCCGGACGCCTGGTTGCTGAACTACACCAACCCGATGGCGGCCTTAACCGGCGGCATGCTGCGTCATACCGGCGTGAAAACCGTGGGGCTGTGTCACAGCGTTCAGGTTTGCGCGGAGACGCTGCTGAAAAGCGTGGATATGCCTACCGATGACGTGCAGTTCCATATTGCGGGCATCAATCATATGGCCTGGTTGCTGGACGTTCGCCGCCATGGCGAGGATCTGTACCCGGAAATCAAGCGCCGCGCCAACGCACTGCAGGGCAAGCATGATGATATGGTGCGCCATGAAATCATGAAAACCTTTGGCTATTACGTCACTGAGTCTTCCGAGCATAACGCCGAGTACATGCCTTACTGGATTAAGCGCAATTATCCGGAGCTGATTGAGCGCTTTAACATCCCGCTGGATGAGTATCCGCGCCGCTGCATTGAACAGATCGACCAATGGCAACAGCGCAAGCTGGCGTTGACGAATGACGCCAACCTGACGCATACCCGCACGCACGAGTATGCGTCCTACATTATCGAAGCGATGGAAACCGATCGTCCGTACAAGATTGGCGGCAATGTACTCAACACCGGTTTAATTACCAACTTGCCTGCCGAGGCCTGCGTTGAAGTGCCTTGTCTGGTGGATGGGCAGGGCATCTCGCCATGCTATGTCGGGCATTTACCTGAGCAACTGGCGGCGCTCAACCGCACCAATATCAATACCCAACTGCTGACCATTGAAGCGGCGGTAACCCATAAACGTGAGGCCATATACCATGCGGCGCTGTTGGATCCGCATACGTCTGCCGAGCTTTCGATTGATGATATCCGTAAACTCTGCGATGAACTGATTGAGGCTCACGGTAACTGGCTTCCCGCCTACCATTAATCGCCAAACTGACTGTATTACCTCCTCAAAACGCACAAGGCGCGGGGCATCCTGCGCCGTCATAAATGGGATGGTGAGCCATGTTTTATTTAAGAAACAAGAACTTTTGGATCTTCGGTGCCTTCTGTTTTTTCTATTTCTTTATCATGGGTGCGGTGCTGCCGTTCTTTCCGATTTGGTTGCATGACGTTAACCAGCTCGATCAGCAGCAAACCGGCCTGGTATTCGCCTGTATGGCGCTGTTTGCCCTGGTGTTCCAGCCGATCTTTGGTTTTGTCACCGATAAGTTTGGCCTGAAGAAACACCTGCTGTGGATGATCATTTTCCTGCTGCTGTTTCTGGCGCCGCTGTTTATTTATGTGTTCTCGCCGCTGCTGAAAACCAACTTTGTGCTCGGGGCGCTGCTGTGCGGTATTTATCTGGGACTGGTGTGCAGCGGAGGTTCGCCGGCGATTGAAGCTTATATCGAGAAGGTGAGCCGCCGCAGCCAATTTGAGTATGGCCGGGCACGTCTGTTTGGCTGTATCGGCTGGGCAATTTGCGCCTCGATCGTCGGTTATATGTTCACGATTAACAACCAGTTCGCCTTTTGGCTGGCGTCAAGCTTCGCGCTGGTGTTGGCCGGTCTGCTGTATATGTTCAAACCGGAGCAAAATAATACGCTGGCGGTAGCGGACGGATTAGCGCTGAACCATAAACCCGTCAAGTTGAAAGCTGCGCTGAGCCTGCTGAAAATGCGCAAATTTTGGTGTCTGGTGATGTATATCGTTGGGGTGGCCTGCGTATACGACGTGTTCGATCAGCAGTTTGCCAACTTCTTCACTTCGTTTTTCAGCGACCGACATGCGGGGACTCAGGCGTTTGGTTATGTGACTACGCTGGGTGAGTTTCTTAACGCTTTTATCATGTTTTTTGCGCCGTTGATCATCAACCGCATTGGCGGCAAGAACGCGCTGCTGATTGCCGGGGTGATCATGTCGGTGCGGATTATCGGTTCGTCCCAGGCAGACTCAGTGACGGCGGTCATTTTCCTCAAAACCCTGCATATGTTTGAAGTGCCGTTCCTGCTGGTGGGCATTTTCAAATACATTACCACCCAGTTTAACGTTAACCTCTCGGCATCAATCTACCTCTGGGGCTTCTGCTTCTTCAAGCAGCTATCAGCCATCGGCATGTCTTATGCGGCGGGCCTGATGTACGTCAACTACGGCTTCAAAACCTCGTACCTGATCCTCGGCTGCATTGCCTTGCTGTTTACCCTGATCTCGGCCTTCGCGCTGAGCGGCAAGGTTGCGGTGGTAAAACAGGAAGCCGTGCTGCCAGTGGCGGCGAGTTAATCAATACAATAACGTCATGAGGCCGAAGAACAGCAGGGTCAGGGTAATGATAAACCCGGTTTGCAGCGTTTTGCGAACCAGGCGGCCCTGGCCCCAGCGGGTGGTGCTCAGGCGGTTATCGATAGCGAACAATGCCGGTACCATCAGCAGCACATAAACCAGCATCAACATGGCGGTCAGGGGTTGTTGGCTCATATGAGATCCTCCGTACCGGTGTGGATAACTGGGGTGATAGGGGTTGTTTGCCTGCTGCGCTGTTTGGTCATGTGCCTCCGAATAGGGCCGCCCGAAGGCGGCCGCCAGTTTACTGCCTGTGATATTGAGATGATTGTCGGCCACTGCCGGGGCCAACGCAGTTATAATATTGCGAATGATAATCATTATCAATATGTAATGTGAAATTTATTGTGGGTGGTGCGATCTGGCAGGAAAGGGTCTGACGGGTATTTTGTGGTGACAGAGCACGCCGGGTGGCGTGCTCTGTGATAGGGCTATCCTCGACGATTATTTCTCATCTGGCAAGGCGTAAGCGACGATATAGTCGCCCAGCTTGGTGCCGAATGAGCCATGACCGCCGGCGGAAATGACCACGTACTGCTTGCCATTAACCTCATAGGTCATTGGCGTCGCCTGGCCACCGGCAGGCAACCGCGCTTCCCACAGTTTTTCACCGTTGGTCACGCTGAAGGCACGCAGATAGTTGTCCGCCGTTGCGCCAATGAAGAACACATTACCGGCGGTAGAGACCGGTCCGCCCAACATCGGCATACCCATTTTGAACGGTAACGGCAGCGGAGAGCTGTCGCGCACGGTACCGATGCGTTTTTTCCACACGATATCGTTGGTTTTCAGATCCACCGCGGAAATGTAACCCCAGGCCGGCTGTTTGCACGGCAGGCCAAGCGGTGACAGGAACGGGTTCAGGGTCACGCCGAACGGCACACCGTACTGTGGTTGCACACCGGCTTCGGTACCGCTGCCGCCTTTGTCATCGGCTGGCGGTTCAATCGGGTTGCCCGGGCCGCGTGGGATCAGTTTTGACACAAACGGCAGCGCGATAGGGTTGGCGATAGCCACCTGACGGTCAGTATCGACAGACAGACCGCCCCATTCGAACATGCCGAGGTTACCCGGGAATACCAACGTACCCTGTTCGGAAGGCGGGGTGAAAGTGCCTTCATAACGCAGGCTGTGGAACATCACCCGGCAAACCAGTTGGTCGTAAATGGTGGCGCCCCACATATCCGCGCCGGTCAGTTTTTTCTCCGGACGGAAAGTCAGCTCCGAGAAGGGCTGAGTGGGTGACAGGCGGTCGCCCTTGGCCGGGCCCTGCGGAACCGGTTTTTCCGGAGCCGGTACCACCAGCTCGCCGTTGGTACGGTTCAGTACAAAAATGTTACCGGTCTTGGTCGGCACATAAATCACCGGCACCTTGTTGCCACTCTTGTCGGTAATGTCCGCCAGCGTTGGCTGGGCCGGTACGTCCATATCCCACAGGTCATGGTGCACCGTTTGATAGAACCACACCAACTTGCCGGTAGAAGCGTTCAGCGCCAACAGGCCGCTGGCGTAGCGCTCCATATCTGGCGTACGGTTACCGCCCCAGATATCCGGTGTTGCCACGCCCATCGGCAGGTAGACAATGTCCAGCTTGGCGTCGTAAGCAGCAGGCGCCCAGGAGTTAGGCGAGTTCGGGGTAAAGTGATGCTCATCCGCCGGGATGGCGTTAGGGTCTTTGGCACCCGGATCAAACGCCCACAGCAGTTTGCCACTGTTGACATCAAATCCGCGGATCACACCGGACGGCTCGCGGGTTGAATAGTTGTCGGTTACCGCACCGCTGACCACGATCACATTGTCGGTAATCACTGGCGGAGACGTCGGCTCATAATGGCCAGGGGTGGCATACGGCATATTGCTTTGCAGGTTGAGTTCGCCGTTATTGGCGAAGTCGGCACAAGGCTTGCCGGTCTCGGCATCCAAAGCAAACAGACGGCCATCATTCACCGGCAGGATAATGCGGCGTGCGCACTGTGCCGGAGAGGCGTCGGTGGCGGTGCCTGCGGCGGCAGGAGTCTCATGATAAGAGACGCCACGGCAGGTGATATGTTGGAACGTTGGGTTGAAATTCAACTGAGGATCGAATTTCCATTTCTGTTTACCGGTGGCGGCATCCAGCGCGAACAGCTTCTGGTGTGGGGTACACAGATAGAGCGTGTCGCGGATTTTAATCGGGGTCACTTCGTTGGTGATTTCCCCCGGATCGTTAGCGGTTTTCAGATCGCCGGTCTGGAAGCTCCAGGCTTCCTTGAGCTGGCCGACGTTTTTGTCATTGATCTGGCTCAGTGGGGAATAGCGCGTGCCTTCCTGAGTACGGCCATAGGCCGGCCAGTCAGCGTCCGACGCCTGAGGAGCGACCTTCGCCTGTGCCGGTTCAAGGGTGCCGTTGATCTCTTGCGGATCGTTAAACACCGCGTAGGCCAGTGCCACCACGGTGACAACCAGTGCCAGGCTCAGTGCGCTATAGGCCAGCTTGCCATTGGCGTTAAGCTTGCGATAGATAAAGGGCAACACCAGCCACAGGCCGAAGAAGAAGGTGACATCCAGCCGCGGCGTCAGCGCCCAGAAGTCCGGGCCGACTTCCCATAGCGCCCACACCGTGGTGCCGAGTAAAAATACCGCGTACAGCAACAGCGCGGTAGCACGGCGGCGAACCAGCAGCCAGGCCGTCACTAACAGCACCAGACCGGCAATGATGTAATACAGTGAACCGCCGAGCTTGGCCAGCCAGATGCCGCCCCCCAGCAGATAGAGTCCGCTCAACGCGGCAAACAGCGCCGTGATGATGATGAGCGGCGACGATGATGCTTTATTTTGCATAGTATTATCCTTACCAAAATGAAAAGTCCCCGATTTAGAGATTAAGCCATATCCAAAAAAACACGCGGTTTCTCCCTAAAAATCCATCCCCTGTGTTCGGCAAAGCCTCGCTATCGCCAGGGCTAAAAGGCCGTGGCCGCTAAAAGTGGCGAGGTTGGTTTTGGGCTATTGAATAATCTCTGTCATTGGGGCGAAAGCAAAAAGGACTGAGTCAGACCTGGCTTTCTGCGCCGTCGTTGAAATGAACGCCAACGGGCGAGACAGCGCCGGCTGAAGCGCGGGCAGGTTACTCTAATTGTTATTATTTTATTACGTAGCTTGCGCTGTTTTTTCGATTATTTGTTGGTTTTATGAGTGTGACGCAACCGTTCAGGTTTGACGCGGGTAGCGCAATGCTTCAACAAACAGCGCGAAGGCGGTGGTGTGCTGCCTGCGGCTGGGATAATAGAGGTAATAGCCGGGGAAGCGCGGACACCATTCGTCAAGCACCTGCACTAAACGGCCGTCGGCCAGCTCCTGGGTGACGGTATCTTCCGGGACAAAGGCGACACCAAAGCCCAGCAGCGCTGCGTCAATGCGTTGGCGCAGGCTGTTAAAGGTTAGCTGACCCTCGACGCGCACCTTGATCTCGCGGCCGTCTTTTTCAAACTCCCAGGCGTAGAGACCGCCCATGGTCGGTAAGCGCATGTTGATGCAGCGATGGTTTTGCAATTCCTGCGGGGTGTTCGGCGTGCCGTATTGTTCAAAATAGGCGGGGGAGGCGATGGGCACCATGCGCATGTCCGGCGCAATGCGCACCGCAATCATGTCCTTGGCGACCTGTTCACCCAGACGGATTCCGGCATCAAAACGGCCGGCGACAATGTCGGTCAGGATATTATCCACCGTGATTTCGACCTTGATATCCGGGTAGTCCGCCAGAAATGACTTCAACACCGGCCACAGCACCGAATCGACGGCATGTTCACCGGCGGTGATGCGGATATTACCCGCCGGTCGCTCCCGCATTTCACTTAAGGCATCCAGTTCATTTTCAATTTCGGCAAAGCGCGGACCGATGCTGTTTAACAGTCTTTCACCGGCCTCGGTAGGTGCCACGCTGCGGGTGGTGCGGGTCAATAAACGCAGCTCCAGCCGTTCTTCCAGCCCCCTGATGGCATGGCTCAACGCCGATTGGGAAACGCCAAGTTTCGCCGCCGCTTTGGTAAAGCTGCGTTCGCGCGCCACCATCAGAAACGAAATCAAATCGTTAAAGTTTTCTTTTAACATCCCGGCCTCGCCGCAGGGCTGAATAATGGCGATATTCTAGCCGCTTACCACGACCACCGACAATTAATGAATTCAGTTCATAGCTCCTTGCGCATTTTACTATCTAGTCCTTATGCGGGTGTGACGCTATCTTTTGCCTATCACGTCACCATTATCGGGAGATAGATGAATGAATCACTTTGCAGCAACGGCCCTTTCTTTGTCGATGGCGATATCCGGCAGCGCCGGGGCAGAAACCCCGGAGTCGGAAGAGCGGCTGAAAAGCGTCTCACCGGCCTTGGCGAAATTTCAACGCGACACTTTACAGGGCGATCTTTGGTTGCGTCCGGCGCTTTCACCGCGCGACCGCAGCGTGATCACCGTCGCCGCAGTCATCGCCCGCAACCAAACGGCGCTGATGGCTGAGCAATTTAACCTGGCATTAGACCATGGCGTAACCGCCGCCGAGCTGTCGGAGATCATCACCCATCTGGCTTTCTATACCGGTTGGGGCAACGCCATGGCGGCGGTGGTGGCAGCGCGAGAGGTTTATCAACAGCGTGGCATCAGCGCTGCCGAATTGCCTGCGGCAGAGCCCCAACGGCTGCCGCTGGACGAGGTGGCGGAAGGGTTACGGGTCAGTGCGGTGGAAAACGCGGTCGGCAGTGAGCAATTCCCCGGGCTGGTGGCCTATACCACCGACGTGTTGTTTCACGACCTTTGGTTACGGCCGGCACTGGCACCCCGCGATCGCAGTTTGGTCACGGTGAGTGCGTTGGTGGCTAACGGGCAGGTGGCTCAAATCACCTTCCATCTCAACAAGGCAATGGACAACGGCCTGACCCAGCAACAGGCCGGCGAGGTGATGGCTCATTTGGCGTTCTATGTCGGTTGGCCCAACGCCATGTCCGCCGTTCCGGTGGCCAAAGAGGTGTTTGCCAAGCGTTCCTCTGCCTCCTCCGTCACCCGTTAGGAGTTATCCGGTGAAATTACTCGCAGCCTCTACAATTATTCTGTCCATGTTAGCCCCGGTCGCTTTGGCCGAAACGGAGAAACAAGTGAAAATTCAACGCAGCGGTTCCCAGCCTTCCCGTCCGGGCCCAGAAGACTATTTTACCGGTAAGGTGCGGATTGATGCGCCTTTTGCCGGCAGCGAACCGGCCCGCGTGGGCGGTGCTACCGTGACCTTTGAGCCCGGTGCCCGTACTGCCTGGCATACCCATCCGCTTGGCCAGACGTTGATCGTCACCCAGGGGCGCGGTTGGATCCAGGTGTGGGGCGATGAGATCCAGGAAATGAACCAGGGCGATATTGTCTGGATCCCGGAAGACGTCAAACACTGGCATGGTGCGACGCCGGACACCGCCATGACTCACATCGCTATCGCCGAGTCATTGAACGGCAGCCCGGTGGACTGGATGGAACAGGTCAGCGACGCGCAGTACCAAAAGTAATGCCTGCGTGGTTAACGCCTTAGAACGTCAGGCGTTGCCAATTTGCTGGCAAAAACGCAGCCGATTACCGAAGGGATCGGCAATGTTCAGCTCTTTTCCCCAGTCGACAGTGGTAACCCCCGGCCTGGCGTAGCGATACTGCTTGGCCGACAGCTCCTGGTGCAGTGCGTCGATGTTCTGGGTGGGAATGAAGACCGTAGAACCCGGCGTACTGTCACCGTGGTGCTCGCTGAGGTGCAAGGTCAGGCCTGAGCGAGTGACCTGCGCGTACAGCGGCAAATCCTCGCTGAAGCGGTGCTCCCAATCCAGCGTGAAACCGAGAAAATCCAGATAAAACTCCTTGGCCTTTTCAACCGAGAAGATGCGAAGAATGGGGATAGCGGGGGAGAACTCCATTGTGACCTCATTTAAGCGACTGTCGGAAGAGTCACTATAATGTCAGAGACATCGCGATAGATAATCGTTTTTCGGCTACAGACGGTTCAGCGCGTCGCGGTTTATCATTCAACCACATTATTGATAACAGGGAAGGGAATGACATGGCCGATTGGTTGGCAGTGACAAGGAAAAATGTACGTAACTATCGGGCGGCGCTGTTCGCCGGTTTTGTCGGCGGTAATGTTGCCAGCTTTGTGAAGTGGGGCACCGAAAACCCGTTGCCGCCGCGCACGGCAGACAGAGCCATTCCGCCCATGGAGATGTTGAACGATTTGGGCATCAAAACCGGCGATCTGGTCTATCAGTATTCCGGACATGCGGTCAATTGGGGCGTGGCCGGGGTTCATCATCTGTTTTCCATCTTTTTCGCCATGGCGTACTGTTTCCTGGCGGAGATTTTCCCCAAAATAAAACTCTGGCAAGGCGTGGCGTTCGGCCTGCTGGTTACGCTGATGTTCCATGGCGTGGTGCTGCCGTTAGGTGGTTGGGCGCCACCGGCCTGGGATCTGCCGGCGGATGAGATTTTTTCCGAGACGTTGGGCCATATCCTGTGGATGTGGACCATTGAAATCTTCCGCCGCGATATCCGCAACCGCATCACCGGCAAACCCGATCCTGAATTCCAATAACGCTTTACCGGCCCGCGCAGCGCGGGCCGTCTCCTGGGGCCTGGCGGTTAGCTCCCGAGCCCGCCAAGGCACAGGTACTTAATCTCAAGATAATCTTCGATACCGTACTTCGACCCTTCACGGCCCAACCCGGAGTTTTTAACCCCACCGAACGGGGCAACCTCGGTGGAGATTAGCCCTTCATTAATGCCGACGATGCCATATTCCAGCGCTTCGGCGACGCGCATCACCCGGCCGATATCCCGGCTGTAGAAGTACGAGGCCAGGCCAAACGGCGTATCATTGGCCAGCTCAATGGCTTCGGCTTCGCTGTTGAAACGGATCAGCGGCGCTACCGGGCCAAAGGTTTCCTCATGGAAGATTTTGGCCTGCCGTGGTACGTCGGTCAGAATGGTCGGCGTGAAGAAGTTATTGCCCAAGGCATGAGGTTTGCCTCCCAGCAGAATTGATGCGCCGCGTTGCACCGCGTCGGCGATATGCTCGCTGACTTTTTCCACCGCGGCCGGGTTAATCAACGGGCCGATAGTCACGCCGTCGTCCAGGCCGTTGCCCACTTTCAATTTCTCCACCGCCGCTTTCAGCTTTTCGGCAAAGGCGTCGTAGATGCCGTCCTGTACCAGAAAACGGTTGGTGCACACGCAGGTCTGGCCCGCGTTGCGGTATTTGGAGGCCACGGCACCGATCACCGCGGCGTCCAGATCGGCATCGTCAAACACGATAAACGGCGCATTGCCGCCCAGTTCCATACTGGTCTTTTTGATGGTCGGGGCACATTGCGCCAGCAGTTGCGCGCCCACCTCGGTGCTGCCGGTAAACGACAGCTTGCGTACGTCCGGGTTGGCGGTCAGTTCTGCGCCTATGGCCTGGCTCGGGCCGGTAATCACGTTGCAAACACCGGCTGGTAAGCCCGCCCGCTCGGCCAGCACGGCGAGCGCCAATGCTGAGAACGGCGTCTGGCTGGCGGGGCGGATCACCCCGGTGCAGCCCGCCGCCCAGCCGGGGCCGGCTTTGCGGGTGATCATTGCCGCCGGGAAATTCCACGGCGTAATGGCGGCGAAAACCCCAATCGGCTCTTTTTGCACGATGATGCGCCGACCGGCCTGGGGTTGCGGAATGGTATCGCCGTAGACACGTTTGCCTTCTTCGGCAAACCACTCGATAAAGGACGCCGCGTAGGCAATCTCACCCCGGCTTTCAGCCAGTGGTTTGCCCTGTTCTGCGGTCATGATCAGCGCCAGATCGTCCTGGTTTTCCATCATCAACTCGAACAGGCGGCGCAGTTTGCCGGCGCGCTCTTTGGCGGTCAGTGCACGCCAGGCCGGCTGGGCTTGCTTGGCGGCGGCAATCGCCTGGGCGGTTTCTTTGCTACCCAAGGCTGGTACCTGGCCGACCAACTCGCCGGTGGCGGGATTGTGGACTTTGATGCTCTGGTCGCCTTTGATCGGCAGCCATTGCCCATTGATGTAGTTGGCCTCGCGGAACAACGCAGGGTCTTTGAGGGTGGCAGAGAAGTGATTGCTCATCGGTTATCTTCCTTTTTCAGAATTCAACAGAGGGTGACCTATCCCAAACGGCACCCCTTTACCCTAGCAAACTTTTCCGCCTTGATTTGTCCGATCCATGGCAACAAATCAATTTGCTGCCATGAGCACCTTCTGTACAAAAAACGCCCGCAGTCGGGACGATACTGAAGTCAGCAGGCATATGACCCTTTTCGATGCGATTAAAAGGAGTGTGCAAATGATGAAATCAGTGGACAGACATCTTTATGGCGGTGAAATGGATTTTCTGGCGTCGAGCATTGCGCTGATGGAATGGCAGGGAAGGGAGGTTGACGCAGGCAAAGTGGCCGGCAATATGTCGGAGTCCCAAAGCCGCTTGTTCTTTGAACGCCTGAGCTATTTCCGCCAGCTTTATCAGGCGGCCACCACGGTGGAACACAGCGTATAAAACCCAATCAACTGACCCCGCCAACGCGGGGTTTTTTATACTGTCCACACGCCGGTGTTCAGCGTTGCCGGGGAGAACTCAAGATTGCGGCCGCGCCACGGCAGGGTCTGTGAAAAGCGCCATGCGCTGTGTATATCGAAGCGCCAGTAACGTTCCGCACCCGCCACCCCTTGACCCACCTCCGCTTGCCAGAGGATCTGCGTTTCCCCCTGCAGGTGCAAAATACTCCCGTTTTCAAAATCAATAAACAGCAACGCCGCACGCGGCTCCGCCAGCAAGTTACCCAGGGTATTCATATAACGGTTACCGCGAAAATCCGGTATCCACAGGCTGTTGCCCTGCAAATGGATAAACCCCGGTTTTCCGCCCCGGTGCGAAATATCCACGCCGCCTTGCGCCAACTGGGTATGGGCAGCACTGGCGACGAAACAGGTATCCGCGTTGCGAATCAACGCCTGCGCCGCCGCATCCAGCGTAGTGAGATGCTCAATCGGTGTGGGGTTGGCGGGGGCCGGGTACAGCTCGCGCCGCTGAATATACTGCGGACAGTTGCCAAAGCTTTGCCTGACGTCGATCTCAATGCGATTTTTGTCGGTACGCCCGATCACACCGTTGGCACGGTTACGCCGCCGATTGCTGAAGTCCAGCCCCAATGCTCCCACCGGCTTGCCGGATTGCAAGGCTGCCTGTGCCGGATCATCGCTACGGCGGGGCGTGCTGATACGCAGGTGTGTGCTGTCCGGCGTGCGCAAAAATCCGGGCGGGCCGCTGAACAGGGTCGCTACCGGCCAGCCTTGCTCGTCCAGCGTGGCGACAAACAGGTAAGGCAGTGCCTCGAAAAATTTGCGGTGCTGGTCGGGCATGTTGGGGAAAATACCGCCGCCGACCTGGTCAAATCCGGCCAGGGTCTGGGCACGCAGTTCATCGGGGTGGAATATCTGCGGGATCATCGGATTTACCTCCCGGTGGGGTACGGCAGCGACGGCATGGCAAAGAAGCCAGGCAGTGCCGCGATGCGTGCCACCCAACGTTGGATTGCCGGGTAGGGTGCCAGCGAAATGCCCCCTTCCGGAACTACCGCCACATAGCTGTAGCAGGCCAGATCGCCAATGGTGGCCTGTTGCGTTGCCAGAAACGAACGGTCGGTCAGATGTTGCTCCAGCTGCGGCAAGAAGCGGGCGCTTATCGCCAGCGCGGCCTGATAATCCTCCGCCACCCCAAACTGGGCGATCAAACGAGCGGAAGCCGGCCCATAGCGGACTTCTCCCGCCGCCTTGGACAGCCATGCTTGCACCTGGGCCGCCGCCGCTGGGTCTTCGGGTAGCCAGTGGCTATCTGGCGCATAGCGTTTGACCAGATACACCAAAATGGCGTTACTGTCGGCCAGCGTCAGCTCACCATCGACCAGCAACGGGATCTGACCAAAAGGGTTCAGCGCCAGAAAGGCTTCGCTTTGGCGCACTTCGGCAGGCGCTTCGATAAATTCATACGGCAACTCGAGCATCCGCAACAGCAACGCCACGCGGTGGACGTGGCCGGAAAGCGGGGTACCGTACAGTTTTAGCTTTTGCATGCTCATACTCCTGAAGGATTTGCATTAGCATACTCTTGCAGTCAGTAGGCGAAATCCGGCAATCTGGAAATTGATAATTTCACTTTATGGAACAGTCTATGGATCGGTTGGACGAACTGGAGATTTTTGTGACGGTGATCCAGCACGGCAGTCTGGCCGCCGCCGGTCGCAAACTGCGGCGTTCCGCCCCGGCAGTGACCCGGGCCATCGCCTCGCTGGAACAGCGTTTTGGTGCCCGACTGGTTGAACGTACCACCCGGAGGTTAGCTCCGACCGAGGCCGGGCTGCGGTTGGCGGAGCGTGCGCACCTGTTGCTGCATGAATACCAGTCGGCGGTGCTGGACACGGCGGATACCCAGCTCAGTGGCCTGCTGCGTATCACCTCGCCGGTGCAGTTCGGGCGCAAGCACGTGGCACCGGTGGTGATGGCGTTTCTCGATCTCTATCCGCAGATGCAAATTGAAATGGTGCTCAACGATCGCAACCTGGATTTGATTGACGAGGGGCTGGACGTGGCGGTGCGTATCGGTCATTTGCAGGACTCTTCCCGCGTGGCGCGGCGGTTGGGGCTGGTCTCGCGGGTGACGGTCGCCAGCCCGGCCTATCTGGCACGGCGCGGCGAGCCAAAACAACCGGCGCAACTGGCCGATCATGACACCATTGTCGGCACCCAGCGGGCGTCGTTGCGTGAATGGCGTTTTGGCCCGCAGGAGAACGGTGACAGGGTAAGGCTGACACCGCGCTTGCTGCTTAATGAAGTCGAAACCCAGCTGCTGGCGGCGCGAGCAGGTAAGGGCATCGCTCGGCTGCTGTCATATCAGGTAGCAGAGGATTTGGCTGCGGGGACGCTGGTGCGCCTGCTCCCGGCGTTTGAGCCTTTGCCAATGCCGGTGCAACTGGTGGCGCAGAACATCCAACGCATGCCGCTAAAGGTAAGGATCTTTTGGGATTATGCCTGGCAAGAATTAAGTCAATTAGCGCAAATTCAGCCGGGACTAAAATAGTCATTAAGGCGCAATAAGTTTCACTGGTTAAACTTATTGCGCCGCAGAAAAGAATTATATTACCCTGCACGCATTGCTGTTGTTCCCTTCTTGACAATATTATTCCCGGTGCTAATAGTTAACGCATATCTTAAATAATAAACGAAGTTTAATATATGAAACTTTTGGCGGGGAGTTACGATAACGGCTCGACGGTGGACAATGAGGAGCAAATCCTGACCTCATTCCAAACCCGCAGTCAGGCCGTTTATCAGCAAGTTCGCAGCGAACGCAATATTCCCTATGGCGATTCTCCCCGGGAAGTTTTTGATTGGTTATATTCTGACGGCCAACCCAAAGGCACGTTAATATTTATTCACGGCGGCTATTGGCAATTTTGCAGTAAGGACGATTTTGCCTTTATTGCCGCCGTGCCTTTGTCATTGGGTTTTGACGTGGTGTTGCTGGAATATACGCTGGCACCACAGGCCAATCTGGACGATATATGCCGGCAAACCGGCGCGGCGCTGAGCGCCATTCAACAACGGCTTGCGCCGAACAAGTCTGCGCCGGTATATCTGTGTGGCCATTCCGCCGGTGGGCATTTGGCCAGTTATTGGCAGCATCATGCGGTGGTCGACGCGGTGTTACCGATCAGCGGTATTTTCGAACTGGAGCCCTTGTTAACCAGCTACGTTAACCGGCAATTACAGCTGACCCCACGGCAAATGACCCAATTGAGTCCGGTGCGAAATATCCCTGAAAGCATCAAACCGATGACGCTATTTTACGGTGATGCCGAGCTGCCGGAGCTGATTGGCCAGTCGCAGCACTATTATGCCGCGCTTAAAGCCAAACACCTGCCCGTCAGCCTGGTCGCGGTCGACGGTGCCAACCATTACAACGTGCTGGATTCGCTGTTCGCCAGAGGCGGAGCGCTGATCCGCCAGTTAACCACTACGGGGAAGTAAACCATGCGCACCATCATCGATACCGGCCTGCCGGAAATTGGCCAACCCTTTTCCTGGGCAACTAAAGGCGGCGGTATGTTATTCACTGCCCATGGCCCGGTCAGACCCGACGGCAGCATTGAAACCGGCGCGCCGGAAAAGCAGATTACCCTGACCTTTGATAATCTGGCCCAGACGTTAAAAGCGGCAAATAGCCATAGCGACAATGTCTTGCAGGTTATTATTTATCTCACCGATGTGAATGACGTTAAATTACTCGATGAAATTTACAAAAAATACTTTAATTATCCTTACCCCAATCGTTCAACGGTGATCGTTGATAAATTGGTAGTGCCGGGAATGAAAATAGAGATTACCGTCAGCGCCACGGCCTAAAGCTTTATATAACCAGAACGCCCACCTGCAAATTCATTAAATAATGAATTAAGGAATCGCTATGTTTAATCACATTGGCCGCTCGGCGGCCGATCCTATTATGTCGTTGATGGAAGCTTATTTACAGGATGAAAATACGCAGAAAGTGAATCTGGGTATTGGTCTTTATTACGATCAGCAGGGCCGGATCCCACTGATGCAGGCAGTTGAGGCGGCCGAGCGGCAGTTGCTCGAGCAACGTCGTCCGCACGGTTATCCGCCTATCGAAGGGTCGGCACTGTTCGCTCAACAGGTACAGACTTTGTTGTTCGGCGCGGCGGCGTTACCGTCCATTTGCACGGTACAGACCGTCGGCGGTTCCGGTGCCCTGAAGCTGGCAGCCGATTTTATCCATCACTACCTGTCCCGCCGTGACATCTGGGTGTCTGATCCGACCTGGGCCAACCATTGGGCGATCTTTGAAGGCGCCGGGCTGAACGTCCATACCTATCCGTATTTTGATGAGGCCAGCGGCGGTCTGCGATTTGACGCCATGCTGGATACGCTGGACAACCTGCCGGAAGGCAGCGTAGTGCTGCTGCACCCTTGCTGTCATAACCCGACCGGTACCGATCTCAGCCAGGCACAGTGGCGTGCCATCCTTGAGGTGGTCCAGCGTCGTCGCCTGCTGCCGCTGTTCGATATCGCCTATCAGGGCTTTGGCGACGGTTTGGACGAGGACTGTTTCGTACTGCGTGAGGCGCTGAAAACCGATGTGGAATTTTTGGTCGCCAATTCGTTTTCGAAAAATGTCGCGTTATATGGCCAGCGACTGGGTGGGCTTTCGGTACGCGGCGCCAACCCGGAGAGTGCGGTAAACGTCAAAGGTGCGTTGAAAACATTGATCCGCCGCAGCTACTCCTGCCCGCCGACCCACGGCAGCCAGATTGTGGAAACCCTGTTGGCAGACGCCGGCTTGCGGCAGCAGTGGGAAAGCGAACTGGCCGGCATGCGTCAACGTATCAAACAGATGCGTCAAGTCCTGGCTAACGGGCTGGAAAAGGGCGGTTCGCCGTTGGACTACCGTCGCATTAGCGACCAGAAGGGCATGTTCAGTTACACCGGACTGAACCCACAACAGCTCGAGCGGCTGCGGCAAGATTACGCCATCTATCTGGTGGCCCCCGGCCGCATGTGTCTGCCTGGCCTGAATCAAAATAATGTCGACTACGTTACTGCCGCCATCCTGGATGTCACCCGTACTGCGTGAATAAGGTAGGACTGCCATGAAACAGATGAAAGGTTTTGAAGAGATAGCGCGACGGCAGGGTGGGTTGAAGAAACAGCTTACCGCCGGGCAGATGACGATGCTGGCAATCGGTGGGGCGATTGGGACCGGACTGTTTCTCGGCAGTGCCTATGCCATTCAGATGGCTGGCCCCAGCGTCCTGTTGAGCTATTTTATCGGCGGCGTGGTGGCGCTGTTGCTGATGGGATGCCTGGCGGAGATGACTTCCGAGCACCCAACGCCGGGCTCTTTCGGTGACTATGCCGAGTTTTACATCAGCCCGCTATTCGGTTTTTTGGTGCGTTACTCTTACTGGTCCTGCGTAGTATTGGCGGTGGGTACCGAGGTGACCGCCATCGGTATGTATATGCAGTTCTGGTTCCCGACCACGCCGATTTGGCCGTGGGTGCTGCTGTTCTCCGCCGCGGTGATTTTCATCAACGTGATTGGCGTCAAGTCCTTCGGCCAGGTGGAGTATGCGTTGTCGACTATCAAGGTGGTTGCCATCGCGGCCTTTATCGCCATTGGTATCGGTATTCTGCTGTTTTCTGCTAACCCGGCCTTCGGTATTCACAACTTTACTGCCAACGGTGGCTTCTTCCCGTTTGGCGTCAAGGGTATGTGGTTCGCGGTGATCGTGTCGATTTTCAGCTACCTGAGCATTGAGATGATCGCGGTGGCCGCCGGTGAAGCCAAAAACCCGGTGATTGCGGTTAAAACCGCCTTCAAGGGCACCATTTTACGGCTGTTTATTTTCTACATGCTGTCGATTGCGCTGATGCTGGCGATCGTTCCCTGGCGGCAGTCCGGTACCGGCGAAAGCCCGTTCCTGATGGCGATGAACGTGATCCACTTGCCCGCCGCCGCCGGTATCTTCAACTTTATCGTGCTGGTGGCCGCGCTGTCGGCGATGAACAGCCAGTTGTATATCACTACTCGCATGATGTTCTCGCTATCTCGCGCCGGGCAAGCACCGGCTGCGTTGGGGCGGGTCAGTAAACGCGGCATCCCGGTAAGCGCACTGGCGATGTCGTGCATTGGCATTGTGGTGTCGATTGTGTTGAGCCTGGTTTATCCGGAGAAATCCTTTGCCGCGATGATGTCGATCTCGGTGTACGGCGCCTGTTTCACCTGGCTGATGATCTTTGTCACTCACCTGTTTTTCCGCCGTCAGCACCGCCAAACCCACCTGAAATTCCGCATGTGGGGGTTCCCGTACACTACGCTGGCCGGTGCCGGTTTGATGGCAGCATTGTTGATCTCGACGGCGTTCACCGAGTTTTTCAAGATGACGCTGTGGTTTGGCATTCCGTTTACCCTGCTGTTGGTGGCGATCTACTTCTTCTATAGCCGCCATCAGCCGGTGCCTGCCGCGATGGAAACCTCGGGGGTGGAATAAAGTGGTTCGCTAAAAATGTGATTATCTGGCTCTGGCAACAAGCCACTTTAACCGGAGAATAGGGGATCTTTCGCCGATGTAGAGTGGTGTTGCCATGAGCAGTGAAACAGAAAAAAACCAGGTTATCGGCGGTAGCCGTCATTCGATGCAGGGTTGGGTCAACGGCTTTTTGGGCATGTTAATTTTTAGCGGTTCTTTGCCCGCTACGCGCCTGGCAGTGCAGGAGTTTGATCCGCTGTTCCTGACCGCGATGCGAGCGGTGCTGGCAGCCTTATTGGCCCTTTGTGCCTTGGGGTTGATGCGTCAACGCTGGCCACGGCGTCAGGATCTTGTGCCGCTGGTGATGGTGGCGATCGGGGTGGTGATCGGCTTTCCTTTGCTGACGGCATTGGCCTTGCAGCACACCACTTCGGCGCATGCGCTGGTGTATATCGGGCTGTTACCCTTGGCGACCGCCTGTTTTGGTGTACTGCGTGGGGGGGAACGGCCTAAAGCGGCGTTCTGGTTGTTCTCGGTGTTGGGCAGCCTGCTGGTGGGGGCTTTCGCGCTGAGTCAGGGGGCGGGTGCTTCCTGGGCCGGTGACCTGCTGATGGTGGCTGCGGTACTGCTTTGTGGTTTGGGCTACGCGGAAGGCGCAATGTTGACGCGTAAGCTCGGTGGCTGGCAGGTGATCTCCTGGGCGTTGGTGGTGGCTTTGCCGCTGACGGCCGGGGTTGCAGTTTGGGCCGCACCAGCAACCTGGCCGCAGGTCAGCGTCGGGGCCTGGCTATCTCTGGGCTATATTTCGCTGTTCAGCATGTGGATTGGCTTTATCTTCTGGTATCGCGGTTTGGCGCTGGGCGGCATTGCCGCGGTGGGGCAACTGCAATTACTACAGCCCTTTTTTGGTCTGGCGCTGGCCGGGCTGGTGCTGCATGAAACCATCCAGCCTTCGATGCTGGCCGTCATGGCCGGGGTGTTGGTCTGCGTGTACGGCGCGAAGCGGTTTTCACGTTAAACCGGGCAAGATAATGCCTGAGACCCCTTCACTTAAACACGATATTAGGGGAAACCGGGGATGGGGTTCCCGCAGGGACGCCCCACCCCTGGGTCGCCCCGGGTATCTCAATCTCGTCGCTTTACCCTGCCTCGGCCAACGTCACCAGCACCTGATTCAGTTGTTGGGCAGCGCGGTGGATCTGCAGCTCATCGTAGCCACCCAATCCGAGTATCAAGCCGCTTTTCCCGCTGCCGACGGCATACATCGGCGAAAGTGCGCTTACCGCCACCCCGGCTTCGGCGGCACGGCGAGCGACCTGTTGGTCATCCAGTCCCGCCTTCAACCACAACACCAGATGCATGCCCTGATCGCTGGGGTGCAGGGCGGCCAGCTCGGCAGAAACATGGGCATTGATGGCTTCGGTTAATACCCGCCGTTTTTCCGCATACACGCTGCGCATGCGGCGGATATGACGATCCAGATGCCCCTGCGCTATAAAACTGGCCAGTACGTGTTGATCGGCGCTGGGTGGGTGGCGATCCATCAGCACTCGTGCACCGCAGAAGGCATCTACCAAGGATCTGGGCAGGATGGCATAACCCAGGCGCAATGAAGGGAAAAGGATCTTGCTGAAGGTACCCAGATAGACAACTCTGGCCGGATCCAGCCCCTGCAAAGAGGGAAACGGATGGCCGGAATAACGCATTTCACTGTCGTAGTCGTCTTCGACAATCCAGGCCCGCTGCTGTTTGGCCCACGCCAGCAGTTCGAGCCGACGCGACATGCTCATCGGCATGCACAGCGGGTATTGGTGAGAAGGGGTAACAAAAACGGCTTTGGCCTGCGGCGCGATTTTGTTGCCTGCCGCCACGTCAATCCCTTCGGCATCGACCGGGACTCTGGCCATTAGCCGGTCGCGGAATACGCTCTTGAAGATGGCGGTAATGCCGTGATAGGCCGGATCTTCCACCCAGGCGGTGTCACCGGCATCCAGCAGGATTTGCGTGGCCAGATACAACCCTTGTTGAGTGCCGGAAGTGATAATCACCTGTTCCGGCGTACAGATCACCGAACGGGACTTGCGGACATATTCACAGACGGCCTTGCGTAACGGCAACGCACCCAACGGCTCGCCATAACCGGCGGGGGCACCGGGCCCGCGTGCGCGGATACGGTTACCGAGGCGACGCCAGACGTCATCGGGCGCGGTATCATTGATCGGTACCGAGACGGTAAAGGGGACCGGCGGCAGTGGCCGTAGCTGGCTGGCAAATTGCGCCAATGCCTGCGCCTGACTGGAAAGCGGGATGTCACAAATTTCAGCGCTATGGCTTGCTGCAGGGGGCTGGAGGTGAAGTGACAGGGCGACATGGGTGCCCGAACCGGGTTGCGCTTCCAGAAACCCTTCCGCCGTCAGCTGTTCGAAGGCGGCCAGCACTGTGCCTCTGGCCAGCCGTAACGCGCCCGCCAGCACGCGGGTTGAGGGCAAGGGATCGCCGGGCTTCAGTTCGCCCTTATTGATAGCGGCCCGCAGCGCCTGGGCAAGTTGCAGACTCAACTGCCCCGCGTGGCGATCAAGCTCACCGATAGCGGGGACTTCCACCGTTTTAGCCGTTCTGGGCATCAATTCCGGTCCAGATAAAAGAAGTTAAACAGGGGTTTCACTGTAAACCACTTTGGGTTGAAACGGCGCTTTTTACCCGGCTTAAAGCTGACTTTTTGGTATCAGGTGGTCGCCAAAGCTCAACCGCTGACGGCCCGGTTCGATTTCGGTCAGTGGAGCCACTTCCCGCAGCGAGGAGCGACAGCGCAACACCAGGTCATGATATTCACGCGTACCGGCCACTTTCCACGCCAGCTCCTGCTCGGTCAGGTCGCGCAACACCCGTGCAGGGCTACCGATTACCAGCTTGTTGGGCTCAATCACCGCAGCGGCTTTGACGAACGCCATGGCACCGACGATGCTGTTTTCACCGATCTCCGCACCGTCCATGATCACCGCATTCATACCGACCATGGCGTTACGACGGATGCGGCAGCCGTGTAGGATCGCGCCGTGGCCGATATGACCGTCCTGTTCCACCACGGTGTCCTGCTGCGGAAAGCCGTGCATCACGCAGTTGTCCTGAATATTGGCACCATCGCCGATCACCAGTCGACCAAAGTCGCCGCGCAGGCTGGCATTGGGGCCGATATACACCCGTTTGCCGACGATCACATCGCCAATCAGCACCGCGGTCGGGTGCACATAGCTGCTGGGGTCTACCACTGGCGTCAGGCCGTCAATCTGATACACAGGCATAGCAAAAGCTCCTTAAAGTGAAGGATCGCGCGGCAGGCCGCCAAAGCGTCGGTAATAACCGGCCGCCGGGGCGGGCAGAGCGCCGATAGTGGTTTCCGCCAGCGTGCTGACATACTCGGTCGCGGCACGGTCCACCCGCTGATAAATATTGATGCACAGGTTACGGGCGATCTGCCCCTCCCACTGGACAGGCAATAAAGCATCCGGCAGCAGGGGATCTTTCAGCACCACGCGGCGGAAGAAGTGGATCAATAATAGCTTAATCTGGAAACAGCGCTGGGGCGTCAGCAGCGCATCGTCGGTTTCACGCAGCAGTGTCATTAGCGGGCGGAAAGAGACGATAAACTCATGATAATCGGCGGCCACGTCGCCCAAAGCCCAGCAGTTGGCCACCAGCTGTTGCAGGGTTTGCTCGGAACGGTTGTAGGGGTAGTCGGCGCGAAAGTAGATCACCTGTTCGCTGGCGTTAAGCTCGCCAAGCAGGGCGGTGACGTCGGTTTGTGCATGGGTGGGGGCCGCCATCAGGTTATTGGCGATCTGGCCGAAGCCCAACCAGCCCAGCTCTTTTTTCAGCCGTGCCCGCTCGCTTTTTTCCGCGCTTTCCAGCAACAGCAGATCCCATTTACCGTCCCAGGCCGGTGGCTCGCTAAGGTAGATTTTCGACTCGGCGTGGCGGAACTGGCGCATGCCCTGATCGGTCACCCGATAGAAGCTGCGGCGGCCGATTTTTTCGACTGCCAGCCAGCCCTCTTTTTGCAGGCGAAATACCGAAGTGCGCACAAAGCGGTCACCAAAACCCAGTGCTTCCAGCAGCGCGCTCAGGCTGCCGAGCCACACCTCGCCGCCGCGATGGCTAAGCGCATCGCCGTACAGGGAGATAATCAGTGAGGTACCGCTGATCGGCTGCGCGTCTATAGCATGGCGGATAAACTCATCCAGTTTATGTTCCATATTTTTCCATGGGTTAGCCGACGATGAGACACAACATTACCACAAATTATTGTGGCGTCATCCGTGACGCCGGCAGGATCAGCGTGGTCGCAGATCGACCACCCGCTGGGCCTTGCCTTCCGAACGGGGAATATCACCGCAGTTGGCAATGCTGACGTCAGTGCTGACGCCGATAATCGACTTGATATGGTGGCGCAGCTGGTGGCAAATCTCACAGCGCTGCTGGTGACTGAGGCTGAGCGCCGCCTCTTTCAATTCAACGCGTACCGCCAGGGTATCCAGGTGTCCGCTGCGGCTGACCTGCAGCTGGTAGTGCGGTGACAGCTGTTCGAACTGCATGATTTGTTCTTCCACCTGCGATGGGAACACATTGACGCCACGGATGATCAGCATGTCGTCAGAGCGGCCGGTGATTTTCCCCATGCGGCGCATCTGGCGGGCATCGCCGGGCAGCAGACGGGTGAGATCGCGGGTGCGATAACGGATCACCGGCAGCGCCTCTTTGGTCAGGGTGGTGAACACCAGTTCGCCGTGCTGGCCGTCCGGCAGGGCAAGGCCGGTTTCCGGGCAGATGATTTCCGGCAGGAAGTGGTCTTCCCAGATGGTCGGGCCGCCACCGCTTTCGGCACATTCCATCGCTACCCCTGGCCCCATCACTTCTGACAGGCCATAAATATCCAGCGCCTTGATGCCCATGCGGCTTTCAATTTCGTGCCGCAGCGCTTCGGTCCAGGGTTCTGCGCCAAACACCCCCAGACGCAATGAGCAACCACGGGCATCGCCGCCCATTTTTCGTTCCAGTTCGTCAATCAGCGTTAAACAGTAGGACGGCGTTACCATGATCACATCGGGTTTGAAATCCAGGATCAGTTGCGCCTGTCTTTCGGTTTGGCCGCCGGACATCGGGATCACCGTCGCCCCGAGTCGTTCCGCGCCATAGTGAGCGCCGAGCCCACCGGTAAACAGGCCATAACCATAGGCCACATGCACCTTGTCTTTGGCGGTGGCCCCGGCGGCGCGCAGGCTGCGGGCGACGATATCGGCCCAGTTATCGATATCCCGCTGGGTATAACCGACCACCGTTGGTCGGCCGGTGGTGCCCGACGAGGCGTGAATGCGCACCACCTGTTCCATTGGCACCGCAAAGGTGTCGAACGGATAGTTGTCGCGCAAGTCCTGTTTGGTGGTGTAGGGGAAGCGGGTCAGGTCGCTCAGTTGTTTGAGATCGTCGGGATGCACGCCCGCCTGATCGAACTTGCGTTTGTACATCGGCACATTGTTATAGGCATGGTGCAGCGTCCATTTCAGACGTTCCAGCTGCAGCGCTTCAATCTCATCACGCGAGGCGAACTCAATGGCGTCGAGTGGCGGTGGATTGGTAGTCATCATTATTAGCCTCGGGGTCAAACTCGCTCAATGATCATGGCGATGCCTTGGCCGACGCCGATGCACATGGTGCAAAGCGCGTAGCGACCGGAACGCCGTTCCAGTTCAAACAGGGCGGCCAGCGCAAGACGTGCACCGCTCATCCCCAACGGATGGCCCAGGGCAATAGCGCCGCCGTTGGGATTCACCTGCGGGGCGTCATCCGGCAGACCAAGCTGGCGTAGCACCGCCAGCGCCTGGGCGGCAAACGCCTCATTCAGTTCGATCACGTCCATTTGCGCCAGGCTCAGCCCGGCCAATTCCAGCACCTTGCGGGTGGCAGGCAGCGGGCCGATGCCCATCAAACCGGGTTCGACACCGCAGGTGGCGGTGGCGACGATGCGTGCACGTGGCGTTAAGCCCTGGCTGGCAGCCATCGCCTCGGAGGCGACGATCAGCGCCGCGGCACCGTCGTTCAAGCCGGAAGCGTTACCGGCGGTCACAGTACCGGGTTGGCGGAACGGCGTTTTCAGCGCTTGTAGCTGTTCCAGTCGGGTATCTGCACGCGGGTGTTCGTCTTGACTGAACAGCGTCACCGCGCCTTTTTTACCGCTGAGGCTGACCGGCACGATCTCCTGCGCCAGTAAACCCAACTCCTGAGCCCGGGCCGCGCGCTGCTGGCTGCGCAACGCGAAAGCATCTTGATCGGCGCGACTGATATTGAACTGTGCCGCCACGTTTTCGGCGGTTTCCGGCATTGAGTCGGTGCCGTACTGCGTCTGCATCAGCGGGTTGATAAAGCGCCAACCCAGGGTGGTGTCATACAGCTGCGCCTGGCGACTGAAGGCCGTGTCGGCCTTACCCATCACCATTGGGGCGCGGGTCATGGATTCCGCACCGCCGGCCAGCACCAACCCGGCTTCCCCGGCCTTGATGCTGCGTGCCGCCATGGCCAGCGCGTCCAACCCTGAACCGCACAGACGGTTGACGGTGGTGCCGGAAACGTTCACCGGCAGGCCCGCCAGCAATGCCGCCATGCGCGCCAGATTACGGTTATCTTCCCCGGCCTGATTGGCGCAGCCGAGGATCACGTCATCCACCAACGACCAGTCCACCTGAGGGTGGCGTGCTAAAAGGGCACGCAGCGGCAGCGCGGCCAAATCATCGGCACGCACGTGGGCCAATGCGCCACCGTAACGGCCAATCGGCGTACGGACGCCATCGCAGATAAACGCCTGACTCATGGTTGCTCCCCTAAAATGGCATGGCCGAGGCGATGCGCACGCCCGCGAAACCAGGCGACGGTTTTGCCCAGTTGGTTGACGATCTCCACGTCGTACAGCCCGGTGGTTTTGCCCTGATGACGGACTTCCGCACTGGCGGTCAGGCGATCGCCGGCCAACGCCGGGCGGATAAACTCGATGTTGCAGCCGGACGCCACCGCCGCCAGCCCCTGGCTGTTGCAGGCATAGGCGAAGGCGGTGTCCGCCAGGCTGAACAGTTGGCCGCCGTGGCAGGTCTGGTGGCCGTTGAGCATCTGCGGGCCGACGGTCATGCTGACCCGGGCGAAACCGGCATCGACCGCATCCACCCGCATACCCATCGCCTGGGCGCAGGTATCCTGCTGGAACATCTGTTCGGCGCAGCGTTGTGCCAGCGCGTGGGGCGTATTGGCGTTCATTGTTGGGCTCCTGAAGAGAGGGATGCGTAATGGCGCAACAGCGGCATTGGGCGGTAGCGGGGCTCGCCGTAGTGGTGTTGCAGATTTTCCAGCGTGGTCAGGATTTGTCGCCAGCCCAGGGCGGCGGCCCATTCCAGCGGACCGCGTGGGTAGTTGACGCCGAAGCGCATGGCCTGGTCGGTATCCTCGGCACTGGCGACGCCCTTGTTCACCACGTCGAGCGCTTCATTGGCCAGCATGGCGAGGGTGCGCATCACCAACAGGCCGGGGTAGTCCGGCAAGGCGATCACCTTCTTGCCGAGAGATTGCAGCAGGCGAACCACGCTGGCGTTGTGACGGGCATCGTTTTGCGCTGCGCAGCTGATAGCAACGGTGGAGGCCTGCGAGTAGTTGGCGGACAGATCAAACAGCACCACGGGGGTTCCGGTTTCATCGGCGACTTGGCTGGCTGTTTTACCATTCGTTAACATAAATGTAACTTCATCGATCCGGGCAAAGGTGCTGGTCAGGCCAGATTGTTTGATCGACTCCGCATTTCCGGCCAGTAACTCGCTCAGCACGGCCATACCCTGCGGATCCCCATGCAGCGTGATGCTATGTGGCAATGCTGCCGTGGAAGGGGGCAGAATGGCGACAGCCGGCGGCTGATGATCGCCATAGCGATAAAACCCCCGGCCGCTTTTGCGACCAAGACGCCCGGCCGCCACCAGTTCCTGCTGCACCAGCGACGGGGTAAAGCGGGGATCCTGGAAGAAAGCCTGAAATACCGATTCGGTCACGGCGTAATTGATGTCCTGACCAATCATATCGGTCAGTTGCAGCGGCCCCATGGCGAAGCCGCCTGCGTCGCGCATCACCGCATCCAGCGTGGCGGCGTCGGCGACCTGTTCTTCCAGTGCGCGCAGGGTTTCGGCATAAAACGGTCGTGCCACCCGATTGACGATAAACCCCGGCGTGGAGCGGCACAGCACGCTTTGTTTTCCCCATTGCCGGGTTAGCGCTTGCAGCGTGGCGAGGGTTTCGGCACTGGTGTCCAGCCCGCTGACGATCTCTACCAGTTTCATCAGCGGTGCCGGGTTGAAGAAGTGCAGCCCGGCCAGCCGCTGTGGATGCTGCAACGCACCGGCGATCGCGGTTATCGACAGCGACGAGGTGTTGCTGGCAAACAGCGTGGCGGGCGAGCACAGGGCTTCCAGATCGCGGAACAGGCTTTGTTTGATCGCCAGCTTTTCCGCTACAGCCTCTATCACCAGCGCACTGTCGGCCAGCGGGTTAAGCGAATCTACTGGCTGAATGCGTGCCAGCAAGGCTTCGGTGGTCGCGGCATCGGCCTTACCGGCAGCCACCCGTTGACGCAGTCGCTGGGCGAGCGCGTTGAGCGCCTGCCGGGCAGCGGAGGCGTTGATATCAAACAGCTGCACGGGATGCCCGGCTGCGGCGGCCACCTGGGCGATGCCGATGCCCATGGTACCGGCACCTATCACCGCGACCCTGGCATTGAAGTTCGGCTGGCTCATGGTCATTTCCCGCTGAAAGAAGGAGGGCGCTTGGCGAAGAAGGCGCTGACCCCTTCACGGTAATCATCGCTGCGGCCGCCGAGACGCTGCAGGTCGCGTTCTAAATCGAGCTGCTGATCGAGGGTGTTGCTGGCCGAACTGTAGAGGGCTTTTTTAATCAGCCCCAGTCCGTAGGTCGGTTGAGTTGCCAGATGCTGCGCCAGCGTTTGGCTGGTGGCAGCCAGTTCATCTGCAGGCACCACCTGCCAGATCATCCCCCAGGCCAGTGCCTGTTGTGCGCTGACTTTGTCCCCCAACATCGCCATGCCCATGGCGCGGGCGTGGCCTGCCAGGCGCGGCAGGAACCAACTGCCACCGGAGTCCGGCACCAGCCCCAGACGGCAGAATGACTGGATAAAGTTGGCATTGTCGGCGGCGATCACGATATCGCAGGCCAGCGCCAGAGCGGCCCCGGCTCCCGCTGCCACGCCGTTGACCGCGCAGACTACCGGCTTCGGCAAGGCGGTCAGGCGGCGTATCAGCGGGTTGTAGAAGCGTTCTACCGACAGGCCAAGATCCGGTGCCTGTTGTTCAACGCTGACGTTGCGATCGTTCAGATCCTGCCCGGCGCAAAATCCGCGCCCGGCACCGGTGATCAGCAGACAGCGCACGCTGTCGTCGCGTTCGGCGAGGGTCAACGCTTCGCTAAGCTGGCGGTGCATCTCGTCGTTAAAGCTGTTGAGCCGGTCCGGCCGGTTGAGAGTCAGTGTCAGCACCCCGGCTTCCAGATGGGTGAGAATCAATGCGTTATCCATAAATCAGCGCCCCTGATAGTTTGGCGTACGTTTTTCGAAGAAGGCGGCGATGCCTTCACGGCGATCGTCGGTGGCGGCCAGGGTGACAAACTGCTGGCGCTCGATGGCCAGCCCCTGGCTAAGGCCGGTTTCCTCAGCCTGTTTCAATGCTTGTTTGGCGGCGCGTAATGCCAGCGGGGCCTGCAGGCTGATGCGTTCGGCGATCTGCTGCGTGCGTTCCAGCGTCAGCGCATCGACACAGACTTCGCTGACCAGGCCGCTTTGCAGTGCACAGCTGGCGTTGATGGCTTCACCGGTCAGTACCATCTGGCTGGCGCGCGACTTGCCGACGCAGCGGATCAGCCGCTGGGTGCCACCGGCCCCTGGCATCAGGCCGAGGGTGATTTCCGGCAGGCCGAAGCGGGCGCTTTCACCGCAGATAATGATGTCGCAGGCCAGCGCCAGTTCGCAGCCGGCGCCCAGCGCATAGCCGTTTACCGCCGCCAGCAGCGGTTTGCTGAACTGGGCCAGCCGCTGCCACAGCAGTGGGCGGCGATCCGTCAGCGCGGCAGGCAGATCTTGTTTTTGCAGCTCATGCAGATCGGCACCGGCGGCAAAGAAGCGGGGCGCACCGGCAATCACCACGGCACCGACGCTGACATCGGCGTCGGCCTGTTCCAGCCAATAAACCAGCTGTTCCAGGCAGGGGGTATTCAGGGCGTTGCGGGCCTCTGGACGCTGTAACGTCAGGGTCATCACGCGCTGTTGGCGTTGTTGCAGGATCAACGGGGTTTCCATGGTCGGTTCCTATACGTCAAAGTCCAGGACCACGCCGTCGCCGCGTGGCCACGACTGGCAGCTTAATACGTACCCGGCGGCCAACTGATCCGGCTCCAGGCTGTAGTTGACGGCCATATCTACCTGACCGGCCTTCAATCGGCATTTACAGGTGGCGCACACGCCGCCTTTGCAGGCGTAGGGCAGATCGGCGCCCTGACGCAGCGCCGCATCCAGAATGCTGTCATCCTGCGCACTCACTTCGATATTCAACCGGCGGCCATCAAGCAAAATCTCAACCCGGGTGGCGTTGCGGTTAGCGTCATTGACCGGGCGGGCGACTATGCCACTGGTGTTAAAACGCTCGCTGTGAATGTGTCCGGCAGGCACGCCGGCCTGTTCAAGTACGCTCTGGGCGTCGTCCATCATGTTTTCAGGCCCACAGATAAAAGCGTGGTCATAGTCGCGGTAATCCAGCAGGGTGTCGCCTATCGCCAGCAGGTGTTCTCGGTCGATACGGCCGCTGAGCAGCGGGCTGTCGAGGCTCTCCTGGCTGAACATGTACAGTGGCTGAAAGCGCTGCGGGTAGCGGTTCTTCAGATCGCACAGCGCCTCTTTGAACATCACCGAACGGCTGCTGCGGTTGCCGTAAATCAGCGTGAAGCTGCTGAGGGGTTCGAGTTGCAGCGTGGCTTTGATGATCGACAGCATCGGCGTAATACCCGAACCGGCGGCAATCGCCAGATAGTTACCGCAGTTTTCTGCCTGTGGCTGATAGCCGAAACGCCCCTGCGGCACCATCACCTCCAGCGCGTCACCGACTTTCAGCAGGCGATTAACGAACGAGGAGAAGCGGCCCTGATGAATGGCTTTAACGCCGATCTGCAGCAACCCTTCCTGCGGCGAGCTGCAAATGGAGTAGCAGCGGCGCAGTTCTTCGCCGTCGACCAGCGCCTTCAACGTCAGGTGCTGGCCGGGCGTATAGCAATAGTGACTTTTCAGTTCTTCGGGCACCTGCAGAGTGATGGCTACGGCGTCCGGCGTTTCGCGCTCGATGGCGGCGACGTTCAGGCGATGGAAGACCGTCATGGCGATTCCTAAATACATTTAAAGTAGTCGAAGGGTTCACGGCAATCGCAGCAGCGGTACAGTGCCTTGCAGGCGGTAGAGCCGAATTCGCTGATTTTCTCGCTGTGGGTGCTGCCGCAACGCGGGCAGGGTACCGGGCCGTGCGCCAGCGGTTTGTCACAGGTGTGGCCCTGTGGCGGCGCGACGCCGTATTCCCGCAGTCGCTCACGCGCAGCCGCGTTCATCCAGTCGGTGGTCCAGGCGGGGCTGAGTTGGATGGTCACTCTCACCGGACTGAAACCGGCTTCGGCCAGCCGCTGTTCGATCGCCTCCAGCAGAAACTCGGTGGCGGGGCAGCCGGAGTAGGTCGGCGTAAAGGTAATGCGCCAGCCGTGCCCCTCGGCTTCAACGTCGCGCACCATGCCCAGATCGGTAATCGACAGCACCGGCAGTTCCGGATCGCTGATCTGTTGCAGGCAGTGCCAGATTTGCGGGATTTCGGCGGCCTGCAGCCGGGTAATGTTCATCACGGCCTCCTACCAGTTAGCGTTGGGATAGGCGCGTTGCAGAAACTGCATCTCCGCCAGCAGTGGGCCGAGGTGCTCGCTGTGCTGCCCCTGTTTGCCACCGTGACGGAAGGCCTGTTCGGCCGGCAGTTGCAGGTTGGCCTGTTGCAAGGTGTCGCTCACCCGTGCCAGCCACGGCGCTTCAAGCTGGCGCGGATCGACGGCAATGCCCTGTTCTGCCAGTTGCAGCTCCAGCTCATCGGCGTGGAACAGCTCGGCGGTAAAGCGCCACAGGTTGTCCAGCGACTGCTGAATTTTTTGCTGGCTGAGCGGGCTGCCGTCACCCAGGCGGATCATCCAGCCACGGCTGAAGCGCAGGTGGTAATGGGCCTCTTTGAGGGACTTGGCGGCAATGGCGGCCAGTTGCGCATCGCGGCTGTGGCTCAGTGCCTGATGCAGTTGCACGTGGTAGGCATCCATCAGGAACTGGCGAACCAGCGTGTCGTTGAAACCACCGTTGGGCTGTTCAGCCAACAGCAGGTTGTGAAACTCACGCTCGTCACGGCCAAAGGCCAGGCGATCTTCGCTGTATTGCGGCCCGGCCAGTTCGGCGGCATAACCGAGAAAGTTGCGTGCCTGGCCGAGCAGATCCAGGCCAATATTCGCCAGCGCCAGGTCAATCTCCAGCTCCGGCGCGTGGCCGCACCAGGCACACAGCCGCTGAGCGAGGATCAGTGGCGTATCGCCCTGACGTAAAATATAAGTGATTCGCGGATCGGTAAGGGTCATGGCCGCCTCTACATGTTCTTGATGCCGTCGGGAATGGTGTAGAACGTCGGATGACGGTAGATCTTGTCATCGGACGGATCGAAGAAGGCTTCGCGATCTTCCGGCTGCGAGGCGATCAGATGGCTGGACTGCACCACCCAGATGGAGCAGCCTTCGTTGCGGCGGGTATAGGCGTCGCGGGCATTCTCCAGCGCCATCTGGTCATCGGCGGCGTGCAGGCTACCGACGTGACGGTGCGCCAGTCCTTGTTTGCTGCGGATAAACACTTCATACAGCGGCCATTCTACGTGTGTCATCATCGGTTCCTTTTAGGCGGCGGTTGAGGTGTTTTTCGACGCGTGAGCCAGGGCGCCTTCGCGTACCCAGGCACCTTCGTCCCAGGCACGACGTTTGGCCTGCAGCCGCTCGTGGTTGCATTGCCCGCGGCCTTTGATCACCTCGTGCAGTTCACTCCAGTCGATTTCGCCGAAGCGGTAGTGGCCGGCGGTTTCGTCCCATGCCAAATCGGCATCCGGGGCCGTCATGCCCAGGGCTTCCAGCTGTGGCACGGTGTTGTCGACAAACTTCTGCCGCAGCTCGTCGTTGCTGTGGCGTTTGATCTTCCACGCCATGCTTTGCGCGCTGTGCGGTGAATCGGTGTCGCTTGGGCCGAACATCATCAGCACCGGCCACCAGAAGCGGTTAATCGCGTCCTGCAGCATGGCTTGCTGTTGTTTACTGCCGTTGGCCATCGCCATCACGGCCTCGTAACCCTGACGCTGGTGGAAGCTCTCTTCCTTGCAAATTTTCACCATCGCCCGCGCATAGGGGCCGTAAGAAGCGCGGCACAGCGCGACCTGGTTGACGATCGCTGCGCCGTCTACCAGCCAGCCAATCACCCCGATATCCGCCCAGTTGAGCGTTGGGTAATTGAAGATCGAGGAGTATTTCATCTTGCCGTCGAGCATTTTCTGGTAGATGTCCTGGCGCGAGCAGCCCAGGGTTTCGGCGGCGCTGTACAGATACAGGCCGTGCCCGGCTTCGTCTTGCACCTTGGCCAGTAACACCGCTTTGCGGCGCAGGGTCGGCGCTCTCGTCAGCCAGTTGGCCTCCGGCAACATGCCAACCACTTCGGAATGGGCATGCTGGCCAATCTGGCGGATCAGGTTTTGGCGGTAGGCTTCCGGCATCCAGTCTTTGGCCTCGATGGAAGTATCCGCCGCAATCTTGTCGTCGAAGTGTTGCTGATATTGCGCGTCAGTTGTCATGCTTTCCTCTTGGTGATTCGTATTTTTCACATTAAACATAAAAATGTGAATCACGTTAACTAACCTTAAGGCTACAAACTGATAACAAAAAGATCAAACGACATTTATGTGGTTTTGCGATGACACTCACAGGATGTTTTGTTATTTGATTGTTATTTATGGTTATTTAAAATTGAGAGATAACGAGAAATGACCGGTTTAACCGGGTTTAATCGCTTGATGTTCTATTTTTGTTAAATTTGGACTGAGAGAAAACTGGACAATACCTGATACGTAATTAATCCTTGTGGTGTTAATTTATGAATTCCGGAGGAACCATGCAGCAGTTACACAGTTACCTTTCTGGCGGGTGGGTGTTCGGCCAGGGGCAGGCCCGTGAAATCCATCATGCCGTTACCGGCGAAGCGCTGTATCAGGTTTGTTCCGACGGGCTGCCGCTGGCTGCCAGTCTGGCGTATGCGCGCAGCAAGGGCGGCAGGGCGCTGGCACAGATGACCTTCCAGCAGCGCGCGCAAATGATGAAAGCGGTGGCCAAGCACCTGTTGGCGCATAAAGAAGCGCTGTATGAGATTTCGTACCAGACCGGAGCGACCCGCAGTGATGGCTGGGTGGATATTGAAGGCGGTATCGCCACGCTGTTTGCCTATGCCGGTCTGGCGGGACGTGAACTACCGGACGATACCCTGTGGCCGGAAGATGAACTGATCCCACTGTCCAAACAGGCACAGTTTGCTGCTCGTCATGTACTGACTTCACGCCCTGGCGTGGCGTTGCATATCAATGCCTTTAACTTCCCCTGCTGGGGGATGCTGGAAAAGTTGGCTCCGACCTGGCTGGCGGGCATGCCGGCGATCATCAAACCGGCAACCGCCACCGCGCAGTTAACGCAGGCGATGGTCAGGCTGATTATCGACAGTGGCCTGGTGCCGGAGGGTGCGTTGCAACTGGTGTGCGGTGGCATCGGTGATATGTTTGACCATCTCGACTATCAGGATGCGGTGACCTTTACCGGCTCGGCACAGACCGGTCAACGGCTGCGTGCCCATCCGCGCCTGCTGGAAAAGTCCATCGCCTTCACCATGGAAGCTGATTCGCTCAACTGCTGTGTGCTGGGGGAAGACGTCACACCGCAGATGCCGGAGTTTGCGCTGTTCATCAAAGAAGTGTGTCGCGAGATAACCGCCAAGGCCGGGCAAAAATGTACCGCTATCCGGCGGATTATCGTGCCGGCGAAGCGGGTAGCCGAAGTGCAGCAGGCGCTGTTGCAGCGGTTGGCCGGCGTCACGGTGGGTGACCCTAAATTGGAGCAGGTACGCATGGGGGCGCTGGTCAGCCACGAGCAGCGTGATGACGTACAGCAGAAGGTCGATTTCCTGCTGCATAACGGCTGTGAGCCGCTGTGTGGCGCAGGGGCGGATAAACTGACGTTGGTGGGTGCGGAGGCCGCCAAGGGGGCATTTTATCCGGTCACGCTGTTGTACTGCGCCGATCCCTTTACCCATCAGGCGGTGCATGGGACCGAGGCATTTGGACCGGTGGCGACACTGATGCCTTATCAGCATACCGAACAGGCGATTGAACTGGCGTTGCTGGGGCAGGGTAGCCTGGCAGGGTCTTTGGTGACCGCCGATGAAGCGCTGGCAACGCGGTTTATCCGCGCCACCGCTTGTGCCCATGGCCGCATACTGATCCTGGATCAACAGGCGGCGGCGGAATCTACCGGCCACGGTTCACCTCTGCCGATGCTGGTGCACGGTGGACCAGGGCGGGCCGGTGGCGGCGAGGAACTGGGTGGATTGCGGGCGGTAAAACACTATATGCAGCGTACGGCGATCCAGGGCAGTCCGGCGATGCTGGCGGCGATCGGCCGTGAGTGGGTGCGCGGAGCAACGGTGATTGAGGATCCGGTTCATCCGTTCCGCAAATACTTTGAACAACTGCGGCTGGGGGACAGCCTGCTCACCGCACGACGCACCGTGACCGAAGCCGACATTGTTAACTTTGCCTGCCTGAGCGGCGACCATTTCTATGCCCATATGGATAAGATCGGAGCCGCCGAGTCACTGTTTGGCGAGCGGGTGGCGCACGGCTACTTTGTGGTTTCTGCCGCCGCCGGGCTGTTTGTCGATCCGGGTGTGGGGCCGGTGATCGCCAACTACGGCATGGAAAATCTGCGTTTTATCGAACCGGTGAAAATTGGCGATACCATTCAGGTACGCTTGACCTGCAAGAAGAAAATCCGCAAGCCGCAAAAAACCGCTGAAGATCGCCCGCACGGCGTGGTGGTGTGGGACGTTCAGGTGCTCAATCAACATCAACAGGCGGTGGCGTTGTACAGCATTCTGACTTTGGTGGCGCGTCAGCAAGGGGATAGCGAGTCGGCAAGCTAACGGACAACAGCAGGGGAAACCCTGCTGTTGTGAGCAGTTTAAAGCAAGGGTTGCTGTAACAAGGTTTCCAGCATTTTCAGCGGTGATTGCTGTGGGTTTTTCATCGCGTCGACCGGCAGCAGGAAGGTCTGTTCCAGCATAAACTGCCCGGCCATCGCCGCATGCGGGGTTTGATCGGAAAAGCAAATCCAACTGCAGCCTGGTGGCAGGTCGAGCGCCAACTGCGGACTTTGCTGCTGGTAGTTTTGGTCGGCTTTCATCGCATCATGCAGTTGCAGCATCAGGTGGTCGTAATGGCTGCGGCGGCGCTTGGTGATACCGATTTTATGTTGCAGCCAGCTGTTCAATGGTGAATAGCGCGTTAGCCGCGGGATAAAACGTTGTGCCAATTGGGGAAAGGGTTCGCCGATGCGCCATTGGCGATGTTCACCGTGGGGATTGATGTTGGTGAAAATACGCAGGATCCTTTCACCCAGATTGGGGCGTGAAGGGAATGCGTCGACGTGCAGACGACTGTCGTCTTTACGCCATGAACTGGTTGCACGCCAGGCCGATACCGGGTGCAAGCGCAGGCTGTTGGCCGGTGAATGCAAGGTCTGCTGATAATGGGGCAGCAGTCCGGCGATAAGTTGTCGGCTGGCCTGATAATAACGTTCCAGCAGTGCCTGCACCTGTGGCCGTTGCTCGGCTATGGCTACGCCGGATAATTTGTGAGTTTCTGGCCAATAGCTGATGTTTTTACGTTTCATATCCACCAGTGCGGGATCCAATAACGTTATTTCATCGTCTAATAATGGAAAGTTTAACTCAGGCAAAAACAGGACTTTACCTTGCTCCAGCGCCTCGACGGCGGTGAGGGAAAGGGGAGTGGAAGCACTGTCCCACCGCTGCTGTGGCAACGTCATCAACGCCTGTTCTGGCGTAAGGTTATCCGCGCGCATAATATCTCCTTGCGAAGGGTTAATATTTTAATTGTTTTTATTTGAAAGGGATTTATACCAGCGGAAATGAATTTAGAATTAAAATAATTGCTATTAATAGGCTGGCTGGGCTGATGCTAGCATTATTAAAATGCGGCCAAAAGTAAACAGACATTAAACGGCGGAGTAATGGCACGAATGGGTAAAATAGAGGAGGGCGGGATCAGTTTATTTTCATAGGCAATTAATTAATAATGTAAATTATTTTTTATGTTTACAATCAGTTGGTTGTGTTTTTTTTAGCCGCTTGTCGGGTGTTTACCCGGGGCCATCCTTGTCAGAGATGGCCCCACCGGTTAAGCGGTATAAATGCAGTTTTTGCCCTGGGCTTTGGCTTGATACAGGGCGCTGTCCGCCTGATTGATAAAGCTCATTGGCGTGTCGTTATACATATGTGGCACCTTGGCGTAGATACCTATGCTGATGGTGACGATGCCAGGCGGGTTGCCCTGATGCGGGATTTTCAAATCGCGTACCGCTTCGATGACGCGCTCGGCGAAAATCAGTGCCCCCTGAACGTCGGTATCCGGCAGGATAATGGCCATTTCCTCTCCGCCGTAACGGGCCATAATATCATTGCTGCGGCTGGCCATTCCCTTGAGCATTTGCCCGATTTGTTGCAGACACTGGTCACCGGCGACGTGGCCGTAGATGTCGTTATACTGCTTGAAACAGTCGATATCCAGCATCAGCAGCGCCACGCTGCGGTAGTTGCGTGAAGCGCGCATCAGCTCATTCTTCAAGGCGATATCAAACTGGCGACGGTTGGCCAGGCCGGTCAGGCCGTCCAGTAATGCCAGCTCTTCCAGCGTCCGATTGATGCTGGTGAGCTGATCGCGGGTGCGCATCAGCTCGGCTTCGGTGCGCACGCTGTGGTTAATTTGGCGCATCAGCACCAGCCCCATTGCCAGCAGAATGGCCAGCAGGGTGGCACCGCCGAGGGCAAACACGCTGGAATCATTACGCCAGTCAGACAGCGCGTCCTTTTTCGACAACCCGGCAGCGATCACCAGCGGATAGCGGTTGACCCGCGAATAGCCATAAATCCGCTCTACCTTGTCGTAGCGCGAGACGATAGTGGCATTGCCAAATTCGGAGTGCGGCAGAATTTCACGGAACAGCACGCCCTCGGAGATATTCTTGCCGATGGCGTTAAGGGAGTAAGGGCGACGGTAGAGAATGGTGCCGTCCGCCAGTAATAGGTTGAGGGAGGCATCGCTGTTCAGTGCGAAGGTATCGTAGAACTGGCGGAAATAATCGACATACAGCGTGGCCAGTATCACCCCGGCAAAGCTGCCGTCCGGGCTGTTGATACGCCGCGACACCGGAATGATCAAATCACCGGTAGAGCGGCTGCGTACCACCTTGCCGATATAGATCGCGTTACTGTTGTGATCGAGGTGATATTTAAAATACTCGCGGTCGGCGTTATTGGCGTTTTGCACGAATCGGCCCGATGAGGTGACGATCCAGTTGCCACGGGCATCATAAACAAACAGGCCGTGCAGTTGGGGTTGGTTGCCCACCTGTGTTTGCATCACTTTCTGCAGCCGCAACAGAGGGCGCTGAGCCAGCCCGTCGATTTGAATACGCTCGTTCAGGTCAGACAGCGTGCTGTCTGTCTGCATAAAGGTATCGTCGGCATGCTGCGCCAACGCACGGGCCAGATTGGCGGATTCCAGTTCGGCGCTTTGCAAGTCGCGCTGATAGGCATTCCAAATCTGCCAGGCGTTAAACAGCACCAGCGTGATGGCAACGATGACGACGAACACGCCAGCCTGAAATAATAACGGGGAATTTTTACCGTTGCGTGGCCGTTCGGCATCCTGCGGTTGCTGCTGTGTCATGTCACCCTTGCTGTAAAATATTCAAATCGTGCTAAGAACAATCCTACATCTTATTCGTTAATCACCTGGACCACTACTCCTTAAACGGTGAAAATGATTAAGTTGTTGAGGGGATAGCCTTTGCGCTAAACCGGCGGAGAGAATACAGGGATCGCTTGCATGTCTGACTACATCATTATTACTTTGCTGACGCTGGTGGTTTATTACCCGCTGACCCTGGGGGTGCTGGCGTTAATGATCGGCTTTGCCTGGCGACAGCGTAAGTCGCCTTATTGGCGTTTGGGGTTGGTGTTGCTGACGGCGTTGTTTGTACTTTTCGCTATGGCGGCTTATGACTGGTATCGCTATAACTGAGGGTAACGCTGCGGTGTTCGCTTGGGTGGCGGACACCGCAGCAGGATGACGGGTTATTCGACGTTAACCATCCAGTTGACGCCAAACTGGTCGGTCAGCATGCCAAAACCTTTGGCCCAGAAAGTGGACTGGTAAGGCATGGTCACCTGGCCGCCCTGCGACAGTTTTTCAAACAGTTCGCGGCCTTGCTCCACGGTTGTCGGGTTGAGCGACAGGGCAAATCCTTTGTGTGAGGCGTCGGCGCCATCTTGCGGGCAGCCGTCCGAGGCCATCAGTGCCGTTTCACCGATCAGCAGCCGGGCATGCATGATGGACTCCGGATTGACATCCTGCGGGTTACCCTGCCTGGCTTCCTCGGGCATCTCTTTGTAACGCATCATCATTTCAAGCGTGGCACCTAACTGCTGCACGTAGAAGTTCACCGCCTGTTCACAGTTACCGCTAAAGAATAAATAGGGTTGAATCACCATGACCTTGACCTCTGTTATGGCCCGTCTGGGCGTTTAGCGGCCGGCGGGCAGGGAGCAATAGTTTCGACTTGCGACTATTGCCGTTGGAAACTTACAAGTGTAGTGCGAATTACGCTGAATGCCCGGCGGTCGATCACGCTGTAGATATTTACCGCCCCCCTCAGATCTATTGACCGAAAAAGCGGGATGGTTCATCCCGATTTGGGCAGATTATCTGAGCGGTCAGGGTTCTTATACTCATTGCAACCTTCACTAACGGAGTCACTGTAATGAGCAAGCAATCTTTGAATGGAAAAGTGGTGTTGATCGCTGGCGGTGCGAAGAATCTCGGTGGCCTGGTGGCACGCGATCTGGCAGCCAGCGGGGCTGCGGCGGTCGTTGTGCATTACAACAGTGATGCGACCCGGACTGCAGCGGAGGAAACGCTGAAGGCGGTTAACGCGGCGGGAGCAAAGGCAATTGTGGTGCAGGGCGATCTGACCCAGCCGGCTAACGTGGCACACCTGTTTGAGGAGGCTATCAAGGCGTTTGGCAAAGTCGATATTGCGGTGAATACCGCCGGTCTGGTGATCAAAAAACCGATTGCCGAGGTGACAGAGGCGGATTACGACAGCAGTTTTGACATCAATTCCAAAGCGGCCTTCTTCTTTATCCAGCAGGCGGGCAAGCATCTGGCCGATAACGGCCGTATTGTGTCCATCGTCAGCTCACTGCTGGCGGCTTATACACCGTTCTATGCGGTCTATCCAGGGAGCAAGGCACCGGTGGAGCACTTTACTCGTGCGGCATCCAAGGAGTTTGGTGAGCGCGGCATCAGCGTGAATGCCATCGGCCCCGGCCCAATGGATACTCCGTTCTTCTACGGCCAGGAAAGCAAAGAAGCGGTGGCGTATCACAGTACGGCCGCTGCGCTGAGCAAGTTCTCGAAAACCGGCCTGACCGACATTGAAGACATCGCGCCGATCGTCAAGTTTTTGGTCACCGACGGCTGGTGGATCACCGGGCAGACGCTGTTTGCCAACGGTGGCTATACTACCCGTTAATATCAATTCTGCTGCGGCCGGTGCCGCAGCCTGTTTAACAGGATGCACTGCCGGTGGATAAAATAGGGAGATTACGGGTGTTTATCCAGGTTGCCGAGGTGGGCAGTTTTGTCCGCGCTTCGCAAATCCTGATGATGCCAAAAACCACGGTTTCGGCGGCGATACAGCAACTGGAACATGAAATGGGTGCGCGTCTGTTTCATCGCACCACTCGACGGGTACAACTGACCAGCGATGGTGAGTTGTTGCTCGAAAAAGCGCGTGACCTGCTGTTCGACGTGCAAACCCTGGACAGCTTGTTTCATCGGCACGATGGCCCGATCGATGGCCGTTTGACGGTCGATGTTCCCAGCCGCATTGCCCGGCGAATGATTGTACCGGCGTTGCCGGACTTTTTTTTGCAGTACCCCGAAATTCACCTGTTTCTCAGCGCCAGCGACCGTTCGATCGATTTGATCCAGGAAGGGATCGACTGCGTGGTACGTGTCGGTAGCCTTAGCGACAGCAGCCTGGTCAGCCAGCCGTTGGGCCGCCTGAGCATGATTAACTGCGCCAGCCCGGATTATTTGCAGCGTTACGGAACGCCTGTGCACCCTGACCAGTTGGAAGATCATTGGGTCGTTGGCTACGCGCAGCCGTCTCTGACAGGGGCGGACAGCTGGCAGTGGCAGCAGGATGAACAGTGCGTTGAAAAAACGCTGCGCAGTCGGGTGACGGTGAACAATGCGGAAAACTATATCGGCAGTTGCCTGGCGGGGTTGGGAATGATGCAGATACCGCGTTTTGATGTTCAACATTATCTGGATAACGGCAGCCTGTGTGAGATCTTGCCGCTGGCCCGGCCGCCCTCGATGAGCATTGCACTACTTTACCCCCATCGTCGCCAGCGTTCGGCGCGTTTAACCGCTTTTGCCGAGTGGTTTAAACAATTAATCAAACCCTTTTGTGAAATCTAACCTCTGATGGTCAATGGGATTTTTATCCAAGCGCAGTGGCATTTCTTGTTGGCTTTCAGGCAATTAATGTTCTGTAAAAACAAGACACAATTAAAATCGTCAAAAAAGTGACAAAGGGTGTGTAACATTACATCAGCAGCAGGGCGGCAGAACCATCCCAGACGGCGGCCAGGGCGTAGAGCGTGGCCAGTATCAGCAGAAACGGTGTGTTGGTCATGGTCTGTCTCCTGCGGAAAGATTCATCCTTAGTTATAGCGTGCGGAGATGACAGCGGGATGAATTTGGTCGATTTCTGTACCCTAAAATTCAGACGGACGGAAATGGGTAAACTGCTGATATTTGACTATAGTAACAGTGTGAAGATGCGTGTTTATCAAGATTCACCCCTGTATCGCGCTGCCGGTAACGCTCGGCATAGGGCAATAGAGTTGTGAAAGTATCGTCAGGGTTGGAGCAGGTGCCATCATGGGCCTGGGTGATAGGGTTTCTTTTAGGCAAAAAGTAATAGGGAGAGTAAAAATGGGCATCATTTCCTGGATCATTTTTGGGTTAATCGCCGGTATCTTGGCTAAATGGATCATGCCGGGCAAAGACGGTGGTGGCTTTATCGTAACCGTCATCCTGGGGATCATCGGTGCGGTTGTCGGCGGCTATATCAGTACCTTCTTCGGTATGGGTCGTGTTGACGGCTTCAATCTGGGCAGCTTTGTTGTCGCAGTCATCGGTGCCCTGGTGGTGCTTTTTGTCTACAGAAAGATCAGAAACTAATCAGGTACCGATCAACAGGGTCGCTGCGGCGGCCCTTTTTTCGTTAAATCACAAGGGTCGAGCGGCCTGAGCCGACGACTGGAAGGGGAAGATCATGGGTCTGTTTGATAGCGTATTGGGCAATATTCTGGGCGGCGCCAACGGTAAAGGCATCGATTACGTCGCCATCATGCAATGGGTTGAGCAACAGGGCGGCCTGCAGGCAATCCTGGACAAATTCCGTCAGGGACAATTCGGCGATGTGGTCGGTTCATGGCTGGGTAACGGTGAAAACCAGCAGATCAGCGGCGATCACGTGCAGCAGGCGCTGGGCAGCGATGCCATTAACCAACTGGCCGAAAAGCTGGGTATCGATCCGGCTCAGGCATCCGCCACCATTGCGCAGTTCCTGCCAACGGTGGCTGACGCTGCTTCGCCAAATGGCGAAGTGCAGCAGAACAGTAACGAACTGGGCGATATGGTCGGTAAACTGTTCAAATAATATTTATGCCCCCGGCATTTTGTTGGGGGCATAGTTTAACGACACGCCTTCAATGTTCCCCAATCCCCCCAGCAAATAATCCACCCAGGCCCGCACTTTTCCGGGAATAAACCGCGCAGCGGGATAAACCGCATGCAGCGCCATCGGCGGATAACGCCAGGCCGGCAAGATGGGCACCAGTGCGCCGCTCGCCAATTGCCGACCGATCAACGGCCGCTGTGCGCCGCCAATACCCAGCCCTGATTCAATCGCCGCCAGCAGTGAAAACGTATTGTTAGCGCGGAATACCGGGCGCAAGTCCACCATCTCGGTGCCATGAGGGCCGATTAACGTCAGCGTGTCCCCGTCGCTCAGGCCGCTGTAGCGGATATGCGGATGGGCTGCCAGTTCCGCCAGGGTTTGCGGTTCACCCTGTGCCGCCAGATAGGCCGGTGAGGCTACCAGAATACGTTGTAACTCCCCCAGCCGACGCGCCACCGTGCCCGGTGAATTTAATTCGCCAAAGCGGATCGCCACATCGATGCCTTCAGCAATCACGTCCGCCCGACGATCGTCCAATAACAGTTCGATATTCAACTCTGGATGTTGTTGCTGAAAGGCAATCGCCAGTGGCGTCAGGTGCTGTTGGCCGAAGCCGGTTGGCGCATGGATGCGTAGCGACCCTTGCAGCTGCAGGTTTTGGCCGTGCAGCGTTTCCTCCGCTTCACTCACCGCTGCCAGAATCGGCTTGATCTGCCGGTAATAGCCCGCGCCGGCGTAGGTCAGCGTCACGGCACGGGTACTGCGAAAAAGCAGTTGTACACCCAGTTGCTGCTCCAGACCGGCAATCTGCTGGCTGACGGCAGGCTGGGTCAGGCCCAGATCGCGGGCGACGGCCGAGAGGCTGCCCAGTTCCGCGACCCGGACGAAGGTCTTCATCGCGCTCAGCTTGTCCATCGGTACTCCACCTATAGATTTATCTTATAAGTGTTAGTGGTAAACGCCCTCTATCGCAAGCTTTGCTAATCAATCAAAGTAAAAGTCTCAAGCGATACGGAATCGGAGACACAACATGCAAAACAATAAACTGGCGCTGGTCGTCGGTGCTAACGGCGTTATTGGCGGCAAGCTGATTGAAGAGCTGGAACAACAAGGTTGGCAGGTGGTGGGTTTGTCGCGGCGTGGAGGCGTTGACCGACCACAGGTGCGTTATCTGGCGGTTGATCTGCTCGATGCACAGGTCACACGCGATGCCTTGCGCTCGCTGACTCAGGTCAGCCACATTTTCTACGCTGCCTATCAGGACGCCCCGGACTGGGCGGGGCTGGTGGCGCCAAACCTGGCGATGCTGAGCCATGTGGTGGAAGCGCTGGAACCGGTCGCGCAAGGGTTGGAGCACATCAGCCTGATGCAGGGCTACAAAGTGTATGGCGCCCATTTGGGGCCGTTCAAAACCCCGGCGCGGGAGAGTGATGCCGGGCACATGCCGCCGGAGTTCAACCTGGCGCAGCAAAGTTATCTTGAACAGCGCCAGCAGGGGAAAAATTGGCACTGGAGCGCAATCCGTCCCAGCGTGGTCGGCGGCTTCTCGCTGGGCAACCCGATGAACCTGGCGCTGACCCTGGCGGTTTATGCCTCTATCAGCAAGGCGCTGGGATTGCCGCTGCGTTTTCCCGGCAAACCCGGGGCTTACCACAGCCTGCTGGAAATGACCGATGCCGGGCTGCTGGCGCGCGCTACGCTGTGGGCGGCGACGGAGCCGGCTGCCGCCAATCAGGCGTTTAATATCAATAACGGTGACCTGTTCCGCTGGAGCGAGCTGTGGCCGAAAATTGCCGACTATTTTGATCTGGCGGTCGCGCCGCCGTTGCCAATGCCGCTGGCGTCGGTGATGGAAGATAAAGGTGTGCTGTGGCAGGCCCTGGCGCAACAGCATGATTTGGTCGAAGCGGATTACCGCGCAGTGGCGAGCTGGCGCTTTGCCGACTTTGTTTTCTCATGGGATTACGACATGTTTGCCGATGGCAGCAAGGCGCGCCGCTTTGGCTTCCATCAATTTGTCGAAACCGAGGCGATGCTGTTCGCGCTGTTTGACGAATTCCGCCGGCGCAAGATTATTCCTTAAGTCGGCTGGCGGGACGGGCGTTTTTTATGGCAATCTTTGGCTGCCGCCAAACGCGGCAGTCAGGAGGCCGTCACCCCGACAGGCCCGGATCGATGATGAGGAATTAACCGTGACAGGGATTACCGCCATACTGACGCTTTTGCTGGCGCTGGTGACCATTGCGCCACTTTCAAAGCATGCAGCCTGGTGGATCCGGGTGTGGGATTTTCCTCGCCTGCAAATACTGGCGCTTTCGTTATTGGTGTTGTTGCTTAACCTGCTGTTTGTGCCGTCGTCACCCTGGGTGTGGGGCATGATGGCGGTAAATCTGGCCTGTGTGGTTTATCAGGCCGCGTGGATTTACCCCTATACCCGGCTGAGTAAGTCTCAGGTGCTGGATTTTACCGGCTATCAGAAGAAGCCGCGCATCCGCATTTTGGTGTCCAACGTGTTAACGCCCAATCGCCAGGCGAATAAACTGCTGGCGCTGGTGGCGACCGAACGACCTGACGTGTTGGTGGCGGTAGAAACCGACGGCTGGTGGCAGCAGCAACTGTCGGCGCTGGAGCCGGATTATCCTTATAGCTTGAAATGTCCGCTGGATAACCTGTACGGCATGCATGTCTATTCGCGGCTGGAACTCAGCGATGCGCAAATACAGTATCTGGTGGATGAGCAGATCCCGTCGATGCACATGATGGTGCATTTGCCGCAAGGGCCACAGGTACGTCTGCACTGTGTACATCCGATGCCGCCGAGCCCGACCGAGAATGAAGAATCGGAAGACCGCGACGCCGAACTGGTGATGGTGGGGAAAAGCGTGGCCAAATCGGAGGTTCCGGTGATTGTGACCGGCGATCTGAATGATGTGGCCTGGTCGACGACCACCCGGCTGTTTTTGAAAGTCAGCGGCCTGTTGGATCCGCGTCGCGGGCGCGGCATGTTCAGCACTTTTCATGCTGGCTATCCGTTCCTGCGTTGGCCACTGGATCACGTGTTTCACAGCGATGACTTTGTTCTCGGTTCGCTGCGTCGTTTGACCCATGTTGGCTCGGATCACTTCCCGATAATGGTGGAGTTGGTCTATTCGCCGAAGCAGGGGGCACAGCAGGAAAGTCTGGAGAAAGACAGCGAAGACGAAGCGTTGGCGCAGGAGAAGTTAGCCAATACCGACTCCTCTGCGGAAGACGTGCACACGCCAGGTGCCTGAAACAATGCCCCGCAGTGCAGGCTGCGGGGCATTCTGGTCTAGACAGTCAGCATGATTTTGCCAATATGCTGGCTGGACTCCATCAATGCATGGGCTTCGGCCGCCTGTTCCAGCGGGAAGGTCTTGAAGATCTGGGGTTTTAACGCCCCGCGTTCCAGCAGTGGCCATACCTTCTGCAGTAAGTCGGCGGCAATTTGCGCCTTATCTTCCACGCTACGTGCGCGCAGGGTGGAGCCGGTGTGGGTCAGGCGTTTGATCAGCAGCGGCATCAGGTTCAATTCCTTCACCACCCCGTTCTGGGTGCCGATTTGCACAATGCGGCCGTCCATCGCTGCAGCCTGATAGTTTTTCGCCACGTAGTCACCGGCAATCAGATCGACAATCACGTCGGCGCCCTTGCCGTTCGTGGCGCGTTGTGTTTGCTCAACAAAATCTTCGTTGCGGTAGTTAATCGACACATCGGCGCCCAATGCCAGGCTGGCCTGGCGTTTTTCTTCGGAACCGACGGTGGTGATCACCCGGGCACAGAAGGCTTTCGCCAGCAGGGTCGCCACGGTGCCAATGCCGGAAGTGCCGCCGTGGATCAGCACGGTTTCACCGGCTTTCAGATGGCCGCGTTGGAACACATTGACCCAAACGGTAAAGAAGGTTTCCGGGATCGCCGCCGCTTCAATCAGGCTAAAGCCTTCGGGGACCGGTAGCGCGTTGCTCTCATGGACCTTGCAGTATTCTGCATAACCGCCGCCGGCAATCAGGGCACACACCTTGTCGCCGATAGCATAATTTTGTACGCCCACGCCAATGGCGACTACCTCACCGGCGATCTCCAAACCAGGAATATCCGATGCGCCGGGCGGTGGCGCGTATTGACCGCGGCGTTGCAGCACGTCAGGACGGTTAATCCCGGCGGCGGCAACCTTCACCAGAATTTCTCCCTGTTGCAGGGTTGGCAGTGGCCTTTGGCTACTGACCAGAACCTCGGGTTCGCCAGGCTGGCTGATTTCGATGACTTTCATGGTGTTGGGCAGCGCTGGGTTGGCTGACATGGTGATTCTCCTCAGTTGGCGTTCAGGCGCAGTAACCAGTGTAGGTAACCGCCTGCTGTAATTCATAATTTATCTTACAGAAATGCTGAGGGGAGAATGTGGATCATAGGGCGGTTTCAACACGGGGGGAGGTGGGGTGCCGCCGCAGGGGCGGCATGGGATTAATCGTTGGGTGGGATGCGAAAACCTTTTAGCGAGACGATAAAATGTTCTTTCCCTTTGGATATTTTAGCGCCTCGATCACACCACAGGCTGGCAAGCTGAAAAAAGTCATCACTGTCGATGTCATAGGCCAGTTCGATTTTTTTTGCCGTGCCGTAACGGATCAGCTTTTCTGCTTCCTGGTGGTTTGTTGCTCTAATAGTGGTCATAACGAAATCCTTGGTATTGAGCCAGAGCGGATAATCGCCGACCATGATATGGCTATATTGTGACAATTTTGTGATAAAAAAATGACAGCGTGTGGATCTGTGGCCTGGGGCATAGCCTTGATGCCATGCCCCTGTAACGCTTGCGTTAACGATCGTGCGGCCGCAGCAGAGTGCTTTTCTTCTGTGATTTAAAGTGCTTATACAGTGCGAACCCTGCGATGCCGGCTAATACGACCAGCAAAGACAAATATTCAGTCGCCATCTGACAACCCTCCAATAAAGCATGGCCAAGGAACGGCTATTTGTGACAGTTATCACGTTATGCCGCAATGAGACCATTCTGTAAGACGTCAGGTGACTGATATTCAAAAATAAAAAAAAGCGCCTATAGGGAGGCGCATAAAATATTGCAACACAGCTTGTTGTGTTCAGCACCAGGAGGCGTGGTGAACAGAACGCCATTGTATGTATGGCTCGCCATGGCAGATATAGGGCTAACTCTTAAAGCGCGGCTACCACTGATAACCCATGCTCACCTTGTAATCAGGATCCTGATCGGTGGAGTAGGGATCTGACTGACGGCGGCGATCGGTTTTTTTCACCGGGCCAATATTCGGGCCGTAATTAAGGGACGAATACGGCTTGGCGCGCGGGCGGCTGCAGCCGGGGTGATCACATTCCATATCAACGCGAAAGCCGGTTTTGTCTTCGGTTTCTGACCACACCACCGGCGGCTTGGCGGCTTTTTTTTCTGGGCCAAGGGCGGTTTGCGGTGCGGGTACCGGTTTGATGCTGGGCTCCGGTGCGGTGTAGGACAAGTCCAGCGCCTGGGCTGGGGCGCTCAGTATCAACAGAGCGGTGCAGCAGGACGCTGCCAGCGTATGCCATCTCAGCATGGTCAATCTCCCTTTATAGTTACGCAGCGCAACTATAAAACAGCCAGACGAGAATTACTATCATTTGTGACCGTTTAACGCCGACTGGGGAGTTGGCGGCGCTAACGTTCAGGTCTACTCTATGAGTAACTTCTCTTTATAAGACATTGAACTATGACCCCTGACACTGCGGCGTTGAGCCTACGCCAACGAAGTTATCGACTGCTGTTCGACAACCACTCCCGCAGCGGCCGCAGGATGGAAGCTTTTTGGGTCGGCACTGCGTTGCTCAGCGTGGTGCTGCTGTTTCTCGAGCCAGGTGGCAGCGCCTTGTACGCTCCGGGCCAGCAAGCCATTTATCTCTTCTTTTGCGCCGAGATTATTTTTACCGTTATTTTTACCTGCGAATATTTGCTCCGACTGTGGAGCACCCCATCCGATCAGCATTATGCCAGCAGTTTTTTCGGCGTTGTCGACTTATTGACGGTGTTACCGATGTACATCATCTGGCTGTACCCGCATATGACGGTAGAGTTCGTGATGCTGCTGCGCGTCGTGCGGATACTGCGGGTGTTACGGGTGCTGAAGTTGCTGCGTTACATGAGTGAGATGGGCATGATCTGGCGCAGCATCAAGCTGGCTCGTCACAAGCTGGCGATGTTTTTTGGTTTTGTCGCCGTGGTGCTGTGCGTCTTTGGCGGCCTGATGTATGCGATTGAGGGGGGGAGTGGCGGCTTTACCAGCCTCGCGGCCTCCGTCTATTGGGCGGTAGTGACGCTGACCACCGTAGGATACGGTGATATCGTTCCCCATACCCCGTTGGGGCGCTTATTGACCTCGGTACTGATCCTGCTGGGCTACTCTATCATCGCGGTGCCGACCGGCATTCTGACGGCTTATATGTCACAGGAGTTGCAACGCAACCGCGAAAGGCGAAATTGTGAGCAATGTCAACGAGGTGGCCACGAGACGGATTCTGCATTTTGTAAATTTTGCGGCAACGCATTACCGCCACTATCGGGAAAACACAGCCAGAAATGACTAAAAATCGAGCTAATGGGTTTAAATCCTGCGCGTTTGGTCTCGTTTCCACGGAGGGGCTTATAAAAAGAGTTGCTATTAAAGTCCCATCATGAGTTAATGCTTCTCGGCCTGTGGTACAGACCTATTTATGCACGACATTTTGAGTAAAGTAGTTCAAATTTAAAGCGTTATCCTAGATAGCTCTTCACTGACGAATTTCCTTTCTAGTGCCTCCATAAGTAACTGATGACCGGCTATTTCTTGCCCATGGTGGCGTAAATTTAATATTGTAGGAATTAAACATGTCTAACATGATCAAAGGTCAAGTGAAGTGGTTCAACGAGTCTAAAGGTTTCGGTTTCATCACTCCAGCAGACGGCAGCAAAGATGTGTTCGTACACTTCTCTGCTATCCAGGATCAAGGCTTCAAGACCCTGGCTGAAGGCCAGAACGTACAGTTCTCTATCGAGAACGGTGCTAAAGGTCCGTCAGCGGCTAACGTTACCGCTATCTAATCGGCCTCTCGCTGATTAATAAAAACCCGCCAAGGCGGGTTTTTTTGTGTCTGTCATTCGCCACAGGCAAAAAAAAGCCCGCAAGTCTGCGGGCAAAAGTTCCTTGTTACTTCTTCATTTGCAGGTACTCCTCTGGGGGGAAGCACCAGGCAACAGACTACCCGCTGCGCGCTCAAGATTCTGCGGACAAAACGTTAAGAAAGTGAAAAAGCCGCAAGCCGGGCGGCCTGCTACGCTTGTAGGATAGCGCTATGCAGGTGAGCAGTGAATTAACCGGCGGTGCACGGTATTTTTCGCACCTCATTGTGTAATACACTGACATCAATGATAAATGATGGGGCAAGGTATGAAAGCTAACGATTTGGTAACGGTAAAAACTGACGGTGAGCAGCGACGCGAAGGGGTGATCCTGGCGGTTGAAGAGTTTAATGAAGGGATTATGTACCTGGTGTCCTTGCCGGATTATCCTGCCGGTGTCTGGTTCTTTAACGAGATAGACAGCCGTGACGGCACCTTTGTTGAGCTGCGACAGGCACTACCCAGGTAGCCTTGGGGTAAAAAGGCAATACCTCTCCAGTACATTAATTTAATTCGCAAGATTTACGGTAGGTAATTATTCCGTAGAGCTAGGAATAATCCATTTTTTACTGCGGGAATACCCGTCGCGGCCGAGAGTTTAGTCGCGAGCAGGTATTGAGGTTATTTAAATGCGTGATATCCAGTTCGATGCGCTGAACGACATTTAAAACCAACGTTTAGCAGAGTGCACGACAAAGCTTTTAACCTAGCGGCTATTGACAAATATCCCACTGGTCAGCGTGTCGGTTAAACGAACAACATGGTAAATAATCTGCTTGTTGTGCGTTTTAATTTTTCTTTTGATATTCCCCTTATGGGAAGAGACGGTTTTCGCTTTAATTTGCATCTGGTCAGATATCTGAATGGTGCCCTGACCCGACATCCACATACGCAACATGTTGGACTCAGTTTGGCTCAGCGTAACCGGAGTTTGATCAAAAGAGGTTTTTTCAGTGCGAGGGGCTTTTCTCTCCAGATAGTGACTAAGTAGTTGATTCATAGTCTCTGGTTTGATTGATTTTGACGAGATGATGACATTTTTACGAACATATAAATAATCGTCAAAATGTACGTTAGTGATAGCCATAAAGATGAAGAATAAGGTGTCAGGGTGCAGTGAAATCACCCCTTTTATACGTTCCGTCGCGTTCGCTTCGTGTATAAAGCAGTCTTCATTAATAAATACCAGGCTAGGTTTCAACTTACTGCATTTTTCATGCAGATCGTCGATATCATTAATAGCATTAATCTGGCGTTTTTTTACTCCATGTGTTGTCAGGTAGTCTGTTAAACCTAATCTGGTATAGCTGCATGAATCCATAATGATCGTTGGCATATCTCACCCCCACTTAAATCCGTTTTACCGCGGTAACAAAAAGAAAAAGCCTGAAGCCTAAAAGAAAGGCAAAAAAGGAACAAAAAAATCACGTATAGGCAGTGTTCTATCAATAAATACGGCGGCACTCAATGATATTTTCTTTCTAAACTAATTAACAATATGAACCTATAAGTTTAGCTTAAGTCAGAATAATCTGCTGGCGTACGGGCGGCGGGGCTGTAACGTCAATTTGTGCTTGAGCCGCGCGCCTGCTGGTATCTTTATCGTTGAATCTGCCCATCATGTCACGAAACAAAATTTTAGATTGCTAGGAAAATTCTTAAAAAAAATTCATGTGTTGTTTTTTTAACAATTTTTAGTCTGTTTACTCACCAGTATGAGTACCATGTAGTTTGAATGATTTTATTTTTAATAATATTATCATAAAGTTACGAGTTATTCTTTTGTTTTTGATAATGATAATTCTTTCATTCCTTATCACTTGTGATAATCAATAATCACATTGAGTTAACATTAATTCATTTTTTTGTTATTAAAACTGGCGATATAACAAAGAGTTGATGTAACTAATCGTGCGGTACCAACAAATGTGAAAAATGTCAGCGAGTGATTAATTGGTTTTTCTGAACTATTTGGTCGCCACTCAAGAGTTGTCAATTATTGGTGTGGTGAAAAGGTTTGCGGCTGCCGGACCCCGGCAGCAACCTAAATATAGAGAGTCGTGTCTAAAGGTGTCCTTAACTTTTCCGATCAGCGTGGTTCTGCAAGGCAGTGTTGCATCGAATCTAACGCCAGATGGATATCGCTTTCTTGCGTCATCCAGTTGACCAGTGCTGCGCGGATCCCCGGCTGCCCGTTATAACGGGTAGGAGTACAGCGCACCACGCCATGCCGATCGAGACGGGCGATAAAGCGATCGCGTGCAGCAACGGCATCCCCCTCGATGTTTTTGAGTGCAAAGCACACCACGTTCAGATTGACCGGTGCCAGCAGGCGGAAACCCTCGCTGGCGGTCAGCGCCGTGCCCAGTAGCTGTGCCAACTGCACATTGCGTTCAACCATCTCCCGCATACCACTACGGCCATAGGCTTTCAGCGCCATCCACAACGGCAGGGCACGGAAACGCCGTGAGTTTTCCGGCGTCAGGTGGAGATAGTTGTCTGGCCGCAGGGTCGGTGCTTCCAGATAAGCCGAATGGTTTTGAAAGACCTGCATCTGCAACGCCAGATGACGGCTGAATTGGATCGCGCTGTCGTAAGGCACATTCAGCCATTTATGCGCATCGACGGTAATCGAGTCCGCTTGCTGCCAGCCGGCTAACCGTGGAACATAGCGCGGTGAGCAGGCCGCCACGCCACCAAAGGCCGCATCAACGTGTAACCAGAACGGGTAGCGTTCGCGCAGCGCCAGCAGGCGCGGCAGGTCGTCGAAGGTCACGGTATTCACCGTTCCGGCGCTGGCCAGTACCAGGGTCGGTACGCCGACGTTGGCGGCTAGGTGTCGTTCCAACGCGACAGGGTCAATAGCTTCACAATTCGGCAGGCTGTCGATAACTTTCAAAGCGTCACGGCCAATGCCGAGCATGCTGAGCGCCTTTATGCTGCTGGAGTGCGCGTTCGCTGACAACACCTGTACCGGGCCCAATGCTGTCATTCCCTGTTCAGCGACATCAATACCGCGTTGCTGGCCCAACCACTGGCGGCCGATGGCCATGCCGACAAAGTTGGCCATGGTTGCCCCGCTGACAAAGCTGCCGTTGAACGCCTCCGGCAGCCCCAACAAATTTTTTAGCTGCGTAATGGTCGCCAGTTCGATTGCAGCGGCAACTGTGTCGTGACTCAACTGACTATTTTGGTCGATAGCGCTAACCAGCCAGTCTGCCGCCAATGCGGCCGGGGTCGAGCCGCCGGTGACAAAGCCAAAATAACGCGGTCCGGCGCTGGCAGAAAGGCCATCGGCATAGCGCAGCCAGAAATCGTCCAGTGCTGCCAGCGCACCGTCACCCCCGTCGGCCAATCGCTCGTCCCCCGGCTGTAACTGTTGTGCTGCCAGAGGAGGGCAAACCGGACGCTGTTGTAAATCGATAAGGAAACCTTCGGCCAACTGGCGGGTACGTTCGAGTATCTGTGGATACTGGGCAAGATCCTGCTGTAAACGTGGGTGCATTGAGGACTCCGGATATTAAGGGGCAAGAGTGACAGCCTAGATCATTTGCTTTGCAACGAAAATCGATGAAAAATACCCTTTTTGGATAGCAGGGCTAACCAATGTTCAATGAACGTATTCCACTGCACATCCTGCCGACCTTCGTAATTGCCGCCCGGTTGGAAAATCTGCGCGCTACTGCCCTGCAGGTGCATCTTACCCATGGCGCCGTCAGCCAGCAGATCCAGCAGTTGGAACAGGCGATCGGTTGTCCACTGTTTGAACGACAGGGCCGTGGATTGCGTCTGAATACTGCCGGCCGTGAGCTGTTGGCGGTTGCCGAACCTGCTCTGCAGGCGTTGCAGCAGGGGGTTAACCGAATAAGGCGGATTGCGCAAAGCCAGGCACTGCGTATCAGCGTGCTGCCCTCTTTCGCGCATCACTGGTTAATACCGCGCCTGCCGTCTTTTCATGCGACCTGCGCCGATATTGCGCTGGAGATTGATGCATCGCTGGCGGTGCAGGATCTGCTCCGTAAGGGGTTCGACGCGGCTATTCGCCTCGGCAATGGCCAATGGGCAGATATGCAGGCACAGCGTATTGCCTCCGGGGAGGTGGTGCCGGTGGCGACTCCGGCGTTGGCCCATCAGTGGCAGGCGGCATTTGACCGTGGGGCGTCAGATGTGCCGCTGCTGGAACACGATGTTACGCCGTGGCGCAGTTGGTTCTCGGCGCATCAGCAACGGGATAAGGCTCGACCACTAGCACTGTTCAATGATGCGGGATTGTTGATCCGCGCAGCAGAACAGGGGTTTGGCATCGCGTTGGTGAAAAAGCTGTTGGTGAGCGATGCGTTGGCAGATGGTCGATTGGTGGCACTGGCGCAGCCACGGCATCTGGATCAGGTGGATTTTTATCTGGTTTGGCCGCAGACCGCCGGGTTGACGCCGGCGGTCGAGGCGTTATTACACTGGTTGCAGCAGCAATTGACCTGAGATCAGCGGCGTAGCCATTCGGGCTGCGAGCTGCCAAGGCAGGTGGCGGGCAGTGCCCAGAGCAGTGCGGTGCCGTTTAACTGCAGCGGTGGCAGCAGGCGCTGCGCTGCGCCCCAGTGAGTCAGTTCGGTTTCCGGGTTTTCATCCGTGGCATTGACCGCTGCCAGCGGGGTCAACGGATATTGCGGTGGGTAAGGATGATCGGCCAACAGTTGCGCCGTTCGTGCCAGAGACAGCCGGGCGCTGTAGCCGGTACCCTGTTGCAGGCGTTGACGCATGCCGTGCAACACCGCAGTTGCCATCAGATAGCCGGTGGCATGATCCAATGCCTGTACCGGCAGGGGCACCGGAATGACGGCATTTCTCCATGCCATGCCCGACTCTGCCAGGCCGCAGCTCATTTGCACCAGACTGTCGAAACCGCGTCGTCCTCGCCATGGGCCGCTCCAGCCATAGGCGTTCAGACAAACGTCGATCAATCCCGGCGACAGGGCGCGTCGCTGCTCCGCACCATAACCCAACTTTTCCAGCGCTCCGGCGCGATAGCCGTGAACGATAACGTCGGCGTTTTTCAGCAAATGTTCAAAGGTATGCCGGTCGTGGGCATTCGTCAGATTCAACCGCGCGCAGCGCTTGCCGAGGATCACTTCATGTTCAACGCCGGGTTCATCCCAGCCGTAGGGATCGATACGTAATACGTCGGCACCCAGCCCGGCAAGAAAACGGGTGGCTACCGGGCCGGCGATAATTCGCGTCAGATCCAGCACGCGGACGCCGTGCAGCGGTCTGGCAGGGGGCAGGGTCCAGCCGGGAGGCGGAGCTTCCGCTTGCTGTCGCTGATGGATCAAAGGTTCCAGCGCAACGCTCTTGCCCTGAATATGTTGCCGCCATGCCTCGACTGAACGCATTTCTGCCGCACAGCCACCGGCCTCTATGACTGCCTGCTCCAGTTCATCTTTTTTCCACGTCTGCACCTTTTGCGCCAGTAGGTTTTTATCCTGATGCGGGCCCAGCACTCGCTCTACGGCTTTGCGATGATGGGGGGCATTGGTGTGCAGACGGATCCAGCCGTCACGGGTAGCATAGTCACCCGCCAGCGCGTCCCAGGCGGCCGGTAATGGCCATCCCAGTGGACGCAATGTCCAGCCAAACCACAGTGATGCCAATCGACGATCGACAAACACCTGCGGCGCACCGCCCTGATTTTGTTGCAGCAGTTGGGCACAAGCCAGCCCGGCGGCACCCCAGCAGGCGGTTGCCAGTTCGGTGACGGGGAATGCGCTGTTCAGAGCGCCTTCACCGTTGATGGTCAACGGGATCGCAGGTCGTGCGCTGTGGCCCAGACTTTGTCCGATCTCTGCCAGCAGCGTTTGAGTAAGGGTATCCATCATCAACTCCAGGTTGCCAGTCGGGGAACTGTGTCTAGCCTAGTTCACCCCGACTGGAGTTGCTATGGCGTGATGTTGAGGATGCGACCGTCCGCCAGGTTGGCGCGCAGGCTTTGGGCTGCTATACCGTCAAACGGTTGTTGGCCAAAGTTGGCCGTCAGGATTGAACCGTCGCTGAACGTGGTTTGCTGCACCCAACCTGCCTGATCGCGCCAACGAAAATCGGTCAGCGCCTTATCCCATAGCGCCTGATGCAAAGGACGGAAGGCGGCATCGGCCTGCTTAATGTGCGGCAAACGAGCTTGCAGGGTAGCGCGGCTGAGATGGAACATCGGCGCGGTGTTGTACAATTGGCTTAACAGGCTGCGGGTGGTTTCAACGTCGCTGAATTTCAGGTTATCGTAATTCCAGTGGTGGCTGCTGATCACCGCGTCGTGAAACACTGCCTGATACATGGGCAGACGATAACGCGGATCGAACTCCACGGTGCGATAGGGTTCTTTTACCTTGGCCGGGCTGAAGAAGAAAGCCGGCTGAGCATTGGGCCACCAGGCACCCAGATAATAAGGCGAGGATTTATCCTGATTCATCTGCTTATCACCCCAGCCAAAGCCCCAGGTTTCCATGCCGTGGGCAAACATGATGTGGCGAGCGGTCACCGCATTGCCGTCCTCAGAACCGAGTGGCAGCTTAAGCGTATTGCTGAACCAGGCCAGGCGTGCATTGCGGGCCTGTGCCATCTGCGCGGCACCGGTCGGGTGCCCGGGTTGATAGTCGTCGGAGACCATCCCGGTGCCATCAACGTCAAGAAACAGACTGTTTAGCCCGGCTAACTGCACCAGTTCGCGCATGCGTTGCTGAGAATAAGGCAGCACGCAACCCGGATTCAGGTAGTAACCCTGCTTGCCGAAACCGGGTTTTTTACTGCCGTCGGCGCGCACGATGGTGCATTCCTCACGCAGCGCCGTCGGCAGTTGGGCCGTCAGCCAGCTGTCATTGACCCCACGTGGAATAGCGGTGTCATAAGAGTCGTAGCTGGCGATCAGATACCCTGATTTTTTGGCACTTTCTACGGCCTGCGGGTGCAGGAACTCGGCGGTCCAGTTGTCGGTACCCAGCCACAGACGGGGCAGGCCGGCCTGGTGCAGTGCTTCGACCAGCGGTTTTGCCAAACCCTGACCCCAGCTATCCGCCGGTGCGAGATAGTCTCCAAGCTGTCGCTGTGCCCATTCCCGGATCTGAGTGGCTTGCTGGCGTTGTGCCTGCAGAAAACCGGCATCATCTGGCGTCGCCTTGAGCGGCGTCAGCGCGACCAATGCCTGATTAACCGCGTCAACGAGTGCTTGTCGCTGCCAGGCTTCTGGCGTTTTCCCTGCCAGCTTTTGCACGGTTTTCTGGCTATCGGCGTCCATTTTTTGCCACAGGACTTCACCGGTTGGCGATACCAGCCAGGCAAGCAGCCCCGGCCAATTCTTTACGTCAACCGCTGCCAACAGCTTGTCGCCCCATAGATAAATATGCGTGGCACCAATCAGTTTCTCGCCCTCTGGTGCGATACGGATTTTATCGCGCAGGCTGCTGAACTGACCGCTTTGCTGCAAATACTCGCGATAGCGGCGTGCCCCAGACAGCGGGGTATCCCCCACGTGCAGCAATACCTCGAAGGCCTGCTGTTGATTAAAACGGTTGAACTGATGGCTGCTGCGCATAGTGAGGCGATCTTTAGCACTGGCGAAGCTGACCTGATTATTGAATGGGCTGAGCAATAACCAGCTGTACACCTTGCCCTGTTGTTGTTGGCTCCACAGCGGCAGTTTCAGATCCCAGTTGGTGTCCAGCGGCGTCATCTCTTTTACCAGATAGTGCTGCCAGACGGCGTTATCCAGTGGAATGCGGCTGCCTTCGCCAATCGGTAACAGCAGAGTGGCCGTCTGTGACGGCAGGGTGAACCAGTCCAGCGTTTGCGCCCGGCGGCTGCTGAAACTCAGGCGTAGATCGCCGTCTTCCAGCCTCGCGGTGATCTGCATGTCACTCTTGGGCCATTGCCAACTGGTGTGGGGGGGCGTGCTTTGCAGGCCGGTCACGGCTTGCTGGTGCTGCGCCTGGTTGACCAGGATGTTATTTGCGGTGACCTGCAACGTGGCAGGATCGATGTCGAAACGGGCTTCACCCTGTTGTAAAAGCAGGGCCTGGGCGGGGGAAACGACAAGCAGGGCGAGACTGATGGAGAGGCGAATCGTGTTCATCGAATGGGTTGTCCTTAGGGATGATTGTCCTGCTGAGATTTCAGTTTATCGGTAATTAACGGACTGCCCAACGCCAAATAGCTATAATCGCGTGCCGCTTCAAATATACGGAATTACTGAGTTTAATTTCTGTTTAATAAATTCGCCTTTACATCATCACCCCACGTCACTATACTCAGCCAAAATTTCAGTGAGGAAACACAATTGGACAGTTTTAGTTGCAGTGATATAAACAAGGCAAGCTGACCAATCCTCTACTGATTTGTTGCTTGCCGAAAACGGCGGGCAGCACCCCTCTCAAGTTATTCCGAGCTGTGCAAACCCGAATCTTATTGTTGTCCCTGCTGCCTAATGGCATCGGGTGAATTGATTTGGACGCTATTATGGCCACTTTCAGCCACAGCCTTTTCCCTCCAGGCACTGATACGCTCAACCGCTGATCTATTATCGGCGTGATTTCGCGTGTGCTAAAAAGCACATGATTTTATCTCCTGCAGTTATTAAAGGGGAAAGTCATGGCTATGACTCCTTTTGTTTTAAATTTATTACTGGCGATGAGCCTGGGCGCGGTTATTGGCGCTGAGCGGCAGTGGCGTCAGCGTATGGCCGGCCTGCGCACCAATGCGTTGGTGGCCACCGGTGCGGCGGTGTTTATTCTCAGTTCCATGTCTACCGATCCTTCCAGCGCCGGGCGGGTTGCCGCACAGATTGTCTCCGGTATCGGCTTTTTGGGGGCCGGGGTCATCATGCGTGAAGGGCTGAATATCCGCGGTTTAAATACCGCCGCCACGTTGTGGTGTTCGGCGGCAATTGGTGTGCTGTGCGGCCTGGGGCAGTATTGGAACGCCGTGCTGGCGACGCTGGTGATCCTGTGTGCGAATATCCTGCTGCGTGAAGCGGCGCAGCGCATCAATCTGCAACCTCAGCAACAGGCAACCGATCTGGAGGTCTGCTACCGCATTCAGGTTACCTGTGGCGAACAGGATGAAATACTGGTGCGCACCCTGATATTGCAGGCGCTGAATGGCGTGGCATTAAGATTACAATCCCTGCGCAGTGCAGATATTTCCATTCCGGGCCAACTCGAGGTTTGTGCAGAAATAACGGCAAACCCCTCAGTCCAAAAGGAAATAGAGGGCATTGTCTGCCGTGTCAGTCTGGAAAAGAGCGTTAGCGCGGTACGCTGGCGTATCGCTTCTGAATTACCCGTTTAAGTATTGATTAATATTCACTGTATTCAGTGATAAGGAGGCGTCATGGACGGTGACCCCGAAAGCTTAATGACTCAGCGTATCTGGCGCGTAAATAAAGCGCGTTAATTACGCCAATAAAATAAATTCCACTCTGTGCTTATTCACCTGTTAATCGGGCGGGGTAACCCTGTGCGCAGAGTAAAATAAGAGAATAGCGTTATGACTTATATTAACGAAACCGTACGTCGTCGTGATAAAAAAGCGACGCCTTATGCCATCGCCCAAGAGGCGAAAAACAGCGTTGATCAGACGTTGGCCAATTTAAAATGTAACCGCAATGGTTTAACTCAGGACGATGCGGTCGAACGTCTGGAGCAGTTTGGTGTTAATCAGGTTGCCCACGAGAAAGCGCCACATGCGCTGGTGCAGTTAATCGCTGCTTTTAATAACCCGTTTATCTTTGTGCTGATGGTGCTGGCTGCGATCAGTTTCTTTACCGACTACTGGTTGCCTGCTCAGCGTGGTGAAGAAACTGAACTTACCGGCGTGATCATCATACTGGTGATGGTGTCACTCAGTGGATTACTGCGTTTTTGGCAGGAATACCGAACCAACAAGGCGGCAGAAACGCTGAAGTCGATGGTGCGCACTACCGCCACGGTTCTGCGTCGCAGCAGCTACAGCGCGCAGCCGTTGACGCTGGAAGTGCCGATCCGTGAGCTGGTGCCGGGCGATATTATTAAGCTTTCTGCCGGCGATATGATACCGGCGGACGTACGTTTGCTGGCCTCACGCGATTTGTTTATCAGCCAGGCAATCCTCACCGGGGAGGCGATCCCGATCGAGAAATATGACGCGATGGGTAACGTCAGCCAAAAATCGAGCGAGGATGAGGTCTCCAGTGAACATGCGCTGTTGGAACTGTCGAATATCTGCCTGATGGGTACCAACGTTGCCAGCGGGACCGCCACCGCGGTGGTGGTCGCGACTGGCGGGCGCACCTATTTTGGTTCGTTGGCGAAGTCGATTGTCGGTTCCCGTTCGCAAACTGCGTTTGATCGCGGGGTGAACAGCGTCAGTTGGCTGCTGATCCGCTTTATGTTGGTGATGGTACCCATTGTCTTGCTGATCAACGGGTTTACCAAAGGCGACTGGAGCGAAGCGGCGTTGTTCGCCCTGGCGGTAGCGGTCGGGCTGACGCCAGAGATGCTGCCGATGATCGTCAGTTCTAACCTGGCGAAGGGCGCTATTGCCATGTCACGGCGCAAAGTGGTGGTCAAACGCCTGAATGCCATTCAGAACTTTGGCGCAATGGACGTGTTGTGTACCGATAAAACCGGCACCTTGACCCAGGATCGCATCATCCTTGAACACCATCTGGACGTCAGCGGTGTCAGAGATAATGAGGTGTTGCATCTGGCCTGGCTGAACAGCTTCCACCAGAGCGGGATGAAAAACCTGATGGATCAGGCGGTGATCCGCTTTGGCCGCGGCAAACCGGGTATTGAAGCTTTGGGCCGCTTCAGTAAGGTTGATGAATTACCCTTCGATTTTGTACGTCGCCGTCTGTCAATCGTGGTGGCAGATGAAAACAACCAGCAGCGCCTGATTTGCAAAGGGGCGGTGGAGGAAATGCTGGAAATCGCTACCCATGTGCGTGAAGGGCAGCAGATTGTCCCGCTCGATCCGGCGCGGCGTGAGGCGCTGCAAGCGCTTGCTGGCCAGTACAATGAGGATGGTTTCCGCGTGTTGGTGCTAGCCACCCGTGAGCTGGGGGAACAGAAAAACGCTTTGCCGCTGAGCGTAGCCGATGAGCGCGATATGGTGATCCAGGGCGTACTGACGTTCCTGGATCCACCGAAAGAGAGCGCGCAAGAAGCGATTGCCGCTTTGCAGGAAAACGGCGTGGCAGTGAAGGTGTTGACCGGCGATAACCCGGTGATCACCTGCAAAATTTGCCGCGATGTTGGGCTGGAGCCCGGCGAGCCGCTTTCCGGTCCGCAAATTGCCGAGATGGACGACGTTACGCTGGCGCGCGAAGTGGAGCAGCGCACGGTGTTTACCAAACTGACGCCGTTGCAAAAGTCGCGCGTGTTGAAGATGTTGCAGGCAAATGGCCATACCGTTGGTTTCCTCGGCGACGGTATTAACGATGCGCCGGCGCTGCGCGATGCCGACGTGGGGATTTCAGTGGATACCGGTACCGATATCGCCAAGGAGTCGGCGGACATCATTTTGCTGGAAAAGAATCTGATGGTGCTGGAAGAGGGGGTGATCAAGGGCCGCGAGACCTTCGGCAATATCATCAAGTACCTGAACATGACTGCCAGCTCCAACTTCGGCAACGTGTTTTCGGTGTTGGTCGCCAGCGCATTTATTCCGTTCCTGCCGATGCTGGCGATCCACCTGTTGATCCAGAACCTGATGTACGATATTTCCCAGCTGTCGCTGCCATGGGACAAGATGGACAAAGAGTTCCTGCGTAAACCGCGCAAGTGGGATGCGAAAAACATTGGCCGCTTTATGCTGTGGATTGGGCCGACATCGTCCATCTTCGATATCACCACCTATGCGCTGATGTGGTTCGTGTTTGCCGCCAACAGCGTAGAGCATCAGGCCTTGTTCCAGTCCGGGTGGTTTATTGAAGGGTTACTGTCGCAAACGCTGGTAGTACATATGTTGCGTACCCAGAAGATCCCGTTCATTCAGAGCACCGCCGCATTGCCGGTTCTGCTGACCACAATATTGGTGATGGCGCTGGGTATCTATCTGCCGTTCTCACCGCTTGGTGCATTGGTTGGGCTGCAGCCGCTACCTTGGGAATACTTCCCATGGCTGGCCGGTACTTTGGTCAGCTACTGCGTAGTGGCTCAGTTGATGAAACGCTTCTATATCCGTCGTTTCGGCGAGTGGTTGTAATTAGTGGTTGTAATTATTGCAGAAAAGGGCGAATAACTTCGCCCCTAGAGTAATTTTTTCACCAGCAGACCGAGCATGATGGTCAGCGTAAATGAAAATAGCGTACCGAGCAGCACATACTCGGTACGCATTTTGTCATCACTCTGCCGCAAGTCGCCAAAGCGAAAGATCGACTTGGCGGCCAGCAAAAATCCCACTGCCGGTATCTGGCCTGTCAGTACGAAAGTCAGGATCAGCGTCCTTTCCAGATAGCCGATTTGCTTGCCCGCACGTAACAGTGAATCGTTATCCGCTTTGGCTGAGGGCGGCATCTGTGGCGTCCAGTGCGCCAGCAATTGACCAATCAGAATACCCATCGGCATATAAATCAATAAATAGGCTAACAGCACCAACCCAAATTGCCAGCCGCTGGCGGCGGAAGCCAGTGCGGCAAGCAGGCCGTGAGCGTTCGGCGTGATAGACAGCCATAGCAGAACAATCACCGTCAGATGCAGACCTTGATCGAGCAGGAAACCACTCGCCTGGCTGAGGCGCGTCAATAGGGTGACTTTTAGCAGGTCGATCAGCCAGTGACTGGTCGCGATAACCAGCAGGGCGGTTAACACCTGGGGCACGGACAGACCGCCATGCAGCAGAGCAAAACCGGCCACGGCGCAGGCAGCCAGTATGCCGTGCAGCAGGGCGTGTACGAACAGGAAGCGGGATCGTGCGCGGCGACAGATTTTATCCTCGACCCAACGAGGCGGCTGCAGCGGAAAGTCGGCAAGCAAGTGGGCGATCAGCAACCAGACCAGCAACGGTGTGTAGCTCAAATCCATATCAGGTAATCCTGTTAATCGCGTTAATAAATCGCATGATTTCCTCATAGGCCGCGCGTTTTAGCGTTGCGGAGACTGTGGAAGCGGCCTTCTGCAGTTTTTCCGCCACTTTCTGGCTGGTGGTGGCGAAGATGCGTGCCTGGACAATTTGCGCTTCGGTCTGCGAGAGACGACTAACCACATGATCTAACATTGGCAACAGATCGCTGACAATGGCATTTGTCTGGTCATTATCATTTTTCAGAGCCAGTCGGCAATTTTTCATCAGGCCGTCCAGCGCCTGACCCGAATTCACAAAGGCGCTGCCATAGCCGGCGGTATCTGCCTGCGCAGTGCCCAGGCCTACGGCGATGCGGGCATCCCAGTGTGGCGAGTCCATGGCTTTGAGCGCGATGCGGATATACACCGCCAGCAGCAAACCGGATTGCGGTTCCGCCACTGCCTGAAAGGCATCGCCGCGGAAAATCTCGAATTGCTGAATAAGCTTAGCCTGTTGCAGTTGGCCAAGCAGGGCATTTAACTCGCTGATGTAGTGAGTGGTGTCTAACCGGCGGGAATTAACCAAATCGCCGGTGATTACGCTGACTTGTGCTGGCATGCCTTTTTCTGCTCTGACGCGATGAGTTACCTATGAAGTTCGCATCTAAAGACGAATATGTCAATTATTCGCATCTAAATACGAATTTAATGACTATTCGTCTCTGGGTGCGAAATTAACCGGATAATTTAATGCGTTCATGTATCAGCGTCATCAGGGGTTTTTCCATCCGGGCCAAATAGACTCCCAACAGGATCAGGCCAATGCCGAGTATCTGCAACCCGGCTGAGCCATTGCTGTTGTGCAGGCGGTCGATAACGACCCCTGCCAGCATCTGGCCACTGATAATCAACAGTGCGGCGCGCAGGGTACCGAGACGCGGCAGCACATAGCTGTTCAAGGCGACAAACAACGCGCCGATGATCCCGCCTAGATAGGCTGTCCAGGGGGCGTGGCCAAGGGAGGCACCCTTGAGTCCACCGATTCCCGCCAGCAGCAGGCTGAGGAACAGAAAACCGACGATGTGATTGCAGAGTGAGGCCGAGAAAGCGCCGCGATCCAACGCCAGACGGCCGTTGACTGCGCGGCTGATGCTGATGCAAACGCCGTTGAACAATGCGAGGAGTACCAAAGTGATCATGGGGATTATCTCAGGAAGATGAGCAGGGCGCAGCCGGAGAGGATCAGCAGCGTAGCAATAATGTCGTTGGCATTCAGACGGCGTTTCATCACGCCAAACCAGCCGCAGCTGTCGGATAACATGCCAAATAAAACCTGGCCGGTGAGCATCAGTGCCAGGCTGCCGGAAAGCGCCAGTGGGCTGTTAACGGTGATCGCCGCCAACACCACCGTCAGGGCCCCGGGAATGCCGCCAAAATAGGCCCAACGGGGAACCGCGACCGATGACGGGGAAGACTTCGGAGGACGGCGGTTCAGCAACAGCAAGAGTAGCCAGGCGGTGATTGCGCCTATGCCATGGGCCACCCATGAAGCAAGCAGCGGGGAGTTATAGCTGGCCAGCACGCTGTTGATGCTGATCATCAGGGCCAGCAATGCGCCGGCGGCCAGTGCCAGCAGGGGATGGGAGAAATGTTCGCGCATCTTGGTGTCCGATTTATGCTTCGATGGGCGAACAGGCTATATTGTTTTTGTTTTAAACATAATCCACTAAAATAGAAACTCATTGTTGAGTAAAAGTTGACTATAGATGAATGATAACTTTGCAGCGATCCCAGTATTTGTGGCCGTAGTGGAATGCGAAAGTTTTTCAGCTGCCGCCCGACGCTTGGGCATTACAAAATCAGCGGTAAGCAAACGTATTTCCCAGTTGGAAAGCTCGCTTGGCGTGCAGTTGTTACAGCGTACGACCCGCAGCCTGAGCCTGACCGAAGCGGGTGAACAGTATTTCGGCTACGCCCGTAATGCCTGCCTGGTGGCGCAAGAGGGGGAGGATACGGTCACCCGTTTGCAGGGACAACCACAAGGCAGCCTGCGGATCAGCGTACCTATGGTGTTTGGTCGCTTGCATGTGGCCCCGTTGATCGCCCATTTCCTGGCGACTTATCCAGAAATAGAGATCAATATGATGATGGATGATCAATTGGTCGATCTGGTCGAGGGGGGCTATGATCTGGCGATCCGCATCGGGCGGCTTGCCGACTCAAGCTTGATCGCCCGGCGTATCGCGCCCTGCCACAGCCTATTGTGCGCGGCACCGTCTTATTTGGCACGCTGTGGAACACCGACAGATTTAGAACAACTGGCGCAGCATAACTGTTTGTTTTACAGCTATTTCCGTGGTGGCAGTGAATGGCAGTTTGAGGGGCCTGCGGGCGCGGTGCGTTTTCAGCCGCGGGGGAACTACCAGGTGAATAACAGTGAGGCTCTGCGCGAAGCACTGCTTGGCGGCCTGGGCATTTGCCAGATGCCGACTTTTATCGTCGGGGATGATATTGCGCAGGGGCGCCTGGTCGAGGTGTTGCCGGCTTATAAGCTGCCGGAGCATGCCATTTATGCGGTGTATCCACAGCGAAAATACCTGCCAGCTAAGGTATTGGCCTTTGTCGATTTCCTGCTGGCCCAGCTTGGTGGGGAGCGACCTTATTGGGATGCACCGCGTGGGTGATGAAACCCCCTCGCCGTTCAGCCGGGAATACGCGGGCCAGATGGCTCGCCACCGGCAAAGCGGGCGATATTACGGTTAACATCTTGCTTTCAGAAGCTTTGTACCAACACTTCGCGCGGCTGTTCGCTGCCGTGCTTCAACAAATAGTCGAACGATTTTTCGCTGCTTTTCAGCTGCTGCAGAAATTCCTGCGGCGACAGGTCGTGTTTTTTGCCGCTCATATAAGCCAGCGCCAGTTCTTTTGCCTGATAACGTGAGAAGTTGTACATAGTAGCCCTCGATACGGTGGATTTCAGTGCTAACGATTGTAACCAAAGAGCACATAATGAACAGACGCTTTGGCGTATGGAATCGATAGCTAAAACCTAACCTGGCGTTTTTTTTCGGGGAATATTCGGGATCTTTATTGCCCATTTATATCTGATTATGCATATGTATTGTTGACATCCGTTGCCTGCGGATTATGATGGCCGCAACGCACTGGAGAACGAAATTGATGACATCACTGACACCGTTACAACTGTTTAAAAACCTGTCGGAAGAGACTCGCCTGACGCTGGTGCTTTTGTTGCGCCAGGCGGGGGAGCTGTGTGTTTGTGAGTTGTCCGGGGCATTGGCCGAGTCACAGCCTAAAATTTCCCGCCATCTTGCCATGTTACGTGAAAGCGGTTTGCTGCTCGATCGCCGTGACGGCAAGTGGATCTACTACCGGTTGTCGCCACATATGCCGGCCTGGGCGGCGGCAATTATTGAGCAGGCTTACCTTAGCCAACAACAACAGGTGACCGAACTGGCGCAACGAGCTGCTGGTAATGGGATTATCTGTCGTTAACGATAAAAAATTTAATCTTATATATTCGAAATTTCATATATGTTTGGCGTAAGCCACTAAGGAGTTGTGATGGTGTTGGCCGGAGCGATTTTTATCCTGACGCTCATTTTAGTGATCTGGCAGCCTAAAGGCTTGGGCATTGGCTGGAGTGCATCCCTCGGGGCGGTGCTGGCGCTGCTGACTGGGGTCGTACACATCAGTGATATTCCACTGGTCTGGCAGATAGTCTGGAATGCCACAGCCACCTTTATTGCCGTTATTGTGATTAGCCTGCTGCTGGATGAATCCGGTTTCTTTGAGTGGGCGGCGTTGCATATTGCGCGCTGGGGCAAGGGCAAAGGGCGCTGGCTGTTCACTTACATCGTGCTGTTAGGGGCTACGGTGGCGGCGTTGTTTGCCAATGATGGCACGGCGCTGATCCTGACGCCGATTGTGATTGCGATGCTGTTGGCGCTGGGATTCAGCCCGGGGGCCACCCTGGCATTCGTGATGGCGGCGGGGTTTATTGCCGATACCGCCAGCCTGCCGCTGGTGGTGTCCAACCTGGTGAATATCGTCTCTGCGGATTTCTTCCAACTGGGGTTCACCGAGTATGCGGCGGTGATGGTGCCGGTGAACATGGTCGCCATCGTCGCCACGCTGGGGGTGCTGCACCTGTTCTTCCGTAAAGATATTCCGCAGAGTTATGACCTGACGTTGTTGCGGCCGCCGCGTGAGGCAATCCGTGACTTACCGACCTTTAAAGCCGGTTGGGGCGTGTTGATATTGCTGCTGGTGGGGTTCTTTGGCCTGGAGCCGCTCGGCGTACCGGTCAGCCTGGTCGCAGCCGTTGGCGCGTTGATCCTGTTGGTGGTGGCGAAAAGAGGCCAGGGCATCGACACCGGTAAAGTATTACGAGGTGCCCCCTGGCAGATCGTGATTTTCTCACTGGGGATGTATCTGGTGGTCTATGGTCTGCGTAACGCGGGGTTAACCGCTATGCTGGCCGGCATGCTCAATGCCCTGGCCGAGCGGGGAATATGGGCGGCCACGCTGGGCACCGGTTTCCTGAGTGCATTTCTGTCTTCTATTATGAACAACATGCCGACGGTGCTGGTAGGGGCCTTGTCAATTGACGGCAGCAACGCCGAGGGCGTGATCAAGCAGGCGATGATTTATGCCAATGTGATAGGCAGCGATCTGGGGCCGAAAATTACCCCAATCGGCAGTCTGGCCACATTGTTATGGCTGCACGTGCTGTCACAGAAAAACATTGTCATCACCTGGGGATATTATTTCCGCGTGGGCATCGTGATGACGATCCCGGTGCTGCTGGTCGCGTTGAGCGCCCTGGCGCTGCGCCTGTCGCTTTAGGCTTAACTCAAGAGAGAACCGTCATGAGCAACATCAAGATTTACCACAACCCGGCTTGCGGCACATCGCGCAATACGTTGGCGCTGATCCGCAATAGCGGGGTGGAGCCGGAGGTGATTTTATATCTGGAGACACCGCCCAGTCGCGAACAATTGGTCAGACTGATTGCCGACATGGGGATCTCTGTTCGTGCGTTGCTGCGCAAAAACGTCGAGCCTTACGAAACGCTGGGTCTGGCGGATACAGGCTGGAGCGACGATCGGCTGCTCGACTTTATGCTGCAGCAACCGATTTTGATTAACCGGCCGATCGTGGTGACACCGCTGGGAACCCGGCTGTGTCGCCCGTCAGAAGTGGTGCTGGATATGCTGCCGAATGCGCAGCAGGGCCCGTTCAGCAAAGAGGATGGCGAAGCGGTGATTGATGCGCAGGGGCGGCGGATTACGGCGGATTAATCTCCGCCGCTTCTGAAGAGACTTAACCCAAATCGCCACCTGCCACCGGCAGCACTGTGCCATTGATGTAACCGGCCTCGTCGCTGGCGAGGAACAAAATGGCGGCGGCCTGTTCGTTGACGCTGCCGTAGCGGTGCATCAGGCTGCTGTCGAGCGTCTGATCAACCACCTGTTGATACCAGGCTTTTTCCTGTGGTGTCGATGATTCATTGTTACGCGGCGTCAGGCGTGGTGGTGCTTCGGTGCCCCCTGGCGCGGTGGCGTTGATGCGGATGCCGGAGCCGGCATACTCAAACGCCAGCGATTGGGTCAAGGCGTTGACGCCACCCTTGGCCGCTGAATAAGGCACGCGATTAACGCCCCGGGTGGCGACAGAGGAAACGTTGACGATGACGCCGTACCCCTGTTCCAGCATATGCGGCAGGGCCGCGCGGCAACCCCACAGCGTCGGGAACAGCGAGCGCTGGATTTCCGCTTCAATCTGCTGTGGCTCATATTCGGCAAATGGCCGGGCCCAGATGGTACCGCCGACGTTATTCACCAGAATATCCACGCTGCCGAAGTGTTGTTTAACCCGATCCAGTGCGTCTCGGGTTTCTTCCCAGCGCTCCAGATCGGCCTGCAGAGCGATGACCTCGACGCCACGTTCGCTCAACGCCGCTGCGATCTCTGTAAGGTAGGGCGCACGATCGATCAGCGCCAGCCTGGCCCCTTCTTGCGCCGCTCGTTCGGCAACGGCCTTGCCAATGCCCTGGGCGGCCCCGGTGATCACCATCACCTGCCGGTGAAAACGAGATTGCTGCATATTCGGCTCCTTTAGCTGGCCTGGCTGGGGGCGAACTTCTCATAGTGGAAGCTGGCCGGGGTGAAGGCACGACGCTGGAAATCACTGAGTACGGCTTCCACCATGGGCGGTGGGCCGCACAGGTAAACGTCCAGATCGCCGCCATTGAGTTGGTTCTCATCAAGGTGCTGGGTGACATACCCCTTGTGCGGCCACTGCGAGGCCGCGCTGGCAACGCAGCTCAGAAAACTGAAGTTCGGCAAATGCTGACGGTAGCGCTCCAGCTGTTCCAGTTTCACCAGATCATGATCGTGAGTGACGCCATAAATCAGATGTACCGGCTGCGTGCTTCCCTCGGTCACTAATTGTTCCAGCATCGACAGGAAAGGGGCCAGCCCGGTGCCGCCGGCCAGAAACAGTATCGGCCGTGTCGGCGTCCGCAGATAAAAGCTGCCTTGCGGGCCACGCAGACGGATTGGATCGCCTGGCTGCGCCTGGTCGGTCAGATAACGGCTCATCATGCCGCCGGGAACGTTGCGCAGCAGGAACGAAATCTGCCGACTGCCAGGCCGCGAACTGAAAGAGTAAGCGCGGCTGGCATCGCTGCCGGGCACTTCGATATTGACGTATTGGCCGGGCAGGAAGGCGATCCCGCGATCGTCGTCCAGCGTCAGGCAAAATTCGATGGCGCTGTCGGACAATGCGTTGGCGGAGGTCAGCGTGGCGCTGAACGCTTCGCTGCCGGTTTTGCACAGCGTCGATGCCATGGGCACATCGATCACACAATCCGAGGTCGGCACCATCTGGCAGGTTAGCACCAGCCGCTGTGCGGCCTCCTGTTCGGATAGCGCTTCATCCAGATAGTCATCGCCCAGACTGTATTCCCCCTGTTCACAGTGGCATTTGCAGGTGCCGCACACGCCGTCCGAGCAGTCCATCGGCAGGTTGATTTTTTGCCGGTAGGCGGCGTCGAGCACCTTTTCATTGGGATTACATTGAATAAAGCGACTGACGCCGTCTTCAAAATTAAGGGCTAGGGTAAAAGACATACTCACCTCACAGTGCGGCTAAATATGGTAAATATCAATGACCTGACTGATATAGTCGTTGTTGAGCCGGATAGTTTTTCGCTGGATTTGCGGCTGTTCGCCGTCCAACGCGATCAGGCAGCGGCTGGTGCCAAAAAACAGATCGGTTTTCTGATAGCGGTGGCTGAAAGTCGCCCAGTTGTAGCGCACCTCGACACTCTGCGGCGTTTCGTCCAGCAGTTCGACGTTGCTGATCTGATGGGTGGTGCGGGGCTCCGGGGTACTGGCGGCCGAACGCTCGGTTTTTATTCGATATACCCGGTCTTCCAAACCTTCGCGGTTAGGGTAGTAAATCAGTGAGATCTCACTCTGCGGATCCTGTGTCAGGCGGTCGTCATCCCCCCAGGCTGGCATCCAGTACTCCACCGTTGGGCTGTAACAGTTCAGCCAGTCTTCCCATTGGCGATCGTCCAGCAGCCGCGCCTCGCGATACAGGAATTGCTCGATACGCTGTTGCAGGCTGTTCATGGCATAACCTCCGCCTGCTCACTGTCTTGCAGGGTGCGTAGCAGCGTTTGTTGCCAATGATGGTGATGGCTGATGTACAGCGCTTCGTCTTCGGAGCGTGGGCCGCTAAGCAGCGGATTGATCGACATCGCCTGGGCATTCTCATCGGCCCCCTCCAGCCAATGGGTCGCACCGCGGCTCATATCACTCCACGGCAGGTTGCCTGCGTTGTAGCCCTGCTGGCAGGCGCGGAACTCTTCCAGATCGTCCGGGGTGCCCATACCGCTGACGTTGAAGAAATCTTCATACTGACGGATGCGTAGCGCCCGGTCCTGGGCACTTTCCCCCTTGGGGGCGAAGCAAAAGATGGTGACCTCGGTTTTATCCACCGCAATAGGTCGTACCACGCGGATTTGGGTGGAGAACTGATCCATCAGATAGACGTTGGGGTACAGGCACAGGTTGCGGGTCTCATTAACCATCAGATCGGCGCGGACAGTGCCAAAACGCTCATTCAGACGGTTGAAGTGCTTAAACACCGGCCGCACTTCGGGGTTGAGTGCCCGGGTCCACAGCAGCATGTGCCCATTGTCGAAGCCGTACACGCCGCCGGTGCTTTTTGACCAACCGTTGGCGTCAACGGTTTGGGTGCAATTGGCCCCATAGTTACGGCGTGCCATGGTGGAGGCGTAGTTCCAGTGCACCACGCTGACGTGATAGCCGTCAGCGCCGTTTTCCATTTGCAGTTTCCAGTTGCCGTCGTAGGTATAGGATGACGCGCCTTTCAGCACTTCCAGGCCGTTTTCCGCCTGATCGACAATCAGGTCAATGACCTGACGGGTATCACCCAGGTAATCCGTCAGCGGCAGCACCTCATTGCTCAGGCTACCGAACAGAAAGCCACGATAGGACTCAAAGCGCGGCATCTGCTTGAGATCGTGTGAACCCGCCTGCTTGAAACAGGGCGGGTAAGCGCCGGTCTTTTCATCTTTGGCCTTCAGAAGATTGCCGGCATTGTTGAAGGTCCAGCCGTGAAAGGGGCAAGTAAAGGAGGTTTTGTTACCTGACTTGCGGCTGGCCAACATTGCACCGCGGTGTGAGCAACTGTTGATCATGGCGTGCAGTTGCTTGTCCTTATCACGGGTTATCATAATCGGCTGGCGGCCGACGGTCAGCGTGTAATAATCGCCCGGTTCCGCGATCTGGCTTTCATGGGCCAGATAAACCCAATTGCCTTCGAATATGGCTTTCATTTCCAGTTCAAACAGCGAGTCATCGGTAAAAATAGCGCGATTGCATTGATAGATACCTTTTTCTTTATCTATCACCAGTGCATTATTTATTTTCGTTTTCAGATCGGTAAATAATGGGGCGGTTGGTGAGTTCATAATAATGACCTCGTATCGGCTGAACAGGGTTAATGAGTGGGTGATGTCTATTTCATCACCCGCTATTGATATGTTTCATTATTTTACCCGGCGTATAACTTAATCCTGTAAAGCGCGGGCTCGCTTTATTCTTTGCTGTTCTTCATCATCGGTAGTGGGGTACAGGCTGAAGTTGAAACTCACTTCGGTATGCGCACCGGGCAGATCGCGTTGCGCCACAATAGCCGGATCGGTAATTTTCACCGGGTCGGCAATCAGCCCATCGCGGGTGGCGAAAGCAAAGTCGTCCCATAAATAACGATCGCCGTTAAGATTAATTTGGGTGGTCAGGTGTTTATGCCCTGGCGCAGAGATGAAAAAGTGAATATGCGCCGGGCGGTTACCGTGGCGCCCCAGGCGGTTGAGCAACGCCTGAGTTGGCCCGTCCGGCGGGCAGCCGTAGCCGGAAGGCACAATGCTGCGCACTCTGTAGCGCCCGTTGGCGTCGGTTTTTACCCGACGGCGCAGATTGAAGTCGCTCTGAGATTTGTCGAAGAATGAATAATTCCCCAGCGTATTGGCATGCCAGATATCCACTACCGCGCCCGCCAGTGGCCGACCGTCGGCGTCATTGACCTGCCCCTGTAGCCACATCAATTCACCGGCATCCTCACCGTCGTCCATGCGGGCAAAGCCTTCACTCAGCGGTGCATTGGCCACGTACAATGGCCCTTCGATAGTGCGCGGTGTACCGCCTGTCAGCCCCTGAGCCTGTTCGCGTTGATCATCACGCAGGTCGAGGAAGTGCTCTAATCCCAGGCCAGCGGCCAGCAGCGCCGCTTCCTGGCGGCCACCCAGCGTATGCAGATAATTAATTGCCTGCCAGAACTCTTCCGCGCTGATGTCGTATTGTTCAATCAACCGGCAAATATCTCCCAGCAATTGATGGATGATTTTCTTGAAACGCGGATCGCCATTTTCACTGGTAAAACCGCTGCTTATTTTCAGTAATTTAATTACGTCTTGATGCTGATCGAAGGAAATAGACATTGCGAATTCCTCATTGCTTATTTTGTAGGGTATGAGTTTAGCCGCCATTAACGGCTAATGGGTGCGGGTTGTTATCCCGGTTTTTTAATTATCGTTTTCGTGAACAGATGATGGATGCCTGCACAATGCATCAACACGAATTTCCATATAAGGGTAAAGCGGCAGGCCGGATAAAATATCATGCAGTTCGGTATTACTTTCTACATCGAAAATGCTGACATTGGCGTAACTGCCCACCACGCGCCAGATATGTCGCCATTTACCGGCTGATTGCAATGCCTGTGAATATTTTTTCTCACGCAGTTTAATTTCGTCTGCAACGTCTTTGGGCATATCGACAGGCAGTTTCACGATCATTTCTACTTTAAATAGCATGGCGGTGATCTCCGTTTATTTACGCAGATAAAATTGCAGTTTGTCTTCATCAATTTCTATCCCCAGCCCCGGGCCGGACGGTAGATTGACCTGACCGTTGGCGAAGGTCAGCGGCGTGGAAACGACGTCGTCTTTCAGCAGCAGCGGACCAAACATCTCAGTGCCCCAGTCCAGCTTCAACGTTGACCAGGCATGCAGTGAGGCCACCGTGCCCAGCGTACCTTCCAGCATGGTGCCGCCGTACAACGCCACGCCTGCGGCCTGTGCCACCTGTGCCAGTTTCAGCGCCTGCGCCGGTCCGCCCGCCTTGGCGATTTTCAGTGCGTAGGCACCGGTAAAGCCGCCCGCCGCCAGCGCATAGCCGTCGTGGGCATCGGCCACTGCCTCATCCGCCAGGATCGGCAAGGTAAAGCGTTGGCTGAGCTGGATCAGTGCAGACCGATCCCACAGCGCCACCGGCTGTTCCACCAGATCGATACCGATCTCTTGCAGCGCTGCCATTCCTCGTACGGCGGTGCCGGCGTCCCATGCCTGATTGACGTCAACGCGGATGCTGACTTCCGGTCCCAGCGCCTGTTTAATCGCCTGGGTGTGGCGTAAATCCTCTGCCAATGGCCGTGCGCCGATCTTCAGTTTGAAAGCACGGTGACGACCTTCCGCCAGCAGACGCTGCCCCTCGGCGATGTCTTTTTGCGTATCGCCGCTGGCCAGCGTCCATAACACCGGCAAACTGTCGCTCAGCGCGCCGCCGAGCAGGGTGCTGACCGGCAGGCCGAGGCGTTTGCCCTGAGCATCCAGGAACGCGGTTTCCAGCGCTGACTTGGCAAAGGTATTGCCTTTGACGTGAGCATTCATCAGCGCCACCAGCGGTGCCAGCCCATTAAAACTCTTGCCGCTCAGCAACGGTGTCAGGTAGTCATCAATCGCTGACCTGATCCCTTCCGGGCTTTCCGGCCCATAGCTCAGCCCGCCGATAGTGGTGGCTTCTCCCCAACCGGTCAGGCCGTCAGCGCAGGTGAGGCGCACCAGCGTCAGGGTCTGGCAGCCCATGGTGGCCATCGACAACTTGTGCGGACGGATGGTTGGGATATCCACCAGCCAACTGTCGATGCGCTCAATATGGAGTTCCATACGTTATTCCTTCTCAGTGAGGAACTCGACAACGCTGCGGTTGAAGAGCTCCGGGCAGGCAATATTGGAAATGTGCGAAGCCGGTAGCCGCTGCAGTTCGGCTCGCGGCGCGTTGGCGACAAGAAATTCGGCGTCCGCCACCGTCGTCACCGGATCTTGCTCTCCGGCAATCACTCGCATTGGCCGCGTCATGGACGCTACTTCGGCGCGGAGATCGGCCAATGCCAGCGCATCGCAGCAGGCGGCGTAACCCTCGGCGCTGCCCGCTACCAGCCCGGCGACCAGTGGGGCAACCTGTTCAGGGTATTGCCGCAAAAAGGCTTCGCTAAACCAGCGAGCGGGGGACGCTGCGGCGATCGGCGTCAGCCCTGAGTTGCGCACCTGTTGGGCGCGCTGTTGCCAGCCTTCGGCACTGCCGATGCGCGCGGCGGTATTGGCGACCACCAACCGCTTGATGCGCTGCGGATGGTAGCGGTTGAGCCACAACCCGGTCAGGCCGCCCATCGAAATACCGCAAAAATGAGCGCTTGGCGCGTCCAGATGGTCGAGCAGGGCAATCACATCCTGGCCCAGATCTTCAAGCCGCAGCGGGGTCGCTGGCAGCGGCGTAGCACCGTGTCCGCGCTGGTTATAGCGCAATAGGTGAAAGTGTTCGCTCAGCACCGGCAGCTGTGCCAGCCACATGTCGAAGGTGGTACCGAGCGAGTTGGATAGCACCAACAAGGGTGCCCCGGTGCGGCCATCAAGGCGATAGTCAATATCCATGTTCTTTCCCCGTTTCATACCCGTTCGATAATCAACGCAATACCCTGGCCGACGCCGATACACATGGTGCACAAGCCGTAGCGGCCACGCGTTTTCTGCAATTGCCAGGCGGCATTCATCACCAGCCTGCCACCGGATGCGCCCAGTGGATGACCGAGGGCAATGGCACCGCCATTGGGATTCACTTGAGCGGCGTCGTCACGTAACCCCAGTTCACGGGTCACCGCCAGCGCCTGTGCCGCAAAGGCTTCGTTAAGCTCGATAACGTCCATTTGGTCGAGGCTCAATCCGGCAATCTTCAACACCTTGCGTACCGCATCCGCCGGGGCAAAGCCCATAATTGAGGGTTCGATCCCGGTAACGGCGCTGGCGACAATGCGTGCCATCGGTTGCAACCCGTGGCGAGTCACCCCGAGTTCGCCAGCCAGCAGCAGTGCGCAGGCCCCGTCGTTCAACCCGGAGGCATTACCGGCCGTCACCGTGCCCTGCGGATCTACCACCGGTTTCAGCTTTGCCAGGGCTTCCAGCGTGGTGGCGCGCGGGTGCTCGTCCTGACAGAACCGCAGCGGATCGCCTTTCTTCTGGGCAATACTGACCTCAATTAACTGGTCGGCGAAAAAGCCGCTTTCTTGCGCGGCGGCGGTGCGCTGCTGGCTACGCAGGGCAAAGGCGTCCTGATCCTGACGGTTAATACCGAACTTTAGAGCGACGTTTTCGGCGGTTTGTGGCATCGACTCCACGCCATACAGCGCTTTCATCTGGGGGTTGATAAACCGCCAACCCATGGTGGTATCTTCCAGTTTCATCATTCGACTAAAGGCGCTTTCCGCCTTGCCCATCACGAAGGGGGCCCGGGACATACTCTCGACACCGCCGGCGATCATCAGCTCGCTTTCGCCGGTTTTGATTGCCCGGGCTGCCATCGCTACCGCATCCAGACTGGAGCCGCACAGGCGGTTGAGGGTGCAACCGGGGATCTGCACCGGCAGACCGGCCAGCAGCAGCGCCATGCGTGCCACGTTGCGGTTGTCTTCTCCGGCCTGGTTGGCGCAGCCGAACAGCACGTCATCCACCGCCGCCCAGTCAAGTCGCGGATGTCGCGCCTGCAGCGCTTTCAGCGGCAGGGCGGCCAGATCGTCGGCGCGGACACCGGCCAGGCTGCCGTTCAGTCGGCCAAAAGGCGTGCGGACGGCATCACAAAGGTAGGCGGGATTCATGCGGCTGTTCTCCGTGTTGAAGGACAAAGGTCAGTTCGACCGGGGTGACTTCCTGCAATTGCTGTGGGGTCAACCCGCCGAATATTTCGCGCACAACCAGGCCCTGTGGGGTGACGTCCATCACCGCCAAATCGCTGTAGATGCGATCAATACAGCCGACGCCGGTCAGGGGGTAAGTGCAGTGGCGGACAATTTTGCATTCGCCTTTTTTGGTCAGGTGTTCGGTCATCACAAACACCTGACGGGCACCGATCGCCAAATCCATCGCGCCACCAACCGCCGGGATCGCCCCCGGTGCGCCGGTGCTCCAGTTGGCAAGATCACCGCGTTCGGAGACCTGATAAGCGCCGAGCACGCAGATATCCAGGTGGCCGCCGCGCATCATGGCAAAGGAGTCGCCGTGGTGGAAAAAGCAGCCGCCTTTCAGCAGGGTCACCGGCTGTTTACCGGCGTTGATCAGTTCGGGGTCTTCCTGGCCGGCCGCCGGTGCCGGGCCCATGCCGAGAATGCCGTTCTCACTGTGCAGGAAGATCTCTTTATCCGCCGGCAGGTAGTTGGCAATTTGGGTGGGAATACCGATGCCCAGATTGACGTAGGCACCTTCCGGAATGTCGCGCGCAATACGCTCGGCCAACTGCTGATGAGTGAGTTTGGTCATGGGTGCGTTCCTTAAGCCGACAGTGGCGCAGAGTGATCGGGCGTGGTCACCAGGCGTTGCACGAAGATCCCCGGCGTAATGATATTTTCAGGATCCAGCTCCCCCAACGGCACCATCCGATTGACCTCGGCAATGGTGCAGGCGGCCGCCATGGCCATGATCGGCCCGAAGTTACGCCCGGTTTTGTTGTACAACAGGTTGCCCCAGCGATCGGCTTTGTCGGCCTTGATCAGCGCGAAGTCAGCTTTTAGCGGCAGCTCGAACACATAGTGTCTGCCGTCGATCTCGCGAGTCTCTTTGCCTTGCGCCAGTTCGGTGCCGTAGCCGGTCGGGGTGTAAAAACCGCCGAGGCCGGAACCGGCGGCCTGGATCCGTGCCGCCAGATTACCCTGCGGGATCAGCTCCAGTTCCAGTTCGCCACGGCGGTACAACTCATCAAATACCCAGGAGTCCGACTGGCGCGGGAATGAACAGACGACTTTGCTCACACAACCGGCCTTCAGCAGCGCCGCCAACCCAAAATCTCCGTTGCCCGCGTTGTTGCTGATCAGCGTAAGCCCGCGTGGCCGATGGCGGATCAGGGCGTCCAGCAGGGCATAAGGCTGACCGGCTGGGCCAAAACCCCCGACCATAATGGCCGCGCCGTCAGGGATATCCGCGACAGCGGCCTCTGCGGATGCCACACTTTTATCGATCATTTGCTCTCCTCGGTACGCTGCGAAGCTGCCAGCGTTGCATTAATGGGTCTCAAATCAATTTATGGGATGAAAAATTAAGCAGCAAGTGCGAATATCAGTTCATTGTGCGATTATCGAAACATTAATCATTTGGCAGTTAATTCTGTGATGCAGATAACTCTATGTGAGTTGGAGGTCAGGATGGGTGATGTATCTGAGTTTGGTGCTGGGGAGTTGCGTCGGCTGCAGGAGATCGGGGAGTTAAGCAACGATCAGTATAAAGGGGACCCTAATTTTATGGCGTCGTTGGCCAGGGGACTGGAGGTGCTACAGGCTTTTCAGCCCCAGTATTCACAAATGTCGGTTTCTGAAATCAGCCAAATTACCGGCATTCCGCGTGCGGCAGTGCGTCGCTGCCTGTACACCCTGCGTGCGCTGGGGTTTGTGCATTGCCCTGACGGCCGCCATTACCGGCTGCTGCCGCGAGTGCTGACTATTGGACACGCCTATCTTTCTTCTTCCGAGCTGGCGAAAGCGGCGCAGAACTCACTGGATTACCTCAGCAAGCTGCTGAACGAATCCTGCTCGGTGGCGACACTGGACGGTGACAACATCCTGTATATCGCCCGCGCCTCAGTGAAGCGCATCATGACGATTGATCTGGGGCGCGGCAGTCGGCTGCCGGCCTACGCCACCTCTATGGGGCTGGTATTGCTCAGTGCGCTGGATGAAGAACAGTTGGACGACTATCTGTCGCGGGTGAGTTTCGCACCGCTGACCGAGTTCACCGTGACCAGTGCCGATCAGTTACGTGAACAGCTGGCCAAAGTGCGGCGGCAAGGGTACGCCATCAACGATCAGCAGTTGGAAATTGGCCTGCGGTCGATCGCGGTGCCGATGCATTCACGCAAGGGCGGCGTAGTAGCGGCGATGAACGTGGGGGTCAATGCGTCGCAGATATCGTCAGCGGAGCTGCGTGAACGGGTGCTGCCACAGCTGCAGCGCACGGCGATGGAGTTGGCGCTGCTGCTGTAGTTATCGAGCAAGAGTTATCGTGCAAGCCTCAGGTATTACGATCGGCCAGCTCTTCCAGTAAGGTCGCCGAAGGGGCAAAGAACAGGCTACCGGTAACCGCACGGCTGAAATCCAGCAGGCGATCGTAATTGCCGGCCGGTCGACCAATGAACATGTTTTCCAGCATTTGTTCGATCGGCTGGGGAGTCCGCGCGTAGCCAATAAAGTAGGTGCCAAACTCGCCCATGCCGGGTTTACCAAACGGCATGTTGTCGCGCAGGATTTTGACTTCATCACCATGCTCATCCACCAGCGTCGTCAATGAACTGTGGGATGACGAAGGTTTGACGTCCTCATCCAGCTCAATATTGGATTGCTTGTGGCGGCCAATAATGCCCTCTTGCGTTTCAACGGGCAGCGAGTTCCAGCCTTTCATATCATGCAGATATTTCTGCACCAGCACGTAACTGCCGCCAGAAAACGAGGCATCTTCATCACCAATCACCGTGTAGTTGACCGCGTCATTTCCCTCCGGGTTTTCGGTGCCGTCGACAAAGCCAATCATCGCCCGCTGGTCGAAGTAACGGAAGCCGTGTACTTCCTCAATCACCGTCACGGCGTCGCCGAGTTTGTTCATTAACTGGGTAGCCAGCTCGAAGCACAGATCCATCTCGTCGGCGCGGATATGCAACAGGATATCACCAGGGGTTGATACCGCTACGCGGTCGCCGGAGCCTATTGCCCCAAAGGGATGAAGTTGTGATGGGCGGGGTTGGCCGAACAACCGATCCCAGGCCGCCGAGCCAAACGCACAGACGCAGGACAAGTTTCCTGCCGGGGCTCTTTTGCCGACGGAACGGATCACGCCGCTGATATCGGCGCACCAGCCACGCACCGTTGCGAGCTGCGCAGGGTCGGGCGACAAGGTAGCAACCAGGAAAATAGCGTGGCGCGTAACAGGGCTGGAAACAGCCTGAGGTTGGGGGGAATTGATAGTCATAGCATCCAGTGCCGGAGTGAGTCAGAGCTTAAAACTAATCTATTTTAGGGGTTACGCCAACTGATTAACCCCAGTTGGCGTAGGGCATCGTTAAATGCTCAGAGTGTACAGATGGGTCATCATTAACTTTCTGCTGTCAGGGCGTTTAATTCCTTCAGTAAACCGAAGGCCAGTTTCATATGGTCTTCGCTAACAATAAACGCGCGCAGCTGCTGTTGCTGATCAAAACCTTTGGCAACCATGCCCTGTTGTTCGGCGACAATGTTCCAGCTCAAATCCTGCCGATGGGTTTCCCCCGCCAGGTGCAGCGGCAGGCTGGGGGTTTTCACCTTGACCAGCATGGCAGGCAGTTGCACGCCTTCCTCAGCGCCCAGCAGGTTTTTCGCCAGGGCCATGGCGCTGAACTGTATCGGCTGGAGGAACGGCAGCAGTTGACCATCAATCTCTGCGCAATCGCCGAGGGCATACACATCGATCTGCGAGGTCTGTAGGCGGTTACTCACCTGGATGCCGCGATTAACCTGCAGATTGGCCTGACGCGCCAACCCAACGTTCGGACGCAGTCCGACCGACGCGATGGCGGCGTCAACGCACAGTTGACGTCCATTATCCAGCGTTGCCTGTATGGCGTCGTCTTGCTGTGTCAGTGCGCTCAGTTGCTGGTTGAGCAGCAACTCGACGCCCATCTGTTGCAGGCAATGCTGCAGGCGACTGCTGGCTTCAATCGGCATCAATGCCGACAGCAGGCTGCCGGATCTGTCCACCAGAGTGACCTGTTTACCGGCCCGGCACATGTCCATCGCCAGTTCACAACCGATCAGGCCGCCCCCCAGGATCAGTACCCGCTGTGCCTGAAGCAGTGTCAATTCGCCGTCGCGATATTCCTGTTGGCTGTTGAGCGTCAGCATCAGTTCATGACCGGTCACCGGCGGTACAATTGCTGAAGCGCCGACTGCCAGAACCAGTTTGTCGTACTGCCAGCTTTGCCCGCCGCTGCACACCCTTTTATGCTGGGTATCAATCTCTGTAATCCGCGTATTGGGGTGTAACGTCAGTTGGAACTGTTCGGCAAAGCTGCCGGAGGTTTGCCGCGTTAAGGCATCTGCGGTTTGATTCTGGCTGATCACATGGCTCAGCTCAGGTTTGTTATATTCGTCGCAGCTGTCGGCAGCAATCAGGCGGATCGGAACCTCGCTATTGAGCCTGCGCAGATTTTTTACCAGCTGTCGGGCGGCAAAGCCGGAGCCAATGATCAGAATGCCAGGGTTCATTTTGCCTCCGAAGCGAGAGGGTCGAACACATCTTTGCCCATGGAGCATTCCGGGCACAGGAAGTCATCCGGTACGTCCTGCCAGCGGGTTCCGGGAGCCACATCTTGCATAGGTTCGCCCAACTTTGGATCGTAGATCCACAGGCAGACGCTGCATTGCATACGCGGCCCGAGATCGGCATCGGCGTCAACATTGGTATCGACATTGGCGCAGGATACTTCAGCCTGTGGCTGTGGCTGTGGCTGTGGCTGTGTGACAACAGTTGCAACCGCAGGAGCAGGAGCTGACGTCGTCAAAGGCAAGGAGGTTAAGGCCCATTGACGAGCAATATCCCGGCCATGTTGACGACAGATTGCCAGCATATCGCTATCGGGACGCCATTTGGCTTTCAATGCCAGCGTGGTTTCAAAACCACAGTCCATCAAACGGGTTTGAATACGGTCTACCGCGCCGCCGTTCCAGCCGTAGCTGCCGAAGGCCGAGGCTTTCTTATTGCGAAAACGCAGCCCGGTGATCTCTTCCAACAGCCCGGCAACTTTTGGCATCATCACATTATTCATGGTCGACGAGCCCACCAATACGCCTTTGGAACGGAACACGTTAGTCAGGATTTCGTTCTTGTCATGACGCGCCACGTTAAAAATCTTCACCGCCACGCGGGGATCGACCTCGGTGATGCCCTGTGCAATAGCGTCCGCCATCATGCGGGTGTTGTTGGACATGGTGTCGTAAAAAATGGTGATGCGATCTTCCTGATAATCCGCCGCCCACTCTAAATAGCGCTGCACAATTTGCGTCGGATTATCGCGCCATACCACGCCGTGTGAGGTGGCGATCATGTCTACCGGCAGGTTGAAACCGAGGATCTCGTTGATTTTTGGTGTCACCAGTCGGCTAAATGGGGTCAGGATATTGGCGTAGTAACGCTGACATTGTTCAAACAACTCATTCTGATCAACCTCATCATTAAACAGATGCTCATCGCAGTAATGTTGGCCAAAGGCGTCATTACTGAACAGCACGGCATCGCCAGTCATGTAGGTCATCATGCTGTCCGGCCAGTGCAGCATCGGCGTTTCAACGAAGATCAGCTGTTTGCCATTGCCGATATCCAGGCTGTCACCGGTGTGAACAACGTGGAAGTTCCACTCTGGGTGATGATGGTGACCGTTGATTGAATCAATGCCATTTTCGGTACAGTAGATAGGCGTTCCCGGGATCTGCGCCATCAGTTCGGTCAGCGCCCCGGCGTGATCTTCTTCTGCGTGATTGATGATGATGTAGTCCAGCGTTTTAAGATCAATTTCCGCTGACAGATTTTGTACAAATTCACGGCTAAACTTATGGTCCACCGTGTCGATCAACACGGTTTTCTCTTCACGGATCAGATAGCTGTTATAGCTGCTGCCCTTTAAGGTTTTGTATTCTGTCCCATGAAAATTACGCACTTCCCAGTCACGTTGACCGACCCATTGGATATTGTTTTTTACCTGAATTGCCATGCTCATTACCTTATTGTCGTTTACTGGGTTTCGATACTTGTAATGAGCAAACGGCGTGCCAGTTTTTATATTATTGTTTTCTAAGTGATAATTATTTATTGATGTCATTCTGACATGGGCGTAACATTGTCCATATGACAATCAAGTGTCGGAATGACAACCATGACGCTCTCCATACAATCCCTCGCCGCCATCGCTATCGAGTTGCAAAGCGGCCTGACGCAAGGCGACCGTTTTCAACGCCTGATCAACAGCCTGCGCCGCTTGCTGCGCTGCGATGCTTCGGCTTTACTGCGCTTTGAAGGACAACAGTTTCGTCCCCTGGCCATTGACGGTTTGGCTCAGGACGTTCTGGGACGGCGCTTCGCGCTGGATGCCCATCCCCGTCTGGAGGCGATTGCCCGCGCCGGTGACGTGGTGCGTTTCCCCGCGGACAGCGATTTACCGGATCCCTACGATGGTCTGATCCCTGGCCATGACCAACTTAAGGTTCATGCCTGTATTGGACTGCCCCTGTTTGCCGAACAGGATTTAATCGGTGCGCTGACTTTTGACAGTCTGGACCCACTGCAATTTGATCGTTTCAGCGATGAAGAGCTGCGGCTAATCAGTGCTTTGGCGGCGGGAGCGTTAACCACGGCGTTACTGGTCGAGGCATTAGAGGGGCAGGCACTGTCGCCGTTGGTATCCCCGGGGGGCAGTTCCCCAAGAGAAAATGATGAGATCATCGGGCTTTCGCCGGTTATGCAGCAACTCAAGCAAGAAATCAGCATTGTGGCTGGCTCTGAGCTCAATGTATTGATCACCGGGGATACCGGCGTCGGTAAAGAGTTGGTGGTGCGGGCGATTCATCAGGGCTCGGCGCGTGCTGCCAACCCGCTGGTCTACCTTAACTGTGCCGCTCTGCCGGAGAGCGTGGCGGAAAGCGAGCTGTTCGGTCACGTCAAAGGCGCATTTACCGGAGCCATTCAGCATCGTGCCGGCAAATTTGAAATGGCGGACAATGGCACTCTGTTCCTCGATGAGATTGGCGAGCTGTCGCTATCGTTACAGGCCAAGCTGTTGCGGGTGATCCAATACGGCGATCTCCAGCGGGTGGGGGATGATCGGGTCAAGCGTGTTAATGTGCGTATTTTAGCGGCCACCAATCGCAACCTTAAACAGGCGGCGGTTGATGGGGTATTCCGACTGGATTTATACCATCGGTTGAGCGTGTTTCCGCTCTTTGTGCCGCCGTTGAGCGAGCGAGTCAGCGACATTGCCCTGCTGGCGGGCTACTTTTGCGAACGCTGCCGTATCAAACTGGGTTTGATGCAGTTAATGCTCTCCGCAGAGGCATTATTTGTGCTTGAGCACTATCCGTGGCCAGGGAATATTCGCGAACTGGAACACGCGATCTATCGCGCGGCGATTTTAGCCCGTGCGGAGCAAAACAGTAGCGAGCTGCAACTGTTACCGGCGCATTTCAGTATAAAATCAGGATCTTTGCCGATCGGGATCAGCGATGAGGCACTGCCAGAGACGGCTATTGAGGCGGACCTCGCGACGATGACGCAACATTTCCAACGCAGCGTGATTCAGAAAACCTTGGCGCAATGCGAGATGAACTGGGCGGCTACCGCGCGTAAATTGAACCTGGACAGCGGCAATCTTCACCGCTTGGCTAAACGGTTGAATATTAAGTAATCGTACGCAGGCCATGCGGCCAGAATAAAGCTAATCAACACCAGCATAGGCACCTGATGGAAAAGTGAAAATGCAGGCGTATCTATTAAAGTCGACACTGCCTGGCATATTATATTTATTGTTTATTTTTTTTGAAAAAATCAAATATTTTCAAAAAAAATGAAATAAAAAAATAGAAGGTAGCAATAGTGATAACCGGCTGTGATAAGCCTGTCGGTGCGGCGAAACCAGAGTCAGGATTAAGCACTCCAGCACCACTAAGAAAAGGCGAGCTGCAAATTATAGCTAAAAAAACAAGTGCCGGCCTAATTATTTTTTCCATGTATAACGCCACTCTAATATAATGAATGACGGTAGGGGTAAACTACCGTCTATGATTTTATGCTAAATGCGACACGAACCACCAATTGAACCATTACAGTTAGAGCTTTTATTTCCTGCACTGCTGTTGTTATCGCCATTAGAACCTTTGTTATTGAAGCACCCGCCAGCGATTGCGCCGCCAACAAGGCCCAGACCCAAACCGAGTAACCCGCCGGCGGAGCCAGCAAGCATGCCGCCGATAATACCATTATTGCAATTTTTCACATCCTGACTTTGTTTGTTGTAATAATTTCCGCCATCACGTCGCCCACCGGATGTGTTGTTGCTGTTTCTATTCCTTCCGCCATTATCTACACGGTCGCCGCCATTATTACCACGGCCGCCGGCGATTGAGTCTAACAAAGCTATATCAATTGTTTTCATCATCAACTCCATTTGAATGTATAATTTATTGTTATATTCATCTTTGAATGGGACGGTTAATTTTTAACTCACAACTATTTTTATATCAAGAGTTATTTCACTCGGATGACGAGAAAATTAAATTAATTAGTGATTGCATTAAATTGTATAATTAAATGGTTTTATTAAACATGGTCGATATTAATATTATATTTAAATCCGAGCGGCATCGCCGCCCGGGGGATGATCAGCCAGCTAAATCAAATGGATCATCAATGGATTTTGCTGGCGGGGTAAACCAGCGCGCGCCGTTTTCAGTGACATAAAAATGGTCTTCAAGGCGGATACCAAACTCGCCCGGCAGACACAACATAGGTTCGATGCTGGCGCACATACCAACATCGAGCTGTTGCTGCTGTTTGCGGATCAGATACGGCGCTTCATGAATATCCAGCCCGATACCGTGCCCGGTGCGATGTGGCAGGCCCGGTAACTGATAGTCCGGCCCGAAGCCATGAGCAACCAGCACATCGCGCGCCGCGTCATCCACTTTATGGCAGGGCACACCCGGTGCGATAACGGCAAAGGCAGCCGCCTGTGCGTCATGTTCCGCCTGCCAGGCGAAGCGTTGCCGTTGGTTGGGTTCGCCATACACATAGGTACGGGTGATATCGGACAGATAACCCTTGTAGCGGCAACCGGTATCCAGCAGCACGATATCGTTGTTTTGCAGCGGCTTGGGCTGCTTCACACCATGCGGAAACGCGCTGTCGGAGCCGAATAGTGCAATACAAAAATAAGAGCCGCTGGTGCCCATTTTGCGGTGGGCTTTATCGACGAAGTCAATCAATTGGTCGGCGGTGATCCCAGGGTGCAAGATGCTGGCCGCAGCCTGTTGTACCCGCAAGGTGATGTTATTGGCGGTTTGCATCAGCGCGATTTCCGTCGCCGATTTTCGGCTGCGGCAGCCGCCGGTGATGGGCAGGGCACTGACCAGTGTATTGTCCCCGGCATATTGCTGCAGACCGAGGAACAGCGTAACCGAAGCGGTTTCGCAAATCGCCACTTTGTGCTGGCGGTCTGCGCCTGTCAGCCCGCGAGAAGCCAGCACGCTGAAGAACAGTCGATAGGGATCTTCTTCCTCATGCCAGCTAAAGATTTCGGCCTCAATCACCTGTGAATCTTTGAAGGTGCCGATCTCGAACCAGGGGGCGATATAGGCAATTTCACCTTCGGCCGGGATCACTGCGCCGACCATACGTTCGCTCGGTGACCACTGTGTGCCGGTAAAATACAGCAGGTTGCTGCCGGCATTGACATAGCAGGCGTCAATGCCGTTTTCGCGCATCAGGCGCTGTGCGTGTTGAATACGTTGCCGGTACTCTCCGGCGGCGATTGCAGGCGGATTATCCGTTAACGGTCGCAGTTGTTCCAGGGCCTGTTGCGCCGTGCAACCGCCAATGCCTGTAGCCATGTTTTTCTCCTCGCGTAATATTCAATGCAGGGTCAATGTCCCAGCGCGCTAAACCTTCATCATAAATAAACCGCAGCAACAATACTTGGCTCCAATAGATAACAAACATGTCGATTACAGCACAGTTTTGCCTGCGGCAATGTTCGGCCCTCGTTTTACCCGGCGGATTCTGCTGCAAAAGGCGCTACGGACGAACCAAAAATTACATTTACCCCTTAATCTATCCGTAACTGATTCTATTTACTTGATAATGCAATAACGCATTGATGTGATGCAAAAACGCTCTTGTAAATAGTGATTAGCGTTGCTAATCGTTAATGCCCATCGTATTAGATAAATTTATAGGAATTTCTTAATTTTACAAAGTGGTGAATGAATCATTGTTTATTACGATAATTTCAATGCTAACAATGCAGGGGTATCTAAATTTTAAACGGAGGGTTTGAATTTATGGGCGTGTCATTACACCCTCGCGTAGTCACGCATAAATAAAATTTGAGATTATTTTATCTATTGCGAAAACCTAACCTGATAAGTGAATGGATATATTGTTGTTGATATATTCAGTTGCTTGGGTATAAGCGATTTTATTATTGAGAGTACTTTATGGAAACAAATGCCGTTGAGTCTAAATTCAGTTTTGGTTCCTATACCCGATTACTGTCTGGTCCTGGGCATACCGCGCTTTCGCTGTTTGGTCTATTAGTTCGCTTTCCGGTGGCGATGCGTTCTATTAGTTGCATTATGTTGTTATCTGCTACCACCAATTCATTGTGGATCGCAGGGACCGTGGCCGGAACATTAATGATTACCCAGGCTTTGGCCAGCCCGATACTCGGGGGATTTGCCGACCGATTCAGCCAACGAAAAGTGCTTATTGTTACCTGTTGCTGTCACGTTATGGCCATAGCGTTACTGATTGTCTTAGTGTTTCTTAATGCCCACTTATGGGTAATCATGGCCGCCGCTATAGGTATCGGCTGCTCGTCGGTGCCGGTAGATGGCTTTATTCGCACTCGTTGGGCGGCAATGGTCACCGATGAGGCTCTGCGAACCGCTTATGCTTTAGAAACCGTACTCGATGAGATTATTTTCTTATTAGGGCCGCTGGTGGCCATTGTTCTGGCCACGGTATTACACCCCGCAGCGGGGTTGGTTTTATGCGCCGTATTCACCTTCAGCGGTTCGATGGCGCTGGTGCTGCATCGACGTTCAGAGCCGGTTATTGTGCAAAGGGTCGATGAAAAAAACCGCAGAGCCATTAGCATGGCCTGGGTTCGTAGCCTGATGATCTCCTATGCGGCGGTAGGGATATTTCTTGGCTCGATCGATGTGATGATGATCGCCTTTGCCAAAGAGTCAGGCAATCCCACTCTGGCTGGCGTGTTGTTGTCTATTTGTGCCGCGGGCAGCCTGGTGGGTGGGCTCTGCTATGGCGCCATGAACTGGTCTATACCGCAGCCACGACTGCTGTTGCTCACCTCCGCCACGCTGTGCGCCGGCACTGTTCCCCTGGTGTTCACCAGTTCCCCAATCGTCATGGGTTTCTCCGCTTTTATTGCCGGTTTATCGGTGGCGCCGTTATTAATCACCTGCAGTAACCTGCTGGAATCGTTAACGCCCAAAGGCTGCCTATCAGAGGGCTTCTCCTGGCTTTCCAGTGCGGGTTGGTTGGGGTTTTCCCTGGGGGTATCGGTCGGCGGGCAACTTTCAGATCAAACCGGGGCTGCTCAGGTCGCCTGGATCACTTTGGCCGCTGGCATGCTCGCCTTATTAGCCAGTTTGTTCAGCCAGTCACTACTCAGTAAGAAATCAATACCCAGCCCGATTTAAGCGGGTTCTCTCACTATTATTACCGAGACAGGAAAACGGCCATCGTGAATCAGTTAACCACGGGTATTCCCGTTCCACGTATTACCTTTAATGAATTTGTTGCACTGGGGGTTGAAGCTATTTTCCGGGCCGACGTTCCTGTGATTATTACCGATCTACCGCTTGATACCAGCCGTAGCGCTAATGACCTTATTGCTCAACGGTTAGGTGATGACAATGTCACCTTGTTCCGGGAAGCCAGTAATAAGGAGAATGCCGAACGATGGCAGACGATGAAAATTCAACTGCGTGGCTTTCTGGAAAATAAAGAATACCAGCAAGACAACAGCACCTGGTATCGCGTGGTTTCCAATATCATGCACCGACCCGAGGATATCAATACTGTTCTCGGCTTCGATGCGTTTTCTCTGTTGGCCTCTCGCCGTGGCTTGAACGCGGCCAATTTATGGATCAGTTACCACGGCGTATTTACCCAAAGCCACTTCGATGAACTTGAGAACTTTAATATCGCTCTGCAGGGCAGAAAACGATTCATTCTTTTCCCGCCCGGCCGACGAGATTACTACCCGCGCTCAATCCTGAAGGGGTTTGGCGACAAATCGCAGGCCTTCGATTTTAACAATATTGACCCGCAGCGTTTTCCACGGCTGGCAGCAAAAATTCCGCAGCGTCGTGACTTTATTTTAGAACCCGGTGAAATGCTGTATCTGCCGCTGGGCTGGTGGCACCAGGCCGAGTCGTTAGACGACCTGAATATCAACGTTAATTTTTGGCTGTGGGATCTGAAAATCCTGCGCAGGCCTTATGTTTTGTATTCCGCGCTCTACACGGCCGCCTACCGTAAGTTTAAAGGTATTTATAACTATCAACCCGAACCTGCCAAGAAGGAAGGAATTTGATGACCAGCCGTAAGAAGATCACGCCAACCAACCAATATCGCAACAACGACAAAGCTATCGGCATTGGTAATCCGTTTTGGGATATGTCAGAGCAGAACGGACTCGCAGGGCTCGTCGCCGGACTTGAAAACGATCTCCTGTCCACCCCGAGTGGTCATCAATTTGTCAATTTTAGCTGCTGCTCTTACCTGAACCTGGACTCCCATCCCAAGGTAGTAGAAGGGGCTATCGACGCGGTACGCCGCTATGGCGTGCTGGATCACTGTATTGCCCGCAGCCGGGTTCAACTGCCGGTACTGAAGGAGTTGGAGGAGTCGCTTGGCGAACTGTTCCAGGCCGATGTTCTCAGTGGCGTGTCGGCGAGCAGCATTAGCGGCGGGCTGCTGCCGCTGATCGCCTCCGGGCATTTGGGGAACGGTGTTCGCCCGTTAATGATCTTCGATAAGCATGCACATGTGTCGTTGGCCGCAGCAAAACCCGCTTGTGCCGATGAAACCGAGGTCGTCACCTGCAATTACCACGATCTGGAGTTCATCAAGGACTGCTGTAAGAAATATGAACGGGTCTGCTACGTGGTTGACGGCAGCGATAGCCTGGGCGGCTATGCGCCGGTCAAAGAGTTGGCCGAACTGCAGGACAAGTACGGCCTGATGGTGTTTTACGATGATTCACATTCTATTTCCGCCTATGGCGAACGCGGGATCGGCTATGTTCGCTCGCACAGCCCGGCACTGAATGAGAACACCGTTATGGTGGTCACCCTTAACAAGGCTTTCGGCACCAGCGGTGCGGCCATACTGCTCAATGGTTATTCGCAGCCCATGCTGCGTCTGGTAGAACGCTTCGGGGGTGGGCTCAACTATTCACAAAATTTGAATACGGCGGCTATCGGTGCCAGCCTGGCCTCAGCCGATATTCACCGCACGGCCGAATTGCCGATGTTGCAGAAAAAGCTGTACGACAACATTGCCCTGTTCGACTCACTGGTTCCGACAGAGCAGAGCGGCAACAGTTACCCGATCCGCCTGGTGCCGATGAGCGATGAAACGGTGATCAGCGAAGGTCGCAAGGTGATAGAGGCTGGTTTTTATGTCTCGCCGGTATTCTTCCCGATCGTTGCAAAAGGCACCGCAGGCCTGCGGGTGATGATGCGTGCCGGGCAAACAGAAGATCAAATTCGCCGTTTGTGCAAGATACTCGCTGAAGTAAGGGCACCTCAATGACGGATATCACACGCGCTATTCCACGCAGCATTCTGTATACCCCGGCCTTATCACTCAACCGGGTAGTCAAGGCGCTGTCTTATGACGCCGATGTCCATCTGATCGATTTGGAAGACTCGGTCCCCGGTCCATTGAAAGCGGAAGGGCGGATCATCTGCCGCACCGCCCTTGATAGTGCCCCTCCGTCGGCGAATATTGCTGTGCGAATTAACGCGCTGGGTACGATTGATGCTTTGCATGATTTGGTGATGCTTTGCACCGGCGTCGCCACGCCCGGTTTTATCGTTATGTCGATGGTCAGGTCGCCTGCCGAGGTGATTTTTCTGCGTGAGACTTTTGCCTCAGCGGGCAAGTATCCGGAAATTTACCTGACGATAGAGACGGTTGAAGCCATTACCGATCTGGATGACGTCGCAGCCGTAGCTGATGGCCTGGTTTTTGGCTCTGCGGATTTAGCAGCCACGCTCGGCGTGCCAATCACCTGGTCCGGGATGCTGGCGGCGCGGCAGACGATGGTTTTGGCCAGTGCCAGACACGGTATTGGCTGTATTGATACCGCCAATTACCGGCTTTCCGAGCCGGAGGTGCTGGCCAGCGAAATTCAGAACATCAGGGATCTGGGTTTCCACGGTAAAGCTACCGTCCATCCCAGCGAGCTGGAGCCGATCAATTCAGCATTGCGACCCAATGAGGGTGCGCTATTGGCCGCTTCCCGCATCACCGACGCGGTCAAGGCCGCCGCCGGAGGCATTGCCTTACTGGACGGGCATATGGTGGGGCCACCTTTTGCACGTATGGCCCACACCACGTTGCAACTTGGCAAAGCCTGGGCTGAACGTTTCAACCGGGGGAACTCATGACTCTCTCTGTTGCCGTCATCGGGACCGGAGCCATCGGCATGGATTTGGTCAATAAAATTCATCGTTCACCCTGGCTGCATTGTGGGCTGCTGGCGGGGCGTAACAAGGATTCCGCCGGTCTTGAAATCGCGGCCAGGCTGGGCTGCCCGACCAGTGCCGGAGGGATTGACGCTATTCTGGCCGCATCCAAGCCGTTCGATGTGGTGTTCGACGCCACTAATGCGATGTCGCACGTCAGGCACTGGGCGCTGTTACGCCCGCTGGGTAGCTTGCTGATCGACTTGACCCCCAGCCACCTGGGCAAAATGATAGTCCCTACGGTGACCGGCACTGAAGCCCTGACCGATCGCAATGTCAGTTTAATCAGTTGCGGTGGGCAGGCGTCGATCCCCATCCTGCATGCCCTGAGTCGGCATTTTCAAATTAACGACATCGAGGTGGTGGCGACCGTAGCCAGCAATATTTTGGGGCGAGCTACGCGTATCAACATCGATGAATACGTAGAAACTACGCAGATTGCACTCAGCGCTTTCACTGGTGTGGCAAGTACCAAGGCGATCCTCAATATCAGCCCGGCAGCGCCTCCCGCCATGTTCAGGGTGACTATTTTTGCCGATATCCCAGGGGCGACGATCGAACAGATAACTCCGGTGGTCAGCGCGGCGGCGGCGGCGGTGCGGGAATTTTCGGCGGGTTACAGGTTGACGGCGCTCAAGGTCACCGAAGGGCGAGTGTCTGTCTCTCTGGAGGTGACGGCCAGCAGCAAGGTGATGCCTGAATACGCGGGTAATCTGGACCTGATTAATTCCGCTGCCATTCTGGTTGCCGAACAGTATGCGCACTCTCGAAATAAAGCGGAGGCGGCCAATGACTATTCTCATTAACGACTCAACCCTGCGCGATGGTCAGCATGCAGTAAAACACCAACTCACGGCCGCACAACTGCGAGACTACGCCACCGCGGCAGACAAAACCGGCGTGGCGATTGTTGAAGTCGGCCACGGTAACGGGCTGGGGGCTTCCTCGTATCAGGTGGGCCGCGCGGCATTGAGTGACGAAGCCATGCTGACTACGGTGCGAGAGTCTTTGCAAAACAGCAAGATGGGGGTGTTTATGTTGCCCGGCTGGGGCACCATCGCTGACTTGTCCAAAGCTCTGGCCTGTGGCACCGATGTCGTGCGCATTGGTACCCATTGCACCGAGGCTACGCTGGCTGAACGCCATTTGGGCTGGCTGCGTGAACAGGGCGCGGAGGCTCATGCGGTGCTGATGATGAGCCATATGGCCACCCCGGCCGAGTTAGCCGAACAGGCTGAGTTATTGGTGGGCTATGGGGCCCAGGCGGTCGGCATCATGGATTCGGCCGGCAGTCTTTTGCCGCAGGATGTCACTGCACGTATTGCTGCGATGCGCATGCAGGTAGAGGTGCCGCTGATTTTCCACGCGCATAACAATTTGGGTATGGCGGTGGCGAACTCGGTGGCGGCCGCTCAGGCAGGAGCCAGCATTATTGATGGCTGTGCTCGTGGGTTTGGTGCGGGGGCGGGCAATACCCAACTGGAAGTGCTGATCCCGGTATTGGAGCGCCTGGGGTATAACACCGGCATCGATCTCTATCATTTTCTGGATGCCGCCGATCTTGCCGCTCGGGAGTTAATGGTGGTTCCGCCGATGATTGACTCTCTGGGCATCGTCAGTGGGCTGGCCGGCGTATTTTCCGGTTTCAAAAACCCGGTATTGAACCATGCAGGCAGTGCCGGGGTGGATGCGCGCGACGTGTTCTTCGAACTGGGAAGACGACAAATTATTGCCGGGCAAGAAGACCTGATCGTTGAGGTTGTTGCCGAGTTGAAGAGGGCGGCCTCATGACAATGCAAATCATTGACGCCGCCGAAATGGTGGGTGAGGACCGACTTCGGCAGGTGATGGCAACCCTGAGTGAAGTATTCCAGGACTTACGCAGCGGTAAAGAACAATCCCCGCCGCGGACCTTACTGGATCATGGCCATTCAGATATGCTGGTCAGCCCGGCCAGTTGGCTGAAACGCGGTATCGCCAGTGTCAAAATTACCACCCTTACGCCGGGGAACGCCGAACACGGCCTTCCGCTGATCCACGGGGTGGTGGTGCTAACCGACATCAATACCGGTCAGATGCTGGCATTACTTGATGGCGCAAGTTTAACCGCCGTACGAACCGGTGCGGTTGCCGGCTTGGCGACCCAGCGGTGTGCCAATGCAAATGCCGGGGATCTGGCTATTTTGGGCGCAGGAGTGCAGGCCCGGGCCGTGCTGTTGGCGATGCTTGCCGTCCGCCCGATCCGCAGGGTGCGGATCTTTTCCCGCACGCCGACCAGAACCGAAGAATTTGCACGCTGGGCACGCTCGGTGACGCAGGCCAGAGTCACTCTGTGTAATAGCGCATTCGAGGCGGTGCAGGGGGCTGAAATTATTTGTACTACCACATCCACCAGCGCTTGTGAGCCGCTGATCGAGGCCGATTGGGTTGCGCCGGGGGCGCATCTGAACATTATTGGCGGGACCCACGAAGAGGCTATAGAGGTTGAGCCCACCCTGCTGAAAACGGCGTTTGTGGTGGTGGAAACCGCCGCTGTCGCTCAGGAAGAGGCAGGAGAAGTGCGCACCGCTCTCACGCAGGGCTATATTCAGCCGGAAGATCTTAATGAACTCGGCGCTGTCATTCTTGGTGAGTCTGCGGCCGATGAAGGGCAAACAACGTTGTTTCGCAGCGTGGGACTGGCGATTGAAGACACGGCCGCGGCGATTGCACTGTATCCATCCAGGGAGAAAAGGTCATGCTAAGACGAGTTGGCGAAAACGAGTATGTTGAAGAACACGGTGGGGATTACGAGGACTTCGAGCCGGGAATGACTATCAAACACTGGCCGGGGCGCACGCTATCCGAGGCTGACAACACCTGGCTAACCTTGCTGACGATGAACCAACATCCCTTGCATTTCGATCAGGCCTATGGCGCCCAGGTTGAATATGGCCGCGTATTGGTGAACAGCAGCATTACCCTGGCGCTGGTCAGTGGAATGACCGTACAAGCCCTGTCGGCCAGGGCCGTCGCTAATCTGGGGTGGGAAAAAGTGCGTTTGAAAGATCCGCTTTTTGTCGGTGACACGCTCTATGCCACCAGTAAAATTCTGGCAAAACGCCCTTCAAAATCCCAACCGAATAAAGGCATTATCACGGTAGAAACCCTGGGCATCAAATCCACGGGCGAAACGGTGATCACCTTTGAAAGATCCTTTATGGTTCTGCGCCGGGAGTCTATTGCCGCCCAATCTTCATCTGCGCGGGATTAGACAGGGCGACCCATCCCCGTTGAGCACCGCAGCGGGGATGAGCAGAAAAAACCATTGAAATGAAGGTGCTGCCACCCAGCCTGAGATCTGCGTGGCAACTCTGATTGATAGTCCCTCAGGCTTGGGGGTTCTGTACTATGTTTTCTGTTTGCAGCACGCTACACACCGCTTCCGGTCGTGGGCGCAGCGGAGAGAACAGATGAACAAACGGGAATTAGAAAGCGCGATTGTCACCGATTTTTCCAAACGCATGAGCTACGGTGACTACCTGTGCCTGGATCAACTGCTGGACTGCCAACATCCGTTGTCGAATCCACAGCATCATGATGAGATGCTGTTTGTGGTGCAGCACCAGACCTCTGAACTGTGGATGAAATTAATGCTGCACGAGCTGCAGGCGGCGCGGACGCTGGTACAGCAGGACAAACTCAGCCACTGCTTCAAAATCCTGGCCCGGGTCAAACAGATCCAGCGGTTGCTGTTTGAGCAGTGGGCCGTATTGGAAACCCTGACACCGTCGGAGTACGTTGAATTCCGCGATGTGCTGGGCAATTCATCGGGTTTCCAATCCCATCAGTACCGCTCAATCGAATTTTTGCTGGGCAACAAGAATGCCGCCATGCTGGCGGTGTTCAGCAACGATGCGGAAAAACACGCTGCGCTGAAGGCGATCCTTGAAGCACCCAGCCTGTACGATGAATATTTGCTCTACCTGTCACGCCATGGTCTGCCTATTCCGCAAGAGTGTATCGAACGTGACTGGACGCAGCCTTACCAGCGTAACCCGAACCTGTTGCCGGCGTTTAAAGAGATCTACGACCACCCGCAAAAGTATTGGGAAGCCTATGAAATGGCCGAGAAGCTGGTGGATATAGAAGAGAGTTTCCATCTGTGGCGTTTCCGCCATATGAAGACGGTGGAGCGGATTATCGGTTTTAAAACCGGTACTGGCGGCTCCAGCGGCGTCAGTTTTCTGAAAAAAGCGCTCGAGTTGACCTTCTTCCCGGAACTGCTGGATGTGCGCACCGAGATTGGTGCCTAAACGATAACCCCGGTGCGCCGGGGTTAAGCCATTTTTTCGCCAAAGCTCAGACGGGCGATGGTGTCACACAACCAGGCCAGCGCCGGGTCTCGTCTGGCCTGTCGTCCGGCGACCAGATCGATAGAAAACTCAGTTACCGCCAGCTCTGTCGGCAGCGGCAGGAAGCGAATCTTTGCCGGGTCGGCAAATTGCTGGGCGACGCTGGTGGCCAGGGTGGCGATCAGATCGCTGTCGGCCACGACCGCAGGCAGCGCGATAATATGTGAGAAGGTTGCCGCAACCCGCCGTTCCAGCCCCATTTCAGTTAACCGCCGATCTATGATCCCCCGTGCCGAACCGTCGTCCGACGGTGCATAAAGCGCGTGTGGTAGGCTAATGTATTGCTGTAAACCCCAGCTTTCGGCCGCCACCTGCGGGTGGTGTCGGCTGGCGATACAGGTAAAACTCTCGTTAAACAACGGCTGCACCAGCATGCCGTCTGAGACCTCAAGGTGTCCACCCAGTGCTACGTCGATCTCTCCTCGCTCAAGTTGTTGCGCCAGCGTGCGCCGATCCAGCCGGGAGACGCGGATATCCATACCGGGCGCATCCCGACGCAACCGACTGATGATGGAAGGTAACAACGTAATATCGACATAGTCACCGGCCGCCAGCCGAAAGCGGCGCTGACTGGCGGTCGCCGGATCGAAGCGGGTTGGCGGCGTTAGCGTCTGATGGATCTGTTCCAGCACCGGTTGTATCTGCAGCATCAGTTGGTGAGCGCGTGCCGTCGGCATCATGCTGCCGCCGCTGCGAACGAACAGCGGATCGTCAAACAGCGTGCGCAGTCGGGCCAGAGCATTGCTGACCGAGGGTTGAGCACGATTCAGACGCTGACCTGCGACGGTGACATTACGCGTTTGGTATAACGCCTCAAACACCACCAGGAGATTGAGATCGACACTGGATAAATTCATTTTATGAATACTCTATATACAGATAATCCATTTCCAGAATCATACCGCGTTGTTTAGGCTGGGAGCACGCTGATTCAATAACAACATAAGGTGTGACGATGGACAGGGTATTGGTGACCGGCATTGAGCCGTTTGACGGCGACGCGATCAACCCCTCATGGCAGATTGCGCAGGCGCTGGCCGGGGAACAGATAGCCGGTGCGGAAGTTGTGGTGCGCGAATTGGCCTGTGTACTGGGTTTATCCAACCAGCAACTTATCGCGGCGATCGAAGAGTTGCGGCCGCGGGCAGTGATCTGTTTGGGGTTAGCTGGCGGGCGCGTGGAAATCTCTATTGAGCGTGTGGCCGTCAACCTGATCGACGCCCGTATTCCGGATAATGCCGGTAAACAACCTATAGACGTACCTGTGGTGGCGGGAGGGCCGGTGGGTTACTTCTCCACGCTGCCGGTGAAGGCGATCGTGCATCATTTGCGTCAGTCAGGCATTCCGGCCGCGGTATCGCATACGGCGGGCACCTATAACTGCAACCAGCTGTTTTATGGGCTGAGTCATCATATCGCCAGCCATAATCTGGCAATCAAAGGCGGGTTTATCCACATTCCGTACAGCCATGAGCTGGCGGTCAATCATCCGGGCAAACCGAGCATGGCGTTAGCGACGATGATTGAGGCGGTGCGCAGTATTGTGCATACCACTTTGACGGTCGGGGAGGACTTAACGATTTCCGGCGGGGCGCTGCATTGAGTCAATAACAGGGCGCAGTTCACAATGACTGCGCCCTTAAACATTACTCGTCGCTAACGCGGATCACCAGCTTGCCGAAGTTCTTGCCTTGCAGCAGGCCGATAAACGCCTGTGGCGCATTTTCCAGTCCGTCGACCAGATCTTCGCGGAATTTGATTTTTCCCTGCTCAATCCATTCGCCCATCTGCTGCAGGAATTCGCCAAAACCTTCTGCATAGTCATCGAAAATAATAAAGCCCTGCATGCGGATGCGCTTGCGCAAGATCAGCCCTTGCAGCATCGGCAGGCGATCCGGACCGGCAGGCAAGTCGGTGGCGTTATAGTGGGCGATAATGCCGCACACTGGAATACGCGCCTGGGTATTGAGCAGCGGGATCACAGCATCAAATACCGCACCGCCGACGTTTTCATAATAAATGTCGATACCCTGGGGGCAGGCGGCGGCCAGTTGTTCGGCAAAATCAGGCGCCCGGTGATCGACACAGGCATCGAAGCCCAGCTCTTCTACCACATAGCGGCATTTCTCTTTACCGCCGGCTACGCCGACCACGCGGCAACCTTTAAGCTTGGCGACTTGTCCGACAACGGAACCGACAGCACCACTGGCAGCAGCCACCACCAGGGTTTCACCGGGTTTCGGCTGACCGATATCCAGCAGGCCCATATAAGCGGTGAAGCCCGGCATGCCCAAGACTCCGAGCAGACGGGAAGGGTGTTTTTGATCCGGACCGAGGTTACGCAAGCCGCTGCCGTCAGACAGCGCATAATCTTGCCAGCCGTCGTAACCCAACACCCAGTCACCGGGTTTGAAGTCAGGATGCTGTGATGTAACCACGCGAGATACCGTGCCGCCAACCATCACTTCACCGATCTCTACCGGTGGGGCATAAGAAGGAGCATCGCTCATTCGGCCGCGCATGTAAGGATCAAGTGACAGGTAAACGGTGCGTAACAGCAGTTGGCCGGCAGTGGGTTGCGGTATCGTCGTTGTTTCCAGACGGAAATTGTCTGCGGTAGGTTCACCGTGCGGACGTGAGGCTAACAGAAAACGGCGGTTTTGTTGCGTAGACTGGGACATCGTAGACTCCTTAAGCGGACACGGGCCCTAAGTCTAGACAATCCTTGGCAAGGGGAAATGGCCTAATGTGCTCAGCCTCAAAGAGGAATGATCAGCACGTCGATATGGCTGGTATTGATAAAGCGCGCCGCAGAGCAGGAAACCTTGTTCATCATGCTGTCACTGTGATTGCCACAGATCACCAAATCAAAGGTTTGCTGATGGCTGGCGTAGTTGAGGCTGTCGCCCAGTTCGCCGTGGACGATCAGCGTATCGGCTATCGGGTAGTCGGCCCGCAGGCGCAGCTCTTCCATAAACAGCAGCGTTTCCTCTTCCATCAACGCGCGCAGATCGCCCAACATCGGCCCGGCGAAGTTATTGTACATTTCGGGATTGGCGATCATGCTCAGCAGGGTGATTTTGCCGTTGTAGGGACGCACGATGGAAACGGCTTTTTCAACCAGGCGGTGGCTGTCGGCCGCCACGGCGACGGTAACCAGAACGTTTTGATATCCCATCTTCCACTCCTGTTTCCTGTTCTTTGGGGAAAGGGTAGAGCCTGGCGACGCTAATAAATGTGTTTTGTATCACGCGCGTCAATAAATCCCAGGCTATTGCCGTTATTTAGCAATAAAAGATAAACCGATACGCGCGTGTAATAAAAAATTATAGCACCTGTGCCCACAGCGTTTTTGGCACCTTGCCCAAATCGAACAATTTACCGGCAACCAGTTCGGCGCGACGATGATCGGCAGCACGGTACATGTTGCTGATTTCAATATCATTATCAATGGAGTAGTTAAGCTTGTCGTACACTTTTTCCACGCTGTCCAAACTGGTGCATTTACGGAATGTCATCAGGTAATCCAGGGTATCAGTCATGATTAAAATATAGCCTGTTAAGAGTTGTAGCCGGACGAAGAAACATCACCCTGTCATCATGACAGCAGCAAAAGTGTGATGTGTGACCTGAAAAATTAATTTCAAATAAATAAATTTCGATACGGTAATAAATGGCTGCGAGCAAGTTGATTCTGCGTCGAGAATAATAATATGCCCGTGCGTTGTCGGCAATGCCAACCTGCTGATTGGCTCGCAAAATAGGGAAAGCCTCAGGCTGCAAAAGTCCAGAAGAGCAGATCGGCAGGGCATTTCTTGCGATGAATGTACAGGCAACATGCCCTGCCAGGTGTTCCGCGAGGATGAAGTTGCCACGGGTGAATGAGTGCAAAGCGGGGATGTGATGCCCCTATTCGTTCACAGGATGCGTGAGCCGGCTGTCAGGGGGTAACTTGAATTTGATTGGGGAGATATGAAACCAGCGTATAAAATAAAATAAAACTACGTTTTATTTTATAAGAGTGACAGGAAATGACACCGGTTTTTATTGGCTAATAAACATCAGGTGCGATTTAAAAGGTTTTCTGCCAGCCGATAAAAAATTATTAAAGTTTTAACTAATATTGCCGATAAATCGTCTTGGGGTAATTCACCTAAAAAAATCCGAAACCTGCCGCTTTCATTCCCTTTATCGTGAAACATATGGTTACGACTACTGTCTTGTTCACAACCTAAGCGAGACTTTGTTAACCAAATGCGATCATTAGCTGAAAAATAAAACAACCGAACACTCGAATTTTAAGTCAAATCCGAAACCCAATAGCCTTATAGTTTACATGCGTTATTTTTCAATGCGGATAGTTTATGAGTTATTAAACGGTTATTTATACTGTCTTTATCAGCTACGAGCAGATTTTTGTTCTGTTATTTTAGTTTGGTAATGCTTTTGTTCGAATTGATCTAAAAAAGATATTTTTTTGGCTTATATACATTGTTTTTAAGACGTTTTTTTACTTATGGTCATTTTTTGTCCCAAAACAAGGTTAAAAAACACACCGCAAAGCGAATATTTGGCTTAAATATTTTTTATTTTTGTGATGCAGATCACATTGTATTTAAAATTGCCTCTCACTTACATTGTGTGTGCTAATGGTTCGGGGGTAGAGTTGCGCTGCATTAGGAATAATCTTATTAATTTTGTAAAAATAGTTTCACGGTGATTAAACACTGCTGGAGCAAAATGCTGTACATCCATACACGTTGGTTTGCGCACGTATCAAATACTGAATGACGGTCCGAATTTAGTGATGTTGAAAATTTATAACGGTCGTTATTCAGGGATTCATTTGCCAACTTAGGGAACAAACCCAGGTCACGGGCGATAAAAATTATCACCCAGCGTATGTTTTTAAACATAGTCTGTCGGGATGGGGAATATGGGTACGTCTGAATTACTTAAGCATATTTATGACATTAATTTGTCATATTTACTTTTAGCACAGCGTCTGATTAATGATGAAAAAGCATCGGCAATGTTCCGTCTGGGTATCGACGAAACCATGGCTGATGCGCTCGCTCAACTCACGTTACCGCAAATGGTTAAACTGGCTGAGACCAACCAGCTGGTGTGTCAATTCCGTTTTAACGATCACCATACGATTGAGCGCCTGACGAAAGAGTCGCGCGTGGACGATCTGCAGCAAATTCATACCGGCATTTTGCTATCAAGCCATTTACTGCAAGAGCTGTCGGCTAAAGACGGTAGTGCGACGAAGAAAAGAGCTTGATGATGGCAGAGAAAAGTATTGTTCAGGAAGCCAAGGATATTCAGCTGGCCATGGAGCTGATCACGTTGGGTGCCCGTTTGCAGATGCTGGAAAGTGAAACTCAGCTCAGTCGTGGGCGTTTGATCAAGTTGTATAAGGAGTTGCGCGGCAGCCCGCCGCCCAAAGGGATGTTACCGTTCTCGACCGACTGGTTTATGACCTGGGAACAGAACATTCATTCATCGATGTTTTATAACGCCTATAGCTTCCTGATGAAAAGTGGGCACTGTACTGGCGTTGAAGCGGTAATTAAAGCCTATCGCCTGTATCTGGAACAGTGTCCTCACGCGCCGGGAGAACCGCCGTTGCTGGCGTTAACCCGAGCCTGGACGCTGGTGCGTTTCGTCGATAGCGGTATGCTGCAGCTTTCTGCCTGCAACTGCTGCGGCGGGACTTTTATCACCCACGCGCACCAGCCGTTGAACAGTTTTGTTTGCAGTTTATGCCAACCCCCATCCCGCGCAGTAAAAAGACGTAAACTTTCGCCGCAACTGGCCGATATTATTCCTCAACTGCTGGACGAGCAGGTTAAACGCGCGATTTGAGCCGGCGACAGCGCCGGTTTATCCAGACCTAAACCGATTTGTGAAATGCAGGGTTCGGCATACCGAACCCATCGGCGCAGCCCAGCCTGCTGCGTCGGTGCGTCTCAAACGCGCGCTTAGCCCACCTTCCATCCACATTGTTAATTTAAGGAATGCGTGTGTTAGTTATTTTGGGTTATCTCGTGGTATTGGGTGCGGTCTTTGGGGGCTACCTGATTGTGGGGGGCCATCTGGGCGCACTTTATCAGCCGGCCGAATTTTTAATTATCGGCGGCGCAGGTATCGGCGCTTTTATCGTGGGCAACAACGGTAAGGCGATAAAATCCACCCTGCGCGCCATTCCCAAGCTGATGCGCCGTTCAAAATACAGCAAAGATTTATACATGGATTTGATGGCGCTGCTGTACCGGCTGCTGGCCAAGTCGCGCCAGCAGGGCATGCTGTCTCTAGAGTTCGATATTGATAATCCGCAGGAAAGTGAAATTTTCTCTAATTATCCGCGCATTCTTGCCGATAACACCCTCGTAGAGTTTATTACCGATTACTTACGGCTGATGGTGAGCGGCAACATGAATGCGTTTGAGATCGAAGCGTTGATGGACGAAGAGATCGAAACCTTTGAACAGGAAAGCGAGGTGCCGGCAGGCAGCCTGGCGATGGTCGGTGATTCGTTGCCGGCCTTCGGTATTGTTGCGGCGGTAATGGGGGTGGTGCATGCGCTGGCCTCAGCCGATCGCCCGGCGGCCGAACTGGGGGCGCTGATCGCCAACGCGATGGTCGGTACCTTCCTTGGTATTTTGCTGGCCTACGGTTTTATCTCGCCGCTGGCGACCCTGTTACGGCAGAAAAGCGCCGAAAACGTCAAAATGATGCAGTGCATCAAGGTCACTTTGCTCTCCAGTCTGAACGGCTATGCGCCGCAGATTGCGGTCGAATTCGGCCGTAAAACGCTGTACACCACCGAGCGTCCGTCCTTCGTCGAGCTGGAAGAACATGTGCGTCGGGTGAAAGCGCCGGCACAGCAGGCGACGGAAGAAGAACAGGCATGAAGCAGAATCATCCGGTTATTCTGGTCAGAAAACGCAAGTCGCATCAGGCCAGTCACCACGGCGGCTCTTGGAAGATTGCCTATGCCGACTTTATGACGGCGATGATGGCATTCTTCCTGGTGATGTGGCTGCTGGCGATCGCCAGTCCGCAGGAACTGACACAAATCGCCGAATACTTCCGTACGCCGCTGAAAGTGGCGCTGACGACCGGCGACAAAAGCAGTTCGGAAAGCAGCCCGATCCCTGGAGGTGGGGATGATCCTACCCAGCAGGACGGACTGGTGAAAAGGCAGATCGATACGCTGGAGAAGCGTGACGAGGAGCTGCGGCTAAACAAGCTGCGAGAGAAACTGGATGAGCTGATTGAGTCCGATCCGCGTCTGAAAGCGCTGCGTCCGCACCTGCTGATCAACATGATGGATGAAGGTTTACGCATCCAGATCATCGACAGTCAAAACCGCCCGATGTTTAAAACCGGCAGCGCGCAGGTTGAAAGCTATATGCGAGATATCCTGCGGGCGATTGCTCCGATCCTCAATGACCTGCCGAATAAAATCAGCCTGTCTGGTCATACCGACGATATTCCTTACGCCAGCGGTGAGCGCGGTTACAGCAACTGGGAACTTTCGGCCGATCGTGCCAATGCTTCACGGCGCGAACTGATCGCCGGTGGGTTGTCGGAAGGCAAAGTGCTGCGGGTGGTGGGCATGGCCGCTACCATGAGTCTGAAACAGCACGGCGCCGACGATGCCATCAACCGCCGCATCACGGTTCTGGTGCTGAACAAACAAACCCAGCAGGGCATTGAACACGAAAATGGCGAAAGCAACGCGATGGATGTCGCCCAGCCGGTCGAATTGAAGTCGCTGGCCCCTGCAGCGACGGCACCGGCCACCCTCATTGCACCGGAGCAGCCGGCGGCTGTCCCTACACCGATTAACAGCGACTCACAGCAGAGGTGATCCCGTGAGCATGGATATTAGTGCGTTTTATCAGACCTTTTTTGATGAAGCAGACGAGTTGCTGGCCGACATGGAGCAACACCTGCTGGAGCTGGATCCGTTGGCTCCGGACATTGAGCCGCTGAACGCCATTTTCCGCGCAGCACACTCAATCAAGGGCGGGGCGGGCACCTTTGGCTTTTCGGTGCTGCAGGAAACTACCCACCTGTTGGAGAACTTGCTGGACGGTGCACGGCGTCAGGAAATGAGCCTCAGCACCGAGATTATCAACCTGTTTCTGGAAACCAAAGACATTATGCAGGAGCAACTGGACGCCTATAAAACGTCGCAAAAGCCTGACGCCGACAGCTTTGAATACATCTGTCAGGCGCTGCGGCAGCTTGCGTTGGACGCACAGCAGCAGGATGCCTCTGTAGCGCATTCGGTCACGGAACATGCCGCCGCCACGCCCGCGGCGATTGAAGGCGGGATGCGGGTTTGCCTGTGCGGCCTGAAGCCGAACGAAGTGCCGCTGATGCTGGAAGAACTGGGGAATTTGGGCGAGGTGAAAAACCCGCATCAGACCGAAAGCAGCCTGGAAGTGACGCTGCTGACCTCCGCCAGTGAAGATGACATCAGTGCGGTACTCTGTTTTGTGCTGGAGCCGGAGCAAATCAGCTTTGCCACGCCGCCGCAGGCCGAGACGTCAGTGGTTGCCCCTGAGCCGGCCACGCCGGTTGTTGCAGCATTGCCGGTCGCCAAAGCGGACCCTGCGGTGGCCGAAGCGCCAAAGGCGCGGGCCAAGGCCAGTGAATCCACCAGCATCCGCGTAGCGGTAGAGAAAGTGGACCAATTGATCAACCTGGTCGGCGAACTGGTGATCACCCAGTCGATGCTGGCGCAGCGTTCGGGCGACCTGGATCCGGTCAATCACGGCGACCTGCTGAACAGCATGAGCCAGTTGGAGCGCAACGCGCGCGATCTGCAAGAGTCGGTGATGTCGATCCGTATGATGCCGATGGAGTACGTGTTCAGCCGCTTCCCGCGGTTGGTGCGCGATCTGGCCGGCAAGCTGAATAAACAGGTAGAGCTGCAGTTGCAGGGCAGTTCAACCGAACTGGACAAGAGCCTGATCGAACGCATTATCGATCCCTTGACCCACCTGGTGCGCAACAGCCTGGACCACGGTATTGAAGATCCCGACACGCGCATCGCCGCCGGTAAATCGGCGGTGGGTAATCTGATCCTGTCGGCGGAGCATCAGGGCGGCAATATCTGTATCGAAGTGACCGACGACGGTGCCGGCCTGAACCGCGAGAAAATTCTCGCCAAGGCGGCCTCACAGGGACTGGCAGTCAGTGACAGCATGAGCGATGAAGACGTTGGGATGCTGATCTTCGCTCCGGGTTTTTCCACCGCCGAGCAGGTGACCGACGTATCCGGCCGCGGTGTTGGCATGGACGTGGTGAAGCGAAATATTCAGGAGATGGGGGGGCACGTAGAAATCCACTCTCAGGCAGGTAAGGGCACCGCGATCCGCATCCTGCTGCCGTTGACGCTGGCGATCCTCGACGGCATGTCGGTCAAGGTAAACGACGAAGTGTTTATTCTGCCGCTCAACGCCGTGATGGAATCCCTGCAGCCGCAGGCCGAAGACCTGCATCCGTTAGCCGGTGGCGAGCGGGTGTTGCAGGTGCGTGGCGAATATCTGCCGCTGGTGGAACTGTTCCGGGTGTTTGAAGTTGCAGGTGCCAAAACCGACGCTACCCAGGGCATTGTGGTGATCCTGCAAAGCGCCGGTCGTCGCTATGCGTTGCTGGTGGATCAGCTGATCGGCCAGCATCAGGTGGTGGTGAAGAATCTGGAAAGCAACTATCGCAAAGTGCCGGGCATTTCCGCGGCCACTATTCTCGGTGACGGCAGCGTGGCGCTGATTGTCGATGTCTCGGCGCTGCAAACGCTGAACCGTGAACAGCGTCAGACCGACGCAGCCGCATAATAATTAATCTATTGATTTGAAGGGTGAATGACATGGCAGGACTGGCAACCGTCAGCAAACTGGCTGGCGAAACGGTAGGGCAAGAATTCCTGATTTTTACCTTGGGCAATGAGGAATATGGCATTGATATCCTCAAGGTGCAGGAGATCCGCGGCTACGATCAGGTTACGCGTATCGCCAATACTCCGGCCTTTATCAAGGGCGTCACCAACCTGCGCGGCGTGATTGTGCCGATTATCGATCTGCGGGTGAAGTTCGCTCAGCAGGACGTATCCTACGATGAAAACACCGTGGTGATCGTGCTGAACTTTGGCCAACGGGTGGTGGGTATCGTGGTTGACGGCGTGTCCGACGTGCTGTCGCTGACCACCAAGCAGATCCGTCCTGCGCCGGAATTTGCCGTGACGCTGGCGACCGAATACCTGACCGGCCTGGGTTCACTGGGTGACCGCATGTTGATCCTGGTGGATATCGAAAAGCTGCTGAGCAGCGAAGAAATGTCACTGGTCGACAGCGTGGCCAAAAGCGCCTGATCTGTCTGAATGGTTACCCAGAGGCTCGATATATGGTGCCTCTCAGGCGGCTAACAATGTCCGTTATTAGGGAGAGCGTGCCGAAGGGGTCGTAGCGGCTTGTCCGCCGGAGTGCCCCTCGGTGCGCTAGGCCCGGGTATCTCAGTCTCAAAGGCAACCTTTGCATCAAAATCCTACATAAAAATAGTTACCTCCCCGCATAAAGTTCTTCCCCGCCGCGCCGATAACTCTGTCAATCAACGTAATCAGGGCCTGTCCGCGCGGGCGTTTAACAAGGGAAAACATGTTTAATCGTATGAAGGTGGTCACCAGCCTGTTACTGGTGCTGGTGTTATTTGGCGCCTTGCAGTTGGTATCAGGCGGGCTGTTCTTCTCCTCACTGAAGAATGACAAAGAAAACTTCACCGTATTGCAGACCATTCGCCAGCAACAGTCCGAGCTGAACGAAAGCTGGGTCAACCTGCTGCAGGCCCGCAACACGCTCAACCGTGCCGGTATTCGTCACATGATGGACACCAATAACATTGGCAGCGGTGCCACTGTGGCCGAGCTGCTGGCGCGAGCCAAAAGCAACCTGGTGGTGGCGGAGCAACACTACGCCGCCTATGACAAAATCCCTCTCAATGCCCGCCAGGACGCGCAGTCGGCCGAAAAGCTCAAGCAGCAATACGGCATTCTGCACGGCGCGTTAACCGAACTGACCGTATTGCTGGGTGAGGGCAAGATCAACGCCTTCTTTGACCAGCCGACGCAAAGCTATCAGGACGCGTTCGAAGATATCTACAACACCTACCTGGCGCAAAACGACAAGCTTTATCAGAGCGCAGTAGAAGACAGCAACAACTCCTTCAACTTCGCACTCTGGACGCTGGCGGTAGTGTTACTGGTGGTCCTGGCAGTGATCGTCCTGGTGTGGAGCGGCATTCACCACATTCTGGTGCGTCCGCTGAACCGCATGATCGAGCACATCAAAATGATTGCCGCCGGCGATCTGACCCAGCAGATTGCAGTGAACAGCCGCAATGAAATGGGCGTATTGGCCGCCAGCCTCAAACATATGCAGAACGAACTGATCGACACCGTCAGTGGGGTCCGTCAGGGTGCCGATGCTATCTATAGCGGTGCCTCTGAAATTGCCGCCGGCAACAACGATCTCTCTTCTCGTACCGAACAGCAGGCCGCCTCACTGGAGGAAACCGCTGCCAGCATGGAGCAGTTGACCGCCACGGTGAAACAGAACGCCGAAAATGCACGTCAGGCCAGCCAGTTAGCGTTGAGCGCCTCCGAAACCGCGCAGAAAGGCGGCAAGGTGGTGGCCAATGTGGTGCAAACCATGCACGACATTGCCGGTAGTTCACAGAAAATTGCCGACATTACCGGCGTGATCGATGGCATTGCTTTCCAGACCAACATCCTGGCATTGAACGCAGCGGTAGAAGCGGCTCGCGCCGGTGAACAGGGCCGTGGCTTTGCGGTAGTGGCCGGTGAAGTGCGTAATCTGGCCCAGCGCAGTGCGCAGGCGGCGAAGGAAATCAAAGGGCTGATCGAAGATTCCGTCAACCGCGTTGATATGGGCTCGGTGCTGGTGGAAAGCGCCGGGGAAACCATGGGCGATATCGTCAATGCGGTTACCCGTGTCACCGACATCATGGGGGAGATCGCCTCGGCGTCCGACGAACAGAGCCGTGGCATCGACCAGGTTGGTCAGGCGGTAGCAGAAATGGACCGCGTTACCCAGCAGAACGCCTCACTGGTGGAAGAGTCCGCTTCTGCGGCGGCGGCGCTGGAAGAGCAGGCCAGCATGCTGACCCAGTCGGTGGCGGTATTCCGTTTAAAAGCGGCAGGCCAGGATGAGTTCAAAATGCCTGCCAGCAGCAAGGCAACAGTAACACCGGTACTCAATCATAAAAAAATGAACGCCAGCGATCCGCAGGATAACTGGGAAACGTTCTAACCGGCATTAGGCCTCCTTCCTGTTCGGGGGGAGGCCAATTCCCCGTCGTGAGCTGGCCATCGGCCGGCTGCAAGGAGGTTCACAGTGTTTAACCGAATCCGCGTCTCTACCAGTCTGTTTCTGTTGTTGATGACTTTTTGTGTTATGCAGTTGGCCACCAGCGGCTTGTCGTACACCGCTTTCCGTTCTGATAACCACAATCTGAATCTGATCACCCTCGGCAGCCAGCAGCGCGATGCCCTCAGCCTGAGCTGGGTATCGCTGCTACAGGCGCGTAATACGCTCAATCGTGCCGGTACCCGTGCAGCGCTCAAACTGCCGCAGGATCAGGTCAATGCGCTGATGGGCAATGCGCGCAGTTCACTGCAAAAAGCCGACCTCTATTTCAACCAGTTCCTGGCGGTACCGCGTAACAGCGAACAAGAACAACAGCTGACCGCAACCACCAAGGCCAGCTATGACCGGCTGCGAAATACCCTGAGAGAGTTGATTGGTTTCCTGGAAAACGACAACCTGCAGGCGTTTATGGACCAGCCGACGCAGAAAACCCAGGACCTGTTTGAAGCCGATTTTGTCCAGTACCTGCAACTGGTGAGCGCCAACGTCAGCGAAGCCAATGCGGCGAATCAGCGCTCCTTCACCCTGTCCGGCTGGTTGGTGGCCGGTGCGGTACTGATGCTGATCGTGGTCACCGGCAGTGCCATGTGGTGGTTACGTAACATGTTGGTACGGCCGCTGAATATCATGCGCAGCCACTTTGACCGCATTGCCGCCGGCGATCTGGCCACACCGATCCAGGTGTATGGCCGTAATGAAATCAGCCTATTGTTCGCCAGCCTGCAGCGCATGCAGCAATCGCTGATCGGCACCGTGGGTGCCGTGCGCGATGGCGCGGAATCGATCCTGATCGGCCTGCAGGAAATATCCGAAGGCAACAACGATCTCTCTTCCCGTACCGAACAGCAGGCGGCCTCGCTGGAAGAAACCGCCGCCAGCATGGAGCAACTGACTGCCACGGTGAAACAGAATGCCGATAACGCACGTCAGGCTTCACAACTGGCGCGTGACGCCTCGACCACCGCAGCCAAGGGCGGCGAGCTGGCGGGGGGCGTGGTGACTACCATGCACGACATTGCCAACAGTTCGCAGAAGATTGGTGCCATTACCAGCGTGATCGACGGCATTGCCTTCCAGACCAATATCCTGGCGTTGAACGCAGCGGTTGAAGCGGCGCGTGCCGGTGAACAGGGCAGAGGCTTTGCGGTGGTGGCCGGAGAAGTACGCAACCTGGCGCAACGCAGCGCGCAGGCGGCGAAAGAAATCAAAGGGTTGATCGACGAGTCGGTCAGTCGCGTCAAGCAAGGCTCGGTGCTGGTAGAAAACTCCGGTGCCACCATGCAGGACATCGTGCGTTCGGTCACCCGGGTGACTGACATCATGGGCGAAATCGCCTCGGCGTCGGATGAACAGAGCCGCGGCATCGAACAGGTGACGCAGGCCGTGACCCAGATGGATCAGGTCACCCAACAGAACGCCGCACTGGTGGAGGAAGCCGCCTCGGCGGCCACCGCACTGGAGGAACAGGCGATCACCCTGGCCGATGCGGTGTCGGTATTCCGCCTGGCGGACGATAACTTCACCGCACCGACTCATTCTCAAGACGCAGTTTCACCCGTGGTAAAGGAAGCCCCAGATTGTCAAACCGCATAAGCAGCCCGTTTTTTCTGAGTGACATGGTATGAAGCCGGCACCCTCGACCCCTAACCGAGATCCTGCGACATTGCTGACGCAGATGGTGCAACGCCTGCCGTTGCTGGACGTGCATTTTCGCCGTATCAGCCAACTGATTTACCAGCGCGCCGGCATCGTGCTGGCGGAGCACAAGCGTGAGATGGTTTACAACCGCCTGGTACGACGCCTGCGACTGCTGGGCCTGAACGACTTTGGCGATTATCTGGCGCTGTTGGAAAGCGATCCAAACAGCGCCGAATGGCAGGCGTTTATTAACGCATTGACCACCAACCTGACGGCCTTTTTCCGTGAGGCGCATCACTTTCCGATCCTGGCGGAGCATGCACGCTCACGACCAAACGGCTATTGCGTGTGGAGCACGGCAGCATCGACCGGGGAAGAACCTTACTCGATCGCTATCACCCTGAGTGAAGTGTTGGGGCAACGCGCCACTGGCTGTCAGGTGTGGGCCAGCGACATCGATACCCAGGTGCTGGAAAAAGCCGAAGCGGGGGTGTATCGCCAGGAAGATCTGCGCACCCTGACGCCGACGCAGATGCAACGCTATTTCCTGCGCGGCACCGGGCCGCATCAGGGATTGGTGCGGGTGCGGCCGGAACTGGCGGGGCGGGTGAATTTTCAGTCGCTTAACCTGCTGGCGCCGGAATGGGCGCTGCCGGGGCAATTTGACGCCATTTTCTGTCGCAACGTGATGATCTATTTCGATAAGGCGACACAGGAGCGCATCCTGCGGCGCTTCGTGCCCTTGCTTAAACCGGGGGGGCTGATGTTTGCCGGTCACTCCGAGAACTTCAGCCAGATCAGCCGGGATTTCTACTTGCGTGGGCAGACCGTGTATGGCCTGACCAAGGAGAGGTAATGAATAAAATCAGAGTATTGTGCGTCGACGATTCGGCCCTGATGCGCCAGTTGATGACCGAAATTGTGAACAGCCACCCTGATATGGAGATGGTGGCGAGCGCACCGGATCCGCTGGTGGCACGCGATCTGATCAAAAAGTTTAACCCGCAGGTGCTGACGTTGGACGTCGAAATGCCGCGTATGGACGGCCTCGACTTCCTGGAAAAACTGATGCGTCTGCGGCCAATGCCGGTGGTGATGGTGTCGTCGCTAACTGGTAAGGGTTCGGAAATTACGCTGCGGGCGCTGGAACTGGGGGCGGTGGATTTTGTCACCAAACCGCAGTTGGGCATTCGCGAAGGCATGCTGGCCTACAGCGAACTGATCGCCGAGAAAATCCGTACGGCGGCCAAGGCGCGGTTACCCCAACGCTCCAACAGCCCGGCCCCGGCGATCCTCAGCCATACGCCGCTGCTGAGCAGTGAAAAGTTGATTGCCATTGGTGCCTCTACCGGCGGTACCGAAGCGATCCGTCAGGTGTTGCAACCGTTGCCGGCCACCAGCCCGGCGCTGTTGATTACCCAACATATGCCACCGGGCTTTACCCGCTCGTTTGCCGAACGGCTGAACAAGCTGTGCCAGATCACGGTGAAAGAGGCCGAAGACGGCGAACGCGTGCTGCCGGGTCATGCCTATATCGCACCGGGCGATCGTCACCTGGAACTGTCACGCAGCGGGGCTAACTATCAGGTGAAACTGCACGACGGTCCGCCGGTTAACCGCCATCGGCCGTCGGTGGACGTGCTGTTCCGCTCGGTCGCGCAATACGCCGGGCGCAATGCCGTGGGGGTGATCCTGACCGGCATGGGCAATGACGGTGCCGCGGGCATGCTGGAAATGCACCGCGCCGGTGCCTATACCCTGGCGCAGAACGAAGCCAGCTGTGTGGTGTTCGGTATGCCGCGCGAAGCGATCGCCACCGGTGGTGTCAATGAAGTGGTGGAGCTGGAACGCATGAGCCAACGCATGCTGGCGCAAATTGCCGGCGGCCAGGCATTACGTATTTAATTTTATGTTGCCGCCGACGGCGGCAGTTGTTTTGCATCTTTAACGGTTAAACCTTGGGAGTAAAAATGGCAGACAAGAGCCTTAAGTTTCTGGTGGTGGATGATTTTTCCACTATGCGTCGCATCGTCAGAAACTTGCTGAAAGAGTTGGGATTTAACAACGTAGAAGAAGCCGAAGACGGCGCGGATGCGTTGAACAAACTGCGTGCTGGTGACTTCGATTTCGTGGTCTCCGACTGGAACATGCCGAACATGGACGGTCTGGAGCTGTTGCAAACCATCCGCGCCGATGGCGCTCTGGCGAGCATGCCGGTGCTGATGGTGACGGCGGAAGCCAAGAAAGAAAACATTATCGCGGCGGCGCAGGCCGGTGCTAGCGGTTACGTGGTGAAACCTTTTACGGCGGCAACGCTGGAAGAAAAGCTCAATAAGATCTTTGAAAAACTGGGCATGTAAGGAGAGGGCGATGAGAGACATTCCAATGCCTGCCAGCGATGCGGCAACCGCGGGGGAGATTATCTCTCGCATTGGCCAACTGACGCGCATGTTGCGTGACAGCATGCGTGAACTGGGGCTTGATCAGGCGATCGCCCAGGCGGCAGAGGCAATCCCGGATGCACGCGATCGTCTGGATTACGTGGTCACCATGACGGCGCAGGCGGCGGAACGGGCGTTGAACTGTGTGGAAGCCGCGCAACCGCGCCAGGCGGAGCTGGAGTCAGAAGCCAAGGCGTTAAAAGGCCGCTGGGACGACTGGTTCGCTGATCCGATCGAACTGGACGACGCGCGTGAACTGGTGACCGATACCCGTCAGTACCTGGAGCAGGTGCCGGAACATACGGCATTTACCAACGCCCAGTTGCTGGAAATCATGATGGCGCAGGATTTCCAGGATCTGACCGGTCAGGTGATCAAACGCATGATGGACGTGGTGCAGGAGATTGAAAAGCAGCTGCTGATGGTGCTGATGGAAAATATTCCTGAACAGCCGGCAAAAGAGAAAAAGCCGAACGACAGCCTGCTCAACGGCCCGCAGCTCGACCAGAACGGTGCCGGTGTGATCGCCAATCAGGCGCAGGTCGACGACCTGCTCGACAGTCTGGGTTTCTGATGTCCTCTGGGGCGTAGCCTTGCTGCGTCCCAGCTGTTCGATACCGTCATGGCGACTTAACATTTCTTCATCCCGCAAATAACCCGCCTTTTCCCCCGCTGTTCCATCAATGAAATCAGCATTTTTTTGGCATGCTGACGGCAATTTTATTCCCTCCCGGCACAGGAAACTCGTCCGTGGCTGAAGACAGCGATCTGGAAAAAAGCGAGGCCCCCACACCCCATCGGGTGGAAAAGGCGCGTGAAGATGGCCAGATCCCGCGTTCGCGCGAGTTGACGTCGGTGTTGATGCTGGTGGCCGGGCTGTCGATCATCTGGCTGGCCGGCGACAATATGGCGCAACGCTTGGCCATGATGCTAACGCAGGGCCTGAACTTCGATCACAGCATGGTCAGCAACGACAAACAGATGCTGCGCCAACTGGCGACCTTATTGCAGCAGGCGGTATGGGCGCTGTTGCCGGTGATGGCGGGGTTGACGCTGGTGGCGATCACCGCGCCGATGCTGCTCGGTGGCCTGCTGTTGAGCGGCAAATCGCTCAAGTTTGATTTAAAGCGTATGAATCCGCTGTCCGGGTTGAAACGGATATTTTCCAGTCAGGTGCTGGCGGAACTGCTGAAGGGCGTCCTGAAGGCGACGCTGGTGGGCTGGGTTACTGGTTTATACCTGTGGCACAACTGGGCGGCGATGCTGCACCTGGTGACGCAACAGCCGCTCGATGCGCTCGGCAATGCACTGCAGATGATCATCTTCTGTGGCTTGCTGGTGGTACTGGCACTGACGCCGATGGTGGCGTTTGACGTGTTTTATCAACTGTGGAGCCACTTCAAAAAACTGAAGATGACCAAGCAGGACATCCGTGACGAGTTTAAGGATCAGGAGGGCGACCCGCACGTCAAAGGGCGCATCCGTCAGCAGCAGCGCGCCATGTCCCGACGGCGGATGATGGCCGACGTGCCGAAGGCCGACGTTATCGTGACCAACCCGACGCACTACGCCGTCGCACTGCAGTACAACGACAAAAAAATGAGCGCACCTAAGGTCCTGGCCAAGGGGGCCGGTGAAATTGCGCTGCGTATCCGTGAGCTGGGTATGGAACACCGCATTCCGATGCTGGAAGCGCCGCCACTGGCGCGTGCGCTGTACCGACACAGCGAGATTGGACAACATATTCCTGCCACCCTGTATGCCGCCGTGGCCGAAGTTCTGGCCTGGGTTTACCAGCTAAGACGCTGGCGGCGCGAAGGGGGGCTGATCCCGAAAAAACCTGAACGTTTACCGGTGCCGGAAGCACTGGATTTTGCTGGAGAAAGTGACACTAATGGCTAATTTGGCCGCCTTGCTTCGTTTGCCGGGCAGTTTTAAAGATACGCAGTGGCAGGTATTGGCCGGGCCGATACTGATCCTGATGATCCTGTCGATGATGGTGTTGCCCTTGCCGGCATTTATCCTCGATCTGTTGTTCACCTTCAATATTGCCTTGTCGATCATGGTGCTGCTGGTAGCCATGTTTACCCAGCGCACGCTGGAATTCGCGGCATTCCCTACCATCTTGCTGTTCTCGACCTTGTTGCGCCTGTCGCTCAACGTAGCTTCGACGCGCATCATCCTGATGGAAGGACACACTGGCTCCGCCGCTGCCGGTCGCGTGGTGGAGGCCTTTGGTCACTTCCTGGTGGGCGGTAACTTCGCCATCGGTATTGTGGTGTTTATCATTCTGGTGCTGATCAACTTTATGGTTATCACCAAGGGGGCCGGGCGTATCGCGGAAGTGGGCGCACGCTTTGTACTCGACGGCATGCCGGGCAAGCAGATGGCGATCGACGCCGATCTCAACGCCGGTCTGATCGGTGAAGAAGAGGCGAAAAAACGCCGTTCCGAAGTGACGCAGGAAGCGGACTTCTACGGTTCGATGGACGGTGCCAGCAAGTTCGTCCGTGGTGACGCGGTGGCCGGCCTGATGATCATGATGCTGAACGTGGTCGGTGGCCTGTTGGTTGGGGTGATCCAGCACGGCATGGAACTGGGCGCAGCGGCGGAAACCTATACCTTGCTGACTATCGGTGATGGCCTGGTGGCGCAGATCCCGGCGCTGGTCATTTCGACCGCCGCCGGTGTTATTGTGACCCGCGTGGCGACCGATCAGGACGTTGGCGAGCAGATGGTTAGCCAACTGTTCAAGAATCCGCGAGTCATGCTGCTCAGTGCCGCGGTCCTCGGCCTGCTGGGCATGGTACCGGGGATGCCGAACCTGGTCTTCCTGCTGTTTACCGCCGGTCTGCTGGCCCTGGCCTGGTGGCTGCGCGGGCGGGAACAGCAAGCGCCAAAAGAACAGGAAGCGCCAATAGTGCAGGATAATCCGCAGGCGGTGGAAGCCAGTTGGTCTGACGTGCAGTTGGAAGATCCGCTGGGGATGGAGGTCGGTTACCGGCTGATCCCGATGGTGGATTTCCAGCAGAACGGTGAACTGCTCGGCCGTATTCGCGGCATTCGTAAAAAGTTTGCGCAGGAGATGGGTTACCTGCCGCCGGTGGTGCATATCCGCGACAACCTGGAACTGCCGCCGGCCAGCTACCGTATCCTGATGAAAGGGGTAGAGATCGGCAGTGGTGAAGCGCAACCGGGACGTTGGCTGGCGATCAATCCGGGCAACGCAGTGGGTGAATTGGCAGGGGATAAAACCACCGATCCGGCCTTTGGGCTGGAAGCGGTATGGATCGACAGCGCACTGCGTGAGCAGGCGCAGATCCAGGGCTTTACCGTGGTAGAAGCCAGCACCGTAGTGGCGACCCACCTTAATCACCTGATTGGCCAGTTTGCCAGCGAGCTGTTTGGCCGACAGGAAACACAGCAGTTATTGGATCGTGTCGCACAAGACATACCAAAACTGACCGAAGATTTCGTGCCGGGTGTGGTGACGCTGACCACGCTGCATAAGGTATTGCAGAACCTGTTGACGGAGCGGGTTTCGATCCGCGATATGCGCACCATTATCGAGACATTGGCGGAGCATGCGCCGTCCCAGACCGATCCCTATGAGTTGACCACCGTAGTGCGGGTGGCGCTGGGGCGGGCCATCACCCAGCAGTGGTTCCCGGGCAACGGCGAGATCCAGGTGATAGGTCTGGATACCCCGCTGGAACGTTTGCTGTTGCAAGCCCTGCAGGGCGGTGGGGGTCTGGAGCCGGGGTTGGCGGATCGCTTGCTGGATCAGGCCAAGCAGGCGTTGCAGCGACAGGAAATGCTCAGTGCGCCACCGGTATTGCTGGTGAACCACGCGCTACGGGCGTTATTGGCGCGTTTCTTGCGCCGCAGCCTGCCGCAGCTGGTGGTGTTGTCGAATCTGGAAATCAACGACGACCGTCAAATCCGCATGACCTCAACCATTGGGGCCGCATAATGAAATACCGCATGGCGTTAATCTGCCTGTTGGCGCCGCTGAGCTTGCAGGCGGCATCGGGTTCCTGGGTGGCCGACAGCGTCGGTGCTACGCTGGAATACGGTGGTGAACGGGGTGAGTCACCCAGGCTGCGTGCGCCAAATGAATTACCGGATGTGAATGCGCGTATCACCAGCGTAAGTTGGCGTTACCGATTACTGGCCGCCGAACCGGCCGGCATGCAGGTGCAACTCTGTACCCTGAGCCGCTGTATTGTTCTGGGGGGCGGCAGTGGCAGCAGCACCGGGCTGCAGGGTGAACCGGCAAATGCCGAACTGCGTTTTGTTTATTACGTGCAGGCGCGCGGCAGTTTGAATCCGCCGCTGCGGGTGATCAGCAATCAGGTGATTGTGAATTACCAGTAATGGTTAAGCCAGGATCGCCAGACCGTTGCGGTCGACCAGCGACAGTAGCTTCATCGCGGCGGAGTTGGGAACGGCTTCGCCGCGTTCCCATTTTTGCACCGCCTTTTTGCTGACGTTCAGATGCAAGGCAAACACTGGCTGGCTGACGTTCTCGCGCTCGCGCAGGGCGCGGATGTCCGCTGGGGTATATTGTTTGACCGGGCGTAAACACAGCATATCGAAGGTGCGCATGGTGCCGGCATCAACAAATCCGGCCTGATACAGCTCCTGCACTTCCTGGTGGATCTCAGCAAGGATCTTGCTCATAGGTCAGTCTCCTCAACCTTTTGTCATTAACCAACTGATAAAGCCTGAAAGGGGAATAGTCCAGATAGAGCGCAGCAAGGCGCTTTAACCCGACCAATTCATCACTGGAAATGTTGTCCATTTCATTTTTGGCAAATCCCCGCATGAAAAAAAATCGGTCCTCATCTCGAAAGGCAATAAGTACCCGGTAGCCACCGCGTTTACCGCCACCCGCCCGGGCGACTCGTTTCTTATAAACGCAACTGCCCAAATTGGCATCGTACAGTTGGTTTTGTATTTCTCGCGCAGCTTTGATTACCGTGGTATCGCTAATGCGTTCGTGGGCAGCGAATGCCTGAAATGTTTTGGTGAGGTAAATATCGGTCATTCACACTCCCTGTGAAACTATCCCCTTTACGGGTATAGATCAAGTGGTTTAAAAAACAACACAGGGTGGGGGAATGGGATGGAACATAACAGATGGAAATACCAGGTATGTATAGTGTTACGAAAATAAAATCAGAGGGTTAGATAGAATGGCAACGGAAGTGCGAGTTATCTCGCATTGGGAAGCAATGCACCCGGTTGAACGCAGAGCTGACCGGGTGAGTGCCATTAATTAAACGCCGATTTTTCGCCCGAGCACACTGGCGTTGCGCGACTGGCCATCGGGGCCGTACAGCGATTTGTTTTGCTTGCTCAGAATCGCCAACGCCTGGGCGTTGTGATCGATCTGCTGATTGAGCAGCATGCCGTTATGCTGGTTTTTTTCCCGCAGCCGTTGGCTGAGCGACTGCACCCGTTGCCAGGCTTCTGCCAGACGCGGATGTGCAGAATAGGGCGCCTGTAGTCCTTGCGCACTTTCCTGCTTCAGCCGCTGCTGCTCCAGATAGTTTACCGTGGCCAGCAGCTGGCTTTTGGCGTCGGTGGCACGTTGCAGCGCCACGCCCGGTAATTGACCGGAGCACAGCAAATGATGTTCTTCCGCCAGCACCGTATCCAGCGCTTGCAGCGTTTCCAGCAGCTTATTGATCAGTTGCGCCAGATTTTCCATTACGATAAATCACCTTTCAAAGAGTTCCCTGGTGTTTAACCCGGCGGTTAAACCTTTGGCGTCGGGTTGTCGTTTGACATCCACTGGGCGTCGCTTTGCGCGTCCTGCAGCAGGGCATCGGCAATTTTACCGGCATCCATTTTCAGTTCGCCGTTGCGGATCGCCTGCTTGATGGCGTCCACCCGGTTCATATCAATATCCTGCGTCCCTGGCTGCATCAGGCGTGCTTGCGCATCGCTCAACTTTACCTGGGTACCGCTGACGGTGCTTTCCGTCTGGGCGGCCTTGCGTGGCTGAAGTTGATTTTCAGCCGGCGTCTCACGCGGTTGCACCGTTGGAACGGGTTGCAGCCGCTGGGTGCGATCGATACTCATGGTCAATCTCCATCGATGCCGTCGCCGCGGGGGCAATGGCGGATACTTTTTGTGGCCCTGGCGGCCAATAAAATACTGCTTATGACTTTATTATCGGCAAGGTTTGATAAACCTTTACCTTTTTATACCCGTCATCTTTCAAGCCGCAGCGTTGTTACCTGCACTCGCTCACCCCAGTTACTTACTCGAGTAAGCGCCTGGGGATGAGCGAGCTGGTTGCCTAACTGCAACTTGAAAGCTATAGGGTATGTAGCATGATGCGAATTGCACCGTCGTCACCGACAATGCCGCTAACAATTTGCCCGGAGGCCATGCGTACTCTGACGCTATCTTCGGTAGCGGCGTTGTTCATCGCCTTGCCTGAACCGCTGATGTTAAATCCGTCCCCCTGCGCGCTGACCTGTACCGCCTGACCGGCCTTGATCACCCAGGCACGGCGCAGCATGGCGAAGGTCAGCGGCTGGCCGGGGCTGATATTGCGCAGACTGACGGCCCCCAGCGCCTTGCCGGTTTCGGTCAGTGTGCGGGGGGCCAGGGTGTCGAGTCGACCGGTTTTCAGCCTGATGTCCGCCTCTGTCAACTTACTGCCTGCGCTGATACCGCGTGCTGACACCAGGTATTTGCCGATCACCTGAACCTGCGTCTGGATAAAACGCCGCTCCTGACCGCAGCGTGCCGAGACGCTGATATTGCCCCAACGGCGGGCATTCGGTGCGAGTGACAGCTGCGGAAATTCGCACTGTGGCCACTGGGCCGCGGGCGTGCGCACCAGCACTTTAACCTGTACCGGGCTGCCACTGAATTGGCTGCTGATGAAGCGATCGATCTGCGCCGTCAGATCCTCGGCCCGTGCGTTCAGGCTGCACAGCAGGGTGACCAACAGCAGTATTTTACCTTTCATCTTCGCTTCCTCAGGAACCATCAGGGTGCGCGTAAGTGTACCCGGACTGCGCTCAGGCTAAGCAGATAAATAGCGACGCATTTTGCCCTTATTCCCGCGATCGGCTGGCGGAAGGGGCGTTTATGCTGTCGGCTCCAAATTCTAACCTCGCGGAGGGAGCATGATCGACAAACTGGACGCTGCTCTGCGCTTTGGTCAAGAGGCGCTGAACCTGCGCGCCCAGCGGCAGGAAATTTTGGCCGCCAACATCGCCAACGCAGACACCCCGGGCTATCAGGCACGGGACATCGATTTCGCCGGCCAACTGAATAAGGTGCTGGAACAGGGCCGCGTTAGCGGCAGTGGCATTGCGCTGAACATGACGTCGGCGCGCCACATTCCGGCGCAGAACATGCAGCCGCCACAGCTCGACTTGCTGTTCCGCGTACCGGATCAACCCTCAATGGACGGCAACACGGTGGACATGGATCGCGAACGTACCAACTTCGCCGATAACAGCCTGAAGTATCAGACCGATCTGACGCTGATCAACGGTCAGATCAAAGGAATGATGTCAGTGTTACAACAAGGATAAGGCGCATGTCGCTACTGAATATTTTTGATATTTCCGGCTCGGCGCTGTCTGCCCAGTCGCAACGTATGAACGTCAGCGCCAGTAACATGGCCAACGCCGACAGCGTCACCGGCCCGGATGGTCAGCCTTATCGGGCCAAACAGGTGGTGTTTGAAGTTGCCGCCGCCGCCGGGCAACCCACCGGGGGTGTTCGTGTGGCGCAGGTGGTAGACGATCCGGCACCGGAGCGTCTGGTTTACCAACCGGGCAACCCGCTGGCGGACGGCAAAGGCTATGTGCGCATGCCGAACGTGGATGTGGTGGGTGAAATGGTCAATACCATTTCCGCTTCCCGCAGCTATCAGGCCAACGTTGAGGTGCTCAACACCACCAAGTCGATGATGATGAAAACCCTGACGCTGGGTCAATAACCGGAGTTTGCCATGGCCATTGCCGCAACCACCAATGAATCGCCGAATAACACCGTCATCGGTGCCAACAACAAAACCACCAACAGTCAGGATCTGAACAACAGCTTCCTGACGCTGCTGGTGGCGCAGTTGAAGAATCAGGATCCGACCAACCCGATGCAGAACAATGAACTGACCTCTCAGTTAGCGCAAATCAACACCGTTCAGGGCATCGAAAAACTCAATACCACGCTGGGCTCGATTTCCGGCCAGATCAACAGCAATCAGTCACTGCAAGCCAGTGCGCTGATCGGCCACGGTGTGATGGTACCTGGCAGCAACATTCTGGCCGGCAGCAAAGACGGCAAGGTCAGCACCACGCCGTTTGGTCTGGAACTGGAGCGTGCGGCCGACTCGGTGACCGTCACCATTACTGACGAGACCGGCAAAGCGGTGCGCACTATCGAACTCGACGGCCTGACCGCCGGTGTGCATTCGTTTAGCTGGGACGGCACGATGACGGATGGTACCGCTGCACCCGACGGTGCCTACAGCTTTACCATCAGCGCCAAGGGCAACGGTGAGCAACTGGTGGCGCGCAGCCTGCATTTTGGCATGGTCAACGGCGTTATCCGCGAAGCGAATGGCGCGAAGCTGGATCTGGGTCTGGCGGGCAGCACCACGCTGGATGAAGTCCGGCAGATACTTTAATTCGATTTTTTTCACTCATTCATTGGGCGTTATCGGACGATAGCCTAAACAATATTCGGAGAATGACATGGCCTTTTCTCAGGCAGTAAGCGGCTTGAACGCGGCAGCAACCAACCTGGACGTGATCGGTAACAACATCGCCAACTCCGCCACTTCCGGTTTTAAATCTGGCAGCGTTTCTTTTGCTGACATGTTTGCCGGCTCGCAGGTGGGGTTGGGTGTCAAGGTGGCCGGCATCACCCAGAACTTTAAGGGCGGTACCACCACCGGTACCAGCCGTGCGTTGGACGTGGCGATTTCTGGCAACGGTTTCTTCCGTATGCAGGATCAGGACGGCGGCATTTTCTACAGCCGTAACGGCCAGTTCAAACTGGATGAGAACCGCAACCTGACCAACATGCAGGGTCTGCAGCTGACCGGCTACCCGGCGGCCGGTACGCCACCGACCATTCAGCAGGGCGCTAACCCGGTGCCGCTGAGCATTCCTGAAGGCATGATGAACGCCAAGGCGTCGACCTCCGGTACCATGGTCGCTAACCTGAAATCCACCCATAAGGTGCCGGACAACAAGACCTTCGATCCGGCCAAGCAGGATTCCTATAACTACGTCAACACCATCACCGCATACGACTCGTTAGGCAATTCGCACAACATCAATGCCTATTTTGTGAAGACCGACGACAACAAGTGGCAGGTCTATACCCAGGATAATCCTGCTGCGCCGGTCGATGCGGGCACCATGACCTTCGATACCAGCGGCAACCTGACCAGCACCACCAGTAAACAAGGTGCCACCGCTGAGTTCAGCATGCTGATCCCGATGTCCGCCAAAGATGGGGCTCCGGCGCAAAACCTGACTCTGAGCTTTGCCAAGAGCATGCAGCAGAGCGTCAGTGCCGACTCGGTTAGCAAGGTATCCCAGGATGGCTATGGCGCCGGTGAGTACACCAATTTCCAGATTAACAACGACGGTACGGTGGTGGGCATCTACTCCAACCAACAGACTCAGGTGCTGGGCCAGATCGTCATGGCTAACTTCTCCAACCCTGAAGGTTTGTCCTCGCAGGGCGATAACGTCTGGCAGGAAACCGGTGCATCGGGTCAGCCACGTGTGGGTATTGCGGGCGGCGGCGGCCTGGGCAAGTTGAACAGCGGCGCGCTGGAAGCGTCCAACGTCGATCTGAGCCAGGAACTGGTGAATATGATCGTCGCCCAGCGTAACTACCAGTCAAACGCCCAGACCATCAAAACCCAGGACTCCATTCTGCAGACGCTGGTCAGCCTGCGCTAATAGGATTGATTTATGGATCACGCGATTTATACCGCGATGGGCGCGGCGAGACAGACGCTGGAACAGCAGTCGGTCACCGCCAACAATCTGGCTAACGCCTCGACGCCGGGCTTTCGCGCCCAGCTGTCGGCGTTGCGTGCCGTGCCGGTAGACGGACCAAGCCTGCCGACGCGCACGCTGGTTACCGCCTCAACGCCGGGGGCTGACATGAGCCAGGGGGCGTTGAACTACACCGCGCGTCCGCTGGACGTGGCGCTGCAACAGGACGGTTTTCTGGCGCTCAGCCTGCCGGACGGCAGCGAAGGTTACACCCGCAACGGCAACATTCAGATCTCACCCAACGGGCAACTGACGGTGCAGGGCAGGCCGTTGATGGGCGACGGTGGTCCGATTGAAGTCCCGCCGTCGGCGGAGATCACTATCGCTGCCGACGGCACCATCTCGGCGCTGAATGCGGGCGATCCGCCAAACAGCATCGCGCAGATCGGTCGGTTGAAACTGGTGAAGGCTGACGCGCGCGAAGTAATGCGCGGTGACGATGGCCTGTTCCGTTTGACGCCGGAAACCCAACAACAGCGCGGCAATCAGTTGCCCAACGATCCGCTGGTACGGGTGATGCCGGGGGTGCTGGAAGGCAGCAACGTCAAGCCGATGGAAACCATGGTCGACATGATCGCCAACGCCCGTCGTTTTGAAATGCAGATGAAGGTCATCCACAGCGTGGATGAAAATGAACAACGCGCCAACTCGTTGTTATCAATGAGTTAAGCCGCAAGGAAATAACCCATGATCCCATCTTTATGGATTGCTAAAACCGGTCTGGATGCGCAGCAGACCAACATGGACGTGATTGCCAACAACCTGGCCAACGTCAGCACCAACGGTTTCAAACGTCAGCGCGCGGTGTTTGAAGACCTGCTGTACCAGACCATGCGTCAGCCGGGGGCACAGTCCTCTGAACAGACCACGTTACCCTCCGGTCTGCAGATCGGTACCGGTGTTCGTCCGGTGGCGACCGAGCGCCTGCACAGCCAGGGCAATCTGTCGCAGACCAACAACAGCAAAGACATTGCCATCAAGGGGCAGGGTTTTTTCCAGGTGATGATGCCGGACGGCACCCTGGCTTATACCCGCGACGGCTCGTTCCAGCGAGATCAGAACGGCCAACTGGTGACCGCCAGCGGCTTCCAGGTGCAACCGGCGATCACCATTCCGGCCAATGCCCTGAGCATCACCGTAGGGCGTGACGGTATCGTCAGCGCCACCTTACAGGGGCAAACCGCCGCCCAACAGGTGGGGCAACTGACGCTGACCACCTTTATCAATGACAGCGGCCTGGAAAGCATGGGCGAGAATCTGTATCAGGAAACCGAGAGTTCGGGCGCGCCGAACGAGAGTACGCCGGGCTTAAACGGCGCTGGCCTGCTGTATCAGGGCTACGTGGAAACCTCTAACGTCAACGTGGCGGAAGAGCTGGTGAATATGATCCAGACCCAACGGGCTTATGAGATCAACAGCAAAGCGGTATCGACTTCCGATCAGATGCTGCAAAAACTGACGCAACTGTAATTGACGGGCGCGCCTGCGCCCGTAACCCTATTTTGTGCAACAAAGGCGATACCCGTGGTAACCACAACTCTGATGGCAAACGTGCCGCCGCAAGGCAAACGCTGGTTGACGGCGATGGTGATGCTGACGCTGGGCGGCTGTGCATATATTCCGCATAAACCTCTGGTGGACGGCACGACCACGGCGCAACCGGCTCCGGCGGGCGCACCGGTGCCGAACGGCTCGATTTTCCAGACGGTACAGCCGATGAACTACGGCTATCAGCCTCTGTTTGAAGACCGTCGTCCACGCAATGTCGGCGATACCCTGACCATCGCGTTGCAGGAAAACGTCAGCGCCAGCAAAAGCTCCTCGGCCAATGCCAGCCGCAACGGTGCCAGCAAGTTTGGCGTTGCCACCGCGCCGCGCTATCTCGATGGCCTGTTAGGCAATGCGCGTGCGGATATGGAGATGTCCGGCGACAGCACCTTCGGCGGCAAAGGCGGGGCCAACGCCAACAATACCTTCAACGGGACTATTACCGTCACGGTCAATCAGGTGCTGGTTAACGGCAACCTGCACGTGGTGGGCGAAAAACAGATTGCCATCAATCAGGGCACCGAATTCATTCGTTTCTCTGGGGTGGTCAACCCGCGCACCATCAGCGGCAGTAACTCGGTCACTTCCACCCAGGTGGCGGACGCGCGTATTGAATATGTCGGCAACGGCTATATCAACGAGGCGCAGACCATGGGTTGGCTGCAACGCTTCTTCTTAAATGTTTCACCGTTCTAAGGATTGACCGATGCTGAAAAAATTACTGCTTGCGCTGTGGATTGGGCTGGTGTGTTTACCGGCAACGGCGGAGCGCATTCGCGATCTGGTCACGATACAGGGCGTGCGTGATAACGCGTTGATCGGTTACGGGCTGGTGGTGGGGCTGGATGGTTCCGGTGACCAGACCATGCAGACGCCGTTCACCACTCAAAGCCTGAGCAATATGCTGTCACAACTGGGTATCACCGTACCGCCAGGCACCAATATGCAGTTGAAAAACGTGGCTGCGGTCATGGTCACCGCCAAGTTGCCGCCGTTTTCGCGCACCGGGCAAAATATTGACGTGGTGGTGTCCTCAATGGGGAACGCGAAAAGTCTGCGTGGCGGCACCTTGCTGATGACGCCGCTGAAAGGGGTGGATAACCAGGTTTACGCGCTGGCACAGGGCAACGTGCTGGTGGGCGGTGCGGGGGCGTCGGCCGGTGGCAGTAGCGTGCAGGTCAACCAACTGGCGGGGGGGCGCATCAGTAACGGGGCCACCATTGAACGCGAATTGCCAACCATCTTCGGTGCCGGTGGGGTGATTAACCTGCAGTTGAACGATGAAGACTTCACGCTGGCGCAGCAGATCAGCGACGCCATCAACCGCCAGCGCGGTGGTGGCACTGCTTCACCGCTGGACGCCCGTACCATTCAGGTATTGGTGCCGCAGGGCAACAGTTCGCAGGTGCGCTTCCTGGCGGAGATCCAGAACATTAACGTCAGCGTCGGGGCGATTGACGCCAAGGTGATCATCAACTCCCGTACCGGCTCGGTGGTGATGAACCGTGACGTGATCCTGGATTCTTGTGCGGTGGCACAAGGCAACCTGTCGGTGGTGGTCGATCGGCAAAATACCGTCAGCCAGCCGACGACGCCCTTTGGCGGCGGGCAGACCGTGGTGACGCCGAATACCCAGATTTCGGTGCAGCAGCAGGGCGGTTCGTTGCAGAAGGTTAATGCCAGCGCCAATCTGAACAATGTGATCCGCGCGCTTAACGCGTTGGGGGCTACGCCGATTGATCTGATGTCGATCCTGCAGGCGATGCAAAGCGCCGGCTGTCTGCGTGCCAAGCTGGAAATCATCTGATGGCTGGCGATCTGATGGCGATGTCGGGTGCGGCATATGATGCGCAGGCGCTAAACGGGCTGAAGCGTGACGCGGCGAGCGATCCGCAGGGTAACCTGAAACAGGTGGCCCAGCAGGTTGAAGGCATGTTCGTGCAGATGATGCTGAAAAGCATGCGTGCTGCGTTACCGAAGGACGGGGTGTTGAGCAGCGATCAGTCGCGGCTTTATACCTCGATGTATGACCAGCAGATCGCCCAGCAAATGTCGCAGAAGGGGTTGGGGCTGGCCGATATGATGGTCAAGCAGATGAGCAACGCCAACGCGGTGCCGAGTGAGACCGCGGGCATGTCGCCGATGGCGCTGGACAACGAGGTGCTGCAAACGCTGCCGAATCAGGCGCTGGAGCAGATGATCCGCCGCGCGGTGCCGAAAGCACCGGCCACGCCGCCGCTGTCGCTCAATAACGGCAACTTTGTCGCCCGTTTGTCTATCCCGGCAAGGGTTGCCAGCCAACAGAGCGGTATTCCCCATCAGTTGATTGTGGCGCAGGCGGCGCTGGAATCCGGTTGGGGTCAGCGCGAGATCCCGACCGCCGACGGCTCACCGAGCTACAACCTGTTCGGTATCAAGGCCGGCGGCAGTTGGAAGGGCCCGGTCACCGAGATCACCACCACCGAGTTTGAGCAGGGGGCGGCGAAGAAGATCAAGGCACAGTTCCGGGTGTATGGCTCTTACGTCGAGGCGATGGCCGACTACGTCAAGCTGTTGACCAATAATCCGCGCTATGCCGAGGTGGCCAATGCCCGTAGTCCGGAGCAGGCGGCGCATGCACTGCAGCAGGCCGGTTACGCCACCGATCCGCAATATGCCAATAAACTGGTGAATGTGATCCAGCAGATGAAAAACGCCGGCGAGCAGGTGGTTAAAGCCTATACCCATGACCTCAAGGATCTGTTCTAACCGTTGGTCGCAATAGGCTGCCTTAAATGTAAGGGTTCAGCATGCTGAACCCGTTTTTTTCCTCAAGTTTCCCCGCTTTTTGCCGATAACCAAGACAGGCTGAGTGAACCCTCTCAGCAGATTAATTGACTTCTGTGGGCCAGCGGCGCCGCAGCAAAAGGAACTTTTATGTCCAATAGCTTAATCAATACCGCGATGAGCGGGCTGAATGCGGCTCAGGTGGCGCTCAGCACTGTCAGTAACAACATCTCTAACTACAACGTGACCGGCTATAACCGCCAGACGGCGATCCTGGCGCAAAACGGTGGCTTGAGTACCATGAACGGCTTTATCGGTAACGGTGTCACCGTCACCAGCGTCAACCGCGAGTATAACCAGTTCATTACCAACCAATTGCGTAGTGCACAGGGCAACGCCGAAGCGCAGGGTGCCTATTACGAGAAAATCTCTCAGATCGATAATCTGTTGGCGAGCAAAACCAATACCTTGTCGACCAACATGCAAGACTTCTTCACCAACCTGCAGAATCTGGTAAGTAACTCTGGCGACGACTCTGCGCGTCAGACTGTGTTAGGCAAGGCCAACGGCTTGGTTAACCAGTTCAACAACACTGACAAATATCTGCGTGATATGGACAGTGGTGTTAACCAGCAGATCGGTGACAGCGCGCAGCAGATCAACAGCTACAGCCAGCAAATTGCTCGTCTGAATGACGAGATCACCCGTCTGCGCGGCAGCGGCGGCGAGCCGAATGCTTTGTTGGATCAGCGCGATCAACTGGTGACTGACCTGAATAAAGTGGTGGGTGTGCAGGTGACCCAGCAGGATGGTGACGCCTATACGGTCTCATTCGCCAACGGCCTGACCTTGGTGCAGGGCAGTACGACCTACCAGGTGTCGGCGGTACCTTCCAGCAGCGATCCTTCCCGCTCGACCCTGGGTTACGATCGCGGCAACGGTGCCAACGAAGTCCCTGAGAGCCAGATCAACAGCGGCAGCCTGAGTGGTGTGTTCAAGTTCCGCAGTGAGACGCTGGACGGCGCTCGTAACCAACTGGGACAAATTGCGCTGGCGTTGGCGGACAACTTTAACCAGCAGCACCGCGCAGGTTTCGATCTGAACGGTGACGCAGGGACAGACTTCTTCGGTTTCGGCGGCGGTCGCGTGGTGGATAACACCCGTAATACCGGTGATGCCTCGCTGTCGGTCTCTTACACCGATACCAGCAAGGTGAAGGCCAACGACTACCGCGTCGAGTTTGACGGCAGCAACTGGCAGGTGAGCCGCCTGCCGGACAACGTTAAGGTTAACGCCACTGCGGGTACCGATGCTGACGGTAAGCAGACGTTGAGCTTCGACGGTCTGCAGGTCAGCATCGACGGTAACGCCAAGGCCAAAGACAGCTTTACCGTGAAACCGCTCAGCGATGTGGCGGGCAGCCTGAAGGTGGCTATCACCGACACGTCACATATCGCCGCAGCCGGCAAAGATGACAGCGGCCGTGGTGATAACGAAAATGCCAAAAAGTTGATCGATCTGCAAACCCAGAAGCTGGTGGACGGCAAAGCCACCTTCAGCGGTGCCTACGCCGGTATGGTCAGTAGCATCGGCAATCAGACCGCTGCTGCCAAAGTGGCCACCACTTCGCAGAGCAATATCGTCACACAGCTGACCAACCAGCAGCAGTCGATCTCTGGCGTCAACCTGGACGAAGAGTACGGTGAGCTGTTGCGTTTCCAGCAATATTACATGGCTAACGCGAAGGTGGTTGAAACCGCCAGCTCGCTGTTTGATACCTTGTTGAATATCCGTTGATTTAATTGCTGACCGGCCCCTGTGGGCATCGGTCGCTCACCGTAAGGAACCTACAGCATGCGTATGAGCACCAGCATGATGTACCAACAAAACATGTCCGGCATCACCGGCAATCAGTCACTGTTTATGAAGGCCGCTGAGCAGTTGTCGACGGGCAAGCGAGTGATCAATCCTTCCGACGATCCGCTGGCGGCGTCGCAGGCGGTGATGCTGTCGCAGTCGCAGGCTGAGAACAATCAGTATACGCTCGCGCGTACCTTTGCCCGGCAGAGCGTCTCGATGGAGGAAACCGTGTTGAACGGGGCCACATCGACCATCTCCGATATTAAGGCGCTGATCGTCAACGCGGGTGGCACCAAAAGCGATAATGACCGCGACTCGCTGGCGACCCAACTGCAGGGACTGAAAGATCAGCTGCTCAATCTGGCTAACAGCACTGACGGTAACGGCCGCTACATGTTCGGCGGCTATGTGAACGACAAGCCACCGTTTGTCGATGAAGGTGGAACCGTGAGCTATAAAGGCGGTGACAAGGTCGTCGAACAGAAGGTGGACGCCAACCGGACCATGACCATCGGTCATACCGGCAAAGGGGTATTCATGTCGTTGACCAGCAACCCGAAACCCGAGCCGGACGGCAGTGCGCCGGTTGCTAACGTGTTTGAGAGCATCGACATTGCATTGAAAGCGCTGAAAACCCCGCAGCAGGATGCGGACGACGCCACCAAGCAACAGGTGACAGATGCATTGGCCAAGGCTAACCGCGGCATGGACAACTCCTACAACAAGGTGCTCAGTGTGCGTGCTGAATTGGGCAGCCAATTGCAGGAAATGGACCAGCTGGACAGCATCGGCAAAGAGCGCGACATGACCAATCAAGTGCAGATGAGCGCGCTGACAGATGCGGATTTGGCCGAGTCGATCTCTGCTTACTTTATGCAACAGGCCGCGCTGCAGGCGTCATATAAAACCTTCGGTGATATGCAGGGTATGTCGCTGTTCCAAATGAACCGCTGATACCCGTCGTCTTTCAAGCTGCAGCGTTGTTACCTGCACTTGCTGATCCCCAGTCACTTACTTAAGTAAGCTCCTGGGGATCAGCAAGCTTGGCGCCTAGCTGCAACTTAAAATCCATAGGGTATGGCAATGATCAATCTCCGTTGGTCAGGGCCTACTCCACCAAATGTCAGATTATTATCCAATATCTGGGCTGTAGTTCACATGCAGCGCCCCTACAGTGCAGGGTGGGAATGGCAATAACCCATATCCGCTGTGAAGTTATGGCGGGTCGCTCTTTGGGTGTGCTTAGAGGACTTTATCGCTGTAAACAGGGGTAGGGAATTCTTGAAACCGGGCGCACTTGTTTGGCACGTCACTCTTTCCCCCACGAAGGTTTGAGTGACGTGCCTTTTTTTTCGGCTGAGGCAAAGTGAAACCTGCCGATATCCGCCTGATTCAACGTAGGGAAACGTCTGAATATTCAGGGGTGACGGGGTGAATAATTCCGGAAATTATATTTCGGGATTTATTTATAACATCGTCGTTATTTCTTCTTTTTCACCATGGCCCATTTCTCACCGTTCGGCGAAGGGGATAATGCAATTTGAATTCGGTTGGTTGCCCAGTGTGCCATACCTAAGGCTCTGCGTGCTCTGCGGTTGGTTTTGGCTTTCATTTCTGTGCTCCTGAGAGTAGAGGTAAAAACACTGCAAATAATAACTGTGTCTGCGCCGCCGGCTGACCCCGGTGAGCAAATACGTTTATCCTTGCAGATGACAAATGGATAGAATCTAAATTTCACTTCCCTGTGTATTATTTTATATTTAAATATTCTCCTTTATTTAATTTTGCGACGACTCAATGTTGGCAGTTATTTACTGATGGCTTTTTATTTAACAAGGTCATTCTAAGGGGGGTATTTTATTATTCAAGTCGATAAAATTAATCGAAGCCAAATAGTGTTAATAAGCTTTTTTCAACTTTTTATAGCGAGAAAGGAATTTTACTGCCCGTTTGTCCGGCGAGGTGCGGCCGCTAAGCCGCACGAATGAGGGTAAGGCTAGGGGGTCATGCTGCCAATCACATCGGCCAGCCTGTCGAAGAACTCGCCGAACAGGTGCTCACAAAACGGCGCCAGCATTGGCATCATCATGCCGATGGTCATAATGCCGATGGTCATGGTGACCGGGAAGCCGATGACGAATACCGACAGTTGCGGCGTCATGCGGTTGAGCAGACCGAGCGCCATGTTCAGCGTCAGTAACAGGCAAATCAGCGGCAGCGCCAGCATCATGCCGTTGATAAAGATCAGCGAGCCAGCCTGGGTCAATGCCAGAAAACCGTTACCGTTCAGCGGTTCGGCCTGGATAGGCAGGGTATGAAAGCTGTCTACCAGCAGCGAAATCAGCCACAGGTGGCCGTTAAAGCTGAGGAACAGCAGCATCGCCAGCAGGTTGAGCAACCGTGCCAGCACCGGGGTGTTTGGCCCACCGCTGGGGTCAAAGAAGGTGGCGAACGACAGGCCCATCTGCATGCCAATCACTTCGCCGGCCAGCCGGATTGCCGCGAAGGCAAACTGCATGGTCAGGCCCAGTGCCACGCCGATCAGGATTTGCTGAGCCGCCAGCCACAGGCCGGCGGCGGAGAAAATAGGCACAGTGCTGATGGGCAGACCGGGGGCCACCAGGACAACGATCAGTCCGCCCAGGCCAATCTTCACCTTCTTGCTGATCTGCTTTTCGCTGAATACCGGCGCGGTGCTGATCAACGCCAGAATGCGCAACAGCGGCCAGAAATATTGGCTGAGCCAGACGCCGAACTGGGCGCTGTCAAATGTGAGCATGGTTAACCAATCAGATTTGGCAGGTTAGTGAACAGCGTGCGCATATAGTCCAGCAGCAGGTTCAGCATCCACGGCCCGGCAATCACGATGGTGGCCACCACCGCCAGAATTTTGGGGATGAACGACAGGGTCATTTCGTTGATCTGGGTGGCGGCCTGCAGCAGGCTGACCACCAGACCGCTGACCAGTGCGGCGAGCAACATCGGGGCCGCCAGCGCCAGCGCCACTTTCATCGCTTCGGTGCCCAGCGCCATGACCGATTCGGGTGTCATCGTGAATCCCTCAGTGGCGGGGGGCCCGCCGCGAATTACCAATAAAAACTAGGAATAGAAACTCTGTGCCAGCGAGCCGAGCAGTAACTGCCAGCCATCCACCAACACAAACAGCATCAGTTTGAACGGCAGTGAGATGGTCGCCGGTGGCACCATCATCATCCCCAGCGCCATCAGGACGCTGGCCACCACCAGATCGATAATCAGGAACGGAATAAACACCGTGAAGCCGATTTGGAATGCGGTTTTCAGCTCGCTGGTGACGTAAGCCGGCAGCAGAATGCGCATCGGCACCGCCTCCGGTCCTTCCAGCGGCGGCAGGTTGGCGAGCTTGGCATACAGGGCCAGATCGGTTTCCCGCGTTTGGCGCAGCATAAACTCGCGCAGCGGCTGCGAACCTTTATCCATTGCCACCTCCAGGCTGATTTTATCCTGGCTGAACGGCAGATAGGCGTCCTGATAAACCTTGTCGAACACCGGCGACATGATGAAAAAGGTCAGGAACAGCGCCAGCCCCAGCATCACCTGATTCGGCGGCGCGGACGGGGTGCCGAGTGCATTGCGCAGCAGCCCGAGCACGATGATGATGCGGGTGAAACTGGTCATCATCAGCAGCATGGCAGGCAGGAAGCTGAGCGAGGTCAGCAGCACCAGCGTTTGTACCGGCAGCGTCCAGCTTTGGCCGCCGTTGGCTAACGGCTGGCTGATCAGGCCGGGCAGTTGCGCGAAAGCCGCCGGGCTGATCAGCAGCAGCGCAGCGGCCAAAAGTTGTTTTCCTCTCACCCCGGCCCACTCCCAACAGGATAGGGGGAAGACGGCGGTTTTCTGCCAATCCGAGCCGAGGGGAGTCATCGTTGGGGATGCCGATTGTTGAGTGTGAGTCATGCCGATTTTTCCGGACGTTTCAGAACTTTTTGCATCAGTTGGCGAAAATCCGCCGGCGCGGTGTTCTCGGCTGCAGTGCTGTCCGACGCAGGGGCGGGCAGGGTATGCAGTGGAGTGATTTGCTGGGCGGTGACACCCAGCACCAGCAAGGTGTTATCCACCTCGATCACCACCACGCGCTCGCGTTGCCCGACCTGGCAGCTGGCACGCAGGTTTAACAGTTTGTTGTTGCGCGCCTGAGGAGCAAACCCCAGTCGGCGGAACAGCCAGCCGGCCAGCAGGATCAGCAGCAGGATGCCACCGAGCGCAGTGCTAACCTGCGTCAGAACCGAACCGGCCGGCAGTGCCGGCGCGGCAGGTTGTAAGGTGCCCTGGCTGGGCGCGGCGGTGCTTGGGTTCATCAGCGGCTCAGGCGACGCATGCGTTCGGAAGGGGTAATGATGTCGGTAATGCGCACGCCGAACTTGTCGGCTACCACCACCACTTCGCCCTGGGCAATCAGATAACCGTTGATCATGATATCCAGGGGTTCACCCGCCAGCCCGTCCAGTGCCACGACAGATCCCTGCGACAGGCGCAGCAGCTCCTTGATGGTCATTTTGGTGCGGCCCAGTTCGACGGTCAGTTTGACCGGGATGTCCAGGATCAGATCGATGTCCTGCAGGCTGCCGCTGGCATCCTGCGGTTCCAGCGATTTGAACACCGCGTCGCTGGCAGATGTTTTTTCGGTAGATTGCTGCTCGTTAAACGCATCAGCCCACAGGTCGTCCACGGATTCCTTTCCTTCGCCAGACGGTTGCTTAGGATCACTCATTTGGGCTGTTCCTCACTCAGAGCATTCAAAATAGGGTTAATCAAATGTTCAACACGCAGGGCGTACTGCCCGTTTAACGTGCCGTATTGGCTGGTCAGAACCGGTACGCCGTCCACGTGGGCGATCAGGCGATCCGGTTTATCAATTGGTAATACATCACCCGGCTGCAGCTTCAGGATTTTTGACAGTCGCATCGGGATATCGACGAAGTTGGCAATCAGCTCCAGTTCGGAATGCTGCACCTGCTTCACCAGCGTTTCGCGCCAGTGGCTGTCCTCCTGCCGTGAGTTTTCCAGCGGCGGGTTGGTCAGCAGTTCACGCAGCGGTTCGATCATGGCGAACGGGATACAGATGTTGAATTCACCGCTCAACGCGCCGATCTCTACCTGGAACGGGGTGGTGACCACAATGTCGTTCGGCGAGGTGGTGATATTGGTGAACTTCACCTGCATTTCGGCGCGCACGTATTCCACGTTGATCTTGTAAATCGCGCTCCAGGCGTCGCCATAGGCGTCCAGCGCCAGGCGCAGCATGCGCTTGATCACCCGTTGCTCAGTAGGCGTGAATTCGCGGCCTTCCACTTTGGTCGGAAAGCGGCCGTCGCCGCCAAACAGGTTATCGACGGCGATAAACACCAGGCTCGGTGCGAACACGAACAGCGCGGTACCGCGCAGCGGGTTCAGGTGCACCAGGTTGAGGTTGGTGGGCACTGGCAGGTTGCGCGCAAATTCGTGATACGGCTGGATCTTGATCGGGCCAACGGTAATGTCCGGACTGCGGCGCAACAGGTTGAACAACCCCATGCGGAACTGCCGGGCAAAACGCTCATTGATGATTTCCAGCGCGTGCAGTCGTTCGCGCACCACGCGGCGCTGGGTGGTCGGATCGTACGGCTTGACCTCGCTCTCGTTACTGGCGACCGCTACGGGTTCATCCCCCGCGCTGTCGCCGTTGAGCAAGGCGTCGATCTCTGCCTGTGAAAGAATGCTGTCGCCCATAGTGATTACCGCAATATGAAGGCGGTGAACAGCACGTCGCTGACCACCTGCTTCGGTTGTCCCTTAACCAGCGGCGGGCTAAGCACGTCCTTAATCTGCGCCACCAGTTGCTGTTTCCCTTGTTCACTGCTCAACTGACCCGCTTCCTGACGGGACAGCAGCATCAGCAAACGGCTGCGCACTTCCGGCAGGAAATCGTTCAGTTGGCGGCGGGTATTTTCGTCCGGCAAGCGTAACGTCAGGCCGATATACAATACGCGATCGGGGTTGTTATCCGGCGTCATCAGATTGACGGTAAAGGTGTCCAGCGGCATAAACACCGGCGCGGCCGGTGGCTGAGGTTTTTCTGCGGGTTGCGCGCCGCTCTGATGTTGCTTGAGCTGCCACCAGCTGTAGCCGGCGACGCCGCAGGCGAGCACGGCTATCAACACCAGCAGGATGACCAGAAGGGAGCGTTTTGGTGCTGCCGGTAGGGTATTTTGAGACATAGCTAAATCAAATTCCTGTTGTTATACCCGACGTCTTTCAAGCCAGCCCGAAACCCGGTGGGTATATAGCGCGCGCAAAAGCCACACGCATGACATGTAACGGTATTATCGCGTCTATTCCGGCTCACAATAGCCAGAATAGACGGGGAAAAACGTGCCAGCTTGGGCGTTTGCGGCCACTCAGGCGAAAATATCAACGCCGCTGACGCCGCGAGCCATGGCCTGCAATGCCTGTGGGGCACTGAGCGCCTCGGCGGCGGGTTCGCTGCCACCGTGGCTCTCGCGATAATTCGACCGGCCCTGTTGCTCGCCACTCTGCTGTTGTGCCTGTTGCCCCTGCGGCATCGACTCACTGCCCACGCTGCTGTGCCCCAGATTGATACCGCTCTCCGCCAACGCATGGCGCAGCTGCGGCATGGCGGCTTCCACGGCGGAGCGCACCTGGCCGTGGGCCGAGGCAATGTGCAGCTGTGCCTGGTTGTCATCCAACTTGAGGGTGATCTGCAACGCCCCCAGTTCCTGCGGATGCAAACGCAGCTCGGCACTTTGCTGGCCATTGCGATGGAACATCAATACCTGCTGATTCAGCGCCTGCTGCCACTCGGGACTGCCAAGCTGGGCATTCAACTGCGGCGTGGGTGGGGCGGTGACCAGCGAAGCGGTCGGGGCCGCAGCCAGGGTCGGGCTGGACACCGGCGGGGCCACCAGGTGATTGACCGGCGTTTGCGGTTGCGTATCGGTGCCGAATTTCAATGCAGCGGCATCCGGCTTGTCATGGGTTGCTATGGTCTGTTGTAGCGTGTCGGCGCGGCTTTCCATGTTGAGCGGATCTTTGCTCACCGTTGTCGGGTTTTTCTGCGTGTCTGCCAGCGGGCTGCCGGAGGCATCTGAAGATCGGCCCAGAGCGGCACTCAGCACCGCTTCCGGTTGCATGGCATCCTGCTCGCCTTCAACGGTCAGTTCAGTGGCTCCTGAAGAGCCCGTCATCACCGGTGTGACGGCAATGGGCAGCATGGCGAACAGCGCCTGCAACGTGGCGGCGTCGATCTCACCGGCAGGGCGCAGAGCCGTCTCCTCTGGCGGTTGATTTTTCTGCGGTTCTTCGCCGGGAACGACGGCGGCGGGCTGACCGTTACTTAACAGCGACGGCGCTAAAAGCCCATCGCGTTCGCCGAAGGCGGCCAGTAGCTGAGTTAACTGGTTGCGGCTCAGCGGCGCTGACTCCTGGTCTGCGCTCAAGGTCATCGGTGACAGCTTGCCCGCAGCCTTATCGGCAGGCAGCACGCGGGCACCGAGCAGTTGAGCAAAGGCGGACGAAAGGGACGACTCATCCAGCGGCAATGATGCATCCGGCAGTAATCCGCTATCGCCCGCGGGCGACATAGCGGGCAAAACGTTGAGGTTCATTGGTGGCTATTCCTTTGTGCACTGCGTTGAGCGAACTCATCCATCAGCTTTTGATCCCGTTTATTCTCCAACTGCAGCTCCGCGCTCTGGGCCCGGGTATGCAGGGTTTCGAAGGCGTTCAACCGTTGCTGTTTGTCCTGCCAGTGCTTCATCGCGTGGTCGACCTTTTGTCCCCACTGCGTCAGTTGTTGGCGGTGCTGGGTGATGGCCTGCTCCAGCGTGCCGATAAACTGCTGGTAGTTCTGCCAGTTGGATGACTCCATACCGCCACTCAGTTGATTATTCAGCTTCTGGCGGTACTCATCCTGATAATTGAGCAGCATGGAAAGCTGCTGCTCAGCCGCCTGCTGCGCTTTGCGCACCTGGCCCAACTGCTGCGTCGCCTGTTCCACCGCATCCTGAGCCAAATCGCGCAGGGTAATCAGGGGTGACTGTGGTTTCATCGGATTTGCGCCTTTGGTGACGTTAAACGATCAATTGCTGTAACTGTTGGCAGGCGTCGTCATAACCGCTGCGCTCGAAGATGCCCTGTTGCAGATAGGCTTCCATCTGCGGGTACAGCGCCATCGCCTTGTCCAGCAGCGGATCGCTGCCTGAGACGTAGGCACCGACGCTGATCAAATCGCGGTTGCGTTGATAGCTGGCCAGCATCTGTTTGAAATTGCGTACCCGGCGGTAGTGCTCTTCGTCGATCAACGACGTCATGGCGCGGCTGATCGAAGCTTCAATATCGATGGCCGGGTAGTGACCGGCTTCCGCCAATCGCCGCGACAGCACCACATGGCCGTCGAGAATGGCGCGCGCCGAATCGGCGATCGGATCCTGCTGGTCATCACCCTCGGTCAGCACGGTATAAAAGGCGGTAATCGAACCGCCACCGCTGATACCGTTGCCCGCGCGTTCCACCAGCGCCGGCAATTTGGCGAACACCGACGGCGGGTAGCCTTTGGTGGCCGGTGGCTCGCCGATGGCCAGCGCGATCTCACGCTGGGCCATCGCGTAACGGGTCAGTGAATCCATAATCAACAGCACATGCTGGCCGCGATCGCGGAAGTCCTCGGCGATACGGGTGGCATAGGCCGCTCCCTGCATCCGCAGCAGCGGTGAGACGTCCGCCGGTGCGGCGATCACCACCGAGCGTGCCCGGCCTTCAGGACCGAGGATGTTTTCGATAAAGTCTTTAACCTCGCGGCCGCGTTCACCGATCAGCCCGACGACGATCACGTCGGCCTGGGTGTAACGTGCCATCATGCCCAACAGCACGCTTTTACCGACGCCGGAACCGGCGAACAGCCCCATGCGCTGGCCACGACCGACGGTCAGCAGGCCATTGATGGTGCGTACACCGACGTCCAATACCTGTTCGATCGGCGTACGTTGCAGTGGGTTGAACGGGGCGGTGATCAGCGGCGCACGGTAGCCGGTCTCTGGTGCAGGCAGGCCGTCGAGTGGTTTGGCGCTGCCGTCCAGTACACGGCCCAGTAGTGCCGGGCCAAGCGGCAGCTGTTTGCTGGCGCTTTGTCCTTCCGGCGAGACGCGGGCATAAACCCGGGCGCCGGGCACAATGCCTTCCACTTCTTCCAGCGGCATCAGGAACAGCCGCTGGCCGTTAAAACCGACCACTTCGCTCTCGACTTCCTGCACTTCACCGCCGTCGTGGCGCTCGATCAGGCAGGTGGCACCGATGGGCAGTTGCAGCCCGGTGGCTTCCAGCACCAGCCCGGTTGCGCGCGTCAGGCGGCCGTAGCGACGAACCGTCGGGGCCAGAGTAATACGTTTTTCCAGCGTATCCAGTGAGGTCAGCCAGCGGCCGAGGCGCTGAGTCATTACACCTCTCCCGGCGCTGCCAGACGGCAGAGTTCGTGCCAGCGGGTCGCCAGACTGGCGTCGAGATCGCCCTCATCGGCACTGACCTTACAGCCGCCAGGGTGCAACTGACCGTCCGCCAGCAGCCGCCAGCCGTGCAGGCTTAGCGTGGCACCCAACTGCTGCTCTATCCGATGATAATCATCCGGGTGCACGCGCAACTGCGGCTTGCCGCTGAACATCGGTTCCTGTTGGATCAACTGTTGGATCTGCGCCAGCAGCGCGGTGCCATCACATACCGGCGGTTGACCGAGCACCTGTTTGGCGGCGGTCAACGCCAACTGCATCAGGCGCGAGGCGATCACGCTGTCGAGAGCGTCCAGCGTGTGCTGGAATTCAGTCACCAGTTGCTGCCAGTGGGCGGTCAGCGGTTGCTGCTGTTGCTGCGCCTCCAGCAAACCCTGTTGGCGGCCTTCCTCCATTCCGGCCTGGAACCCGGCGTCGTAGCCTTTTTGCTGGCCGTCGGCGTAGCCCAACTGCTGGCCTTGCTGCTCTGCCTGCAGGCGTAACTGGGCCAGTTGCTGTTCCTGAACGACGCTGTCGTCCAGGGGAACGCCGTAAGTTTCCACTACCGGTAACGGCAGGGGGGCGAGATCCGGTTTGGGCTCGTTCAGGTCATTGAGCGACCAGGGCTGCCAGGGCAGGGTGTTAATGCGATCAGACATAGGTGTCCTCGCCACCGCCGATAATCATTTCGCCGCTCTCTGCCAAACGACGCACCACCAGCAGGATGGCTTTCTGCTCGTTCTCTACCTGAGACATACGCACCGGGCCACGGTTGGCCAGATCGTCGCGCAGAATATCGGCGGCGCGTTGCGACATGTTCTTGAGGAACTTCTCGCGCAGCGGCTGTTCCGCGCCTTTGAGCGCCACCAGCAAGGATTCGCCTTCCACTTCCTGCAACAGGCGCTGGATGCTGCGGTCGTCGACTTCCACCAGGTTTTCGAACAGGAACATTTCGTCGATGATCTTCTGCGCCAGCTCGCCGTCGTATTCGCGCATGGCGTCGATAACCGCCTCTTCCTGCTGAGTTTTCATCAGGTTGATGATCTCGGCCGCGGTGCGTACTCCGCCCATTTTGCTGCGCTTGAGGTTCTGGCCGTCGAGCAGGTTGTTCAGCACTTCGGTCAGTTCCGCCAATGCCGCCGGTTGCACGCCACCGAAGGTGGCAATACGCAGCATGACGTCGTTGCGCAGGCGTTCGTCGAACAGCGCCAGAATATCTGCCGCCTGGCCACGCTTCAGGTGGACCAGAATGGTGGCGATGATCTGCGGATGTTCGTCGCGGATCAGATCCGCGGCGCTCATCGGCTCCATAAAGTTGAGCGTTTCCATGCCGGTGGTGGTCTCGCAAGATTCGAGAATGTCCTCCAGCAGGCTGGCGGCACGCTCTTCGCCCAACGCTTTAACCAACACCGAACGCAGGTAGTCGCTGGCGTTGACGCTCAGTGCCGCATACTGTTCGGCGTCGTCTTCAAACTCGCGCAGTATTTCTTGCAGCTGCTTGTGCGAGACCTGGCTCATGCTGGCCATGGTGCCGCTCAACTGCTGAACCTCGCGCGAGGATAGGTGTTTGAACACCTCGGCGGCGCGATCTTCACCCAGCGTCATCAGCAGGATGGCGCTTTTTTCGGTACCGGTCAGACTCATAATTCGTTACTCATCCATTGGCGGATTACCAGAGCGACCACGCGTGGGTCTTTTTCAGCCAGTTCGCGGATCCGCTGGCTCTGGACTTCTGCACTGACGCGTTGCTGCGATTTGCGGTGCTGCGCCAGCTCCTCATTACTCTGTTTATTGCTGTCTGCCGGTTTGGCCATTGGCGTATTGGCGGCGGCGAGGGCGGCTTTCTGTACCGCCTGACGGTTTTGCAACTGCGGCCGCACCAGTTTGCGCCACAGCAACCAGGCCACCAGCAGTACCAGCAGATAGCGACCGGCATCCAACAGGCGATCGATAAAGCTTTGGCTTTGCCAGAACGGCAGTTCACCGCCGGTGATTTCGTTATCGGTAAACGGCGTGTTGACCACGTTTAAGGTATCGCCACGGCTGCTGGAGAAGCCCATTGACTCACGCACCAGCGATTCGATCTGCGCCAACTGCTCTTTGCTCATCGGCAGCGGTTTGCCTTCTTTATCGGTGCCGCGATAGTTGACCACCACCGCCACCGACAGCCGCTGTACCGTCCCGGCCTTCTGCTGGGTATGGCGAATGGTGCGATCGACCTCATAGTTGGTGGTTTCATCGCTGCGCGTATTCTGTGGCCCTGACGCCGCACTGCGGGTTGCCGCGGCATTCGGTTTGGTGGCATCGGCGTTGGTGCCGGCAGCCGGTTTGGCGGTTTCAATCGGCGCGGCAGCCGGTGCGCTAGGCTGGTTGGACAGTGCACCCGGCACGCCGCCGACCAGCGGCCCGCCAATTTGATCGCTTTGGCTCAGCTGTCTGGAGCGTACGGCGGCTTTATTGGGCTGTTGGTTCGGCTGGTATTCTTCGTCAGTTTGCTCGCGGGTGGCGAAGTCGATCTGTGCGGTGACCTGAGCACGGACGTTGCCGTTACCGACCATCGGCGCCAGGATCGCTTCGATGCGACGCTGATAACGGTTTTCCACTTCACCGGCGTACTTTAACTGTGCCGCGTTCAGGTCGCGGCCGGTGCCGTCAGACTGGGTCAGCAGGCGGCCGGACTGATCGACCACCGTGACGTTGCCCGGCGGTAAACCGGCAACGCTGCTCGAAACCATATAAACGATGGCGTTGATCTGACCGTCATCCAGTGCGCGGCCGGCTTGCAGCGTCAGGGTCACGGAGGCGGAAGGGGATTTTTGTTCGCGGACAAACAGCGAGGGTTTTGGCAGCGCCAGATGCACGCGGGCGTTTTGTACCGGCCCCAGGGATTCGATGGTGCGTGACAGTTCGCCTTCCAGCGCGCGCTGATAGTTGATTTGCTCACTGAACTGGCTGATGCCGAATTTTTCCTGATCCAGCAGTTCGAAACCCACGGCGCCGCCTTTCGGCAGACCTAGCTGCGCCAGTCGCAGGCGGGTTTCATGTACTTTATCGGCCGGGATCAGCAGCGCCGCGCCGTTTTCGGCAAAGCGGTAGGGGATGTTCATCTGCGTCAGTTGGGTGACGATGGCACCCCCGTCGCGATCGTTAATGTTGCTGTACAGTACGCGGTAATCTGGGCTCTTTGCCCATAACAGCAGCGCAACCACAATGGCGATGGCGGCGGAAGCGGCGATCAGCAGTGGGATTTTCGGGTTGGCGCGCAGACGGTCCCACAGGGCTTGCAGACCATTATCGCGGTTTTCGGTGGCGGAGATTGAAGCACTCATTTTAGCCAGTGTCCTTCAATGACGCTCAGGATCCGGTGCGGGCCACGGCGTAGCTCCCTGCCAGGCTGATGAACGATGTGGTTAGCGTTGTGTGACAAAACAGACTCCCTGATACACATTTCTTCTAAATAGCGGCGCTCCCATTACTGGGCAGGTTATTATTTGCTTTTATGGTGATTTCGATGGCCCGAAAAGCCGGGTTTTTTGCAGTTAATTAGCCGCTTTAGGATAAAAATGCTGTGTTAGGGTGTGCAGCATCAAAGTAGTGCCTGATGCAACAACGTCCGGCCGCAGCATTTTTATTGGGGTTACCATGGCAATTCAGGGTATTGAAGGGGTATTGCAGCAACTGCAAGCCACGGCGATTCAGGCAGGGCAGATCGGGCAAGGCGCGGGTGCGCCAGGCGTCAGTTTTGCCAGCGAACTGAAAGCGGCGATTGGCAAGATCAGCGATACCCAGCAGACCGCACGCAAGCAGGCGCAGGATTTTGAGGTCGGCGTTCCTGGCATTAGCCTGAATGACGTGATGGTCGATCTGCAAAAATCATCTATCTCGCTGCAGATGGGCGTGCAGGTGCGCAACAAGCTGGTTTCCGCTTACCAGGAAGTGATGAATATGGCGGTGTGATAAAGCTGGCCTCAGGAGTGAGGCCATGACGGAGTTCAGGAGAGCAGTTCAACCAGTTGATGACGGGCCGCTGCCAGGCCGCTGTCCCGGCCATGCGGTTTCATATCCAGGCCTTCGGCATAGACGAATTGCACCTCGCGGATGCCCATCAAACCCAAAACAGACTTCAGGTAGGGAGTGACTGCATCGGTTTCGTGACCGACATGCACCCCACCGCGAGAACTGATCACCAGGGCTTGCACAGCTTCCACCAGTCCGACCGGATAAGTCGCGGTGTAGTTGAATGTCACCCGCGCACGCGCCACCAAATCAAACCAGTTCTTCAAATGGGTCGGCACGTTGTGGTTGTACATCGGTGCACCTATGACCACCAGATCGCTGGCTTTGAGTTCGGCGATTAATTGGTCAGAAAGCGCCACCCCCTCTTTGAGCCGTTGGCTTGAGATTTCACCGCCGCGTAGTGCGCTGAACAGCTCGGCGTCCAGCACCGGCAGGTTGAGCTCAACCAAATCACGCACCACGATATTGTCCTTCATCCCTCTGACGCTACGCTCGTTCAGGAAGCTGTCGATCAGCATATTGGTGTGGGATTGGTCACCCTTGAAGCTGGATTTGAGTACCAGAATATTGCTCATAATATTTTCCTGATAGAGGACAAGGTTAAATCCCATGGCGTTAACTTTGCTGCCGGGGTATTCGAGATAACGCATGTTAGCATTGCTGAATATTCACCAGTGGTGATAGTGTTTCACATCATTGATGTCTAGATGGACGCAATAAGGTGAGAACTGAACTGAGTGGGATCCCGGTATTTGTCGCCGTGGCGGAGGCCGGTAGCTTTGCCAACGCTGCAGAGAAACTGCATCTGACGCGTTCCGCTATCAGTAAAATCATTTCCCGGCTGGAAGAACGGCTTGGGGTGATGTTGTTTCTGCGTACCACGCGCAGCCAGAGCCTGACGGATGAAGGCGTGTTGTTCTACGAGCACTGCCGACAGGCATTGGCCACCATCCACAGCGCCGAAGCCCTACTGGAGAGCGGCAAGGTGCAGGCCAGCGGGCGACTGCGGGTGTCGATGCCGGTGCTGTTCGGCCATTTGTGCATCGCGCCATTGCTGACGGAGCTGGCGCAGCAGCATCCACAACTGACATTGGAACTGTCATTTAGCGACCGTCGGGTTGATTTGATTGATGAGGGTTTCGATCTGGCCATTCGCATTGGCACCTTGCCGGACAGCAGTAGCCTGGTTGGCCGACAGTTAGGCCAGCACGGCATGACATTCTGCGCGTCCCCGTCCTATTTGCAGCGCTGTGGTGAGCCACAAACTCTATCAGAGCTCGGTCAGCATCAGGCGGTGGGGTATTTACACGCCGGTACGCTGCAGCAATGGCAGCTTAAAGACGCCAATGGCGGCCTGCAGGAAATAAAACCGCATGCAAGAATAATGATGGACGATATGCAGGCCATTACGGATGCTGCCGTGAGTGGCGCCGGTGTGGTTTGGCTGCCTTATTGGCTGGCCCGCGAACACCTTTACGAAGGCCGCTTGGTGGCCGTGATGCGCGACTACGACAGCGTAGATTTCCCGGTTAACGCCGTCTGGCCCCATGCGGCGTACCAGCCGTTAAAAGTGCGGCTGGCGGTCGATCAATTGCTGGCACAACTGCCTGCCAGATTGGCGCTGATTGCGCCTTAACTGCCCCGCAGTTTAAATCATTCACAATAGCGATAACTCTTAATCAATCTACTGATTTAAAAGTATTTATTTTGTTTTTTAATACCCTTGTGCTAGTTTTCGTTGGTGAAAGGAATCTCACTGACTGGGGTAGGTGATTATGGGGAAAATAAAATCGACTCAGAGACTTGAAGACAGTATTGCCGAGGAACTTCTGGAAAGAAGTAGGCTGTATTTTGAATACCAGGCGGATCAGTATGTATCGGCTTTAGACAGGATAAGAAAGTTGGAAGAAAAGGGACTCAAAGTCTTTGCATCCCTGAGCGTCATTGTTACTGCTTTTATCTTGATTATCAGATTTACCGCAGCCTTGGTGTTGAATCAGAAGTTTCTTGTACTCAACATAGCCACTTGTGTAGCCGGTTTTTTAACTTTTCTTTTTCTTTGCAGCGCATGGAGTTTTATTTTCAGAGCTGTCTTGCTAAAAGATATCCCTAAGATGCCTACCAATCATCAAAAAATGGAAAGTGTCTTTCTTGATAACCCGAGAGACTCAACATACATAGGGTTGGCAAAACATTACTCTAAGGCAACCTTGCAGATCGAGGCTACGCATGGTGATAAAGCTAAACTGATTGGTTTATCATTCAGAGAGATGGCGTTTACGGCATGGGGCTTTTTGGTATTCGTGATGCTTGTAGTAGGATTGGCGTTCTGTAACTCTGGAGAATGATATGGCCGTACAACATAAAATTATGGCTGCCTCTAAGCGTGCGCGGCCAAGCGTTGATCAACCGGTTAGCGTACATTCTGAAAATGACCGTGTTTCTGCTGCCTCCATGGGCTATATCGGCAGGCCCAGAGAAGCCGAAATTCCAGATCTTGAGGTGAGTTTTGAAAGTTTGGACTCTCTGCTTGAGAGAGAAAAGCAGCTTAAAAACTGATTTTGAGCCCACCGCTGGTGGGTTTTTTACTTTCATGACAAGTGAAGGATAAATTCCCCAGGTTTTTCGAACATGCTTCGAGCCAGGGAACGGCTGACGGGCCGCCGGGATCGCCAATCGCCAGAGCAAGCAGGCAGAAACCCCGCTCCAACTCACATTGCCGTACGGGGTACAGGGTTATAATTTCCAGGTTAAAGGACGTTTTAATTACCGGACAAGATGATGAGTAGCAAAAGTGAAAGCAGATGGCGGCTATTGAGTATTTTAATTTTGGTGGTGCTGGTCGTACTCATAAGCGTTTTAATTAAACAAAGTTAAAAAAACGGGCCACGGTTGTGGCCTTGCTGATTTATTTTCCCGCCAGTATCCGCATGGCGTCTTCTTCGTACGTCAGGCCCAGCAGCCAGATGCCAAGCAGCAAGACGGCCAGGGAAAACAGCAGTTTTTCGTTGAGCATGGCTTATCCCTCCTGATAGCGTTAACGCATCGCCGATGCTATCTCACCCCGCGGTTTTCCGCTAATCCGGCCTGCATAAACCACGATTCCATTGTTCAATGATTTAACTTACGCTCGTGGTCATCAGTCCTGCGCTTCCATCATGCTGAAATGATCGGGGCGAATGGTGCTGGGTTCCATCGCTCGTTGATGCCCGCGAATGGCGGTGGGGGCAAAGCCAAAGCGTTTGCGAAAACGTTCGGCGAACCGCGAAGAGCTTTCATAACCGACGTGCTGAGCGATGGCAGATATTGGCCAGTCAGTGGACTGTAACAAGGTCAGTGCACTGTTCATGCGCACGTCGATCATCAGATTACGCAATGAGGTATTTTCCGCCGACAGCTTGCGCCGCAACATGACTTCGCTCATCGACAAGGTGTCCGCGACCTCGGCCGCCGTCCAGATATTGTGCGGATCGGTTGCCAGACAACGTCGCACCCGTTGGGTTAAATTTCTAACCTCGTTATGCACGAAGTTGATATTGAACTGCTTCAACCACAGCAAGATTTCCAGCATTTTGTGGCGAATGATGACAGTAGGGAAACGGTGTTTAAGCGCCAGCGCCAGGCTGGTGGTTTCAAAACTGTGCATGAGGGCGCAGGGCAGGTTGCGTAGTGCCAATACCGGGTCGAAGGCCGTAGGGGCCAGAGCTTCCACCTGGGTCGGTTGTGCCGCAAACAGTAACGGATCGCAGGTCAGCAACTGGCAACTGAATACCCCTTCCTCTGAGGGCTCGTTAATAATGTCCACGGTTTGCCCTCCGTCGATAATCAACAACTCCCCGCTCTGAGCCACGACTTCACGCTGTTGCCAACGCACGCGTTTGTGGCCTTGCTGTACCAAATACAGATGGGGGTGTTCAAAATAGACTGAAGGGAATAATAATTCAGTATGCTGAATGATGTGCGCCGAGGCACCAATTCCAGGACAAAGATTAATTGTACGTTCCATCGATATTCATTTCGCAGCCATTATCTGAGAATATCTTTACGCTTTGATTGGCGTTGGAGCAACATTTTTCCATGCGTTGTGAAACACAACGACGTGTTTTATCTATCAAAAATCAATTTCCTGCTGAACAGAAAACGTCCGTGTCGGCGTAATATTTATCCGCCTCGTAGGGGCGTTGCATGCTGCGCCCGTGTTAGTCGGGGCAATATATTCGCCCTACGGGCCCAGAGTGATCAATATGTTGAATGTATATAATTCAAATGCCATGGATTAATATCCTGACTTAACCGGAGAATAATAGTGCATGCTGCTATTTATTCCGCCATTACCATTATTGTTAAGCGTTTATCTGATTTGCGGCTCTCCCAACAGCAGGGCGCGGTCGTTAAACTGGCCATAGGTGTTGTTAACCACGTTCTGCCGCGTTGACTGGCCGATCAATTCTTTCAATTGGTCCATGCGTTGTTGCAGCAGGCGTTTGAGCTCGGTTTCATTGTCCAGGATCTGTTGCAGCTTATTGCGCAACAACTCCTGCAGCGCCATGGACGGGCCGGCCTGACCGGTGAAGGCGGCGGTGCTTTCCACCGCCGTCACGTAAGCCAGCTCCAATTCGATCAGATCTTCCCATCTTTCGGTTTGCGCCAGGGCGATCATCTGGCTGCTCAGACTATATATTTGTTGATACGCGGCTAGCAGTTGCTGTTGACGTTCCATTATACGGCGTCCTGAGAGGGGTGATAATTGGGGCCAATCTGGCGCCAGGCGTCGGCAATATTTTCCAGCAGTTTGACCACTTCGTCGATCGCCGCTTCGTCATTATGCAGGTTGGCCTGCATCAGGCGGCGCTTCATATAGTCATACAGCGCCGCCAGATTATCGGCCATTTCGCCGCCCTGCTGGGGGTCGAGACCGCTTTTCAGGCCGTTATCGATAATATTGATGGCCTTTGACAGTGCCAGCCCCTTGCCGGCGATATCTCCCTGTTTCATCAGAATGCGTGCGCGTAACAGGGCGCTAAGCGCCCCGTCGAAAAGCATCACGATTAACTGATGCGGGCTGGCGCTCATTACGCCGCTTTCCAGACTGACCTGGGCGTAGGCTTGAGTTCCGCTTCGGTTATACATGCGATTTATTACCTGGTTAAAAAGTTCTATTTGAACTGTTGGGTTAAATAATTACCTGTACTGCCCAACTTGGACATCATGGTATCCAGTTGAACGAATTGTTGTTTATAGCGATCTATGGTGTTTTGAATGCTGGCCGTCACGGTGGTGATTTTACTGTTGAGGCGATCGAGGCTGGTATTAATGCTTTTGGTCGAGTTCTCGATGATGCCGCCGGCCTTGATGTAGTTCTGGATCTCGTTATGGATCTCTGTGGCCATACCGGTGTCTTTACCGTTACCGGCGAAGAAGTTGGCGACCTGTGCCGGCTTTTCATCGATGGCTTTGTTCAGTTTGGTACTGTCGATCTCCAGCTTGCCGGTTTTGGTGTTGGTCGAAATCCCCAGATTGCCGAGACCCTTCAGCTCCGGGTTGTCTTGTGCGGCGCTGAGTGCGCTTTTGATCGACGACTGAATGCCACGCAGGGTGTTATCGCCCAGCAGCGCGCCGTTTTTGGCATTCTGCGCTTCGCCGGTTTTGACCGGAGTAAATTTGCTCAGCGAGTTAAAGGTGTCCAGCAGCGAGTTATAGTTATCTACCCAGCTTTTAATTTTGTCGGCGGTGCCGGTTTTATCGGTGCTGATCACCAGGTTCTGTGGTGCATCAGCTTTGGTGGTGGTTTTCAGATCGATAGTGACGCCCTGCAACGCATCGGCAATCGAGTTGGTACTGCGTTTGATCGGCGTGCCGTTAACCTCGATCTCGGCATCCTGACCGGCCACGGTTTGCTTCATCGCACCGCTTTTGGCCTTGTTGTCGTAGTTGAGGATAGCGCCCAGCTTATCGTCATTGTTGACCTGCACCGAGACGGTGTTTTTCTCCCCGGTGGTGGTGGAGCTGAGTGCCAACTGGTAGTCGTTGTCCCCGACACGCATGATACTGGCGTTGACACCGGCCTTGGCGTTGTTTATCGCATCGCGCATTTCCACCAATGAGGTTTGGTCGTCACTCAGTGGGATCTTCACGTCTTTTTGCGGATTGCCGGCGGTGATAGTGATTGAGCGGTCGCTGTTGCCAGGTGTGCCCAATTTTGCTGTCTGATCGGCAATCGGAGTTTGGGTGGTCAGCGTTTGCGGCTGGGCCAGCGCGTTCACCTTAACGATGTAGTTACCCGCCACGGCTTTATCCGTAGTGGTGATGGTGAACTGATCGTGTTTGCTGGCTGTGGTGTTGTTGAAAAACGTCGGTTTCGCCAGCTCTTTACTTAAATTATCAAACTTTTCCAGTGAGCCTTTCAGGGTGCCATAAGCGGTCAACTGGGCGTTGTAGCTGGTTTGCTGGGTAGTGTAAGGGGTCAGACGCTGCTGTTCCGCTTTGCTCAGCTTGTCCAGCAAGCCGTTGAGGTCGAGTCCTGAGCCGATGCCTAATGAACTGATCGATGCCATTGGTAATTCTCCTTAATCATGACTTTATTCGCTTTACGCGTTTATCGGCCCAGTGGAGAAAAAGTTTACCGAAAAAATAAAAAAGTGATGGAGCAATAGAAGAAGGAAAAACCGCGTTATTTCTGCGATTGCCAATAAGCGAAAAAAAAACAAAAAATTTCTAAAGGTTGCAGGGGGAGGGCCGATACCTGATGGGACGGTGGTTGACGCCGTGGGCAAAGCAGCCCGAACCTTTTAACCACATTGCGAAGATCGCAACTGATTCGTAAGGAAAGCATACAATGGCACAAGTAATTAACACCAACAGCCTGTCGCTGATGGCGCAGAACAACCTGAACAAATCACAGTCTTCTTTGGGTACTGCGATTGAGCGTCTGTCTTCTGGTCTGCGTATCAACAGCGCCAAGGACGATGCCGCGGGTCAGGCAATCTCTAACCGCTTCACCGCTAACATCAAAGGCCTGACTCAGGCTTCTCGTAACGCTAACGACGGTATCTCCCTGTCACAGACCACTGAAGGCGCACTGAACGAAGTTAACGACAACCTGCAAAACATCCGTCGTCTGACCGTGCAGTCTCAGAACGGTTCTAACTCTTCCAGCGACCTGAAATCCATCCAGGACGAAATCACCCAGCGTCTGTCCGAGATCAACCGTATCTCCGCACAAACCGACTTCAACGGCGTGAAAGTGCTGAGCAGCGACCAGAAGCTGACCATACAGGTTGGCGCTAACGATGGCGAAACCATCGATATCGACCTGCAAAAAATCGATGCTAAACAACTGGGTCTGGAAACCTTCAGCGTTAGCGGCGGTATTGATAAAACTAAAGTTGGCGCTGTTGTGACCGAAGCCCCTACCGGCAAAAGCGTTGCTATTGACTCGAATACTCAGAAAGCAGGTGCTGATGCGCCGGCTAAATACGTCAAAGATGATAAAACTGGCGATATTTATGCAGCGGATACTGCCGGTGACTTCTACAAGGCAACCGTGGGCAGCGATGGTAAAGTTACCGCTATCGATGGCACTAAAGTTGCCGCTGGCACACTGAAAACCAGCCTGGATGGTTCTGCAAGCATCAGCAGCGTACAGGAGAAAGTAGCGGTATCCGGCGCTAAAGCTGATACCGATAACCTGAAAGCTTACGATGGCGGCAAATCTTTTGTGATCGAAGATGGCGGCAAATACTTTAAAGCCGCTGTTGCTAACGATGGCAAGGTTACCCGTGGCGAAGAGTTGAGCTCTGAGCCTAAAACTGCCGACCCACTGGCAACTCTGGACAAAGCATTGGCTCAGGTTGACGGTCTGCGTTCTTCTCTGGGTGCGGTACAGAACCGTTTCGATTCTGTTATCAACAACCTGAACAGCACCGTGAACAACCTGTCTGCTTCTCAGTCCCGTATTCAGGATGCTGACTACGCGACCGAAGTGTCCAACATGAGCCGTGCCAACATCCTGCAACAGGCTGGCACCTCTGTTCTGGCACAGGCTAACCAGTCTACTCAGAACGTGTTGTCCCTGCTGCGTTAATCGACTCTCCCCGATTAACCTGTCGCAAAAAGAACCCCGCTTCGGCGGGGTTTTTTTATGGTCGCGCGTTGTGCAGATATTGCATGGCGCAAATAAGGCCTGTTTTGTACGACTGTTCAGTCGATTGGCATTTTGCCCCCTACGGATAATAGCGCTGACTCTCTTATCCGCAGGTTTTAGACATAGTGAGCGATTTGTATACCGCCGAAGGCGTGATGGACAAAAATTCTCTTTGGTTGCGCTACGTTCCGTTAGTGCGCCACGAGGCGTTGCGCCTGCAGGTCAGGTTGCCCGCCAGCGTGGAGCTTGACGATCTGCTGCAGGCCGGGGGAATAGGGTTGTTGAACGCCGTCGAGCGTTACGACGCCCTGCAAGGCACCGCCTTTACCACCTATGCGGTGCAACGTATCCGTGGCGCGATGCTCGATGAGCTGCGTAGCCGTGATTGGGTGCCACGCAGTGTGCGTCGCCATGCGCGTGAAGTAGCGCAGGTGATGCGTCAGTTGGAACAACAGCTAGGCCGCCCGGCCAGCGAAGTGGAAGTGGCGCAGACGCTAAACCTGTCACTGGATGAGTACCGTCAAATTCTGTTGGACACCAATAACAGCCAGCTCTTCTCCTACGACGAATGGCGGGAAGAGCATGGTGAAAGCGCGGAGCCGCTGCTGGAAGGGCACGAAGAGGCCAATCCGTTACATCATCTGCTGGAGGGCAATCTGCGCCAACGGGTGATCGACGCCATTGAGGCATTGCCGGAACGCGAAAAAATGGTGCTGACGCTGTATTACCAGGAAGAGTTGAATCTGAAAGAGATCGGCGCCGTGCTGGACGTGGGGGAATCGCGTGTCAGCCAACTGCACAGCCAGGCGATCAAACGCCTGCGTGCCCGTCTGGCGAACGAGAACTGACATGTATTCAACCCAGAGCCTTCAACTCGATCACCCTTGCGATAACCGGACTGCCTAATGCCAGCAATACTGTTGAAAAAACGGCCGCTGAGCCGTTATTTGAAAGATTACAAACACAGCCAGACTCATTGTTCCCAGTGCGGCAAGATATTGGATCGCATGGCGCTGGTGTTTCGTGGCAAGATCATCAACAAAGACGCCATTGCGCGTATGGACCAGCCGATCGACGATCACGTCTGGCTGAATGTGCAAAATGAGTTGACCGCACTGTGCCGTTTTTGCAGTGAGATTTCCTGCAACAGCCATCCGAGCTATTTCGACATTATGGCCTTCAAGCAGTATCTGTTTGAACAGACCGAAATGAGCCACAGCACCATCCGTGAATACGTGGTGCGGCTGCGTCGGCTGGATGAAATGCTGGTGGAGCGCAACTATCCGGCCGACAAGTTCGCCAGCAATGCCAGCCATCAGCGCATCATTGAAGAGTTGCCTTCTGCGGCACACAACAATTACCGTATTGCCCTGCGTAAATACGACCAGTATCTCGCCTGGCAAAAAAGCTACTGATCCGCTCGCCCCGGCGCGCCAGCCGGGGTTTTCGTCTTCTCCCCATCACTAATAAAGAGTGATTATTAGGTTCACATCTGCTAAATCTATCGTTTAGCTGTTGATACCTTATTCCCTGGGGGAAGTTGTGAATCTGCAACAAAAATTGGCGCAGTTCCCGCGCCTAGATTTAGTCGGCTCTGCCACACCGCTCGAAAAACTGTCTCGCCTCTCAGACTACCTTGGCCGTGAAATTTACATCAAACGTGACGACGTCACGCCGATGGCGATGGGCGGTAATAAACTGAGAAAGCTGGAGTTTCTGGCTGCCGAAGCCTTGCGTCAGGGGGCCGATACGCTGGTCACTGCCGGGGCTATCCAATCCAATCACGTGCGTCAAACGGCGGCGGTGGCGGCCAAACTGGGCCTGCACTGCGTAGCATTGCTGGAAAACCCAATCGACACCCAGGAAGAAAATTACCTGACCAACGGTAACCGCCTGCTGCTTGGGCTGTTCAACGCGCAGGTGGAGATGTGTGAAGCGCTGCATGACCCACAGCAGCAATTGGCCGATTTGGCGACGCGCCTGGAGGCACAGGGTTTCCGCCCTTATGTGGTGCCGGTCGGCGGCTCTAATGCATTGGGTGCGCTGGGTTACATACAGTGTGCGCTGGAAATTGCCGAACAGAGTCGCCGCAGCAATGTCGCTTTCAGCTCCGTGGTGGTGGCGTCCGGCAGTGCCGGTACCCATGCCGGACTGGCGGTCGGTCTGCAGCAATTGCTGCCGGAGACTGAACTGATCGGTGTGACCGTTTCACGCAAAGTCATCGACCAACTGCCCAAGGTGGAACTGATCCAAAAAGCGCTGGCCTGTTCGTTGGATATCGATGAACTGGCGTCCATCACCCTGTGGGATGATTATTTTGCGCCGCAGTACGGCATGCCGAATGAAGAAGGGCTGGCGGCCATACAGCTGCTGGCGCAGCAGGAAGGGGTGTTGCTGGATCCAGTGTATAGCGGCAAGGCGATGGCTGGCCTGATCGACGGTATAGCCCAACAGCGTTTCCGTGATGACGGCCCGATCCTGTTTATCCATACCGGCGGTGCACCGGCGCTCTTCGCCTACCATCCGCAGGTGTGAGCAGAGTTTGTTATTCCATTTTGAACTATATTTATAAGGTTATATTCCTTCAAGCAGGCGGTCACACTGTTAAAGTGCTGATATCAAAAAAGATAAACAACAGATGGGGTGTTTATGATGTTTTCTAAAGTTCGTCGTCAACTGCTGCTGGGCGTGATGGGCGTTGCGCTGACCGCCGGGTTGAGCACGCAAACCTATGCCGCCGATAACCTGCTGGAGCAGGTGAAGCATCACGGTACTCTGGTTGTTGGGCTGGAAGGCACTTACCCGCCGTTCAGCTTCCAGGGGGAAGACGGCAAGCTGACCGGCTTCGAGGTGGACTTCGCCAATGCGCTGGCGCAGCATCTTGGCGTTAAAGCCAAACTGAACCCGACCAAGTGGGACGGTATGCTGGCCTCGCTGGATTCAAAACGTATCGACGTGGTGATCAACCAGGTGACCATTTCCCCGGAGCGTCAGAAGAAATATGATTTCTCCACGCCTTACACCGTCTCCGGTATCCAGGCGCTGGTGAAGAAGGGCAATGAAGGCACCATCACCAAGCCGGAAGATCTGAAAGGCAAAAAAGTCGGCGTCGGTCTGGGCACCAACTACGAACAGTGGCTGCGTGACAATGTGCAGGGCGTGGACGTGCGCACCTATGATGATGACCCGACCAAATACCAGGATCTGCGCGTAGGCCGTATCAATGCCATTCTGGTTGACCGTCTGGCGGCGTTGGATTTGGTGAAGAAAACCGGCGATACGCTGGCGGTAGCCGGTCCGGCATTCTCTCGTCAGGAGTCTGGCGTTGCGGTGCGTAAAAACAACCCGGAACTGCTGGCCGCGATTAACCAGGCGATTGCCGAAATGCAAAAAGACGGCACGCTGGCGAAGATCTCTGACAAATGGTTTGGCGCGGACGTAACTAAATAATGCACGAAAGTATCCAACTGGCGCTGGATTCAGCGCCATTTTTATTGAGGGGCGCGATACTCACTCTCCAGCTCAGTCTGGGGGGCATGGCGCTCGGTTTACTGCTCGGTTTTCTGCTGGCGCTGATGCGCCTTTCGCCGTTATGGCCGCTGTCGTGGCTGTCGCGCTTCTACGTGTCGCTGTTCCGTGGCACGCCGCTGATTGCCCAGCTGTTCATGATTTACTACGGTCTGCCACAGTTCGGCATCGAGTTTGATCCCTTCCCGGCGGCGCTGATTGGCCTGTCGCTGAATACGGCAGCCTATACCTCGGAAACCCTGCGTGCGGCGATTTCGTCGATCGAAAAAGGACAGTGGGAAGCCGCGGCCAGCATCGGCATGACTCGTTGGCAGACGCTGCGTCGGGTGATCCTGCCGCAGGCAGCGCGCACCGCATTGCCACCGCTGGGCAACAGCTTTATCGGCCTGGTGAAAGACACCTCGCTGGCGGCGACCATTCAGGTACCGGAGCTGTTCCGTCAGGCGCAGTTGATTACCTCGCGTACGCTGGAAGTGTTCACCATGTATCTGGCGGCCTCGCTGATTTACTGGGTGATGGCGACTTTGCTTTCTGCGCTGCAAAATCGTCTGGAAGCCCACGTCAACCGCCAGGATCAGGAGTAACACATGAGTGCCATTGAAGTGAAACAGCTGACCAAGCAGTTCAAAGGTCAAACGGTGCTGCATGGGATCGACCTGGAGGTCAGTGCGGGTGAAGTGGTGGCGATTATCGGGCCCAGCGGCTCGGGTAAAACCACCTTGTTGCGCTGTATCAATCTGTTGGAGGTGCCGGACTCCGGTACGATCCGCGTTGGCGATATTCAGATCGACAGTTCCAAACCGCTGAGCAAACAGAAAAAACAGGTGCGTGAGTTGCGCCAGCAAGTGGGCTTTGTGTTCCAGAGCTTCAATCTGTTCCCGCACCGTTCGGTGCTGGAGAACATAATTGAAGGCCCGGTCATCGTTAAAGGCGAGTCAAAAGCCAGCGCAGAACAGCGTGCGCGGGCATTGTTGGCGAAGGTGGGGTTGAACGGCAAAGAGTCGGCCTATCCACGTCGTCTTTCCGGCGGGCAGCAACAACGGGTGGCGATTGCCCGCGCGCTGGCGATGCAGCCGGAAGTGATCCTGTTCGATGAACCGACTTCTGCACTCGATCCAGAACTGGTGGGCGAAGTGCTCAACACCATCCGTTCGCTGGCTGAAGAAAAGCGCACCATGGTGATCGTGACGCACGAAATGAGCTTTGCCCGTGACGTGGCCGACCGCGCCATCTTTATGGATCACGGCCGTATCGTTGAGCAGGGCCCGGCGAAAGAGCTGTTCGCCAATCCGCAACACCAGCGCACCCAGCAATTCCTCGATAAATTTCTGAATCAGTCGTAACGTCCAGGGGGCCTGGCCCCCTGAACCGGCTACTAAATGGCTTTTAATAACTCATTGCGTGCAGCCGTGGCGAGAAATGCACTGCGGCTACCGTAAGCCGGATGTTGTTGCACCAGCGAATCGATGCGGTTCAACAAGCGGTGCGGCAAAGTGATATTTATGCGCTCTGCTCGCCCATCAAACTTATCCATATTGATATCAACCAGCAGCCATTGCCCGCCGATCAGGGTGTCACTTTCCTGCGCCAGGTGAAAGGCAACAGATTGTGGGCGGGGTATCGGCTGGTTGTCTTCGCTTAAACATTCAAAATGTGCATCTAGCGCTTTCTTTGCGTCTTCGAAGGTTTTATCCAGGGTGTTACCGGCAAAATAGCAGCCCGGTACGTCGGGAAAGAAGCCGCTGGCGCTGCCATCTGGATCTGAGTGTATATAAGAGGGGTAGAACATAGCTTCTCCTGCTAACGCTTGGCACGAGTCAACACAACCCTGCATCTTTCATTATTTGGCGCAGAGTTCCCGGTTTGAGATCCTTGCGGGGATGCGGAACGGTGATCACCAGAGGAAAGTTCGGGTGTTTAAACTGATGGTGGCTTCCCTTTATCCGTTCTAAAACCCAGCCGCTATTTTCTAGCAGCTTGATCAGCTCTGAACTTTTCACGCGGTCATTATCCTTAATGTACACACCATACACACTTCGTGGCAACGGGATTGATACGCTAACGTGCAAATTTCAGGCAGACAATAAAAAACCCTGCACCTGTGCAGGGTTTGCGTGAAGCCTCGCATACTGGGTTACCTTTCTCGGTAACCCGCTGTCAGAGGTTAACCAATGGTCATCAGGCTGGCGTTACCGCCGGCAGCGGCGGTGTTAACGCTCAGCGAGCGTTCGATCAGCAGGCGTTCCAACAGGATATTGGTTTCGCCGTGGGCAAAGCCCTGTACCGAAACGATCGCGCCGCTGCGCTGGGCGATTTGCTCGCACAGAGTACGTAACTGATCGGCATCGCCGTGGTAAATGGCGGCGTCAAACTCCACCTTGTCCTGCTGCCAGTCTTTGCTGAAGCTGATGCTGGCCTGAACCGCAGCCGGCAGGCGACGGTACAGGGCGCGTTGCAACTCGGCTTCCGGCCACAGCACGCTGCTGCCGACTGCCAGTACCGCAGCCAACTGAGTCAGGGCATCGGCTTCGTTATCGGCCAGGCACAGTACGCGCTCACGCGGTAGCAAGGCATAGGTGTTGCGCTCGCCGGTTGGGCCTGGCAGCGGGCGTAGGGTACCGCCCTGGCCCAGTTCGGCGTAGCGTTGTGCCAGCGTCACCAGTTCCGCCTGTTTTTCGGCAATTGCCCACTGCTCCAGCGCCTGATGGGCTTTGAGCAGCTGTGGGCGCGCGGTGGCTTCCAGTGGGCGTTCGTCGTCCTGACGGCTCAGGGTACGCAGCACCGCGTCATCCGGACGGTTAGCCAGCAAGCGGTACAGGTACAGCGGGCCACCGGCTTTCGGACCGGTGCCGGACAGACCTTCGCCACCAAACGGCTGCACGCCGACCACGGCACCAACCATGTTGCGGTTAACGTACAGGTTACCCACCTTGGCACGTTCGGTGACGCGTGCGATGGTCTCATCGATTCGGGTGTGAATACCCAGCGTCAGACCGTAACCGGCGGCGTTGATCTGATCGACCAATGACTCCAGGTTGGAGCGCTGGAAGCGCACCACGTGCAGCACCGGGCCGAAGATCTCTTTTTGCAGCTCGTCGAAGCTGTCCAGCTCGATCAGCGTTGGCTTGATAAAGGTCCCGCGTGACCACTCTTTCTCATCCTGTGTATTGCCTTTCGCCGCCTGATAGACCTTGCGGCCCTTGGCACGCATTGCCTGGATATGGCGTTCGATGCCGGTTTTGGCTTCGGCGTCGATCACCGGCCCGATGTCGGTAGACAGGCGTTCCGGGTTACCCATGCGGCACTCGGCCATCGCACCGCGCAGCATTTGCAGCGTATGGTCCGCCACGTCTTCCTGAATGCACAGGATACGCAGGGCGGAACAACGTTGACCGGCGCTGTCGAAGGCGGAGGCGACCACGTCGGTCACCACCTGTTCGGTCAGGGCGGAAGAGTCGACGATCATCGCGTTCAGCCCCCCGGTTTCGGCGATCAGCGGCGTTGGGCGACCTTGCGGATCCAAACGACCGGCGATACTGCGTTGCAAAATACCGGCAACGTCAGTGGAGCCGGTAAACATCACGCCACGGACGCGGGCATCATTGACCAGCACTGAGCCGACGCTTTCACCCTGGCCTGGCAGCAATTGCAGCACGCCCTGGGGAATGCCGGCTTCCAGCAGAATGCGTACTGCCTGTGCGGCGATCAGCGGAGTTTGCTCGGCCGGTTTGGCCAGCACGCTGTTGCCTGCCGCCAGCGCCGCGGCAATCTGGCCGGTGAAGATCGCCAGTGGGAAGTTCCACGGGCTGATACAAACTACCGGGCCCAGCGGGCGGTGGCTGTCATTGGCGAAGTCATCACGCACCTGACCGGCGTAGTAATGCAGGAAATCGACTGCCTCACGCACTTCGGAGATGGCGTTGTTAAAGGTTTTACCCGCTTCACGTACCAGAATACCCAACAGGCTTTGCAGTTGGCCTTCCATCAGTTCTGCGGCGCGTTCAAGAATGGCGGCGCGCTCCGACGGTGGCGTGGCGAACCAGATTGGGCCGGCAGCGGCAGCGGCGTCGAGCGCCCGGCTGACTTCCCCTTCGGTGGCTTCACGCACGTAACCGACGATATCACCCGGTTCGGCAGGGTTAATCACCGGTTGTTCCACGCCCTGATCCAGCTCGGCATCGATAATCGGCTCGGCACGCCATGGCTGAGTAGCGCTGCTCAGCAATGCACTGGACAGAGAAGCCAGACGCTGTTCGTTGGACAAGTCCAGACCGCTGGAGTTGGTGCGTTTCTCGCCATACAGCTCGCGCGGCAGCGGGATACGTGGATGCGGCAGACCAATTTGCCCTTCGCTGGCGGCCATGGCTTCAACTGCGCCGACCGGATCGGCCACCAGTTCGTCAAGCGGCAGGGTAGCGTCGGCGATACGGTTAACGAACGAGGTGTTGGCGCCGTTTTCCAGCAGGCGGCGCACCAGGTACGCCAGCAGCGTTTCATGGGTACCGACCGGGGCATAGATACGGCACGGACGGTTTAACTTGCCGTCGGCTACTTTGCCCACCACCTGCTCATACAACGGTTCACCCATGCCGTGCAGGCACTGGAACTCATACTGACCTGGGTAGTAGTTGTTGCCCGCCATATGGTAAATCGCGCTCAGGGTGTGGGCGTTATGGGTGGCGAACTGCGGATAAATCAGATTGGGCACCGCCAGCAGTTTGCGGGCGCAGGCCAGGTAGGAGACGTCGGTGTAAACCTTGCGGGTGTAGACCGGATAGCCTTCCAGCCCGTCCATTTGGGCGCGTTTGATCTCGCTATCCCAGTAAGCGCCTTTCACCAGACGGATCATCAGGCGACGGCGGCTGCGCTGCGCCATGTCGATCACCGCGTCGATGGCGAACGGACAGCGTTTTTGATAGGCCTGGATCACGAAGCCGATGCCGTTCCAGCCGGCCAACTGTGGCTCGAAGCACAGCTTCTCCAGCAGATCGAGTGAGATCTCCAGGCGGTCGGCTTCTTCGGCGTCGATATTGATGCCGATATCATATTGGCGCGCTTGCAGGGTCAATGACAGCAGGCGTGGGTAAAGCTCTTCCATGACGCGTTCGTACTGCGCACGGCTATAGCGCGGGTGCAGGGCAGAGAGCTTGATCGAAATACCCGGGCCCTCATAGATACCACGACCGTTAGACGCTTTGCCGATCGCGTGAATCGCCTGCTGGTAGGACACCAGATAGGCCTGAGCGTCGGCTTCGGTCAGGGCGGCTTCACCCAGCATGTCGTAGGAGTAGCGGAAGCCTTTGTCTTCCAGCTTGCGGGCGTTGGCCAGCGCTTCGGCGATGGTTTCGCCGGTGACGAACTGTTCGCCCATCAGGCGCATCGCCATGTCCACGCCTTTACGGATTAAGGGTTCACCGCTCTTGCCGATAATGCGGTTCAGCGAGCGTGACAGGTTGGCTTCGTTATGGGTTGAAACCAGCTTGCCGGTGAACAGCAGGCCCCAGGTGGCGGCGTTCACGAACATCGATGGGCTGCGGCCGAGGTGGGAATGCCAGTTGCCATTGCTGATTTTGTCGCGGATCAGCGCATCACGGGTTGGTTTGTCCGGAATACGCAGCAGGGCTTCCGCCAGGCACATCAGCGCCACGCCTTCCTGTGAGGAGAGTGAGAACTCTTGCAGCAGACCTTGCACCATACCGGCGCGGCCGTTTGCACTTTTTTGGTTACGCAGCTTCTCGGCGATGTTGTAAGCCATCTTATGGGTGGCTTTGGCAAGATCGGCCGGTAAACGCGCCTGTTCGAGCATCATCGGAACCGCTTCGGTCTCAGGACGACGATAGGCCGCGGTGATGGCGGCGCGGTTAACCGACTGCGGCAGGATTTGTTCAGCAAATTCAAGGAATGGCTGGTGGGACTCTTCCTGCACTTGCGGCATAATGTCGTCCGCTTCGGTCTGGCCGGCAGCGGCAACAGCAGGAATTTCAGGCAGTTCGGAACCGTTCTCGAGACGCTCGAGATAATTGAAAATGGCCTGTTTGATCAGCCAGTGCGGCGTGCGATCGATACTCTGTGCTGCGCTTTTAATGCGATCGCGAGTTGCCTCGTCGAGCTTTACGCCCATGGTGGTAGTGCCCATGCCAATCCAACTCCTGTGTTTAAGAACCTATACACAAACTGCGGGCCAGAGAGGCTGCGGGGATAGGTTCGTGCGTTGTGTGTCGTGATGAATGCAGACAATATCCAGCATGTTGCAACTTTGTGCAACCGTGTTAAATCAGGCTGATGATTGAAGTGTGAGTTCCATCGATTTTTTAACATCAATAATCGGCATGGTTCTTGCTGAACGTCTTGATTCACGGGTTATGACTCCGGAGTTTAAGCGCATTTCCCCCAGTGATATCAGGGGTAAGGCTGGATTTGTATGAGGTGCAACTCTGTTTGAGGGTGAAAGGTGTAACCCTGAGAGCGGTTAAATGTGACGCAGGGTAAACTTTGTGTAACTTTGTTGTTAAATATCTTGTTGGATAATGAACAGGTCATCTAGGATAGCCGTCGGCCAGACAATTGCGGGCGGAAACTATTTTCACCTGCGGGGAACCTGCAATTTCGCCACGTTCCGGCGGATTGGCAAGCAGTAACTATCGCAATACAGCGCGAAATAATAATGAGAGTGGAGAATTTCATGACAATGAGCACACCGATGCTGGTGACCTTCCTGGTGTATATCTTCGGGATGGTGTTAATCGGCTTACTTGCCTACCGGGCAACCAATAACTTTGACGACTACATTCTGGGCGGTCGTAGCCTGGGCAGCGTAGTGACCGCGCTCTCTGCCGGCGCATCTGATATGAGCGGCTGGTTGCTGATGGGCCTGCCGGGCGCCATCTTCCTGTCCGGCATCTCCGAAAGCTGGATTGCCATTGGTCTGACGATCGGCGCTTACTTTAACTGGAAGCTGGTGGCGGGGCGGCTGCGTGTGCATACCGAAGCCAACAATAATGCCCTGACGCTGCCGGATTACTTCACCAGCCGTTTTGAAGACAACAGCAAGCTGCTGCGGGTGATTTCCGCCATCGTTATCCTGGTGTTCTTCACCATCTACTGTGCTTCCGGCATCGTGGCCGGTGCGCGTTTGTTCGAAAGCACTTTCGGGATGAGCTACGAAACCGCACTGTGGGCCGGTGCTGCAGCCACTATCCTCTATACCTTTATCGGTGGATTCCTGGCGGTGAGCTGGACCGATACCGTGCAGGCCAGCCTGATGATTTTCGCGCTGATCCTGACGCCGGTGATTGTTATTTTCGCGGTAGGCGGCATCGATACCTCAATGATGGTGATTGAGGCCAAGAATCCGGCCAATATCGACATGCTGAAAGGCCTGAACTTTGTAGCGATCCTCTCACTGCTGGGTTGGGGATTGGGTTACTTCGGTCAGCCGCACATTCTGGCGCGCTTTATGGCGGCGGATTCTCACCGCACCATTCGCAGCGCACGCCGCATCAGTATGACCTGGATGATCCTGTGTCTGGCGGGGACCATTGCCGTCGGTTTCTTCGGTATTGCCTACTTCGCCAACAACCCGGATCAGGCGGGCAATGTGTCGCAGAACGGTGAACGCGTGTTTATCGAGCTGGCGATGATTCTGTTCAACCCATGGGTGGCGGGTATTCTGCTGTCGGCCATTTTGGCGGCGGTGATGAGTACTCTGAGCTGCCAGCTGTTGGTGTGTTCAAGCGCGATTACCGAAGACTTGTACAAAGCCTTCCTGCGTAAAGGTGCCAGCCAGCGTGAGCTGGTGTGGGTCGGGCGCTTTATGGTGCTGGTGGTGGCGTTGATTGCCATCGCGCTGGCGGCGAACCCGGAAAACCGCGTACTGGGTCTGGTGAGCTACGCCTGGGCCGGCTTCGGTGCGGCCTTTGGTCCGGTGGTGTTGATCTCGGTAATGTGGTCACGCATGACCCGTAATGGCGCATTGGCCGGTATGTTGGTCGGGGCGGTGACGGTGATCGTCTGGAAACAGTTTGCCTGGTTGGATCTGTATGAAATCATCCCTGGCTTCCTGTTTGCTTGTATCGCCATCGTGACGGTGAGCCTGATGGGCCGTCAGCCTTCGGCGACTATCACCGAACGTTTTGATCAGGCAGAAGCCGAGTTCAAAACCGTTTAATCCCCGCGCAGTACGAGTCTCAAAGGGCGCTTAATGCGCCCTTTGTCATTTTTCATTTCGTCGTTTTCTGTCATCTGCCTGAAACACCTGGCGACATTTGATTAGAAAAAATCACCCTTGCGGCCCTTGTATTTATTCCAGCCAGAATGATAATCACTATCGTTGTGTTTTACTTTTCTTTACATTGGCGTTGCCGCCATTTCCGGCGTGCGGACGCTTCGCAGCAGATGCCTTTTTAGGGGTTATTATTTATGTTTGTTCCCTTCCTTATCATGTTCCGTGAGGGGCTGGAGGCGGCGTTGATCGTCAGCCTGATCGCCAGCTACCTGAAACGCACCCAGCGGGGTCAATGGCTAGGCGTGGTATGGATAGGGGTGATTGTTGCCGCTGCCCTGTGCCTGGCGCTCGGCATTTTCATCAATGAAACCACCGGCGAATTCCCGCAAAAGCAGCAAGAGCTGTTCGAAGGCATTGTTGCGGTGGTAGCGGTACTGATCCTCACCTATATGGTGTTCTGGATGCGTAAGGTGTCCAAGTCGGTCAAGGTACATCTGGAAGGCGCAATCGACAACGCGCTCAACTCCGGCAAAGGCCAGGGCTGGGCACTGGTGGCGATGGTGTTTTTTGCCGTGGCTCGTGAAGGTCTGGAGTCGGTGTTTTTCCTGCTGGCCGCCTTCCAGCAAGATGTGGGTATTGAAGCACCGATCGGTGCGGTACTCGGTCTGGTGGCTGCCATCGTGCTGGGTATGGCTATCTATTGGGGCGGCGTGAAGCTGCACCTGGCCAAATTCTTCAAATGGACCAGCCTGTTTATTCTGTTCGTTGCCGCCGGCCTGGCTGCCGGGGCGATCCGCGCCTTCCACGAGGCCGGGCTGTGGAACCATTTCCAGGATATCGCGTTCGATCTCAGCAACCATCTGTCGACCCATTCGCTGTTTGGCACCCTGCTCGAAGGCATCTTCGGCTACCAGGAAACGCCAACGGTGAGCGAAGTGGCGGTCTATTTCCTGTATCTGATCCCGGCGCTGATTTTCTTTTTCCTGCCGCAGCGTGCGGAACCGGCAGCGGTTTCGGCGCAACGTAAAATCAATCATTAATTTTAATAGGGAATCTTGTATGTCGACTCCATTATTCCGCCGCAAGGCGTTGCACGCAGCATTACTGGCACTCCCGGCGTTCGCGCTAAGCATCAACGCCCAGGCAGCGGACGTGCCGCAGGTGAAGATTACCGTTAACGACAAACAGTGTGAGCCGATGCAGTTGACGGTACCGGCCGGTAAAACCCAGTTTGTGGTGCACAACACCAGCCAGAAAAACGTTGAATGGGAAATCCTCAAAGGGGTGATGGTGGTGGAAGAGCGCGAGAATATCGCGCCGGGCTTTACCCAGAAGATGACCGCCAACCTGGAAGCGGGCGAATACGACATGACCTGCGGGCTGCTCAGCAATCCGAAGGGTAAACTGATCGTGACCGCAGCTGCTGGCGCCGCCACCGACGGTAAACCGAATGCGATGGATTTGGTTGGGCCAATTGCCGAATACAAGGTTTATGTGACCAAAGAAGTAGAAGGGCTGGTCAAACAGACCAAGCTGTTCACCGACGCGGTCAAGGCCGGCAACGTGGAGCTGGCACGCAAACTTTATGCACCGACACGCCAGCACTACGAGCGTATTGAGCCAATCGCCGAACTGTTCTCCGATTTGGACGGCAGCATCGACGCCCGTGAAGACGATTACGAGAAGAAAGCGGAAGATCCGAAGTTCACCGGTTTCCACCGCCTGGAGAAAGCGCTGTTTGCCGATAACACCACCAAAGACATGAGCAAATACGCCGATCAACTGTACAACGATACCGTCGAGCTGCAAAAACGTGTTACCGATCTGACCTTCCCACCAAGCAAAGTGGTAGGCGGGGCAGCCGGTCTGATCGAAGAAGTGGCGGCGAGCAAAATCAGCGGTGAAGAAGACCGTTATAGCCGCACCGATCTGTGGGACTTCCAGGCTAACGTCGACGGCGCGCAGAAAATCGTTAACCTGCTGCGTCCGCTGCTGGTCAAAGCCAACAAGCCGTTGCTGGACAAGATCGACGCCAACTTTAAAACCGTTGATACCATTCTGGCGAAGTACAAAACCAAAGATGGCTATGAGTCTTACGAGAAGCTGACCGATGCCGATCGCAATGCCATGAAAGGGCCAATCACCACCCTGGCGGAAGACTTGTCACAACTGCGTGGCGTTCTGGGTCTGGATTGAGGCAAGCATAATGAGTAACAAGATCGGCCCGGCAAACGGGCCGCATCCACAGCCGCAGGACGCGGCATCACCGTCGCGCCGTCGTTTGCTGCAAGGATTGGGGCTGGGCGTGCTGGCGTTGGGCGGCAGCCGCCTGACTCAGGCGGCAGATAAAGTGGCAGAACCGCTGGCGGTGCCGCAGGGCGAACGTTGGCAGAAGCAACCGTTCTATGGCGCGCATCAGGCCGGGATCCTCACGCCACAGCAGGCTGCGATGATGCTGGTGGCGTTTGACGTGCTGGCCAGCAACAAGCAGGATTTGGAGCGGCTGTTCCGGCTGTTGACTACCCGCATTGCCTTCCTGACTACCGGCGGCAGGGCACCGGAGGTGGATCCCAAGTTGCCACCGCTCGATTCGGGCATTATGGGGCCGGAGATTTATCCTGATAACCTGACCATCACCGTGTCGGTCGGCACTTCGTTGTTTGACGAACGTTTCGGGGTGCAGGCACAAAAACCGCTGCGTCTGCAAAAAATGACGCGCTTCCCTAACGACTCGCTTGACGCCAGCCTATGCCACGGGGATTTGGTGTTGCAGATTTGCGCCAATACCAATGAAACGGTGATCCACGCGCTGCGCGACATTATCAAGCATTCGCCGGATCTGCTCAGCGTGCGCTGGAAGCGGGAAGGGTTTATTTCTGCCCACGCCGCACGTAGTAAAGGTAAAGAAACACCGATCAACCTGCTGGGCTTTAAAGACGGCACCGCCAACCCGAAAACCAGCGATAAACCGCTGATGGATCAGGTGGTATGGGTGGCGGATAACGCCGGAGAACCCGCATGGGCGGTAGGTGGCAGCTATCAGGCCGCGCGCATTATCCGCTTTCACGTGGAGTTTTGGGATCGCACGCCGTTGCAGGAACAGCAAACCATCTTCGGTCGCGACAAACACAGCGGTGCGCCACTCGGCATGAAGCATGAGCATGACGAGCCGGATTACGCGCAAGATCCTGAAGGCAAGTTGATCCCGATGGATGCGCATATCCGCCTGGCAAACCCACGCACGCCGCAAACTCAGAGCAATTTGCTGCTGCGCCGGGGTTACAGCTACTCCATTGGCGTGTCCAATTCAGGTCAACTGGAAATGGGGTTGCTGTTTGTCTGCTATCAGGCCGATTTGGAAAAAGGTTTCCTGACGGTGCAAAAACGTCTGAACGGTGAGGCGTTGGAAGAGTACGTCAAGCCGATCGGCGGCGGTTACTTCTTTGCGTTGCCGGGGGTAAAAGACGCCAATGATTACCTGGGCAGCGGCCTGTTGAAAGCCTAAGCCACCTCTTACAAGGCGGGGTTTCCCCGCCTCATTTTTCTGATCTCTGCCGTGCACCGCCGTTTATTGAAATCAACCCTGTCCTTGCGCAATTGGGGGAACGGGCTTTAATTAGGTAACTATTTTCATTTTTTGTTGAAAGCATTAACATGTCGGCCATAACGTTCCAAATGGTTCATACCTTTCGATCCCTTTAACGGCATTCTCCAGATGAAAAGCACTCATAAAAACCGGTTGGCAGTTTCGGCGCTGGTTATTCCAGCCCTACTGCCTGTTTCTGCCAGCTTTGCGCAGGACAAGGACAGCGAACAGACCATGGTGGTCACCGCCAAGCGCAGCGGTCTTTCTGAACTCTCAACCCCGGCGGCCGTCAGCGTGGTGAGTGGCGATCAAATCCGTGAGGCGAGACCGCAGATCAACCTGTCGGAAAGTTTGGGCAGCGTGCCCGGTTTACAAATTCAGAACCGTCAGAACTATGCGCAAGATTTACAGCTGTCGGTGCGCGGTTTCGGAGCCCGTTCTATGTATGGCGTGCGCGGCGTGCGTATTTATGTCGACGGTATTCCGGCCACCATGCCGGACGGCCAGGGGCAGACCTCGAATATCGATCTTAACTCGGTCGAGAAGGTGGAAGTGCTGCGCGGGCCGTTTTCCGCCCTTTATGGTAACGCCTCCGGCGGTATGGTGAATGTGGAAACCGAAACCGGCCAGCAGCCGACTCGCCTGGAGGCCAGCTCATATTTCGGCAGCTACGGCACCTGGCGCTATGGCGTCAAGGCCACCGGAGCGACCGGCGACGGCACCCACGCCGGTGATGTTAACTACACTATTTCCGGCACTCGTTTCACCACCCAGGGGTTCCGCGATCACAGCGGTGCGCAGAAAAACCTCGGTAATGCCAAGCTGGGCGTACGCATCGACGATGTCAGCACCCTCACGCTGCTGTTTAACAGCGTCGATATTGATGCCAATGATCCGGGCGGCCTGACCTCCGCCGAATGGCACGATAATCCGCGCCAGGCACCGCGAGCCGATCAGTACAACACGCGCAAAACCACGTCACAGACCCAGGCCGGGTTGCATTATGAGCGCCAGATGGGCGCCAATGATGACCTGAGCATCATGATGTACGCCGGTGAGCGCGAAACCACCCAGTACCAGTCGATCCCGGTCGCAGTGCAGCAACGCAGTGCGCAGCATCCGGGCGGGGTGATTGACCTGACGCGTCATTATCAGGGGATTGATACCCGCTGGACGCACCGTGGCGAGCTGGGTGTGCCTTATACCCTGACCGGCGGGCTGGACTATGAAACCATGACCGAGCAGCGCAAAGGGTATGAAAACTTTACTCAGGTCAACGGCGTAACCGAGCTTGGCACCGAGGGGGCGCTGCGCCGTAATGAACGCAACCTGATGTGGAACCTCGACCCTTATTTGCAAACTTCGTGGCAGCTGACGCAACAGCTGACGCTGGATGTCGGTATGCGTTACAGCACCGTCAATTTCGACTCCAACGATCACTACATCACTGGCGCTAATGGCGATGACAGCGGTAACGCCAGTTATCATAAGTGGCTACCGGCCGGTTCCCTTAACTATGCGGTGATGAGCGGCTGGAACCTGTATCTTTCCGCCGGTCGTGGCTTTGAGACCCCGACCATTAATGAACTGTCTTACCGTTCCGGCAATCAGTCCGGGCTCAACTTCGGCCTGAACCCCTCGACCAGCGATACGGTAGAATTCGGCAGTAAAACCCGTATTGGCAATGGCTTGCTGACCGCCGCAGTGTTCCAGACCGACACCAGCAACGAAATTGTGGTTGATGAAAGCAGCAACGGACGCAGCAGCTACAAAAACGCCGGACAGACACGCAGACGTGGGCTTGAACTGGCGCTGGATCAGCAGTTCGCTTATGACTGGCGGCTACAGTTAGCCTGGACGCTGCTGGATGCGCGCTACCGCGACGATGTTTGTGGTGATAGCCAGTGTTCGGCGGCCAACATGGTACCCAGCGGCAACCGGATGCCGGGCATTGCGCGCAACATGGGTTATGCCTCGTTGGCCTGGTCACCGCCGGAAGGGTGGTATGCCGGGGCCGAGGTACGCTATATGAGCGATATCGAGGTTAATGACGCCAATAGCGAACAGGCTCCGGCCTATACGACCGTCGGCTTAAATACCGGTTACCGTTATCCGCTGGGCAACTGGATGCTTAACGTCTTTGGCCGGGTAGATAACCTGTTTGACCGTCAATATGTCGGTTCGGTGATCGTCAATGAAGGCAATGGCCGTTACTACGAACCGGCACCGGGCAGAAACTGGGGCGGCGGATTGAGCGTTTCTTATACCTTCGAGTAACCGCCGGGTGAGTTTATCGGCGTGATCTTTCAGCGACAGGGCGGGAGCTATCCCGCCTTTTTTATTAATAAATTTCTGCTGACGGGGCGGTTATGAAGTGTGCGAAATTTAATCAGGAAACTAAAATGTCATTTGCGGATTATAATCATAACTATTTGATAATTACCAATATAAAAAATTTATTGAATGACGTAATCAGCGTGATATAGTGTTCTGGCCGCGGCTAAAAACAAAAAAGATTAAATTTTTTTACATTTTAGCAACGCGCGAGGTTTGAATGTCATTATACTGTAATCATCTGGCGGTAGTTTTCACAAGGTGCACAGCTCGAAGCTGTAAATAACACTGCGGGGATCGCTAATGGTAAAGTCCTTGGTTGGGCTAGAAAGAACAAATAACAGACCTTTCCTGATTTCTCGTTGTAACGAGGGTTCTCTCTCCGACTCTCTTTTCCTGACCACTCCGCACGCTCGTCATTCCAAATTCTTGTCGCTTTTTACTCTAGGTTTAATTACGCAATCGCGTTCTCCCGTGAAAAATCGGTGTGCCGAAACGCCCGCCGCGTATTCACTTTTACTCTTGGCTATTGTTGGCTCAAAAGGGAGCCAAAACCTAATCTGTGTGTGAAACATAATCGCGCGGTCCAGACCGCTGCGGTAGGTGAAACAAACTGTAAGGTGCCACTATGAGACAAAAAGCAGTGATCAAAGCACGTCGTGAAGCGAAACGCGTTATTCGTCGTGACGCTCGTAGTCATCGCCAGCTTGAAGAAGAGTCCGTAACCTCGCTGGTACAAATGGGTGGTGTTGAGTCTATCGGCATGGCACGTGACAAGCGCGATAGCTCTCCCATAGAGGCACGAACCGAAGCTCAGGGTCATTACTTAATCGCCATAGATAAAAAGCAGTTGATTTTTGCCACCGGTGAAGCCGGCTGCGGCAAAACTTTCATCAGCGCTGCGAAAGCGGCAGAAGCCCTTATACATAAAGAAGTGGATCGGATTATTGTTACTCGCCCGGTTCTTCAGGCGGATGAAGACCTCGGTTTCTTACCAGGGGATATTTCTGAGAAGTTCGCCCCTTATTTCCGCCCGGTGTATGACATTCTGGTGCGCCGCTTGGGATCGTCCTTTATGCAATACTGCCTGCGCCCGGAAATCGGCAAGGTAGAGATCGCGCCTTTCGCCTACATGCGCGGGCGTACTTTCGAAAATGCGGTCGTTATCCTGGATGAAGCCCAGAACGTGACCGCCAGCCAGATGAAGATGTTCCTGACCCGTTTGGGTGAGAACGTAACGGTAATCGTTAATGGTGACGTAACCCAATGCGATTTGCCGCGCGGCGTGAAGTCCGGCCTCAGCGATGCGATGGAACGCTTCGAGGAGGATGAAATGATCGGCATCATCCGCTTTGATAAACAAGACTGCGTCCGCTCCGCTCTGTGCCAGCGCACGCTCAACGCCTACAGTTAAAACCTGCCTGCTAACCAAGGCCGCCTCGGCGGCCTTTTTCTTGTCTTGAATATGGGTTGCTCCGTCATCTCAAAACCAAGGATATTGGCTCATCACGCCAGAGTAAAAAAGCATCCGGCCACCCAGCGAGGCGCAGAGCAGGGCCAGCATCAGCATGTTGGCGGTTTCTGCAGACAACACCGGTCGGCGATAAAGATAGGTCGCCAGTCCGGTGGCGATAATCAGCCCGGCAAAAATGAGCCAACTCATCCAGCCTGAGCCAAAGAGGGTGATGGCACTGGCCAACATTTTTCCCTGCGCACTGAAACCTGCGCTGTAACTCAGGATCACCACCAACATCAGCGCCACCGCCAGTAAAATACCGGCTGGCAGCAGGGCGGGGAGCTGTCGACCATGGTCATCCTGAGCCGCATTGAAGACGCTGATCCTTAGGCTAAGAGTGGTAAACCCCAGCAGCAGCGCCGTGGCAATAAAACTGAGATGGGTGATGGGTGAGTGCCACAGAGGGTGGCTGCTCATCTGGTAATAAACCTGCGCCGAAACCAGAATGGCCGCCAGCCCGGCGACCGAGGCCAGCAGGCTAACGCTGCGGATCAAAGCCTGGCTACGATTAAAGCGAAACAGGATGGCGGCCCAGCTAAACACCACCGTATTGAGCAGGAAGAAGGCGACGACTTCCCGGCTTAGCCAGGAATGGCCGATCCCCAGAATGGCGCGATAGGCCCCGGTTGGTGAACCCAAATGTAATAGCGACAGCAGCGAGCCGATAATATTGACCGCCAAAATAGCCACCGCCATTTTGCGCAGTGCATTAAAGTGTTTTTCATCACTCAGCCAGATCGGCTGGGCGATGATTAATACTGTGATGGCTACAATTGCGCCCACCGCCCACTGACAAAATACGGTAAAAAAGACTAAAGGGAGCTCGTATTCAGACATGGTATCTACTCCTTATCCCCGGCGGGAATAATCACGATATTAGGGTGGCTGATTTGGTGACTCGGCAGTGAGTAACGGGTTTCGATACGGGTTAAATCAGCCCGGTATTCTTGCCGCAGCAGATCAATATCACCAAATTGCAGAACCCCGGCCGGGCAGGACTCCACACAGCGCGGTTGCAACCCTTCATCCAACCGCTCAGCGCACAGATTGCACTTACTGGTTTTCCCTTCGACCGGATCAAAAACCGGCGCATTATAAGGACAAGCCATAATGCACATCCGGCAACCAATGCATTTGTCGTGATCCTGCACCACGATGCCGTCCGGACGTTTACTGTAGGTATCTGCCGGGCACACTTTCATGCACTGCGGATCGTCACAGTGATTGCAGGACATCGAGATAAATGCCATCGCGTTCGGGTCGTCAAAGCTAAATTCCCTGACCCGCCGCCAGAGGACGCCTGCCGGAGTCGTATTTTCGGATTTACAGGCCATTGAGCAGGTTTTGCAGCCGTAACAGCCGCGCATATCCACTAAAAATCCATATTGTCTGACCATGATTATGCCTCCGCCCTAACGTCAACCAGGGTGCTGTTACAACAATGGCCAGAGCCCAGGACTTCGGCATGATCGTTCGTCACGTGGCTGCTGCTGCCCCCTTGCTGTTCCCACCAGCCATTGTCCAGGCACACCACGCCGCGTTTGATTTGGCGGGTCACTACCGCCAATGCCCGATGTTCGCCCCGATGATTGAAAGCAATGGCCCATGCGCCGTTATGGATATTGCGACTGGCGGCATCTTCCGGGTGGATCATGATATTAGGCTGATTACGCTGAACTTCGAGGATCCATTCATTCATCCCGTGGCTTGAGTGAATACTCCGCGCGAGCTTGCGCTGTACGGCCATTAATGGGTATTTTCTTGCCAGCTCAGGCGATCCTTTCGGCGACTCTTTAACCTGCATATAGGTCACAATCGGTGGGAAGTCTTTCTTCTGCCAGGCTTCAATAAAGAAGTGGGCTTTTTTAGTGGGCGTGCGGAAGATACCGTCCTTGAATGGGATCCACGGCACCTCCGCCGGTTTGATCGGCCCGTGGCGCAGTTGTTCAATGGTGATGCCGGTTCCGGCCAGACAGTTTTCGATATAGTGCTCAATCGGTTGATTAAACACTTCGCCAAAGCCAAAACGTTCGGCCAACCGGGCAAAGATCCAGTAATCCGGTTTGGCTTCACCGACTGGCTCCACCGCTTTTTCCATCAGTTGGACATAGTGGCTGCGAACGCCGGCCATCAGGCTGAGATCTTCAAAAATGGTGGTCACCGGCAGTACCAGGTCCGCATACAGGGCGGTGGAACTCATCAGGTTATCGGCCACCACCACAAACGGCACCTTCTTCAGGGCCTTTTTCACCATATTGGTGTTAGGCAGTTGGGTCAGGGCGCCCAGGGTCATAATCCACCAGAAGTTAATCGGATGAGGGCGATCGTTGACGATCCATTCTCCGGTTTTAGAAACCGGTATTGGCGGTATTTTTTGTACGTTGGGTGCCGGTGGCACCGGCGGATTAAATTTTATCATTTGTTGTGCGCCGCCAGCGTCGCAGACACCCCCACCGGCTTTGCCCATATTGCCGGTCAGCAACGCCAGATAGAACTGACTGGCGGCCACATAGGTACCAAACTCGGTACGCTGAGCGCCTGACATATTCTGTACGATCATCGAAGGTTTGTTGCTGGCATACTCTCGCGCCAACCGCAGCAGGGTGGCTGGTGGAACATCGGTCTCTGCCGCTACTTTCTCCGTATTCCAGGGGGCGGCCTCCTGGCGGATCAGTTCAAACACCGTGGTATAACCGGCATCTGCAGGCAGTTCTGCCTGCGTCAGTGCCGCAACAATGGCGGGCGTATCATGGCGAACCAGTTTTTGGCTTAGATTGTCGTAGACCAGATAGCTTTCTTTATCCTGCGGATCTTCTCTAAGCTGTTGTTGCTTGGCATCCACCAGATAAACCGCCCCGGTGTGTTGACGAAGGAAGTCGGCATCATAGCGCTGCTCATCCATAATGATTTTTATCAGCCCCAGTGCCAACGCGGTGTCGGTGCCAGGAATAATCGGGATCCATTCATCGGCTTTGGCCGCCGTTTCGTTAAATCTCGGGTCGATCACCACCAGGCGCGCTCCCTGTTTTTGCGCCTTAATATATTCTTTAAAATAGGCCTGCATGGTCACAGCGGGATTATTGCCCCAGCACAGGATGTAGCGGCTGTCGGCCAGGGTGTCGCGCATATCCGCGTAGCGCAGGCCAAGCATCGGGATCATGGCGGCGGTCACCGCAGAGCAACACAAGGAGCCGGTGCGTTTGGTGGCGCCGCCGAGGTAATCGAAGAAACTCTTGGCCATATCATTTTTAATGGAATCCATGTTGCCTGCATGGGTCGAAATCAACAGGCCCTTATTTCCGTGGCTGGCAAGGGTGTTACGGATATTTAGCTCAATCAGATCCAGCGCTTCATCCCAGGATATCGGTTTGAATTTTCCTTGGCCTTTTTCCCCGACCCGCAGCAACGGTGTTTTAACCCGCAGGGGGTGATAGACCCATTTGGTCCGGCTAATACCACGCAGACAGCACTTGACGTTAAAATCCTTGCTGGCTTCTATTTTCTTCAGCTCACCCTGATAGACATAGGCCGTTAAATTACAGTGCAAACACTCCATGGCACAGGTTGATCTAAAGGTTTGATAGTCGGTCAGTTTAAGCCGCACTCGGGGCAAGGGTTTACCGTTGTCCTGCGCCATGGAAAAAACGCAGGGTGAGATGCTGGCCAAGCCGATAACTCCCAGCCCCTTTAACAAGGTTCTACGATTCATTCTGATATCTGATATATTTTTCATGATGTTTCCCGCACGTATTATTTGTTTTTATTATTGTTGGCGTTGTTGCTGTTTAATTTAATTAACACCTCGAGTTAATCACGGGTGAATTATTAAACACTGATCGAAATCAAATTATTAATTTATTATTTTACCGTGACTTACTAGAGTCGTTAATAGAAGTAGCCAAAAAGTAATTGTCGATTATTGCTTTTGGCGGGTTGCTCAGCTCCGACTGGCCGGGGGTTAATCCTGGCTCGTTTAGCTTTTGTGTAAATTATTGTGGTTTTTTGTATAGATTTTCGTTGAGTTAGCGTTAATGATTAGTGGGTTCCAGCAGGGCGTAGCGGTGCATTCGCCAAAAGGGAATATCTGGGGAGTATGCCGGAGTGGCGTACTGGGCATTGGGATCTTCAAAGCGGTTCAATCATGAAATACATTATTTTATTGCTATTTATTTTGTGCGTTGTGTATGTCCATTACCGTGGCAGGGTGCGTTACACCTTCTGGCGGCAACTTTCTGATCACTCGACCTTTACCGCGCCATTGAACGTTTTTATGTATCTGTTCTCACGCGTGCCGACCACCCCTTATTTGCAGCCGGAGCAATTCCCCGAGTTGAAGGTACTGCGGGATAATTGGCAAACTATCCGTGATGAAGGGCAGCAGCTGATGGCGATCCAGCAAATTAAAGCCTCGGATCAATTTAACGATGCCGGGTTCAATTCGTTCTTCAAAACCGGCTGGAAGCGTTTTTATTTAAAATGGTATGAAGACAGCCACCCATCGGCGATGAGCCTGTGTCCGCAGACTACCGCGCTGTTGCGCAGCCTGCCTTCGGTCAAGGCGGCGATGTTTGCCGAACTGCCGGACGGCAGTCGCCTGCCACGTCATCGCGATCCTTATGCCGGTTCGCTGCGTTACCACCTGGGGTTGATTACCCCGAATGACGATCGCTGTTTTATTGAAGTAGACGGTGAGCGCTACAGTTGGCGCGATGGCGAAGGAGTCATGTTTGATGAGACCTATCTGCATTTTGCCGAAAACCAGAGCGGGCAGAACCGGCTGATTCTGTTCTGTGACATTGAGCGGCCGATGCGTTTTCGCTGGGCGCAGGGCATCAACCACTGGCTGGGGCGTAACCTGATGAGTGCGGCCACTGCACCCAATGAAGAGGGCGACCGTACCGGGGGGGTTAACAAGCTGTTCAAGTACATTTATGCGGTGCGCAAAGTGGGGAAACGGCTGAAGGCGTGGAACCGTACCGGGTATTACATCATTAAATGGATCTTGTTTGGCGGTATCGCGGCGGGCATTTTTTTCGCGGTATAAGCTTTTGTGCTAGGTATAAAGACGAGGGGCACCCTGGAGTGCCCCCTCTGGTAATCAGGCAAAGATGGTCATCATATAGGCGGCGAACAGCGCCAGGTGCGCCGTGCCGTTCAGTACGTTGGTCCTGCCGGTAGAGAACGAAAGCTGGCACAGCAACAACACCGTCAGCATCACCACGATATGCGGCGTCTGCAAACCGAAGATCAACGTCTGACCGGTCAGCGTGGCGATGACGGTGACCGCCGGAACCGTCAGGGAAATGGTCGCCAGCACCGAACCGAAAAACAGGTTCATGGCGCGCTGTACCTGATTATTCAATACCGCTCGCAGTGCCCCCAGACCTTCAGGCGACAGGATCAACAGGGCGACCAGGAAGCCGGTAAATTGAGCCGGGGCATTCACCTTGGTCAACAAACCTTCCAGCGGATTGGCGTTGAACTTGGTTACCGCGATCACCGCAATCAGATGTACCACCAGCCAACCGGCATGCCAGGCACTGCTGTGCGAGGAAGGCTTGCCATGGTGCGGGTCGCCATCGTCATCTTCGTGCTCGTAGACGAACAGGCTCTGGTGAGTTTTGGTCTGGATCACCAGGAACACGCCGTACATGGCGGCAGAAATCACCGAAACCAGCAGCGCCTGACCGGTAGTGAAGTTACCGCCCGGCAGCGCACTCGGGAATACCAACACAATCACCGCCAGCGGGAAAATCGCCATCAGATACTGTTTTATACCGCCGAGGTTAACGTACTGGGTGGCGAATTTGCGGCCGCCCAACAGCAGCGCAACACCCACCAATCCGGCGCTGACAATCATAATGATCGAGTAAAGGGTATCGCGCATCAGCGCCGGTGCGGCATCGCCGGTGGCCATCAACGCGGAAATCAGGCTGACTTCCAGGATCACCACCGACAGGCTGAGGATCAGCGAGCCGTAGGGTTCACCCAGACGGTGGGCCAGCACGTCGGCATGGCGTACTACGCTGAACGCACTGCTGAGAATACCGATCAGGGCAACGATGTTAATACCGACGATCAGCGGAAAGTTGCTGGTACTGCCCCATAGATTCAGCACCACCAGGGCGGCGATGGGCAGCAGCAGGGAATACTCAGTGTGGCGGGATTTGGATCGGCCAGGATCGTTTTGCGACTTCATTTCGATGGTACTCCTTCTCAAACAGCGTGGTCCCGTCTTCGCTGACTGCCGTTAAAGGCAACTCTGCGCATCCAGAATGCGTTTTTATTTTATAATAATAGGATACACCCAGTGGCGCGTGCCGGGGAATGATGTGATGTTGTTTTACTTGCAAAAGCAAAAGCTTGCAATATGTGACTAGGTTAACAAAAAAACCGCACGGGATGCGGTTTTCTTTACTTACTTTTACGCGGCGAGATGAATTTTATTCATTAACGGCACATAAATTGCAGTTTATGCCTCTATTACTTGGTTAATAAAGGGGAAAATTTTCATCAGTCATCAATATTATCCATAATTTCATGCCGTTTATTATGATAACCCTCTTTATTTAGCCCTTCACGCCAGTAAGGAACGGCATAAAGGCGATTACGTTCACATTGGCGATCGCGGCGCAGGTAGCGGCGCAGTTCTACCACCAGACGATCTTCTCCGGCCAGCCAGTACTGGGTCTCGGCCTGCGGCTGTGGCAACGCGCAAAACTGCGTGACCAACTCTGCCGTTTTCTCGGTGCCGCCAATAATCCAGCTCAGTTCAAAACCCGCAGGCTTTTTCAGGTCGATCACATCGGCTGCGCTATCGACACGGATAAAGGCATGGCCTTCGCTGCGTGCCGGTAATGTTTCCAGCAACGCCGCCAAAGCGGGTAAAGAAGAAGGATCGCCGGCCAGGCAGTAGAAGTCAGCCTCTGGCAGCATAGGTTTCGGGCCACCGGGATTGCTGATGCCAATTTTATCGCCAGCTTTCGCCGCGCGGGCAAAGTCAACCGCCGGGCCGCTGTGGTCATGAATGGCGAATTCAATGTCGACTTCCGCCAATTCCGGACGTACCGCACGGATGGAGTAGGTACGAACAATGGGGCGTACCGCGTCGGCTGCCCAGCGTGGGCCATTTTCGGTCAGCGTCGGCAGATCCGGTTGTGTCTGGTCTGCCAGCGGCAGGAAAACCTTGATGTGCGCGGCAGCAGCGTTTGCCGGGTAATAGCGCAGGTCCGGCGCGGTGAAGGTGATACGGCGCAGGTGCGGAGTAATATCGCGAATGGCACTGACTGCAATCAGGTAGGGTGCGCGTGAGCGTGGGGCTTCGGTAGTCACGGGGTTCTCCTTATGTTCGTTTGGCGCAGAGTATATCACGCCATTTGATAATGAGAATTGTTTGATGATCGTGACGGAGGTGCCCGGTCACCGCGACGAAGCAGGATGGCGATCGCTTAATGCTTAAGTGAGGTATTTTACCCTTCGATATTATTGCTGCTGAGTACAAATACTTTTTCACTTTAAACATCGTCTGAAACTTGATTGCTCCCCGAGAAAAGAATAAGGTCATTATTATCGTGGAAAGGGTTATAGAATTAATAAAATTCCGCACTCAATAATAAAGTTGAACAGTGGCTAGGGAGTAGGAGCGATCTTATTCCCGGGAGGTTGTTAAGGTGTTAACGCGAGATTTTCTGCAAAATGCGGACTGCAAAACAGCATTCGGCACCATTGAGGAGTCGTTGTTACTGACATCAGAGCAGCGTGCGGCCTCACTGGATTGTACTTTATCCCGTCGGCCGGATAATAGCCCGGTGTGGGTATTCGGCTACGGCTCACTGATGTGGAACCCGGTGTTTGAATCCGAAGAGGTGCGGCCGGCCACGCTTCAGGGCTGGCACCGTGCTTTCTGTTTGCGGCTGACGGCCGGGCGCGGCACCTTGCATCAACCCGGGCGTATGTTAGCGCTGAAAGAGGGCGGAGATACCACAGGTCTGGCGTTCCGTCTGCCGGAAGCCAAGCTGCGCGAAGAGCTGGAACTGCTGTGGAAACGTGAAATGCTGACCGGTTGTTATTTACCGACCTGGTGTGATCTCACCCTGGCCGATGGCCAAGTGGTGACTGCGTTGGTGTTTGTGATGAACCCGCAGCATCCGCTGTTTGAAGAAGATACCCGTCACCAGGTGATCGCACCCTTGATCGCCAGCGCCAGCGGGCCATTGGGTACCAATGCTCAGTACCTGTTCTCACTGGATACCGAGCTGAAAAACCACGGTATGAAGGACGACTGTGTTGGCGATCTGGTCTGCTACGTGCAGCAGTGGCTGCAGCAGAATACCTCCGGTCCTGTCGGGGGAGAGGCGACGGCCTGATCCCCACACTGCGTTTTAATGAGGCTCAGCATGCTGAGCCTTTTTCGTTTCATATATCTAATCCCTATATTTAATAACTTTATTCTGCATGAGTATTTAATCCACAATTTGTTGGTGGTTATTTATCTCATTAATATTAAAGGAATTGGTTATTTTAAAGCTGAAAAGCAGTTAATTCACAGCGGTGAAAAATTCACTTAGCATGAAAATGCATAACTAAAGGTTATTTCTTATTTGTCCCCTCACGCCAGACTCCGTATCACTGTGTTAACAATATTGTTCTACCGGGGGGAGTGGATGAACTTTCAACAATTAAAAATTATTCGGGAATCGGCACGCTGCAACTACAACCTGACCGAGGTGGCCAACACTTTATTTACCTCGCAGTCGGGTGTCAGTCGTCATATTCGGGAACTGGAAGAAGAACTGGGCATTGAGATATTTATCCGCCGCGGCAAGCGTTTATTAGGCATGACCGAGCCGGGCAAAGAGCTGCTGGTGGTGGCGGAACGCATCCTGAATGATGCCAATAACATCCGCCGTCTGGCGGACGTATTCAGCAGCAACGACGCCGGTCAGTTGCACATCGCCACCACCCATACCCAGGCGCGTTATAGCCTGCCGGGGGTGATTAAAGAGTTCCGCGCGCTGTATCCGCGGGTGAGAGTGGTGTTGAATCAGGGCAGCCCTGAAGAAATCGTCGGCATGCTGGCTTCCGGTGAGGCCGATATCGGCATTGCCAGTGAGCGGTTGATGAGCGACGAGTCTCTGGCGGCGTTTCCTTATTACCGTTGGCACCACACCATACTGGTGCCGGAAGGACATGAATTGACTCGTCAGCCGCAGGTAACGCTGGAAATGCTCAGTACCTTGCCGCTGATTACCTACCGGCAGGGTATTACCGGCCGTTCACGGCTGGATAGCGCTTTCAAAGCCGCCGGGTTAACGCCGGACATAGCCTTAAGCGCGCAGGATTCAGACGTGATTAAAACCTATGTTGAATTGGGACTAGGGGTTGGCGTGCTGGCGGACATGTCCTACGAGAAAGAGCGTGACCACGGGTTGGTTAGCCTTAACGCCGAACACCTGTTCGAACCCAATACCGTTTGGTTAGGTTTGAAACGCAGTCAGTTACAACGTAACTATGCATGGCGATTTATCCAGCTCTGTAACCCGACGCTGTCGCTGACTGAAATCAAAGACAAAGTGTTCTCCTCACAGCTGGATACGGTGATCGATTACCAGATTTAATCAGAGGGAAGGTGGCTGGCTAGCAGGCCGGGCATGGTGCCCGGCGATAGGTAAAACTAAAGCTGTTTTCTCAACAGTTTTCTGACCATACGGCGTTTGCTTTTTTGCACTGGGCCTATGAGTTCTAATATGGGGACTTCTCCTTTTGCGTATCCACTCGCAAAAGTCCGCCTGCTTAATAATCAAAATCTCAGCTATAGACATAAAAAGAATATCTATAGTTATTTAAGTACCTTCGCCTGCCGATGGCTCTCACATACACTCGCGAAATTACTATAAATTCCATCCGCTTGGAGAGCTTTTGATGAAAGCGTTCGTTCCCTCTTTGGTATTTTTGGCCGTGGCGGCCAGTTTCAACGCGCAGGCGGCAACCCCGGCCAATACTTTGGTGATTGCCCAATCCATCGATGACGTGGTCAGCTTTGATCCGGCCCAGGGCTTTGAATTAACCACGGTGCAGTCATTCAACAGCCTGTACCAACGCCTGATCCAGTCAGATCCAAAAAATCCGATCGAACTTAAACCCACGCTGGCCAACGAATGGCAGGCGGGCAGTGATAACCGCAGCCTGACTTTTACCCTGCGGCCGGACGCCAAATTCGCCAGTGGCAATCCACTGCGCCCGGAAGACGTGATCTTCTCGTTGTCGCGGGTGGTGAAGCTGAATCTGGAGCCGTCGTTTATCCTCACCCAACTGGGCTGGAACGCTAAAAATGTTGACCAATACCTGAGCAAGGTGGATGACCAGCGGGTCAAAATCAGCTGGAGCGAAAACGTCAGCCCGGCGTTTGTGCTTAGCCTGCTTTCGGCACCGGTGTCCTCCATTGTCGATGCCAAAGAAGCGTTGGCGCATCAACAGGGCGATGACTTTGGCCACCAGTGGCTGAACAGCCATTCCGCCGGCAGCGGCCCGTATAAAATCCGCACCTATGTGCCGCATGAAGTGGTGGTGCTCGACGCCAACCCCGGTTCGCCAGAGGGCGAGCCAACGCTGAAAACTATCCTGATCAAAAACGTGCCGGATCCGGCCGCCCGCCGTCTGCTGATCGAGCAGGGCGACGCCGATATTGCGCGTAACCTCGGGGCAGATCAGATGGCCGCGCTGAAAGGCAAACCGGGCGTCAAGCCGCTGGCCATTCCGTACGCCTCACTCTATTTCCTGCAGTTCAACGCCAAGGCGTCCCCGGCGCTGAGTAACCCGGCCTTCTGGGAAGCGGCGCGCTGGCTGTTCGACTATAAAGGTATTGCCGATGACCTGCTGAAAGGCCAGTTCCAGAACCATCAGGCATTCCTGCCAGAGGGTTACCTGGGGGCGCTGAAAGACAAGCCTTACAGCTTTAATCCGACCAAGGCCAAAGACATTCTGGCCAAGGCCGGTCTGAAAGACGTCAGCTTTAAGCTGGAGGTCAACAACCAGCCGCCATACCTGGATATCGCACAGGCATTGCAGGCCAGCTTTGCGCAGGGCGGGGTGAAGGTGGATCTGGTGCCGGGGCTCAGTGCGCAGGTCTCCACCAAGGTCAAATCTCTCAACTATGATGCGGTTCTGACCTCCTGGGGACCGGACTATTTTGACCCTAACACCAACGCCGCTGCCTTCGCCTATAACCCGGAAGACGGCAGCAAAACGCTGGCCTGGCGTGCCAACTGGCAGATACCGGCATTGAACAAACTGACGCTGGCGGCCACGGCGGAAAATGACACCGCCAAACGGGTCGCGGATTACCAACAGTTGCAGCAAGCGGTTCAGAAAAGCTCACCGTTTGTGATCGGTCTGCAGGCGCGCAGCCTGATTGCGGTGCGCGACAACCTGAAAGGCTACGAGCAGGGCATCAACCCTGACATGGTGTTCTACAGCAAGGTCAGCAAGTAATGATCAGTCGTACTTCCTCCGCCGGGTTCGCCCGGCGCAGTTGGCGCTGGGGCCGCAGGCTGTTTACCGGCCTGCTGTCATTGGCGCTGACGCTGCTTGGGTTGCTGCTGTTCACCTTTATGCTCTCGCATCTGGCACCGATCGATCCCACGCTGCAGATAGCCGGCGATCACGCCAGCGAAGCCACCTATGCCCAGGTGCGCCATGATCTGGGGTTGGATCAGCCCTTACCGGTGCAGTTCTGGCGTTATCTGGTGCATCTGGCGCAAGGCGATATGGGCATCTCGCGGATTACCTCGCAGCCGGTGCTGAGCGATCTGCTGCGCACCTTCCCGGCCACGGTGGAGCTGGCGACATGCGCCATTATCCTCGGTGCGGTCGGCGGCATTACCCTGGCGTTTCTGGCGGTGATCAAACCGGGCGGCTGGCTGGATAATGCGGCGCGTCTGCTGTCGTTGATCGGCTATTCGGTACCGATCTTCTGGCTCAGCCTGCTGGGGCTGCTACTGTTTTACGCCACGCTGCATTGGTCGGCGGGGCCGGGGCGGCTGGATGATATCTATCTGTATAGCATGGAGCCGCGCAGCGGATTTATTCTGATCGACAGTTGGCTGTCCGGCGATCGTGAGATGTTCTATAACGCCATCAGCCATCTGTGGCTGCCGGTGGTGGCGCTGGCGCTGCTGTCGATGGCGGGCATCACCCGCTTGCTGCGTGCGGCGATGCTGGAAGAGTGCAATAAAGAGTACGTCACCCTGGCACGATCCAAAGGGGCCAGCCGCACGCGTATTCTGGTGCGTCACGTATTCCCCAACGTGTTGGGTACGCTGATTACTGTGCTGTCGCTGTCCTACGCCAGCCTGCTGGAGGGCGCGGTGCTGACCGAAACGGTGTTCGCCTGGCCGGGCGTTGGGCGTTATCTGACCACCGCACTGTTTGCCGCCGATACGCCGGCCATTCTCGGCGCCACCTTGCTGATTGGCACCTGTTTTGTGGTGCTTAACGCGCTGGCCGATGCGCTGACCTATTTAGTGGACCCGCGAACACGATGAGCCAATACCTTTCTGAACATGAACCCCAGGGCGAACCAGCTGCCGCTTATCGCCCACGCGGCAGGCTGACCACGCTGACGATTGGCGCGACGCTGGTGGCGATCCTGATCCTGACGGCGTTGCTGGCTCCCTGGTTTGCACCCTTCGATCCCAATCTGCAGCATATCGAGTTGCGCCTGCTGCCGCCTGCTTCTGGCCATTGGCTGGGTACCGACGGTTTTGGCCGCGATCTGCTGTCGCGGGTGATTTACGGCGCTCGCCCAACGCTGATCCTGGTGTCATTGATCTTGCTGCTGACCATCCCGATTGGCCTGTTGGTGGGCATTAGCGCCGGTTATCTCGGTGGCTGGGTCGAGCGTATTCTGATGCGCGTGACCGATATTTTTCTGTCGTTGCCCAGCCTGGTGATTGCACTGGCGTTTGTTGCGGTGCTGGGGCCGGGGTTGATGAACGGCGCGCTGGCACTGGCGTTAACCAGTTGGCCTTCTTTTGCCCGACAGGCGCGGGCGGAAACCCTGGCGTTGCGCCGCAGTGACTATCTGGCCGCAGCGCGCATGCAGGGCATTGGTGGCCTGCGGCTGATGGCCGGGCATATTTTGCCGCTGTGTCTGCCGAGTGCCGTGGTGCGAGCCGCGCTGAGCCTCGGTGGCATCATCCTGTCCGCCGCCGGTTTGGGCTTTCTCGGCATGGGCGTGGCACCACCGACCGCCGAATGGGGCTCCATGGTGGCCGAGGGCAGCAAAGTGATATTTGACCAGTGGTGGGTCGCCGCGGTACCGGGTGGGGCGATCCTGTTCGCCAGCCTGGCCTTTAACCTGCTGGGCGATGGCCTGCGCGATAAAATGGATCCTCGTCATGGGCATTGATAACAATTTATTGACCGTCGAACGGCTGTCGGTGGCATTGCCGGGTTCGCCGCCGCTGGTCAAAGACATTTCGTTCAGCATGGGGCAGGAACGGCTGGCGCTGGTGGGGGAATCCGGCTCCGGTAAATCCTTGACCGCGCGTGCCTTGATGGGGTTGCTGCCACCGCCGTTACAGTTGCAGGCGCAGCGTTTAACGCTGGGCGACGATGATCTGGCACGGCTGAATGAACGCCAGTGGAACCGCCTGCGCGGCAACAAAGTGGCGATGGTGATGCAGGATCCCAAGCATGCGCTGAACCCGACCCAGCCGATTGGCCGCCAGGTGGAAGAGCCGCTGTTGCTGCACACCCGTCTGGGGCGGGCCGAACGGCGGGAGAAAGTACTGGATATGCTGGCGGCGGTAGGGCTACCCGATACGGCTGCTTTACGGCAGCTTTACCCGCACCAGCTGTCTGGCGGTATGGGACAACGGGTGATGCTGGCGATTGCGCTGATTAACGACCCGCAATTGTTGATTGCCGACGAACCCACGTCCGCGCTGGATCACCAGATGCGCGATCAGGTACTGCAACTGATCGAAACTCTGGTGGAACAACGCAATATGGGCCTGATTTTGATCAGCCACGACCTGCAGCAGGTGGCGCACTACTGCGAACGGGTGCTGGTGATGTACAAAGGCGAACTGCTGGATCAGCTGCCTGCCGATCGCCTGGCCTCTGCCACCCATCCTTATACCCGCACGCTGTGGTCGTGTCGGCCAAGCAGGGAGACCCGGGGTAAACCCTTGCCGGTGCTGGATCGTGCGTTGCTGGAGTCACTGAAATGAGTCTGATTACTTTGGACAATCTCAGCGTCAGCCATCGGCAGGGCTATGACGTGCGCACCGTGGTGCATGAGGTTAACCTGCATATCGAACCGGGTGAATGTTTCGGTCTGGTCGGCCCTTCCGGCTGCGGTAAATCCTCGCTGCTGTGGGTGTTGGCCGGGCTGAATGAAAGCTGGAGCGGCGGTTTCAACCTGCTGGGTCGCGATCTGCAGCCGGGGCGTCCGTTCACCGGCACGCTGCGACGTGAGGTGCAGATGGTATTTCAGGATCCCTATGCCTCGCTGCACCCCAAACACCGGTTGCTGCGCACCCTGGCGGAGCCGCTGAAATTACTGAAAGAGCGTGACATCGAGCAAAAAATCAGCGCCGGTTTCCGTCAGGTGGGGTTGGATCCGCGGCTATTGGATCGTTACCCGCACCAGCTTTCCGGCGGCCAGCGTCAGCGGGTGGCGATAGTACGAGCACTGCTGTTAAAACCCAAACTGCTGTTGCTGGACGAACCCACCTCGGCGCTGGACATGTCGGTGCAGGCGGAGATCCTCAACCTGCTCAACGAGCTGAAACAGGCGGGCGACCTGACGATGATCCTGGTCAGTCACGACGCGGATGTGATCGACCACATGTGCGATCGCTCGGTGGCGATGGCGCAAGGCCGTTTGGTGAACTGAAAACTGCCCGTCGCTAACCCGGCGGGTATATTCATCTGCGTAATAAATAAAGCAATTTATAGTCGTTCTTCTGCTAAGTCGCTGCCCCTACACTCGAAAAATAACGCATCCGCGTGATCCTGGAGAGTGCATCGATGAAACGGCTAATCCCCACCTTATTGTTCAGCGCCCTGGCGGCGAGCTTTGGCGCGCAGGCGGCCACCCCGAAAGACACGCTGGTGGTAGTCAGTTCGCTGGAAGGCATCATCAGTCTGGATCCGGCCGAAAGCTTTGAAACCGTCAGCTCGGCCAACCTGGTCAACCTGTATCAGCGGTTACTGACGCCGGATCGCAGCACGCCGGAAAAACTGGCTCCAGAGCTGGCCAGCGGCTGGCAGGCAGGGGCGGATGGTCGCAGCCTGATTTTTACCCTGAAGGCTGACCAGCGCTTTGCTTCCGGCAATCCGGTACGGCCGGAAGATGTGATCTTCTCGCTGGTGCGGGCGGTGAAACTGAACAAGGCGCCGTCGTTTATTCTTGGTGAGTTCGGCTGGACGCCAGAAAACGTCGAGGGCCAATTGAAGAAGCTGGGCGATAACCAGGTGCAGTTAAGCTGGTCGGCCAATATCGGCAGTGGGCTGGCATTGCGGCTGTTGACCGCGCCGGTCGCCTCGATCGTCGATGAAAAACTGCTGACTGAGCACAGTCAACAGGGGGATTTCGGTAACGCCTGGCTGCGTTCGAATTCCGCCGGTGCCGGGCCTTATCGTGTCAGCAACTATGTCCCGCATGAGGCGCTGCTGTTCAGTCGGAACGACTATGCCCAACCGCAGGCGAAGTTGAAAACGGTGCTGCTGAAGAACGTTAGCGACGCCGGGACCCGACGTCTGTTGCTGCTGAAAGGGGACGCCGACGTGGCTTACGATCTGGGCGCTGACCAGTTTAATTCGCTGCGTAAGGAGCCGGGTGTCAGGATAGAGCAGCAGGACTCGTCCAAAGTCTATTACCTCGGTTTCAACACCGGGAGCAAGCAGGTCCCTGCGTTGAGCAACCCGGCATTGTGGCAGGCGGCGCGCTGGCTGGTGGACTATCAATCCATTGCCGAAAACCTGCTGAAAGGGCAGTACCGCGTCCATCAGGCGTTCCTGCCGCTGGGGCTGGATGGGGCGATCGACAACCAACCGTTCAAGCTCGACGTGGCTAAGGCCAAACAGATTTTGCATGACGCCGGTATCGCCGAAGGCACGCGCATTGATCTGATCGTTATTAACCAACCGCCGTATACCGATATCGCCCAGGCGCTGCAGGCCAGCTTTGCCAAGGCCGGTTTGCAACTGGATATTCATCCGGTAGTGGAAAGCGACCTGTGGGGCAAGATGCGCAGCCGCGATTTCCAGTCCATTTTCACCTATTGGGGGGCCGACTATCTGGATCCGAACACCAACGCCAGCGCCTTTGCTTACAACGTGCCCAACGGGCCGAAAACCCTGGCCTGGCGCACCCAGTGGACTATCCCGGCGCTGAGTGCGGAAACCCGCGCAGCGGCGGCGGAAGGTGACGGGGCAAAACGCGCCGCGCACTACGCCAGCTTACAGCGCGAATTGCAGACCAGCTCTCCCTACGTCGTGGCATTGCAGGGACAAACACTGGTGGCACTGCGTGACAACGTTAAAGACGCCAAGGTGGATATCGCCAACAGCATGCTGTATCTGGACCGCGTGAGTAAGTAGCCCGGCCCGGCACGGCTTTTGCAGGATCGGTTTATTTAGCCCACCGGGGATCCTGTCATGAGCCGTAACCACACTTTCCCGCCCAGTGCCGGCGATTTTTTGCTGGCCTCCAAACGTTGTGAAATCACCGTATTGCAGCAACTGTTGCAGATGGGGCAGTTGGTTGGCCGGGTCAGCCAACTGATCCACGTGCTCCAGCGGGAACGCGGTACCGTCAATATTTACCTGTGTTCACAGGGAGCGTTGTTTGGCGAGCGGTTGGCCGGGCGGGCACAGGAAGTGGATCAGGCTGAGCTGGCGGTGCAGCGGCAGTTGATGCAGTTGGATGACAGCACTGCGCCCCTGGCCAGCGCCAGTCGTCTGTTCAGCCGCATTGCCGGTGCGCTGCATCATCTTACCGCCTTGCCTGAATTGCGCCGCCAGGTGCAGCAAAGGCAAATTCTGCAGCCTGCGGCCATGGGCACCTTTAATGACATGATTCACAGCCTGCTGGCGCTGGTATTTGAAGCGGCGGATGCCTGTGCAGAACCCATCACGGCACGTGCGTTGATCGCCATGTTCAGCTTTATGCAGGGCAAGGAGCTGGCCGGGCAGGAACGGGCAATCGGTTCGGCCGGTTTTGCCGCCATGCGTTTTGGCGAACCGGCACACCAACAGTTACTGATGCTGATCGAAGGGCAGGAACGTTGCTTCGCTACCTTCAGCGAGTTTGCCGATGAAGCTTCCCTGGCCCAGTGGCGGCACATGCAGCAGCAGGATGACCGCGAATTTGAACGCCTGCGGCGTATTGCCTGTACCCAATTGCAACTGAATGATAAAGCCGACACCAGCCTGCGCTGGTTCGAGATCACCAGTGCGCGTATCGATCTGATGAAACATATTGAAGACCGGCTGGAGGAGGCATTGATGACCAGTTGCCGCCACAGTCTGGCACAGGCCCAGCGCGCGCTGGCGGTGGACTGCGCCGATTACGCGCCGCAGCCGATGCAAGAAAGTTACGCGGTTTTCGTGGCGGCACCCCTGGGGGATGCATCGTCGCTGGCGGGGGACGGTATCCATCCGCGTTTGGGCCGTTCGATGCTGGAGTTGATTCAGCAGCAGTCGCAACGGCTACAGGTGTTATCGGAGGAACTGGCGACGGCGCGGGCAACGCTGAATGAACGTAAACAGATTGAACGCGCCAAAGGCCTGCTGATCCAGCATCGCGGCTTGACCGAGGAGGCGGCCCATCGACTGCTGCTGAAGATGGCGATGAACCAGAACCAGCGGTTGGTTGATATCGCCAATGCCATGCTGGCGGTCGCGGATATCTTGCCGCCGGTGGCGGGTACTCCCTAAGGGGTATATGCACACCGTCAGTGCAGTTACTGCCTTGCGATCGTGCAAAAGGGACGAATACATTTGCCCTGAATCATGCGGGCGCAGCATGCAGTGCCCCTACGCCCGTATAACTATGAATTGGGGTATGTGAAATTATAGAATTGGCACGTAGGTTGCAGTACTAAAACGTAACCTGGCCAATGGCGGTCGGTTGCCAACAAGATTTTGGATAAAGGCGTCCTTTCAGCATGTTCACCCCAACGGTGGAATGTGCTGATGGGACGCCTTTTTTATTTTATCGCCTGATTGAAGGACTTGCCGATGACGCACACTAAACTCCCCGGACTTAGCCTGACGCGCCGCCGCTTTTTGGCCGGTAGCGCGGCGCTGGGCGGCAGCATGATGTTGCCCGGCCTGATGAACACCGCCTGGGCGGCAGGCTCTGACGCACCGGAGAAAAAAGAGATCCGCGTGGGCTTTATTCCACTTACCGACTGCGCTTCGGTGGTGATGGCGTCGGTGAAACAGTTCGATCAGAAGTACGGCATCAAAATTATCCCCAGCAAGGAAGCCAGTTGGGCGGCGGTGCGCGACAAGCTGTTGTCCGGTGAACTGGATGCGGCGCATGTGCTGTACGGCATGGTGTATGGCCTGCAGCTTGGTGTTGCCGGGCCGCAGCAGGATATGGCGGTGTTGATGACGCTCAACAACAACGGCCAGGCGATCACGCTCTCCAACCAGTTAAAACAGGCCGGTGTCACCGATGCGGCCAGCTTGAAAAAAACCGTCGATGCCAGCGCCAAGGGCACTTACACCTTCGCCCAAACCTTCCCGACCGGTACCCACGCCATGTGGCTGTATTACTGGCTGGCCAACGCCGGTATTCACCCGTTTGACGATGTGCGCAACGTGGTGGTGCCGCCGCCGCAGATGGTGATGAACATGAAAATCGGCAACATGAGCGGTTTTTGCGTGGGTGAGCCGTGGAACCAACGCGCGATTGCCGAGGACATTGGTTTTACCGCCGTCACCAGCCAGGAAATTTGGCCCGATCACCCGGAAAAGGTACTGGGCACCACCGGCAACTGGGTCGCGGCCAACCCCAACAGCGCCCGTGCGCTGACCGCGGCGGTACTGGACGCCGCGCGCTGGATCGACAGTTCAGACGCCAACCGCCAGGAAACCGCCCAGGTGGTGGCGGGGCGCGCCTATATCAATACCAAACCAGAGATCATTACCGGCCGCATGCTCGGCCAGTACCAGAACGGTCTGGGCAAGTCATGGCAGGACGCGCATGCGATGCGCTTTTTCCACGATGGCGAGGTGAGCTACCCCTACCTGTCCGATGGCATGTGGTTCCTGACCCAGCACCGCCGCTGGGGCCTGTTGAATGCCGACCCGGACTATCTGGCCGTCGCGAAGAAAATCAACCGAACTGAAATCTATAAGCAGGCGGCCAGCGCGGTAGGTGGAGTGAACTTGCCTACCGGCGATATGCGCACCAGCACGCTGTTGGACGGCAAACGCTGGGACGGCAGTAATCCGGCGGAATACGCCAACAGTTTCTCTTTAAAGCGCTGAGGTAACCGATGAAAAATCTCGCTGAACGGATCGATATTCCTGCGTCACCCGGTGTAGAAGTCAGTGCGGAAATCGTGCCGCTAAAGCGCCCGCACAAGCCACAGCCGCAGCGCAAACCTCGTTGGGGCTTGCTGCTGCAACAGGGTTTCCGCCGGGGCGTGCCCGCGGTGCTGGGGCTGGTGCTGACCCTGGTGGTCTGGCAGATAGCGGCGCTTAACAGCAAGGGGTTCCCAACGCCATGGGCCACCTGGCAGGCGGCGCTGGTGCTGTTTGCCGACCCGTTTTATTCCGCCGGGCCGAACGATCAGGGCATTGGCTGGAACGTATTGGCCTCGCTGCAGCGTGTGGCGACCGGTTTTGGGTTGGCGGCGCTGGTCGGCATTCCGGCTGGCTTTCTTCTGGGGCGCTTTGCATTTCTGGCCAACATGCTCAACCCGATCATTTCACTGCTGCGCCCGGTCAGCCCACTGGCCTGGCTGCCGATTGGCTTACTGCTGTTCCAGCGTGCGGAACCGGCGTCAACCTGGACCATTTTCATCTGTTCAATCTGGCCGATGATCCTCAACACCGCCGAGGGCGTCACGCGCATTCCGCAGGATTATCTCAACGTGGCGCGAGTGCTCAAGCTGTCGGAATGGACAGTGATGCGCAAGATCCTGTTTCCGGCGGTGCTGCCCTACGTATTGACCGGCGTCCGCCTGTCGATCGGTATCGCCTGGCTGGTGATCGTCGCGGCGGAAATGCTGACCGGCGGCGTCGGCATCGGTTTTTGGATCTGGAATGAGTGGAACAACCTCAACGTCGAAAACATCATTATCGCCATTATCGTGATCGGCGTGGTCGGGCTGCTGCTCGAGCAGGGGCTGATGTTACTGGCAAAACGTTTTAGCTATCAGAACCGCTAGGGAGCGCGCCATGAAACCGATTATTCAAGTCCAGAACGTCAGCCAGCGCTTTGCCACTCCGCAGGGGGAGTTTATCGCGCTGGACCAGGTGAGTTTTGATATTCAGGCCGGGGAAACCCTCAGCCTGATCGGCCACTCCGGCTGCGGCAAATCAACGCTGCTGAATTTGATCGCCGGGCTCACGCTGCCCAGCGACGGCGTATTGCTGTGCGACAACCGGCAAATCACCGGGCCGGGCCCGGAGCGCGGCGTGGTGTTCCAGAACCATTCACTGCTGCCGTGGCTAACTACTTACGAGAATGTGGCGCTGGCGGTGCATCAGGTTTTCCGTCACGAGATGACGCGCAGCGAAATGCGCGACTGGATCGAACATAACCTGGCGCTGGTGCACATGAGTCATGCGCTCGACAAGCGGCCACATGAAATCTCCGGCGGTATGAAACAACGGGTTGGCATCGCTCGGGCATTGGCGATGAAACCCAAAGTGTTGTTGATGGATGAACCCTTCGGCGCGCTGGACGCGCTGACCCGTGCGCATCTGCAGGATGCGGTGATGGAAATCCAGCAGCGGCTGCACACCACCATAGTGCTGATTACCCACGACGTCGACGAAGCGGTGCTGCTGTCCGATCGGGTGCTGATGATGACCAACGGTCCGTCGGCCACCGTCGGTGAAATTCTGCCGGTGGCGCTGCCGCGTCCGCGTTCACGGGTGGCGCTGGCGGATGACCCGGAATATCACCATTACCGTCGGCAGGTACTGAAGTTCCTGTATGAAAAGCACGCGAAAGCGGCATGAGAGCCGGATGATGGACAAACCCAAACTGGTGGTGATTGGCAACGGCATGGCCGGTATGCGGCTGGTGGAAACCCTGTGTCGGCTGGCGCCAGAGCGCTATGCCATCACGGTGATCGGCGAAGAGCCGCGCGGCAACTACAACCGTATTCTGCTGTCGCCGGTGCTGGCGGGGGACAAAGCGTTCAGCGATACCCTGCTGCACGACTATGACTGGTATCGGCAGCAGGGGGTGCAACTGCTGGCCGGGGAACCGGCGCTGGCGGTGGATCGGCAACAAAAGCGGGCGATCACCGTCCGGCATCAACTGCCTTATGACCTGCTGGTGTTTGCCACCGGTTCGCGCCCGTTGCGGCCCGCACTGCCGGGTGGGGGATTGGACGGCATTTATGGCTTTCGCACCCTGGACGATGTTGAAGCGATGCTCAGCCGCTGCCGGCCAGCCCAACCGGCGCTGGTGGTGGGCGGAGGAGTCCTGGGGATTGAGGCGGCAGCAGCACTGGCGCAGCGCGGCATGAATGTCACCGTGGTGCACCGGGGCGATCATCTAATGGAACGTCAGTTGGACGCTCGTGCGGGGCGGATGCTGCAACATGACCTGTTGCAGCGCGGTATTGAATGCCGGTTGAACTGCGAAGTCAGCCGCTTTCAGGGAACCGAACGGGTCAGCACGGCCACCCTGAGTAACGGCGAGTTATTGGCCTGCGAACTGGCAGTGATCGCCATCGGAGTGCGGCCCGAAATTAGCCTGGCGCAGTCCGCCGGACTGGTCTGCGAGCGCGGCATTATGATCGACGATCGGATGCAAACGGACGATCCGGCAGTGTTTGCCATCGGGGAGTGTGCCCAGTTTGGTGAGACCACTTTTGGCCTGGTGGCACCCTGCTGGCAGCAGGCCGGACTGTTGGCGCAGCGGCTGAGTGGGGAACCGGTGGCGGGTTACCGGCCAACGCCGTTGCATACCTGCCTGAAGGTCAGCGGCGTTGAAGTGTTCAGCGCCGGCGAAATGGTTGCCGACGGGTATACCGAGGTTCATCACGCTGAAGATCCGCAAGTACAGCACTACCGCCGCCTGCTGGTGCGCGACGGCAAATTACAGGGCGTGGTGTTGTATGGCGACGCTCAGGACAGCCCTTTTTATCTGCAGCAGCTTGGCCTGCCGGTTTCACAGCCGGATACCTTGCTGTTTGGCAGTAGCGAACCCGGGACGCCAGCGGCGTCTGATGAGAGGAATTCTGATATGCACAAGCCCGTTTTGTTGGTTGCCGGTCACGGCATGGTCGGTCATCACTTGCTGGAACAACTGGTCGCTCGCGAACTGCACTTGCAGTATCACATTGTGGTGTTTGGCGAAGAGCCGGTGGCGGCCTACGACCGGGTGCATCTGTCCGAGTTTTTCTCCGGCCGCAGTGCGGATTCGCTGTCGATGGTGGAGGAGGGTTTCTTTGAACGTAGTGGCATAGAACTGCGGTTGGGGCAGATGGTGTGCGCTATCGATCGCCAGCGCAAATGTGTGATCGACGCCGAGGGGCGAGAAACGGCCTATGACCAACTGGTGCTGGCGACCGGCTCTTATCCGTTTGTACCGCCGATCTCCGGTAATGACCGTCCGGGCTGTCTGGTTTACCGCACGCTCGACGATCTGGCGGCGATAGCCGATTGCGCCAAAACCGCCCGTGTTGGGGTGGTGGTCGGTGGTGGCCTGCTGGGGCTGGAGGCTGCCAATGCCTTGCGTCAGCTTGGGCTGAACACCCATGTCGTGGAGTTTGCGCCACGGCTGATGGGGGTGCAACTGGATGACGGTGGCGCGACCATGCTGCGCAAAAAAATCGAGGCGCTCGGTGTCAGCGTGCATACCGGTAAGCAAACTCAGGCCATTACCGAGGGTTCGTTACACCGTCACTGCATGAATTTTGCCGATGGTGAGCTTCTGGAGGCTGATTTAATTCTGTTTTCTGCCGGTATCCGCCCACGTGACCAGCTTGCCCGCGAGGCCGAACTTGAGGTGGGGGCACGCGGCGGCATCGTGATCGACAGCCAGTGTCGCACCAGTGATGAGGCAATCTATGCCATCGGCGAGTGCGCCTTGTGGAACGGACAAATCTTCGGACTGGTGGCTCCCGGCTACCAGATGGCGCGTACCCTGGCCGATCGACTGGCCGGGCAGGAAACGGTGTTCTGTGGTGCAGACATGAGCACCAAACTCAAACTGTTGGGCGTGGAAGTGGCGTCGCTGGGTGATGCCCATGGCCATACCCCCGACAGCCAAAGCTACAGCTGGGTCGACGGCCCGGCGCAGGTGTATAAAAAGCTGGTGATCGATGCCGAAGGCAAACGGTTACTGGGTGCGGTACTGGTGGGCGACAGCGCTGAATACAGCACGCTGCAACAGATGATGCTCAACGATATGCCGCTGCCCGCCATGCCGGAGAGTCTGATTTTACCCGCGACGGCCGGGTCAGCACCGAAAGCCTTGGGGGTATCGGCCTTGCCGGCCACGGCGCAGATCTGCTCCTGTCATAACGTCAGCAAAGGTGATATCAGCGCTGCGGTGGAACAAGGCTGCGGCGATTTGGCGGCGGTCAAGGCCTGCACCAAAGCGGGCACCGGCTGTGGCGGCTGTGCGGCATTGGTCAAACAGCTGATGGAGCACGAACTGCAGCAGCGCGGCGTAGTGGTGAAAAAAGACGTTTGCGAGCATTTCGCCTATTCACGTCAGGAGCTGTATCACCTGGTACGCGTCGGCAACATCCGCACCTTTGACGAGCTGTTGTCTCGACACGGTCATGGGCGTGGTTGTGAGGTGTGCAAACCGCTGGTGGGGTCGATCCTGGCTTCGTGCTGGAACGAATATCTGCTCAAACCGCAGCACCTGCCGCTGCAGGACACTAACGATCGTTTTTTCGCCAATATCCAGAAGGACGGCACCTATTCAGTGGTCCCGCGGGTACCGGCCGGTGAAATCACCCCGGCTGGACTGATCGCCATTGGCCAAATTGCCCAACGCTATCAGCTCTACACCAAGATTACCGGTGGTCAGCGGGTTGATCTGTTTGGCGCCCGGCTGGAGCAATTGCCGGAGATTTGGCAGCAATTGATCGACGCCGGGTTTGAAACCGGACATGCCTACGGCAAGTCGCTGCGCACCGTGAAGTCTTGCGTCGGCTCCAGTTGGTGCCGCTATGGTGTGCAGGACTCTACCGCTCTGGCTATCGAACTGGAGCACCGCTACAAGGGGCTGCGTTCACCGCACAAAATCAAAATGGCGGTCTCCGGCTGCACGCGAGAGTGCGCAGAGGCGCAGAGCAAAGACGTTGGGGTGATCGCCACCGAGAAAGGCTGGAACCTGTACCTGTGTGGCAACGGCGGCATGAAACCGCGTCATGCGGACCTGTTTGCCAGCGATCTCGATACCGCCACGCTGATCCGCACGGTCGATCGCTTCCTGATGTTCTACATCCGCACCGCCGATCGCCTGCAGCGCACCAGCACCTGGATGGACAACCTGGAAGGAGGGCTGGACTACCTGCGAGAAGTGGTTTTGCAAGACAGTCTGGGCATTGGCACCGAATTGGACGCGGAGATGGCAACGGTGGTCAGCCACTACCAATGTGAATGGCAAACCACGCTCGCCAGTCCGGATCGCCTGAAACTGTTCCGTCCGTTTGTTAACAGCGAACAGCCGGATGAGGCGATCGTTTGGCAGGCGGAGCGCGGACAACGTCGCCCGGCCGCGGGTGTGGAGCGGGGCCAGGTGATCGAGGTGCAACCGGCGGTGAGCGTCGGGGAACAGTGGCTGGATGTCTGTGCACTGGCGGATATCCCGGCTAACGCCGGTATGGCTGCCCGCCTGGGGCAGCGGCAAATTGCGTTGTTCCATCTGCCGGACAGCGGCGTTTATGCGTTGGCCAACCAGGAACCGGACAGCGACGCCAACGTACTGGCTCGTGGGTTGTTGGGGGACGTGGCGGGCGAACCTGTGGTGATTTCCCCACTCTATAAGCAGCGTTTCCGCCTGAGTGACGGTATCTGTGTGGATAATGTCGAGCGTGCTGTCACCGCCTGGCCGGTGCGGGTAGAGGAAGGCCGCGTGTGGGTGTGCAGTACACCGCTGGCGGTGCAGGCCCAACTGCCGGAAACGGCGGAAGTGACCTCATGACCACTACGCATTGCACCACCTGCCCGTATTGCGGCGTAGGCTGTGGCGTAGCCATTGAGCAGCAGAGTAATGGCGAACTGAAGGTCAGCGGCGATGTGGCGCACCCGGCCAACCAGGGGCGACTGTGTGTCAAAGGCAGCGCACTGGGTGAAACACTGGATCTGACTGGCCGCTTGTTGCAGCCGCAGGTCGATGGCCAGCCGGTCGCCTGGGATCAGGCACTCGGCCAGGTGGCGCAGCGTTTTAATCAGATTATTGAACAACATGGCCCGCAGGCAGTGGCGTTTTATGCCTCCGGCCAGTTGCTGACCGAAGACTATTATGTGGCTAACAAACTGATGAAGGGATTTATCGGTGCGGCCAATATCGACACCAACTCGCGGCTGTGTATGGCGTCGGCGGTGGTTGGCTACAAGCGGGCATTCGGCAGCGATGTGGTGCCTTGCTGTTATGAGGATATCGAACAGGCGGATCTGGTGATACTGACCGGCTCCAACACCGCCTGGGCGCATCCTGTGGTCTATCAACGGCTGGTGAAAGCCCGACAACAGCGCCCGCAGATGCGGGTGGTAGTGATTGACCCGCGTGAGACGGCAACCTGTGATATTGCCGATTTGCATCTGCCGCTGCGGCCCGGCAGTGACGCGGCGTTGTTTACCGGCGGGCTGCACTGGCTGGCCGAACAGCAAGGGCTGGATACCACCTTTTTGCAACAGCATGCCAGCGGCGCAGAGGCCACGTTGGCCGCGGCGGCAGAATGGACGCCGCCGCGGGTGGCGGAGTTTTGCGGGCTGCCGCTCAGTGCGGTGCTGACGTTTTTCCACCTGCTGACCGCGTCCCACAACTGGGTCACGCTCTATTCGATGGGCATTAACCAGTCGGCCAGCGGTGCGGATAAATGCAATGCAATTATCAATCTGCACCTGGCGGGAGGACGTATTGGTCGGGCAGGCAGCGGCCCGTTTTCGATTACCGGCCAACCCAATGCCATGGGCGGGCGGGAAGTCGGTGGGCTAGCCAATCAACTGGCGGCGCATATGGGGTTTAACCCCGAGGATATCGACCGGGTGCAGCGTTTTTGGCAATCACCGCACATTGCCCGGCAACCAGGGCTGAATGCGGTGGAGCTGTTCCAGGCGATCGCCGCCGGGCAGGTAAAAGCAGTGTGGATTATGGGCACCAACCCGGTGGTCTCGCTGCCGGATGCCGATGCGGTACGCCAGGCGCTAAAACAGTGCCCGTTGGTGGTGGTGTCCGAAGTGATGGCCATGACTGATACTGCCGAACTGGCGCATATTCGTCTGCCCGCGTTGGCCTGGGGAGAAAAAGAAGGCAGCGTGACCAACTCCGAGCGCTGCATTTCGCGTCAGCGTGCCTTTCTGCCGGCGCCGGGGCAAGCCCGGGCCGACTGGTGGATCCTCAGTCAGGTTGCGCAACGTATGGGTCATGGTGCGGCGTTTAGTTACCAACATCCTTCGGAAATTTTCAGCGAACACGCGGCCCTGTCCGGATTTGAAAATAACGGAACGCGCGGGTTCGACATCGGCCAACTGGCGGGGTTGGATAGACAACAATGGTTGCAGATGACCCCGGTGCAGTGGCCGGTGAATGCGCAGCATCCTGCGGGGGGTCGGCGCATGTTTGCCGATGGGCGTTTTTTCCATCCAGACGGCAAGGCGCGACTGCTGCCGGTGACGCCGCGCCTGCCGCAGAATGCGGTCTCACCACGCTATCCACTGGTGCTGAACACCGGTCGTATCCGCGATCAGTGGCACACCATGACGCGCACCGGCAAAGCGGCACGGCTGATGCGTCATTTGAGCGAACCTTTTTGCGAAATACACCCGCAGGATGCTGCCGAACTGGGGATCGTCGACAGCAGTCTGGTGCGACTCAGTTCGCCCCACGGCTGGATGCTGGCACGCGCGCAGTGCAACCCGGGACAGCGGCGCGGCAGTGTGTTCGTACCGATGCACTGGAACGGTCAATTTACCGCTCAGGGCCGGGTAGACAGCCTGATCCCGCCGGTGGTGGATGCCGACTCCGGCCAGCCGGAAAGCAAACATGCGCCGGTACGGGTTAGCCATTGGCCGGTGAGCTGGCAGGCGGAGATTTTTATCCGTGCCGACGTCGCCGCCCCCAGGGGAATTTACTGGAGCTGGGTCGCGCAGGACGGGCTGACCCACTACATTATGGCCGGGCAGCGGCCGGTTGAAGACTGGCAGGCCTGGCTACAGCGGCATTTCTCGCTGGAGGGCATGACGCTGCAAACGGCACAGTTGGCCCAGCGCGGTCTGCACCTGATTGGCTGGCGACAGGGCGAGGTACAACTGGCGTTTTATGTCCGCCAGCAGGCCCCGGATCTTGACCGTCCGGCGATCCTCAGCGCCTTTAAGCTGGCCCCCAGCGGTGGGCCACAACGCCTGGCACTGCTGGCAGGTCGCGGTGCGCCGGGGCAGTTAGCGGCAGGCACCACGATTTGCAGTTGTTTCGGCGTAGGTGAGAACCGCATCATTGCGGCCATCCAGCAGGGTTGCCACAGTGCAGAGGCATTGGGTGCCCGCCTGCAATGTGGTACCAACTGCGGTTCCTGCCTGCCGGAGCTAAAAAAATTGATTCAACAGCATGCATCCCACCAGGTGGCTTAGCCGAAGCGCTATTGGCCGAAGCGACCGATAATGCCTGCACCGCCCTTGGCATGGCCCTGCAATTTCTCCAATAGCTGCTCACGGGTGAGCCCCGGGCCGAGCGCATGCGGCGGCAGATCGGTGGCGATCAACACGAAGGTATAGTGGTGCTGTCCTGAACCCGCCGGTGGGCAGGGGCCATGATAAACCGCGGTGCCCGGTGAGTTTTTGCCACCCACAAAGCCTTTGCCCTGGGTGAGATCGCCCTCGGCAAAGCCGCTGGCGCTGGCAGGAATGCCATAGGCCACTAAATGACTGACTCCCAGACCTGCGCGGCCTTCGGGATCGGAAAGCAGCAGGGCGAAGCTTTTGGTGTCTGCCGGTGGGTTGGCCCAGCTTAGCGGTGGTGAAACGTTATTACCGGTGCAACTGGCGTTGCCGGGTGTGGCGCCAGCATATTTCTGTGCCAGCGAGCCGCCGTCCTGAAATGCCGATGAGCTGAGGGTAAAGGTGCCGGCGGCCTGTGCCGCGAAAGACAGCAAACCGGTAGCCAAAGCCGCGCTAAGCGCGAGTGCAGATAAACCACGACCGACCATACAACCTCCTGTGTTTGATTAAACCCATCATAGTAGTGCAGGGGGCGGCTCGCCATAACAGCTATGCCAACAGCCGGCTATAACAGCGGCAAACGGCTGGCTGTCAGGGTGAAATTAGATGAAATAGCGTGATTTCCCCGCTGAAGGGTGAAATGCCAATGTCGGCCGTCATCAGCAGAACCAGCCAGCCGGCAAGCGCCAGATAAAGGCCAAACGGCAGCGTATCCTGCCTGCCGGATTTGTGCAGTAAACCGGCGATCGCTGTAGCGCAAAGTCCGGCTGCCGCAGCACCGGTGACCAACACGGGCAGAGCGGCCCAACCGGTCCAGGCACCCAGTGCTGCCAACAGCTTAAAGTCCCCCTGGCCTATACCGTCCGTTTTCCGTCCATAGCGATAGGCCGCATTGAGTAACCAAAGCGACAGATAACCGGCACTGGCCCCGGTCACGGCATCGGTCAGTGAAGTAAAACAGCCGTGCTGATTGGCCCATAGTCCGGCCCAGAGCAGCGGCTGCGTCAGGCGATCCGGCAATAATCGGTGTTGCCGGTCGATAAGCGCCAGCGCCAACAATATCGCCGCCACCGGCAGCAACAATAGCCGTTGCAGCAACGGGATAGTGAAAGGCAGGGCCGCCAATCCGGCAGTAACGGCAATCAACATCACCCCGTGTGTTCTCGGTGGTGACTTTTGTGACAGACTCTGTGGCAGGGAGTTTATCAGCCACAGGGCGATCGCTGCCGGCAGTAACATGGCCGGGATAAACAGGCCGCGATACCAGAGATCGAGTGGGGGATTATCGAACATATGGCGTCCTTGCCGGGCTGAAATTAGCGTTCAAAATAGCGGCAAAATGAGTTTCACGAGGCACTAATAACCCACCGATGATCGATATTGCGCAGGCGGTCGCAAAGCGTTGTTTAATGCCAGGTGAAATACACTGAAATTGCGAATTGCTACGGATAATCAATTAATTAATTTTGTTGTGAATTCTAATGTGCGGTTTTTTTCGGCAAAATCTGCGATAAAATTAAGTGAATTTTTGCGGTTCAGCGGCGGGGATTTCAGCGTGCTCTTGGTCGCCATATCATCGACTGAAATAATTTGGCCTTATGTGACGACGTCACTTGTTCAAATGAGGTTTATCTGATTGTTTCTGATGAAGAACCCATTAGACTTTAGGGTTCATGATGCAGTTTGGCCGTCGGGCGCCCGTTAGGGTGAAATACCGGGTAGCAAACTGCGCAAAGTTTGGGTTGTCTGTCGTCTGGAGTGGCGGCAGCAAGAAAAGGTTTATCTGCCAACCCCTCTGGATGAAGGGGCGGCGACGGTGTAATGACAGACGTTATCGATAAAGCGCGTTACCGATTGAAAAAGGTCGTTGATTTGTTCTTCTCACCCGCCGGCTGTTTACCGGCGGTGGGGCTGGCGTGGCTGGTTGGCGCGTTGCCCGCCCATGCCGAGTCCCCACCCGCACCCGAATCTGTGGTTCATCAGCCGGGCGACAATTTGCCAGAACTGGGCGGCAGCGCTTCGAACGATGCCGAGCGTGAGAAAGAGTGGGCCGCCATGGCTAAACAGTTGGGTGAGCGTAACCTGAATAACGTTTCGGGCCAGCAGGTGCGCACCCGGGCGGAGAGCTATGCGGTGGGGCAAGCCGGCAACGTGCTGCAACAGCAGGCGCAGGAGCTGCTTTCGCCACTGGGTAACGCCAAACTGTCGCTGGTGATGTCCGACCAAGGGGATTTTAGCGGCAGCAGCGGCCAGTTATTCAGCCCGCTGCATGATGTTAACGGTTTGCTGACCTACAGCCAACTCGGTCTGTTGCAACAAACCAATGGCTCGCTGGGCAACTTTGGCCTCGGGCAGCGCTGGGTCGCCGGTGATTGGCTACTTGGGTATAACACCGTGCTGGACAGCGACTTTGAACGCCATCACCAGCGTGCCAGTCTGGGGGCCGAAGCCTGGGGAGATTTCCTGCGTTTTTCCGCCAACTATTACTATCCGTTATCGGCTTTGGCACAGCAGGCCGATAACGCTCAATTCCCCAGCCGTCCGGCGAGCGGTTATGACATCACCACTCAGGGCTACCTGCCGTTTTACCGCCAGATTGGCGGCTCGCTCAGCTATGAACAGTACTGGGGAGAAAACGTCGATCTGTTTGGCTCCGGCAAAAAGCAAAATGACCCGCGTGCCATGCAACTGGGGGTGAATTACACCCCGGTGCCGTTGGTGACGGTGAAAGCGCTGCACAAGATGGGGGAAGGCGGGGTAAGTCAGGATCAGGTCGAGCTGGCGCTAAGCTATCGGCTTGGCGTGCCGCTGGTGAAGCAGATATCGCCGGAGTATGTCGCTCAGGCCAAGTCGCTGCGTGGTAGCCGCTATGACAATATTGAACGGAAAAATGTGCCGGTGATGGCGTTCAAACAGCGTAAAACGCTGCAAGTGTTCCTGGCTACGCCACCGTGGCAGCTGCAACCCGGGGAAACCTTGCCGTTGGTGCTGGAGATTAAAGCCACCAACAAAATCACCCGTGTCAGTTGGCAGGGCGATACCCAGGCGCTGAGCTTGACGCCGTCGCAGAACAGTAACGATCCGCATGGCTGGAGCCTGATTGTGCCGCAGTGGGATAACACACCGGACGCCGTTAACCGCTACCGCCTGTCGGTGACGCTGGAGGACGACAAGCAGCAGTTGGTGACTTCTAACTGGATCCAACTGCAGGTGACGCCGCCGCTGACCGCCTCTTCCGATGTGGATCCGGGGCTGCCACCGGCGAAAATACTGCAAACACCGCCGATCCCGGCAGAAAGCGGTCCGTTGAACGGTGCGGACTAACCGTTCTTCCCTTGCAGCACCCAGACGGCGGCTTCAACGCGTGATTTCAGCTTCATTTTTTTCAACAGGTGTTTGACGTGCACCTTGACGGTGCTTTCAGTGATGGTCAGCTTGCGGGCGATCATCTTGTTGGGCAGGCCCTGAGCGATCAGCTTGAGAATATCGCGCTCACGCGGCGTGAGTTGTTGGATGTCGCGTTCGGTGCTGGGACGGTTCTCACGCAGGCTGGCGGCCAGGATCGGCGTCAGAGCTTCGCTTAACACCATCTGACCGGCCGCCGCCTGATGCAGTGCCTTCAGCAGTTCCTCGGGCTCCATATCTTTCAGCAGATAACCATCGGCACCGCGTTTTAGCGCGCTGACGACATCATCTTCATGATTCGACACGCTAAACACTACGATGCGTCCGGAAAGGGCGGTCAGGCGCAGGCGATCCAGCGTTTCCAGTCCGTTGATGCCAGGCATGTTCAGATCGAGCAGGATCAGATCAGGATCATGTTCCTCGGCCAACGCGACCCCTTGTTCACCGTTACCGGCTTCAGCAATCACCTGCAGGCGTGGGTCCATGCCTATAAGCTGTTTTACGCCGTTGCGCAGCATCGGGTGGTCGTCAATCAGTAAAATAGTGGCGGCAGTTTCGGTGGTCATGGTTTTTCCCATTAGTCGATGGCGTGGTTGTCCGGTTTAAATACCACCCGGACTTCAGTGCCGCCGCCGCCGCGAGGTAAAATTTCGCAGTGGCCGTGCAGGCTTTTGGCGCGATCGCGCATAATAATCAGGCCGTAGTGGTCGGGACGATCGGTTTCTTCCGGCAACCCGCAGCCGTTATCGCAGACGCTCAGGGTGACCTCGCCACGTTGATTGACCACCTGAATGTTCACCTGGCTGGCCTGGGCATGTTTGTTGATGTTACTTAACGCCTCACGGGCGATTTGCAACAGGTGGATGGCCTGATACGCGGGCACCGTACGCGGCGTTAACTGGTAGTCGAGGTTGATGGTGATACCGAGCCGTTGGCTAAACTCTTGCACCGTCGACTGTAGCGCCGCCAATAGCCCCGGCTCCGTCAGCCGCAGGCGGAAGGTGGTCAACAGCTCACGCAGTTGACGGTAGGCAATGTTCAGCTCTTCACGCATCTGTTGCACCAGTGCCAGGTTGGCGGGCGACAGCTCGGCACCCTGCATTTGCAGGCAACTGGTTTGCATCTTCAGGCACGACAGCGACTGAGCGATGGAGTCATGCAGCTCGCGCGCTATCGCTGCGCGTTCTTCCATCAGCATCAACTGCTGTTGATGATCGACCTGGCGTTCAATCGCCAGCACGCTGGTCAACTGTTCGACCAGGGTATTCATCAATTGCCGATGATCGTCATTCAGCGGCCACTGTGGGGCATGTTGCGCGACGATCACCCCGTAATCTCCCAGCTTGTCGCTCAGACTCCAGCTTAGCGAGGGGTAGTCGGCATGCTGTTGACCCTCGCTGTTCACGCAGGCGCTGCACACCGGATTATTACAATACTCCGGCCGCAGCGGCTGGTTGCCGCTCAGTTGCACAAACTGCTCCTGACTGTTGTTTTCGTACAGGCGCACCTGAATGGCACGCAGCGGCGTCAGGGTTTGCAACTGATTGAGTATTGGCGTCAGGCGGCTGCATAACGGCTCATTGGCATGCAACTGGCGACTGGCGCGATATAAAAAGCTCAGCACCTGATTTTTTTGCTGCAGGTCGGCGGTTTTTTCCGCCACCCGCAGCTCCAGCCCGCTGTACATGGCGGCAAGTTCGTCGGACATGGTGTTTAATGCGCCGCCGAGCGAGGCCATTTCATCCTGATGCCCACGCTGGGCAAAACGGCGACTGAAATCGCCGCGGCCTGCCGACAACGCCATCGCCACCAATTGCCGCCAGGGGTGTAACAGGCGACGGCGCAGATAACAGATGGTGCCCACCAACAGCAGCAGCGTCAGTGCAATAAACACCCCCTGCACCAGCGTTACCGTCAGCAACCGGCGTTCGGTATGGTGGTCGATATCGGAAACCAGCTTATCCAACTGGGCGACGAAATGTGCTACCTGTGGCGCGGCGTCAGCCGGTTGCTGGGCTGCTCGCAACCTTGGCAACAGGGTTGTTTGCCAGTAGCCGTATAGCGCCTGAAATTGTTCGGTCAGTTGCTCTTGCGTCACCGAGTGTTGGAGATCAGGGCTGTTGGCATCCTGATCCAGCTCGCGGATCAGGGCTTCGCTGTGTGCATCCAACGGCACCTGTGCCAGCAGGCGGTAACTTTGCATCCGCAGCGAACCGGCTTTGTTGATGGCATGTGCGTTGCCCTGAATGCTTTGTGACATCCAGGCGGAAATGCTCATGCCGGCCACGCCAAGAATGCCCAGCAGCAACATCAATATGGCCACCTGATTAACGATGGAAAGCGGAGCTAACAGGCGTTTCATAGATTTTGGGTCCCCGGCGCAGAGCAAGACAACGGCGGGTAACCAGAGGACAAAGCAGGTGGCACCAGCCGGTGTGGTAACGATTCAGCGCCATTTTTTATCATACCGGGGCATAACCCCATACCTCTAACGAAGTACCCCCTAGTTTCCGCACTACGATAGTAGCGAGTGACCAAGGCGTGGAGTGCTTTTCAATCGATTGATTTATTTTGCTTTTATGAGTTACCTCGGCTTACTCACAAAGGGATGGCGAGCCTTTTTAGACCGTTGGCTACCTGCACCCGGGTTGATTTACATCAACTTTGCCATGGGGGGCGCCGCCTAGGGTGGGCGGAGTTATCATCCTGTGTCTGAGGTTTTTATGTCGCAATCTGCAACGTCATTATCAAAACAAACAGGCGCGGTTATTCAGGACTGGCAACCTGAGGATGCCGCATTCTGGCAACAGCGTGGCCAACGCATTGCCAACCGCAACCTGTGGATTTCCATTCCTTGTCTGTTATTGGCTTTCTGCGTCTGGATGTTGTTTAGCGCGGTCGCGGTCAATTTGAATAAGGTTGGCTTCAATTTCACCACCGATCAACTGTTCCTGCTCACTGCATTACCTTCCGTTTCTGGCGCTATCCTGCGCGTGCCTTATTCCTTTGTGATCCCGCTGTTCGGTGGCCGTCGTTGGACCGCCATCAGTACCTGTTTCCTGTTGGTACCCTGTCTGTGGCTGGGGTTTGCGGTACAAGACGCCACCACCCCTTATAGCGTGTTTGTGATTATCTCCCTGTTGTGTGGCTTTGCCGGCGCCAACTTTGCCTCGAGCATGGCCAATATCAGCTTCTTCTTTCCGAAGGCCAGTCAGGGCGGTGCGCTGGGTCTGAATGGCGGTTTGGGTAATCTGGGTGTTAGCGTGATGCAATTGGTGGCTCCACTGGCCATCTCTGTCGCTATCTTTGGTGCCTTTGGCGGCACGGCTCAGACACAGGCGGACGGCAGCTCACTGTGGCTGGAAAACGCCGCCTGGATCTGGGTGCCGTTCCTGCTGGTCGGCACGTTGGCGGCCTGGTTTGGCATGAACGACCTGGCCGCCTCCAAAGCGTCACTGCGCCAGCAACTGCCGGTACTGAAACGCGGTCATCTGTGGGTGTTAAGCCTGCTGTATCTCGCCACCTTTGGTTCATTTATCGGTTTTTCTGCCGGTTTCGCCATGCTGTCTAAAACCCAGTTCCCGGACGTGGTGATCCTGCATTATGCCTTCTTCGGCCCGTTCCTTGGTGCTCTGGCACGGCCGGTCGGCGGCGCGCTGTCCGATCGCTTCGGTGGCATTCGCGTCACGCTGATTAACTTTGTGCTGATGGCGGTGTTCGCTGCCTTGTTGTTCCTGACCTTACCGGGGGCGGGGCATGCAGGGTCGTTTATTGCGTTTTATAGCGTCTTTATGCTGCTGTTCCTCACCGCCGGGTTGGGTAGCGGTTCTACTTTCCAGATGATTGCCGTGATCTTCCGTAAAATTACCGTAGATCGGGTTAAGGCTGGCGGCGGCAGTGACGAAAGCGCTCAGCGTGAAGCGGTGACCGATTCTGCGGCAGCCCTGGGCTTCATCTCGGCGATTGGTGCTGCCGGCGGCTTCTTTATTCCGCAGGCCTTTGGCACCTCGCTGGCCCTGACCGGTTCACCGGCGGGGGCGATGAAAATCTTCCTGGTGTTTTATGTGCTGTGTATCCTGGTCACCTGGGGAGTCTACGGCCGTAAAAAATAGTAAAGCGTTCGAGTAACACCCGTTCCTCCCCCGCAGGGGAGGGACTCATTCCCCGCTGTCCCCGATGAAATTTTACGCCCTCAGTGAAATCCCCGCCTCCTTAGGTAATATTCTTATTATTGCGTACTGCTTTTTCCTTTGTTTATAGGTATCTCTCTCAAACTGTGACTTTCCACTGTTGATGGTTGAATATTTTTCTGTGTGTTATTTTCCATTTTTCCGTCGAATTCCTTACGAAAATAAAGCACTGTGTATGACGCATGGAAGGGTAATGAATTTTTGTTTTTTTCTGTTATTAGAGATTTATCTCATCAGGACAACAATAGGTCTGTGTATTTGGTGCTATATTTTAACCTGGCGTTCCGTGAAGGATTAAATCAGATAACTCTCATTCTGTTTTTGCAGGCTTTTTGTAGGCTATCTGGCAATCGGATTAGACGGAAAACAGAGGGTGTCCTTGACGGTGAGTATGAAATTTCACAATTTCACTTAAATAACAAAATTATAACATATTTGCATTTTATGTTTAAAAACAGTAAGTTGGCTGTATTTTATTGCCGGTAAACATGATAAGAAACCATGATGCCAACAGGGAAATAGAGACATTCAAAGAATCAGAACCTCCATTTGAGAGGTAATGTAAAAAATGAAATCAGCAAATTTTTATAAAAGTTAATATCTATTGAATGCAACCTGTTGAGTTTACATTTAATTTCTTGAACATTTTTTCATATTTCTATACAAAGTGTGCAGGACAGGCACGCTAAGGAAATTAAAAGTGAATCTTGATAAAAGAATAAAGATTAGGAATCTAGATGTTCTGACACCGTCCAGGGAAAAATTTCGTCTACGTTGGAAGGAGTATCAGATACTTTCACTTCTTGTCGCCAGATCCCCTGAACTGGTTAGTCGTACGGAAATTATAGAAAACATATGGAAAGGAACTTATTGTTCGGATTCAACGATAAATCAAACAATTAAATCAATTCGTCAAAAAATCGGTGATGCAGAACATACGCTTATCAGAACTATTCCTCGCCTGGGTTATAAGGTTGAGAATAAGGCTGTTTTTCACTTTATTTCCGAAGAAGATGAATACGTCACCGACGAAATATGGAATGTTAATGAGGATGCTAATAAAGATATTCAAGCGGAACTTTCTGAAAATGACAATAAAGATGATGAAATTCCTACTGAAGAAATAGAGCAATCGGAGGGGGATGTTGCTCCAGCGTCTTCGGCTACCACAGCTGAAATGCTTAAAAATACGGCGATAAGAAAAAAAGTGTCGATGCCGGCAGGTTTTTTCTCAGTTCCGGCCGTCAGAGTTGTAAAATATCTGTCGGTATTCGTATCCCTGCTGATAATTTCACATTTTTCATATGTGCTGGGGAATCAAACTCGTCCGCCCATTATCAATGATATTCAAAACAATACCCGCGTGGTACTTACCCTGACACTGAACAACCCACGGACTAACGGGCCACAAACTTTACTTTGTCTGTATCAGGGGGAGAGTCTGGATCAAGCGACCATAGAGTGTGTCGATCCCAAACAGGGAAAGTTGAAACAGCCGGTGAAATACGAAACCTCAGATGCGCAGGGTGCGGGTAAGATTAATCTTATACTACCGAATAAAACCATGGAATATCAGGTCGCTTACGATGTTAAAAATTAGCACGAGATAATATTTCACCTTTATCGATAATTTTACATTCGGCCAATATTTTTATTTCATTATTTGTTATTTGAAAGCTCGGTCTGTTTTGTCCAGTCTGGTTTCCATGTTCTAACGCCAATTAGCGTCCTGCCTCAATCGTGTGGTAGGGAATAATGGGAAACCGGGTTGAGTGACAAATTATGGATAAGCGTAAAGTAGCTATCATCGGGGGTTCCGGTTTTATCGGGACGCGCTTGGTTAAACGTCTGAGTGCGCGTAACGACCTGGTGTTGACCATCGTGGATAAAAAGCGGAGCGAGCATTTTCCTGAGCTCTATCAATTTGGTGATGTAACCCAGCCCGAGACCCTGCGGCAGCCACTGGCGGATTGTGACGCCGTGATTAATCTTGCGGCCGAGCATCAGGATAATGTGGATCCTATATCACTGTATTATCAGGTTAACGTTGAAGGCGCGCGCAATGTCTGCATGACAGCCTCGGCGCTGAATATCAAGCAAATCGTCTTTACCTCATCGGTGGCGGTCTACGGTTTCGTGGCCCAGGAAACCGGTGAAGAAGGGCTTTTCGAACCCTTTAACCATTACGGCAAATCCAAGCTGGAGGCCGAGTATGTCTACGAAGCCTGGCGCAAAGCCGAGGGCAGCAACAAATTAACCATCATCCGCCCGACGGTAGTGTTTGGTGAAAATAATCGTGGCAACGTCTATAACCTGTTCCGGCAAATCGCCAGCGGTCGTTTTGTGATGATTGGCAGCGGCAATAATATGAAGTCCATGGCTTACGTGGAAAATATTGCCGCCAGACTGGAGCATGCGCTGGATCAGCAGGCAACCTATCAGGTCAGTAATTATGTTGATAAACCTGACTTCACCATGAATCAACTGGTCGACGTTATTTCTTCTTCATTAGGAAAAAGTAATAAGACTATTCGCATTCCCTATTTATTTGGCCTCTGTGGCGCCACGGCATTGGATTTGGTGAGCAAAATAAGTCGCCGTAAATTCCCTATTAGCCGGGTGCGGGTGCAAAAATTCTGTGCCAGAACTCAATTTAAAAGCAATGTGCAAAGTGGTTTCGTGGCGCCGGTTGAACTTGATTCGGCAATCGAAAGAACAATTAAACACGAGTTTTCCGAGGGATAACCTTTCCTAAGGCCAGGGTTGTTTATTTTTCGCCGCTGACAAGCGGATAAATCTGTATTTAACAGGATTAACTCATGCTGACTTATATCCTGGCACTGTCAATTTTATTTCTGTTAATAGCGCATTGGGAGCTGTAACTCAAGGGCGGTAGCGTGCTTATTCGCTGGAGGGATCATGTTATATCAACTGAGTGTGATATTTATTTTGGCGCTGATGCTGGTGGTTATTGCCAGGCGCGCAGCACTGGCGGTGGGGTTAGTGGATAAACCCAATGCCCGCAAGCGCCATCAGGGGCATATTCCGCTGGTCGGTGGCATTGCCATTTACCTGATCATGACGCTGGTGACCTTCTGGCAGCCGGACTGGCTGCCGCACAGCACCACCTATTTGTTGTGCGTCACGGCGTTGGTGATGCTGGGAGTGCTTGATGACCGTTTTGATCTGCCGGTGGCGCCACGCGTCATTGTGCAGGGAGGGATTGCGTTGGCGATGATGCTGGCAGCAGGGATGCAACTTACTTCCTTCGGGCATCTGTGGGGTCACCAGGAGTTGTTGCTGGGTTATGCCGCCTTGCTGATTACGCCGCTGGCGGTATGGGGGGCGATCAACGCTTATAACATGGTTGATGGTATCGACGGCCAGCTCGGTGCGCTGTCCTGCGTCACCTTTATGGCGTTGGCCATCTTGTTCGGTCTGGCCGGGCATGACGCGCAGGCGTTGTGGTGTCTGAGCCTGATAGCGGCCCTGGCAGCGTACCTGTTGTTCAACCTCAGCGTGTTCGGTGCGCGTAACAAGATTTTCATGGGTGATGCCGGCAGCATGGTCATTGGCTTCAGCGTGCTGTGGTTGTTGATTGTCGCTACTCAGGGAGAGGACGCAATAATACGGCCGGTGACCGCACTGTGGTTAATCGCCATCCCGCTGATGGATATGGTGACGGTGATGGTGCGTCGTCTGTTGCGTCGCCAGAGCCCGTTCAAGGCCGGGCGTGACCACCTGCATCACATTCTGATGCGTCGCGGCCTCAATGCACGCCAGGCGCTGGCCATGAGCTGCATGTTGGCGGTCACTCTGGCCTGTGTGGGCATCTGCAGTGAAGTGTTGCAGTTGCCGGACCACCTGATGCTGTTGGCCTTCGTATTTTGCTTCTTCGGTTATTTTGCCCTGCTGCACGAACCTCGTCAGGCAAGGATCTTTACCGATAACCCTACCGCCGATCGTTAATCCTCCAACGGGCCGCAACGGCGGCCCGTTTTCTCACGGTACCGTTATGAACCTTCATTTGCCTCATTTGATGCCACTGGTGCTGTCCAGCGTTTTGCTTAGTGGTTGCACTGCCTTTCCGGGTTCACACTTGCCGACCCATGGCAAAGAGACAGTGACTCAACAGGACGAAGACTTTGATTTGAATAAACAGGTCCAGGTGTACCGCGTTACGCCGATGCTGCTGCAAAAAATGCGTCGGGTTGAGCCGGTAGCGCGACCAAACCTGGCACTGGACCAGCGTCTGCAAAGCTATCAGTACCGTATCGGTGTCGGCGATGTGCTTAACGTCACCGTCTGGGATCACCCCGAACTGACCACGCCCGCCGGGCAATACCGCAGCGCCAGCGACACCGGCAACTGGGTGCATGCCGACGGCTCGATCTTCTATCCCTATATCGGTCGGGTGAAGGTGGTGGGAAAAACAGTCACTGAAGTGCGTAACCAGATTGCCGGCCGACTGGCCACCTATGTGGAAAGCCCGCAGGTGGATGTCAGCATCGCCGCCTTCCGCTCGCAAAAAGTCTATGTGACCGGTGAAGTGAAAACCTCAGGGCAGCAGGCGGTGACCAACGTGCCGCTGACCATTCTTGATGCAATCAATGCCGCCGGTGGCCTGACCGATAACGCCGACTGGCGCAACGTGGTGCTGACGCATCAGGGCAAAGAGCAGCCGATTTCCCTGCAGGCACTGATGCAACGTGGCGATATCAGCCAGAACCACCTGCTGGAGCCGGGCGACATCCTGTATGTGCCGCGCAACGACGAACTGAAAGTGTTCGTTATGGGTGAGGTCGGCAAACAGTCGACGCTGAAAATGGATCGCAGCGGGATGACATTGACCGAGGCGTTGGGCAGCTCCGAAGGGATCAGCCAAACGGTCGCCGACGCGACCGGCGTGTTCGTGATCCGCCCGAACGGCGGCAAACAGCCACAGCGGCTGGCGTCGCTCTACCAGTTCGACCTGTCTGATGCCTCCGCGCTGGCGATGGGTACCGAATTCCAATTGGAACCTTACGATGTGGTGTACGTCACTGCGGCGCCGATCGCGCGCTGGAACCGTTTAATTAGCCAGTTGGTACCGACCATTTCCAGCTTTAACGACCTCAGCGAGGCCACGTTGCGGATCCGTAACTGGTAAATCCGTAACGGTGACTAAAGGAAAACCGATGATGAAGAACAATGCATTGCCGATTGTGATGGCTGAGCAGGATGACAAATTGGAGTGGGAGCGACTGATTGGCCCGCTGTGGGACAACCGCTGGCGCATTCTGCTGGTAACCGGCGTGGCCGGCATTCTCGGCTGCGCCTATGCGTTGATGGCAACACCAATCTATCAGGCTACCGCACTGGTGCAGGTGGAAAAACAGCTATCGGGTGACTCGCTGCTGCGTGAAACGCTGGACAGTTCGATTGGCGGATCCATCGGGCAAAACTCGGCGACCCAGGACGAGGTTTCGCTGGCGAAATCGCGCTACGTGATTGGCAAAACCGTCGACGATCTTGGCCTGACGGTGCGTATCAGCCCGGATTACTTCCCGCTGTTTGGCAAGGGCATTGCTCGTCTGAGCGGCGAAACGCCCCCGGTACTGAATATTTCCGGCATGAAGGTCCCGGCCGTCATGCAGGGCCAGGAATTGACCCTGACGGCGGAAGATCAACAGCGCTATAGCCTGAGCTATGACGGTAAAACCCTGTTCAGTGGCAGCGTTGGGCAGGTCGTGCAGCAGGGCGGCTGGACTGTCAATGTGACTGCGCTCGAAGCCTTGCCGGGGACCACCTTCAGCGTGGTTAACGTGCCACGCCAGAAAGCGGTGGACGATCTGCGCAACATGCTGGATGTCGCCCCGGGTGGCAAGGAAAGCGGCATCATGACCTTCAGCCTGGCGGGGGAGGATCCGCAGCGGGCGGAGGCGGTGCTGAAGAGCATCACCGATAACTACCTGCAACAGAACGTGGATCGCAAAACCGAGGAGGCACAGCGCATGCTGGCCTTCCTGCACGAACAGTTGCCGCGTACCCAGAGTTCGCTCAATAACGCTGAGAATCAGCTTAACCAGTTCCGTCAGCAAAACGATTCGGTGGATTTGTCACTGGAAGCCAAATCGGTGCTGGATACTCAGGTTCAGTTGGAAGGCCAGTTGAATGAACTGACGTTTAAAGAGGCGGAAATCTCCAAGCTTTATACCCGCGTACACCCGGCCTACCGGGCGCTGTTGGAAAAGCGCGCCACGCTGGAAGCGGAAAAGGCGCGACTGGGCAAGCAGGTACAAAGCTTGCCAAAAACCCAGCAGGAAATTCTGCGCCTGACCCGGGACGTGCAGGTGGATCAGCAGGTCTACATGCAACTGATGAACAAGCAGCAGGAATTAAGCATCAGCAAGGCCGGCACGGTGGGAAACATCCGCATTATCGATGAAGCGGAAACCGGTCTGCGCCCCGTTCAGCCGCAAAAAGTGATGATCGTTTTCTTCGCTCTGTTGATGGGCGGCGTGCTGTCGGCCTCGGTGGTGGTGTTGCGTGCCGCACTTCATCGTGGCATCAGTGACACCGATACGCTGGAAAAACGCGGCATCAGCGTGTATGCCACGGTGCCGTTATCTCCGTGGCAGCAAAAGCGTAATCGTACACAGCAGCAATTGTTGACCAAAAGCAGCAGCGGCAAACTGCCGATCCTGGCGCAAGAGGAACCGGAGGACTTGTCGGTTGAGGCAATCCGCAGCCTGCGCACCAGCCTGCACTTCGCCATGATGGAGGCCAAAAACAACATTCTGATGGTCTCCGGCGCCAGTCCCGCCAGCGGCAAAAGCTTTACCAGCACCAACCTGGCGGTGGTGATCGCTCAGGCCGGTCAGCGGGTATTGTTGATCGACGCCGACATGCGCAAAGGCTTTTTGCACCGCTGGCTGAACAACAGCGCCAAGGGCGGTCTTTCAGACATGCTGTCGGGGTTGATCGCCCCAGACCAGGCGGTGAAGAAAACCGACATTACCAATCTGGACTTTGTGCCGCGCGGTCAGGTGCCACCGAATCCGTCTGAACTGCTGATGCACCAGCGCTTTGCCGACTTCTTGCGTTGGGCGGGGCAGAACTATGATCTGGTGCTGATCGACACGCCACCGGTGCTGGCGGTGACCGACGCTGCCATTGTGGGCCATCATGCCGGTACCGCGCTGATGGTGGTGCGTTTCGAGGTCAACACCGTCAGGCAGATTGAGACCAGTATCCGTCGCTTCGAGCAGAACGGGGTGACCATTAAAGGGGTGATCCTCAACGGCATGGTGAAGAAAACCGCCACCGACGCCGGGTACTACGCCTTCGCTTACCCCAGCCATCAGGAAAAGGTCCAGTAGCCGCATGAAAGCGATGCTGATGAACTCCCTGTGGTTGATGTTGGAACGGGTATCGCTGAGCCTGTCAGGCATTTTCGTTTCGGTGTACGTGGCGCGTTACCTGGGACCGGCGCAATACGGGCTGATTAACTACCTGCTGTCGGTGATCGCCATCGCCGTGCCGCTGGTGCAATTGGGGGCCGACGCGGTGTTGTTTAACCGCGTCGCCCGGCGACGGCACAGCGGCATTCGGCTGATGCTGGCCTCAATGCGCCTGCGCCGACAGTTGTTTGCGCTGATCGCCGTGCCGCTGATGGCCTGGGCGCTGCTGACACAGGATCGCACCAGCCAGATCATGATGGCGTTGATGCTGATCAGCGCTTATTTCTCGGTGCAGGACGTTTATAAAATCTATTACGACGCGCTGCTGAAATCGAAGTTGAACACGCTGATCAACAATCTGGCGCTGTTACTGTCGATCGTGGTTCGGCTGGCGCTGGTGCATGCCAGGTTGCCGCTGGAGTGGTTTGCCGTGCCTTATGTGTTGAGCAGCCTGATCCCCTACGCGGTGCGTTGGGTGCTGTTTCGCCAAGAGCGCAGTGGGCTGCGGCCGATCAGCGGGCGTCATCAACGACGCTACGGGCGTTACCTGCTAAAGGTCGGGCTGCCGTTGGCGGTCTCAGGACTGTCGATTGTCATCTATACCCGTATCGATCAGATCATGATCGGCAACTATCTGGGCGAGCACAGCGTTGGGCTGTACAGCGCTGCCATCACCCTGAGTCAGGGGTGGATCTTTGTGCCGATTGCGCTGATCACCTCGATGATGCCGGGTGTGGCAAATGCCCGCACCCAGGTCGAACAGGAAGGGCGCATCCGGCTGTTGTATCTGGTGGTGCTGTTGCTTTCGATGCCGGTCATTTTGCTGTTGTCGCTGTTCCCCGGGCCGATAGTGGCGCTGATGTTCGGCGACAGCTACCGTGAAACCGCCACTATTCTGGCGCTGTGTTCGGTGACTTCTTTATTTTCGGTGATGGGCACCGTGTCCTATCGGGCGATTGTGCTGTTTGGCGGTTATCGGTTTATCGCGATAAAAATGCCGTTGGCCGCCCTGGCCAACGTACTGATGAATCTGCTGTTGATACCACGTTACGGCATAGCAGGCGCTGCGATTTCCACCCTGATCACCGAGTTTATTTCATTCTTTGTACTTAATGGTTTCTTCAGGAGAGGACAAATTACCCGGTTGCAGGTCACCTGTTACCGTTGTTTACCTCAATTAATAGGGAAGGTGCGAGAACTTTATGCTAAATAATCTGGTGAAGGGTTTTTACCGTAATATACCCGACGCATTATATCATCAGTTAAAATACGCCTTGTTTTTCCACAAGGTGCCACACCTGGCCAAGCCGGTAGGGTATAGCGAAAAACTGATGCGCAGAAAAGTATATCCTCTGGCAATGTACACTCAGTTATCCGATAAATATCAGGTTAGAGAGTATATCAAGAATTTGTGGGGGGAAGAGTACCTGATTGAGCTTTATGCCCAGGGTGAGGAATTAACTGAGGAGATGTATGAGGCACTGCCTGATGCATTTGTTATTAAGGCCAATCACGGCAGTGGTTATAACAAACTGGTGTTTGATAAAAGCCAGACCAGCTTCAATGAATTGAGAGTGCTGACCAACAGTTGGCTGCGACAGAATTTTTATCAGGTCTACCGCGAGCGTCATTATAAGGATATTCCCCCCTGTGTGATGGTGGAGAAAATGCTGCTGGAAGACGGCAAGACACCCAATGATATCAAGATCCACTGCTTTAACCGCGGCGGAGAAGTGCGGTTTTTCATCCAGATCGATTACCAGCGGTTTATCGATCATCGTCGCGACTTTTTTGATGCCGACTGGAACCGTACCGAGATCCGTCTGGGGGTACCCAACAGCGACGTGCCGATGGACAAACCCTGCCGGCTGGAGCAAATGCTGGCGCTGTCGCATCAGGTGGCGGAGCAGTTTTCCTATGTCCGTGTCGATTTTTATCAGGTGCAGCAACGTATCTATTTTGGCGAGCTGACATTCACCCCGGGGGCCGGCCTGCAAAGGTTGATGCCAGAAACCATTGAACAGGAGTGGGGAGGTTATTTCCAGGAGTAGTTGAATAACCGGTAGGCTGCGCGAATTTTAACCGCGTCAGGACGGGGGGTAATAACCGGACAAGGAAATTCTGGGATAACAAACTATTCCGTTGGCAATAATGCTGTTATGCCAAATGATAATATATTGTTGAGGTAATAAATGGACTTATCGATTGTCATGCCCGTTTTTAATAACTCAGCCAGTTTGGCCGCCACGCTAGTCCGGATGACCAATGCCTGCTCCGGCTTTGATTATGAAATTATCGTGGTTGATAATGCTTCCGATAAACCAGAGCTGGAAAATATGCGCAGCTTATTGGCCGCCAATCGCCGGGCGCGCCTGCATGAAAATAAAATACGCACCAATACGGCGGTTTCCTGTAATACCGGTTTTCGCCTGGCGCGTGCGGAGGTGGTTTTCTTTCTTGAACCGGAAGACTCCTTCAGTACCAACTATATTATCCGCCGCCTGAAACGCCATCAGGATACCCGGCTGGATATTATTTTTGGTAATTACGCCACGGTGAGTGACAAAAATATTCGCAGTTATCGATTTGATTATAAGGAGGGGGCGGCAGGGGCCGATTTTTTATTTCTTGATATGGGCGATATTCGCACCTCTACCATCAGCCTGCGTAAAAAAGAGGACCGACGGTTTTTATTCCCGGAGTTCCTCTACAAATACCAGGACTGGGGGTTTTTGGTCAACGCCACCAATCTGGGCGCCAGGGTGGCCTTTGACGAAGGGCACGGGGTGTTTATCCGCTGTGGTGATGCCGACACGGATCGCTGCCGGATGAACATCGACGCCAGCGAACAGTTTATTGACGCCTACCTGCACACCAGTGGCCGTTATATCAGCGGATTTGCCTGCAAACACCTGCTGGCCTCGCTGTACAGCGAAAACCTGCAGGCCTTCAACTATTACTCGTCGCGCACCGAACACCAGGCTCTGAGCAGCAAGTTCAGGGCGATCAAACTGTACGGCGACTGCCTGGCCAGACTGGGGCTGTTTCCATTGGGAGGGCGTCTGTTGCGCACCGCCCGTGAGGGATTTCGGAGATGACATGCAGCAACGAAAAGTAGCGATTGTGATTGAGAACATCGCCGAAAAGGGCGGTACCGAACGGGTCGCCAGCAGCCTGGCCAATGCGCTGTCCACGCGTTTGGGCCATCAGGTGGATCTGGTGTCGATCAGCGGTGACCGGACGTTTTACCCGCTGGATCCCGCGGTGACCCTGCGTTTTATGCCCGGCAGAACGCTGTTGTGGCCCTGGCGGCTGGCGTGGTTTCTGCGGCGTGGTCGCTATGACGTGATTGTCACCGTATCGATGGGAAAACTCTCGTCGCTGATGGTGCCGTACCTGCGTTTACTCTGTCCGCGCAGCCGCCTGCTGCTGAGTGAACACGTCAGCTTCCATCAATACGCCTGGCCGATGAAGTGGCTGAAGGTGCTGGTTTATCGGTTGGGTGACCGCACGGTACTGCTGACCAGGAAAGACCTGGCCACCATCAGCCGCTGGGTACCGGAACGTAAATGTCGGGTGATCGAGAACGTTTCCCCGTTCCCGGTGCAAGCGCCGCAGCCGACGTTGCAACAACCGGTGGCGCTGGCGGTCGGTCGGCTGTGTCATCAGAAAGGCTTCGATCGCCTGATTGCCGCCTGGCAGCGGGTGGCACAGCAAACGGCAGACTGGCAACTGCATATCGTCGGTGACGGTCCGGACCGTGCGGCGTTACAGCAGCAGATTGACGCCGCCGGGCTGGGTGAGCAGGTGAAGTTACTGCCGGCAACGTCAGACATTGCCAGCCACTATCGTCAGGCGGCGATGCTGTTGATGACCTCGCGTTACGAAGGGCTACCGATGGTGTTGATTGAAGCCATGAGCTTCGGCCTGCCGCTGGTGGCGTTTGACTGTCAGACCGGGCCCGCAGAGCTGATCGATAACGCGGGTAATGGCTATCTGGTGGCGGAGGGCGATATCGAGGCCTTCAGCCGACGCACGCTGGCGCTGATCGAGGACGGCGAGCTGCGCCAGCGCTTCTCCCAGCACTCGCTGGAACGGGCACAGCAGTTCATCCCTGAGCGGATTTATCCCCAATGGCAACAGCTTATCGCTGGAGGTTAAGATGGAAAAAGTTTCAGTTATCATGCCGGCTTACAACGCCGCGGGCTTTATCAAACAGTCGATCCTGGGGGTGCTGAACCAGACTTATCAGGATTATCACCTGTACGTGATCGACGACGCTTCCACCGATCAGACCGCCGAGGTGGTGAAACCCTTTATCCACGATCGCCTGACCTACATTCGCAACAACACCAACCAGGGCGTGGCCGAAACCCGCAATATCGCGATTGAAGCGGCGCGCGGTGATTATATTGCGTTCTGCGACAGCGATGATGTCTGGCACCCGAACAAGCTGGCGCGCCAGGTGGGTATCCTGAAAACGGCCCGCTATGACGTGGTGTGCTCGCATTATTACACCTTCGAAGATGACCCGGCGCGGGTGAAAAACTACCGGGGTTCCGGGGAGATCATCGCTTACCAGGACATGCTGAAAAGCAACTGGATCGGCAACCTGACTGGCATGTACAACCAGCGTCAGATCGGCAAGGTGTACCAAAGCAAGGTCGGGCACGAGGACTACGTGATGTGGCTGTCGGTGCTGGAAAAAGCGCGTAACCATCTGGCGTATTGCATTCCCGAACCGCTGGCCTTCTACCGCCTTTCTGCGCAGTCGTTATCTGGCAATAAAATCCAGGCGGCTGATTGGCAATGGCAGATTTATCGCCGCCATCTCGGGCTGTCCTACCAGAAGTCCTGCTACCTGTTCTTCTCTTATCTGTACAACGCGGTGATGAAACGCCAATGAAACTCAGCAAGCTAAGCATGGCCTGCCTGCTGGTGGGCTCCGGGCTGGCCAATGCCACCCCCTGCAGCAATAACCTGTTGCAGGATCCCGGTTTCGAACAGGGCGGCGCGGGCTGGTCACTGGCTTCCGCCCAGGTGGTGGCCGGCGGTCATGGCGGCCAGAGCAGCCTGTTTTATCAAAATCACAACCCTGCCAACTATCACAACATGCTGCAGACGCTGGCGGTTAAACCGGGTCAGCAACTGGCTTTTGGCAGCTGGGTGCGCGGTGAGAACCTGAAGGGCAAGGGGGATAATCAGGGCGCCGGGGTATTTATCGAAAGCTATGACGATCAGGGGCATTTTTTGGCCGGTAGCTATCCGCAGGGCCTGCTGGGTACCAGCGGCTGGCAGCCGGTCACCGGGGATTTTCGGGTGCCGCCACGGGCGGTGAAGGTGGTGCTGGGCGTTTATCTGCGCCAGGGCACCACCGGCAGCGCCTGGTTTGATGACGTCTATGCCTGTCAGCAGCCGGTGGCGCCGGAGATCTACCAGATGCGCAGTGGCAACGGCGCGGCATCGAGCCTGATCGAAGTGGTGGATCCGCAACAGGTGCAGGTAGACAGCACGCTGGTCGACGACAAAAACACCGCCGTGAAGCACGACAGCCGCCGTTACCGTATTAGTGGCAAACAGCAGGTGGAGTTTCCGCTGCCGGCCGATTTGGCCGCCGGGGAGTATCGCCTGCAACAGCAGGTGACGGATGTCGCCTCACAGCGCAGCCAGCGTAGCGAAATGCCGATCAGCGTCGGTCGTACGCAGCCTAAAGTGGCGTTGGATGCTCAGGGTTATACCCTGAAACAGGGCAAGCGTTTCTTCCCGCTGGGTATCTATATGTACGGTGAAATGGCGACGGATGAGCATCTGGCGCGCATCCGCGATGCCGGTTTTAACACGCTGCTCAATTACAACTACGGTACCGGCCGCGATCCCGATAACTATTTCCGCAAAACCCAGCAGTACGGTTTGCAGGTGATTTTCTCGCTCAAAGATATGTATGCCGGTACCCGGTTCGCGCCGGAAACCAAAATGAGCTATCCGCAACTGACGGCGAGCTATGTGGAAAGGTTCAAACATCAACCAAATCTGCTGGCCTGGTATATCAACGACGAGCTGGGGCCGGAATACGTGCCGCAGATTGAGCAAAAGCATTTGCAGGTAAAACGCCTGGATCCGGATCACCTGACGTTCCAGGTGCTGGACAAGACCGGCACGCTCAACGCCTATTTCAACAGTTCGGACGTGCTGGCCAGCGATCCTTACCCGGTTGGCCGAGACGCCGACCTGACGCGGACTCTGGAGTACAGCCGCATTACCAGTCAGGTGGCGCGGCAGGTCAAAGGGGCCTGGTTGGTGATGCAGATTATGGATCACGCCGCTTATGCGCCAGGTCGCAAGCCACGCCAACCGACGGAGGCGGAGATCCGCAATCAGGCCTGGCTGGGGTTGATTGGCGGTGCCAAAGGCCTTCTGTTTTATTCCTATACCGACTTGTTCTACAAGCGCCAACGCGGCGGTTTTAGCCAGCAGGAGTTTGAGGCTATCTGGCGGGGAGTGGCCAGCGTGGCTCAGCAGATTGTCAGCTTTAACCCTTACCTGCTGTCCGGCGAAAGCACCCTGTTACAGGGCAACAATACCGCCATCCCGGCCAGGCTGTTTATCAACGGCGAGCAGGGCCTGGTGCTGATCGCCAACCCTTACTACCGGCCAATGTCGGCGCGCTTTGACTTACCGGCCGGTTGGCAGGCGCAAGGACAGCGCCAGATCGAGGCTGAATTGCCGTCGATGGGCAGCCAGGCGGTAAGGGTGCAACTTCAAAAAGAAAACCAAGGATAACCGATCATGAATACCACTCTGAGCCTGATTATTCCGGTGTATAAGGTCGAGGCCTATATCGAGGCCTGCCTGTGCTCAGTGCTGCAACAGCTGCCGGACTGGGCGGAAGTGATCATCGTGGATGACGGCAGCCCGGATGGCGCCATCGGCATTGCCGAAGAGGTACTGTGCCGTTACCCGCAACACAAACTGCGGGTCAGCATCCTGCGTCAGAAAAACCAGGGGCTGAGCGAAGCGCGTAACAACGGCATTGCCCATGCGGAAGGGCGTTATATCGGCTTTCTCGACTCCGATGACGTGCTGCTGGAAGGGTATTTCAGCATTTTGGGTCGTCTGCTGGCGGATAACCCGCAGGCAGACATAGTGGCGTTCAATGCCCAGCGCTTCTCGGCGATCAACAACGGCAAGATCCAGTCGGACGGCACTATGGCTATCGTGCCTGGCAATGCCGCGCCGCAGCAGCGTGATACTCATATGGCGCTGCTGGCGGACAGCTTCAACCGCAGCATGTGGTTCGCCTGGGCGCGTATTTACCGCAAAACGCTGTTCGATCAGGCGCGTTTCCCGGCGGGACGCAATTTCGAAGACATTCAGTTGATTCCGCAACTCTACCTGAAAGCGCAGCGTATCGTGGTTTGCGACACGCCGCTGGTGGGCTACCGCGCCAACCCGAATGGCATCACGCGTGCACCCAAACGACGCGATCTGGATGACCTGGATTATGCGCTCGACGGTGCCGACAGTGGACGCCGCCAGGGAATGGGACATGGGCTGTACTCGGTGCTGTTCGTCACCACGCTGAAGGCGCGTTTGCTGGTGGGACTGGACTTTTTCGGGCTGCGTGACGCGCTGCGCGAAACCCGCGAGCTGAAACGCCGCTACTCCGGCCTGCGGGCGGAAGAACGTAAAATGCTGAGCCGCAAGAACCGATTGTTCTACCGCAGCCCGCTGGCTTACTACCTGATGGTCCGGCTGTATAACCTGCGCGGATAGCGGCGCCGCGTTGGTTCACTCCTCAATTGTGTAGGGGCGCTGTAGGCTGCGCCTATGTCCATTGGGGCGAATGTATTCGCCCCCTACAGGCAGAATCAAACTATGAGTATTACTGTTAGCGTCATCATACCCACCTATGGCCGCAGTGAACTGCTGGCACGCGCCATCGACAGCGTGCTGGCGCAAACCCATCGCCCGCTGGAAATTATCGTGGTGGATGACAACCCGCAGGGCGATGCACAACGCCTGGCGACCCGCGAACGCCTGGCCGGCTATATCGAACGGGGGCAGGTTATCTATTATCCACGTCGGTATAACGGCGGTGGCGCGCAGGCGCGTAACAGCGGGATCCTGCGCTCACGCGGCGAGTACATTGCCTTTCTGGATGATGACGACTACTACCATCCGCAGAAAATCGCCCGACAATTGGCGTTTATGCAGCGGGGGGATTACGACGTCAGCCTGTGCGATATGGATATCCTGAAGGACGGCCAGATCAGCGCTGAGCATTATTACCGGGCGCGTTGCGAGGGGCTGGAAGACTTTATGCTGGCCGGCGTCGCCTACACGCCGATGATTATGCTGCGACGCAGCATGGCGATAGCGGTGCGCGGTTTCTTCAATACCCCGCGCTACCAGGACCATATTTTCCTGTACCGGCTGTTGGCGGCCGGGGCGAAGGTGGGCACGCTGCATGAACGGCTGGCGGTGCATAACGACCATGACGGCGAACGCATCACCTCCAGCCCGAAAGGCGTTATTGGCTATCGCAATAAAATGCAGTTCGAGCAGCGACTGATGCCGCAGATCTCGACCCGGGCGCGCAACATCATGCGCCTGCGCCATACCTGCATTAATTCGCGCATTATTACCGACGGCAAGAACCGCCTGGCCGGGGTGTTATACGGGCTGAAGGGCATTGTTTATGTCAATAGTGGCCTGATGGCCGGCGTATACATGAAAAATATCATCCGCAATGTGTTTTTCCGTGGCGTGCCGTTCTGACGTTTCAGCAATACAGATAAAAGAACAACCCTTTCCAGAGGATGATTATGCGCTTTGAACGTTCTACGCTGATCGGCAGCGTGCTGCTGCTGACGGTACCGCTGTTCGCCTTGCTGCACAGTATTGCCACGCTGCGGGCGGGAAAGAAAAACACGGTGGCCTATCTGCTGATTGCGCTGTGTTTTTTCTTCTTCTTTATCAAGATCCCACCGCTGGCGGATCTCTACCGTCACTTTGCCAATTACGATGCCATTACCTCGGCCACCAGCCTGGGTGATGTTATTCAGGGCAAGGTGGACGTGGTGCTGTACGCCAACTTTTATATTTTCAAAACGCTGGGTATCCCGTTCTTCGTCATTCCGGGGCTGTACGTCGGCCTGTCGGTCTACTGTTACCTGAGCGCGCTGAATATTGTCATGCTGCACTCCGGCAAGGTGTTTTCAGCCCGGCAGTTTGTGTTGCTGCATCTGGCGGTGCTGTTTTTGATCAACCCGTTTATCATCGGCATGGGGTTGCGTTTTGGCTTCTCGATGGCGGTGATGACGCTGGCGATAGTGCTGTTTTGCCATAAGCAAAATCGGCCGCTCGCCGCCGGTCTGATGCTGTTCGCCATGCTGACCCACTTTTCCAGCATGCTGCTGGTCGGGGTATTTCTGTGCAGCCGGGTGATGCGCCTGAACCGCCTGCTGACGGTGGTGTTTAGCGCCATTGCGTTGCTGACCGCCAAGTTCGCGCTGCCGTTTATCGTTTCCCATATTACGATTTCCGGCATCAACAGTTATTCCGACGTTTATACCTCCGGCATGTATGCCAGCGACTACCTGACCTCCGGCAATGCCAACGGGATGATTAACTTCCTGATTGTGCTGTTCCCGGCGCTGTTTCTCGGCGTTTTCATGCTGGCTCATCCAATGCGCAACCAGACGGGGGACATCAAAAATACCGCGGCCTGGCTGGTGGTGTTTGTTTTCCTGTGTTCCAGTTCGTTACAGGCGGCCAGCCGCTATGCCAGCGTGGCGTCGGTCTTCCTGCTGTTTTACTACGTGGCTCATCAGAGCTCGTTCATCCGCGGCAGGTTTAACTACTTCTTCCTGTGCTTTATGCTGATGGCCACCGGCTATAACCTGATCGAGAATATTTATGTCCCGCGCCGACCGATCATGCTGGGGCAAATGTGGCAGTCATTTTATAAAACGCCGTTGCTGAACCTGTTCTACGGCGAACAGGAATATGAGCAGTATCTGCGTGTGATTAATCGCGACAGTGGCGAGTGGATCGGCCATGAGATGGATCTCGGCTAATCAGTTAGCAGACACACAAAGCCTGTTATTAGGGAGAGCGTGCCGTAGGGGTCGTAGCGGCTTGTCCGCCGGAGTGCCCCTCGGTGCGCTAGGCCCGGGTATCTCGGGCACCCGCCCGTATCCTACCCCCAAATACCCCGACTGACCCAGCAGCATATCCCCTCGAATATCTCACTCATCATTTCTATAATATTTTCAATTAATTAAACCCAATACTTGCCATGATACTTTAGGGGTAGCCACGCCGCTGCCGCCGTTCTTCTCCCTCCGTTCTCTTGATCGCAATCAATTTGCCACCGCAAGCGCATTAGTAGGCTGGCGGCAGATTGAGCAATGTCACTTCATATAACAATGAAAGCCTTCAGGAGAATTCCGGATGAGCAAGTTTCTAGACCGATTCCGCTATTTTAAGCAGTTGGCGGAACCCTTTTCTGGCGAACATGGCCAGACGCTGAACACCAACCGCGACTGGGAAGACGGCTACCGCAGCCGTTGGCAGCACGACAAGATTGTGCGATCCACCCATGGGGTGAACTGCACCGGCTCCTGTAGCTGGAAAATTTATGTGAAAAACGGCCTGGTGACCTGGGAAACCCAGCAAACCGACTACCCTCGTACCCGCCCAGACCTACCCAACCATGAACCGCGTGGCTGCCCACGCGGCGCCAGCTACTCCTGGTATTTGTACAGCGCCAACCGCCTGAAATACCCGCTGATGCGTAAACGCCTGATCAAACTGTGGCGTGAGGCCAAAGCGCTGCACAGCGATCCGGTCGATGCCTGGGGCTCGATCGTCAGCGATGCGGAAAAATCCAAAAGCTACAAGGTTGCACGCGGACGCGGTGGTTTTGTCCGCTCCAGCTGGCAGGAAGTGAACGAACTGATCGCCGCTTCTAACGTCTACACCGCCAAAACCTTCGGCCCCGACCGCATCATCGGCTTCTCACCGATCCCGGCGATGTCGATGGTGTCCTACGCCGCTGGTGCCCGCTATCTGTCACTGATTGGCGGCACCTGCCTGAGCTTCTACGACTGGTATTGCGACTTGCCACCGGCCTCGCCAATGACCTGGGGCGAGCAGACCGACGTGCCTGAATCGGCCGACTGGTACAACTCTTCCTACATTATCGCCTGGGGCTCTAACGTGCCGCAGACGCGTACCCCGGACGCCCACTTCTTCACCGAAGTCCGCTACAAAGGCACCAAAACCGTGGCGGTAACGCCGGACTACGCCGAAGTCGCCAAACTTTGTGACCAGTGGTTGAACCCGAAACAAGGCACCGACAGCGCCATGGCGTTGGCGATGGGCCACGTGATGCTGAAAGAATTCCACCTGGATCGTGAGGTGGGCTACTTCCGCGACTACGTGCGTCGCTACACCGATATGCCGATGTTAGTGCTGCTGGAGCCGCGCGAAGAAGGGCATTACGCCGCCGGACGCCTGCTGCGTGCCGCCGATCTGGTGGATGGCCTGGGGCAGGAAAATAATCCCGAGTGGAAAACCGTCGCCATTGATCAACGCAGTGGCGAACTGGTGGCCCCGCAGGGGTCGATCGGTTTCCGTTGGGGCGAACAGGGCAAATGGAACCTGGAACAACGCGCCGGTGAAGATCAGCAGGAAGTCGAGTTGCAACTCAGCCTGCTGGGCGCACATGACGAGGTGGCCGAAGTGGGCTTCCCTTACTTTGGCGGCATCAAAAGCGGCGGAGCCGAGAGCGAACACTTCAACAGCGTGGCGCTGGACGAGATCCTGCTGCACAAACTGCCGGTAAAACGTCTGCGACTGGCGGACGGCAGCGAAGCGCTGGTGACCAGCGTTTACGATTTGACCCTGGCCAACTACGGCCTCGAACGTGGTCTGGACGACGGCAACTGCGCCACCGATTACGACGACGTCAAAGCCTATACTCCGGCCTGGGCCGAGCAGATCACCGGCGTGTCACGCCACAACATTATCCGCATTGCCCGTGAGTTTGCCGACAACGCCGAGAAAACCCATGGCCGTTCGATGATTATCGTCGGCGCCGGTGTCAACCACTGGTATCACATGGACATGACCTACCGCGGCCTGATCAATATGCTGATCTTCTGCGGCTGCGTCGGCCAGAGCGGGGGTGGCTGGGCGCACTACGTCGGCCAGGAAAAGCTGCGCCCGCAGACCGGTTGGCTGCCGCTGGCATTTGGCCTCGACTGGCAACGCCCGCCGCGCCATATGAACAGCACCTCGTTCTTCTACAACCACTCCAGCCAGTGGCGCTATGAAACCGTCGGCACCGAAGAGCTGCTGTCGCCATTGGCGGACAAGACCCGCTTTGGCGGCAGCCTGATCGACCTTAACGTGCGCGCCGAGCGTATGGGCTGGCTGCCGTCAGCCCCCCAGTTGGGTACCAACCCGCTGCATTTGGCGGCACAGGCGCAAGCCGCCGGTCAGTCGCCGCTGGACTTCACCGTTGAAGGGCTGAAAAAAGGCACCCTGAACTTCGCCGCCGAACAACCGGACAACCCGCAGAACTTCCCGCGCAATCTGTTCGTCTGGCGCTCCAACCTGCTGGGGTCATCCGGCAAGGGCCACGAGTACATGCTCAAATACCTGCTGGGTACCGAAAACGGTATTCAGGGCAAGGATCTGGGCCAACAGGGCGGTGCCAAACCCGAGGAAGTGGAATGGCTGGATAACGGCGGTGAAGGCAAGCTGGATCTGGTGGTGACGCTTGATTTCCGCATGTCCAGCACCTGTCTTTATTCTGACATCGTGCTGCCGACCGCCACCTGGTACGAAAAAGACGACATGAATACCTCGGATATGCATCCGTTTATTCACCCGCTGTCGGCGGCGGTTGATCCGGCCTGGGACTCGAAAAGCGACTGGGAGATCTACAAGGGCATCGCCAAAGCCTTCTCCGAAGTTTGCGTTGGGCATCTGGGCCAGGAAACCGACGTGGTGACGCTGCCGATCCAGCATGACTCGGCCGCCGAGCTGGCGCAGCCTTACGGCGTCAAAGACTGGAAAAAAGGCGAGTGCGACCTGATCCCCGGCAAAACCGCGCCGCACATCATGGTGGTAGAACGTGATTATCCAGCCACCTATGAGCGCTTCACTTCGCTGGGCCCGCTGCTGGATAAACTGGGCAACGGCGGCAAAGGCATCAGCTGGAACACCCAGACCGAAGTCGACTTCCTGAAAAAACTCAACTACGTGAAGACGGAAGGCCCGGCCGCCGGTCGACCGAAGATTGAAACTGCCATCGATGCCGCCGAGGTGATCCTGGCGCTGGCACCGGAAACCAACGGACAGGTTGCGGTCAAGGCATGGGACGCGTTGGGCAAGATGACCGGTCGCGATCACCGCCATCTGGCGCTGAACAAGGAAGACGAAAAAATTCGCTTCCGCGATATTCAGGCCCAGCCGCGCAAAATTATTTCCAGCCCGACCTGGTCAGGGTTGGAAGACGAGCATGTGTCGTATAACGCCTGCTATACCAACGTCCATGAGCTGATCCCATGGCGCACCATCAGCGGCCGCCAGCAGCTGTATCAGGATCATGAATGGATGCGTGCCTTTGGCGAGAGCCTGCTGGTGTACCGTCCGCCGATCGACACCCGTGCCGCGCAGCCGTTACTGAACCAGAAGCCGAACGGCAATAAAGAGAAGGCGCTGAACTTCCTGACGCCGCACCAGAAGTGGGGCATTCACTCCACCTACAGTGACAACCTGCTGATGCTGACCTTGTCGCGCGGCGGGCCGATCGTCTGGATGAGTGAGGACGACGCCAAAGACCTGGGCATTGAGGACAACGACTGGATCGAAGCCTTTAACGCCAACGGCGCGCTCACTGCGCGTGCGGTGGTTAGCCAGCGTATTCCGGCCGGCATGACCATGATGTACCACGCGCAGGAACGTATCGTGAATATTCCCGGCTCGGAAATCACCAGCCAGCGCGGCGGCATCCATAACTCGGTAACCCGCGTCTGCCCGAAACCGACCCATATGATCGGCGGTTACGCCCAACTGGCCTACGGTTTCAACTATTACGGCACCGTCGGCTCCAACCGTGACGAGTTCGTGGTGGTGCGCAAGATGAACCGCATCGACTGGTTAGACGGTGAAGGTAATGACGACTCGCAGGGCAGCCAGCAGGAGAAAGCAAAATGAAAATTCGTTCACAAGTCGGCATGGTGCTGAACCTGGACAAATGTATCGGTTGCCACACCTGTTCGGTGACCTGCAAGAACGTCTGGACCAGCCGCGAAGGCATGGAGTACGCCTGGTTCAACAACGTGGAAAGCAAGCCCGGCGTCGGTTATCCACACGCCTGGGAAGATCAGGAAAAGTGGAAGGGCGGGTGGATCCGTAAAATCAACGGTAAGCTGGAGCCGCGCATGGGTGGCCGTGTCGGCCTGCTGTCGAAGATTTTCGCCAACCCGGACGTCCCGGCACTGGACGACTATTACGAGCCGTTCGACTATGACTACCAGAACCTGCACACCGCGCCGCAGGGCAAGCATCAGCCGATCGCCCGGCCGCGCTCGCTGATCACCGGCCAGCGCATGAAGAAGATTGAAAATGGCCCGAACTGGGAAGAGATCCTTGGCGGTGAATTCTCCAAGCGTTCGAAGGATAAAAACTTCGACAATATGCAAAAGGAGATGTACGGCCAGTTCGAAAACACCTTCATGATGTACCTGCCGCGCCTGTGCGAACACTGCCTTAACCCGGCCTGCGTCGCGACCTGTCCGAGCGGAGCCATCTACAAGCGTGGTGAAGACGGCATTGTGCTGATCGATCAGGATAAATGCCGCGGCTGGCGCATGTGCCTGACCGGTTGTCCGTACAAGAAAATCTATTTCAACTGGAAGAGCGGCAAGTCCGAGAAGTGCATCTTCTGCTACCCGCGCATCGAATCCGGCCAGCCAACGGTGTGCTCGGAAACCTGCGTCGGCCGTATCCGCTATCTTGGCGTGCTGCTGTATGACGCCGATCGTATCGAGCAGGCGGCGGCGGTCGAAAACGACAAAGATCTGTACCAGAGTCAACTGGATATTTTCCTCGACCCGCATGATCCGGCGGTGATTGCCCAAGCGTTGGCGGACGGTATTCCACAAGGGGTGATCGAATCTGCCCAGCAGTCGCCGGTGTACAAAATGGCGATGGACTGGAAGCTGGCACTGCCGCTGCACCCGGAATACCGCACGCTGCCGATGGTGTGGTACGTGCCGCCGCTGTCACCGATTCAATCCGCCGCGGATGCCGGTGAGCTGGCGCACAGCGGCGTACTGCCGGACGTGGAGAGCCTGCGTATTCCGGTGCAATACCTGGCCAATCTGCTGACCGCCGGCGATACCGCGCCGGTGCTGTTGGCGCTCAAGCGCATGCTGGCGATGCGCCACTACAAGCGGGCAGAAACCGTTGACGGCGTGCTGGACACCAGCGCACTGGAACAGGTGGGGCTGAGCGAAGCGCAGGCGCAGGAGATGTATCGTTATTTGGCGATTGCCAACTACGAAGATCGCTTTGTGATCCCGTCCAGTCACCGTGAACTGGCGCGTGAGGCCTTCCCGGAAAGCAAAGGCTGCGGTTTCAGCTTTGGCGATGGCTGCCACGGCAGTGACGGTAAATTCAATCTGTTCAACAGCCGCCGCATTGATGCCATTGATGTGACGAAAAAAACGCCTCGTCAGGAGGACGCCTCATGATCAGTCTGAAAGTGATTGCCCGCCTGCTGGACTACCCGGAGCAGGCATTGTTTGACCATCAGCAGGCGCTGGTAGAAGCGCTGGAACCGGCCAGCGAACTGGATTTGCACCATAGCGCGCAGCTGATCCTGTTTATTAGCCGTTTTTGTGCCCGTCCATTGCTGGATGTACAGGCCGAATACTGCGAATTGTTCGACCGGGGTCGTGCCACCTCGTTGTTGCTGTTTGAACATGTGCACGGTGAATCACGCGATCGCGGCCAGGCGATGGTCGATCTGATGGCGCAATACCGCGAAGCCGGGCTGGAGATCGACAGCCGCGAACTGCCGGACTTCCTGCCGTTGTACCTGGAGTATCTCGCCAGCCGCAGCAAGCAACAGGCCGCCGGAGGGCTGCAGGATATCGCGCCGATCCTGGCGCTGCTGGGTGCACGGCTACAGCAGCGGGAAAGTCCGTATGCGGTGCTGTTTGATCTGCTGCTGGCGCTGTCCGGCAGTGAAGTTCAGGCACAGGCGCTGGAGTCTCAGGTAGCAAAAGAGGCCCGCGATGACACGCCGCAGGCGCTGGACGCGGTATGGGAAGAAGAACAGGTTAAGTTTTTGGGCGAGCAGGGCTGCGCTTCGGCGCAGCAGGCGGCGCACCAACGGCGCTTTGCCGGCACAGTGGCACCGCAATACCTGGACCTGACGGATGCGCTAACCGGAACCAAAGGACGCTAATCATGCAATTTTTAAATCAGTTCTTTTTCGATATTTACCCCTATCTGGCGGGCGCGATTTTCCTGATCGGCAGTTGGCTGCGCTACGATTACGGGCAATATACCTGGCGTGCCGGATCCAGCCAGATGCTGGATAAAAAGGGCATGCGGCTGGCCTCCAACCTGTTCCATATCGGCATTCTGGGCATCTTCGCCGGGCACTTCCTCGGCATGCTGACGCCGCACTGGATGTATGAGTCTTTCCTGCCGATTGATGTGAAACAGAAGCTGGCGATGATCGCCGGGGGGGCCTGCGGTGTAATGACCCTGATTGGCGGTGCGCTGTTGCTGAAACGCCGCCTGACCAACCCACGGGTGCGGGCGACCAGCAGCTTTGCCGATATCATGATCCTGACCTTGCTGGTGGTGCAGGTGTGCCTCGGTCTGCTGACCATTCCGTTCTCCGCCCAACATATGGACGGCAGCGAGATGATGAAGCTGGTGGGTTGGGCACAGGCAGTGGTGACCTTCCATGCCGGTGCGTCAGAACATCTGGTGGGCGTTGCGCCGATCTTTAAACTGCATATGGTGCTGGGCATGACGTTGTTCGTGCTGTTCCCGTTCTGCCGCCTGGTGCATATCTGGAGCGTGCCGGTGGAATACCTGACCCGTCGCTACCAACTGGTGCGTAACCGTCGCTGAGGGGATTTCTATCTCGCTTTAAAGCCCATTCGGTGAAAATTAGCCCCGCCGAATGGGCTGATAAAAAGTGTCCTATTGAGTCTAACTGTTACCTTAAATGGATAATACTGCCTGCTGGTCAATAAGCTGCGTTTTATAGCGAAAATTGCCGCGAGCAGTCTTGCTTTGCAGGTCAAAGCACCAATTTTCATTTGCTACTCATGTGCTTAGCAAGACGTCAATAGTCTTTACTGAGTGCCAGGAAGTACAGCCGTGGGACTATACAAAAGACATGGTTTATTTCAAGTTAATGATATTGCAGACATTAACGGATGATACCCACCATCTTTTTATGGACACATGTCTGTTGCGGGGCATTTTCAGATTTATGTGTCAATTAAGCCCAAACCGTTACATTTTTTTCTCGGATTAAAGCGCATCTGGCGGCAGGTTACGCCGCCGTACGCTGGACCAGGATTGCCGTTTTTTACATTGTCAGTCTATGTCGATTACTTTGTTCGGTTTGCCAATAACGCCCGTGCGCGCTCTGGTGCCAGTGCAAACAACTCTACCTCATTGGTGATCCCTAGCTTCTGCATCAATTGGCGCTTCTGATAACTGATCGTTTTCACGCTTCTGCCCTGTTGGTGTGCAATGTCCGTCACGCTGTAACCATTGAGGATCGCGTCCAGTACCTGCTCCTCTCGGGGTGGCAATAGCCGCAGCCGGGCGGCGATCTCCTCCGGCAACGGTGGGCTGAGCAGGGATCCTAGTGCATGCAATTCGGCATTACTGTTCAATCTCAGTTTGCGCATTGCTCGCTGCTTGTGGCTGCTGACGGTGCGGATATTGCGACTCAGTTTCCAGGCAATAGCCGACAGATCCATGCCATTTATCAGAGCCTGCAGGATCTGTGTTTCTCTGGGAGTCAGGCAAGCGGCCAATGGCGCAGGTAACGAACAGGCGATTGGGGGTTCAGGCTGGGAGGTGTAAGGGGAGTAAGCATGGGGGATTTGGTAAGGTAACATGGTATTTCTCCTGTGTGCGTTGTGATTCACGGGTCTCCAGACCCGGCAATGCGTTAGTACGAGCAGGTCGCGAAGGGCGAACGGACAGGGTTACGCCTTGTTTGCGCAGCCAGCGTTTCAGCGTGCGTAGGCTGGGGAGCTCAAGTGTGGATAGTGACAGGCAGCGGCTGATGGCGACGCCGCCAGCCCCATAAATATTACGTCCGACAAACAACCGACAAGGGGGGCGATGATGGCAGATAGCGGGAACCGGCCCCCATAGCCACAACCCCATCAGGCACCAGGCCAAATGACGTAGCCTGAGGCCGCGGGTGAAGTGACGTAGTCGCGTGCAGATTGGGCGCATCGTCAGTTGCTGTACCAGAGGGTGAAGGTGGCGCTGGCATCGGCGTTACCGGCCGTCACGCTGTCGGAGGTGGCGATGTAACGAGCACTGAACGCCAGGCTGTTGACCGTGCCGCTGCCGCCTTTGATTGCCATCAGGGCGGAAGGCTGCCCCGGCGGCAGCAGGGTACCGCTGGCATCCTGCAACTGCACCGCCACGCCGGTCGCGACGCCTGGCGCAGTGGTCAGCGCTAGCGCATTGCTGTCACCACTGGCTGGCGTGCCGTCAAACTGCACTTTTATCTGACTGATTTCTGCCGGACAGTTTTTCAGACGCAGCTGAAAGGCAGTGGCCGAGGCGGTAGCCCCTTTTGCATTCAGCGCGGTACGGGAAATATTGCCCAGCGGCACGGTCAGTGGATTAACCTCCGGTTCGCAGGCGGAAGACAGAATACGGCCGGTGATGTTTACCGTGGCACTGTCGGCCAGGGCACCGGTGCTGACCAGCAACAGCAGGGGCAGCAGGCCCCGGCGGGTAAGTGAATTAAACAATGGCATCAGGTTCTCCCCGGTTACTGATAGGTAATGTTCAGTGTGGCGCTGCTGTTGGCCACTCCGGCACCGACATCGGCCAGGGTCTGGTAATAGCGAGCGGTGAACGGCAGGGACTCCTGACCGCCGAGGGATGTTTTCAGCAGGATGTTGTTGCTGATTTTTAACGGCGTGCCGCCATACAGCAACTGCACGCCGACGCCGCTGGCGGTGCCGGTTTGCCCGGCGCTGGTCAAGGCCAGCACGCTGGTTTCAGCGGTGTCGGCATTTTGCGTACCGGCCAGAGAGACGTTGATTCTGGCGTCTTTGTCGCAGCTCAGGCCGAGGTCGAAACCTTTGTCACCGGCGGTGCTGGCTATGCCGGTGAATTTGGTTGCGAAAATGTCGCCCAGTGGGACGTTGATGGAGGTGCTGTTGAGGGAGCAGGCTATTTTTGTGATGCTTGTATTACCGTCAACATATAATTGGCTGGCGTTGATAGAGTTTATGTCTAAGGATGCCAGGGGGGAAGCGAATGATAATTGTCCACTGACATCTCCGCCAATATAAAGCAGTTCTAATTTGAAGAAGGTGTATTTGCTTTCGTCATATTTCCAAAAGGTCGTATTAACAACGTAATTGGATGATGTAGGGACGGGGTTCCAGCCGGAATAGGTACCTTCGTTTCGCACCCTAACGCCGATACCAGGCACTTTAGTCTGGTAAACATCGGTATAGCCTGACACCAAGGTTTGTGCTGTATTATATTTACTATTTTCTCCATATGCGGTTCCATAAGAACATTGAATATCCAAAGTACCTGTAGATGTGCTTTTTCCACTAGCCCAAATGACTGAACCCAGTGGAGTATCGCGTTGTATTATTAGGCTGCCTGGAAGTGAAAGACGCATGTTGACAGATGTCCCCCGCAGAAGAGAACAGTCGGCAATTGCATTATTATTTACCCCTGCCATTAATATAAATGATGTGAATATTGGTGCAATTTTACGAACTGAGAACGGTATAAACTTTGTGGTCATATTTATTTTCATCATTCGCCCATTCATCGACATGCTCCCTCCATCTGACTTATCCCGCCCGGCTGCGTCGTCTGTGGCAGTTGATAACTGACCCGGCACTGTTCGCCGCTACCCCATTTCACCTGCAGGCTGCCCTGCGGCGAGACGCCGCTCAGATACACCTGACCGCCGTCGCCGACGATGCTGCTGCCCGGCGCTGCCTCTGGGTCGCTGTCGCTGACCGTGGCGCCGAACGGCACCGGCTGGCCGTTGGCCTGCTTCAGCGTCATCAGCACTCGTGCACCCACTCTTGGCGTAAAGTCGGCCCGCACCAGCGCGCCGCGCGTTGGGGTGACCCGGCGGCTGCTTTGCGGCAGATCGACATCGTCCGGCAGGGTATCCGGGCTCAGTGCCACTTCGGTGCGCCGGTACGGCGTCAGATAAGGCACCAGCGCATAGCCGCGGAAGTCGGTTCGCACCCCGGTTTGGTTGCTGATACTGGCCCCGTCTGCCCCTGGTGCGGCAACCAGCGCAGCGGTTTCACCCAGTGGTTGGCCGAGCGTGACGCCGTTGCGGTGCGCCGCTACGCTGCCGTTCAGCCCGTAATTCAGCCGTTGAGTATTCTTGTCATAGCTGTAGCCGGCGGTGGCTTCACCGTAGGTGCCGCGGTAGTCGAGGTTGGCGTTGCCGCCGTAACCCTGACCGCGGGTGCCGTAGGTTTGCTGCAGGCCCCAGCTCAGGCTGTTGTCACGTAGTGCCACGCCGCTCAGCCCCAGGTTGTGGCTGGTGGCCCCGCCTTTGGTGTTGTTGAGGCTGTAGTTGACCCAGGCATTGTTGTTGTCCCACAGGTTGAGTGGCACGTTGAGGTTAAAGGCGATTTGCTGGTCATTGGTGCGGGTGGTGCCCTGGGTGTTGCGGTTGTGGCTCCAGTTGATGCCGTAGCTGATGCCGCGCCAGCTGTTGCTGTAGCCCAGCCCGAATGAGGCCAGGCTGCGGTCGCTGTTCCAGTAATCTTCGCGCACGGCACTGAGCGACAGGCTGCCGCCGTCCTGCCACAGTTGCTGGTTCATGCTCAGTTCGGCGCGGTTGCGGCGGCGTTCGCTCATCCACAGCGGGGCGCTGCCGCTGCGCCAGCCGTCCAGCACTTCGGACAGGGAATAAAACCCGGCGGTGGAGTAGCGGTACCCGGCGATGGCGAAGTTGGTGCCGGTCTGCACCAGGTTCTTGCTGTAGCGCACCCGCCAGGACTGGCCGGTGGCGCGCTGCTTGTGTTTGGGTTGGGCGCGCGATTGGGTCATGTCCAGCGAGAAGGCACCCCAGTCACCGAGGTTGTTGCCGACGCCGAGTGCCGCCGACTGGTAATGTTGTGCGGCCTGCACGCCGCCATACAGGGTGGTGTTCCATGGCAGGCCGTAAATGGCGGTGCCCTGCACCAAGGTGCTTTTGTCGACGCTGCGGTCATAGCTACGGTACTGGCCGCCGGTCAGGCTGTACTTGAGTCGGCCTTCGCGCTGCAATACCGGCAGCGAGGCAAAGGGCACCACAATATGCTGTTCGCTGCCGTCAGCCTCTTTGATGGTGACCTGCAGGTCGCCGCTGCCGCCGGTCGGGTACATGTCGTTAATCACAAAGGCGCCGGGGGCGACGTAGGCCCGGTAAATCTCATAACCGTTCTGACGCACCACCACCTGAGCATTGGTGCGGGCGATACCGCGCACCACCGGGGCGTAGCCACGCAGGCTGTCGGGCAGCATCTCGTCGTCGGAGGCGATTTGCAGGCCGCGAAAGGGCACCGCGTCAAACACTTCGGCCGGGGCGTTGCTGTCGCCGAGGGTCAACTGGCTCTTCAGGGCTATCAGGTTGCGCTGGGCGTAGGTATACACCGTGTCCCACTTATCCTGACCGTCGCTGCTGCGGCTCCAGGTGGTGTAGTTGCGCAGCCGCCAGGGCCCGGCATTGAAGCCGGGGCGCAGGTTGGCGTACTGGCTGTTGCTGTTACTGCCGTTGCCGCCACCGCGAGCGGTGTTATTGGCGCCGCTAAGGCTGTAGTTGAGCAGCAGGGCGGTGATGCCTTCATCCCACTGTGCGGGCGGCACATAGCCACGCGGCTGACGAGCCAGCGCGGCTTGGGGAATGCTGAGCGCCAGCTGCTGGCGGTCGAACAGCAGGTGGGCGGACGCCTGGGGAATGGCAGCGAGGTTCGCACAGGCCGCATCGGGGGCACCAAGCGCCGGGAACTGGGCGACGCGCACGCCGTAGGTGGCGAGTTCAGCGACGCTGATGCAGGGTTGCAGCCCCTGACCGTCGGCCCCGGGGGCAAAGGTGACCGTGCGGGTATCGACCTGCTGCTCGTTAATCAGCACATCGACCCGGTAATCGCCGGGTAACTGGCTGCCGTTTTCTTCGAAGGTTGCGAGGTTGGTGACGCTTTGCTGTGGGCCATCCAGCTCCAGCAGCGCCGGGTTAAAATAGTCCCGTGCTTGCACGTTCTGAGCCAACAGTTGCAAAGCTATCAGGATCGCCAGCCGGGTAGGCGAGAGGCCCATCCGTTGAGGTTGTTTCATTACGTCACATCCTTGTTGTCGGTCGGTATGCCACCCGGGAAAAGGGAGTGGCTACTCTCTTTACTCCTGCAAAGTGCCCCGTTGCAGTACACCGGGGCCGCCAAAGTCATTAATTATCCGCCAGGTTATTGCATTGCCCGCCGAGGCTGGCAGGGTAAAACTGGCGGTGCTCTGTGGCGCTACGTAGGTGGCGTCTTTCACTTCCCGGCCATTGACCGTCACACTCTGGAAGTTCATATAGAAAGGGGTGGGGTTTTTGACTTCCAGTTGTGATCCCTTGCGGTGCCAGGTCAGTTTTCCTGTGGCATCTTCGGGCAGCCCTTTCAGTCCGGTCGGTCTGAAAATCAGCTTAAGGCGGGTTTTGATCGCAATTTGCAGGGTGTTGTCGCGCCTTTCTGCCGATGGAATGGACTTAACGTTCAACCAGTACAGCGTCTCCCGATCCTCCGGCAGCGCACCGCCGACCCGTACTACGCGCAGTACGTTTTGTCGGCCGGCTTCCAGGCGGAATAGCGGTGGGGTCAGGATAAAGGGGGCCTTTTCACTGCTGCCCTCCTGCGGTTCTACCCAGGACTGGATCAGATACGGCAGGGAGTCCGGATTATTCACGCTTAGCGAGGATTCTTTCTTGTCGCCGTCATACACCAGACGGGTGGCACCGACCACCACGCCGGCCTGTGCCAGTTGGCTCATCATCATCACACCGCCGCACAGGGCGGCAAGCCCATATTTCATGAGTCGTCTCCAAAAAAAGGACGGCAAATGCCGTCCTGGCGGGGAAGTCAGTTGTAGTTGATGCTGAAGGTAGCCGTAGAGTTTGCGGAACCGGCCGTCACTGCCGCTGCGGTGGAGATATATCGAGCGGTGAAGACCAGATCATTGACGTCGGCAGGTGGGGTGGCGGTTAGATCCTTTTTTAGCAGGGTATAGCTGGTGGAATTGGTGGCCAGGGGCAGCACCGCCCCACTTTTGTCGCTAAGCTGTATGCCGAGGCCCGTTGCCACACCGGTGCCGGTAGTCAACGCCAGAACTTTGTCATCACCGTTTGCTGCGATGCCATCGAACTTAACGGTAGCCGTGGTAGCCGAAGGGCAAGATTTCAACTGAAGAGTAAACTTAGTGGCGGCTGCGACGGTTCCGGCAACGGTGAATGAGCTTTTGCTGATTTTACCCATTTGCACCGCCAACACGTTAGTCCCCCCCATGTCGACGACGCAAGCAGTGTCTGTGACGGAACCAGTAAAATTGACGGTGCCATCAGCAGCAAAGGCGGAAGAGAAAGAGAATGCCGCGGTGGTGGCCAGAGCGGCCGCGAGCAGGTTTTTTTTCATGATAACAGTTCCTTGGTTGGTGCGATTCTACGCACAGATCTCCATTAACCCATTGATAGGGTTTCCTTTTTTTAATTTGATCGTCATGTTCCACTTAGCGTAAAAGGCAACATTTTGAGTCAAAATGTCACATTAAGTGAGTAGTGTTGTTCGCTAGGTAATGAGGTGGTTTTAATGGTGTAAAACACCATGGATGGTGTTTTATCGGATTAATTGACTGGTTTATTTTTTTTAATCGGTATGATGAAGTATTGCAATAGGAGTATTCTAGCCACGGATCCAGACAGAATGCGGGCTTAGCGAAATAAAGGAGAGATTACAGCCTACTGATATTTAAACAGTTATTTTATGATGCAAAATAACCCTCAAACAAATGTTGACTTTTTTTTAGGACATTCTTAAGTTATGTGTCAGTTTGACTCAAAAGGTAACATTTTCGTCTGCTTTTTCCTCCCTCCACAGATGTTTAAACCGTCCTGAATTGGCTGCGGTGTACAGCACGGTATGCTGAATATTGCGGTGCCCCAAATAGTCCTGAATCACTCGCGTATCGGCCCCGTTATCGGCTAGGGCATAGCCACAGGCATGGCGTAGCATGTGCGGATGTGCGGCCACCGCTAATCCTGCCTGTTTGCCGTAGGCCTGCAACATGCGGTAGATGCGCTGGCGCGACAGCCGGTAGCCCTTTTGCGACAGGAATAACCACTCTTCATCTTCCAGATTGCGACACGACTGACGCTTTTCCAGCCAGCGGGCCAGCAACTGTTTCTCGGTCGCTTCCAGCGGATGAATAGTGGAAAGGCCATTTTTAAGCCGGTTCATGTAAACACAACCGCTTTCCATATCCAGATCCGCCAGGCGCAGACCGTTGAGCTCACTGACGCGGCAGCCGTGGATAAAGCCCATCCAGATCAGGCAGCAGTCGCGCTCGGGTGCGCGTCCGGCAGCGGCCTGTTGCAGTAGTCGGGTGACTTCGGTGCGGGTCAGGTGTTTGCGGTGAGCGTGGGTTTTTTGCATTGCTTATCCTCAAAAAAGACAATGGCCAGCAACAAGCCGACCATGGGCGCAGTCCGTCAATCATTGACGATGCACAGCGAGTATAGTGCAGGTTTGGTGAAGAAGAGCGGCAGTCTGTGGGCAGGAAAATCTGAACTCTTGCAGCGCTTGTCTGCCATAGGTTTGCTTTATATTCGGCAATTTCGATAAGGCATTTATTTCGCGCAACCTGCTGAATTTGCGAAGCGTTACGCAGTTCGCTAATTGAACAATCCTTGCTGCTAAAGTAAGCTTTACCCCACTGACAGACAGCCACAGGAGGTGGGGTATGCGTAGTTTACCGATTCGTTTATCAAATGAAATTGATGATAATCTGAACGATATTGCCAAGCGGCATGGAATGAAGAAAACGGATGTGATCCGCTTGGCTTTTGCGTTAATTAGCATTGCCGACAGGCAATGGGTGAAACAAGACGGCTCTTCTCTTGGCATCGTACGGGAGAACGGTGAGGTGCTGGAGGCGGTAGGTCAGGTGGTGGGGGTTTTCCCATGAGCATCCAAAACCAAAGTGCGAAGGTGGATGCGGAAACACTGTATTTGGATCCGGCATTGGTGTTCGATGAAATGGAGCGCTTGCGTCTGGCTCGCCAGGTGTTGTGCGGCATCTTTGTTATCAGCGTGGGTGTTTTTGTTGCCCACGCTTATTGGGATCAAAATGAATCTATCAGGCAGGTGTTTGAACTGTTGAAGATTGGCGCACTGCCGTTGGTCACGTTGGTGATCTCTTTTTACTTCCCCAATAGCCACGCCAAATAACTCCCGTCGATTTGCCCATTCTTGCTTCCTTGCCGTAAACTTGCTATCTCAGTAGGGTTACAATTATTCGTCGGCGGCTGCCGGCAGTTTGCAGTGCATAAAAACAATCAATAGCCCCTGTTTGCGGGCACTTTGGGATTTAAATCCGGGGATGACTCGCCGCTGCCTGCTGGGGTGCGCCGGGAGATCGCTTTATGGATATTCAGGTTAGTTAACAATAATAATGACAACACAATCTTGTTCTCCGGCGTTACTGCCTCTGAAAGTCATCGCTACGGGGGCCGCGTTGCCGCCTAACCGTGTCGATTCCTCCACGCTGGATAGCCTGCTGCGCAAGCCGCCTGGCTACGTCGAAAAACGCTCCGGCATCAGTTACCGTTTTCACGCTGCGGATGATGCCAGCCAGGCTGAACTGGCGGTCGCCGCGTTGCAGGATGCTATGACCCGTGGCCGCCTCGAGGCACAATCCATCGACCTGCTAATTTCCGCGTCAGCGGTTTCAGTGCAGGCGCTGCCTTGCACCGCTGCACACATTCTTAAAGTGGCAGGACTGGCACCGGGCACCGCCGGCTTCGACATCAACAGCAGCTGCGTCAGCTTTATCTCCGCCATGCAGGTGGCCGCCGGGCTGTTGAATGCCGGTACCTACCGGCGTATTGCCATTGTCTCCGCCGATTTGGCTTCACGCGGGATTGACTGGGATCACGAAGAGTCCTCGCTGATTTTTGGCGACGGTGCGGCCTGTGCCATCGTCGAGCGTGGCGACGGCACCAGCGGTATTTTGGCGAGTCTGGTAGAAACCTATCCTGAAGGCAGTGAGTTGTGCGAGATCCGCGCCGGTGGTACGCGGCGCAACCCGCGCGCCGGTATGAATAACAGCGATTTTCTGTTCCATATGCAGGGCAAAAAATTGTTCCGTCAGGCGTCGGCGTTGATCGAAGATTATCTGGCCCGTCTGCTGGCGGCCAGTGGCCTGACGTTAGCGCAGATCGCCACGGTGGTGCCGCATCAGGCGAGCCACCTGTCGCTCGAACATATGCGCAAGCGGCTGCACGTTTCTGCCGAGGTACTGGTGGATATCTATCGTTATCACGGCAATCAGGTGGCGGCCTCTATCCCCACGGCGCTGCATGCTGCGGTCACCGGCGGGCGTTTTAATCCCGGCAAACCGGTGATGCTGATCGGCACCGCCGCCGGGCTGTCGCTGGCCGGTATGGTGCTGCTGCCATGAGGGTGCTGGTCACCGGAGCCACCAGTGGGCTGGGGCGTAACGCGGCGCAGTGGCTGCTGGAGGCGGGCCATCAGGTTCATGCCACCGGGCGTGACAGCCGTGCCGGGCAGGAACTGCTTCGGTTGGGGGCGGAGTTCACCCAGCTAGACCTGACTCAGGCGACGGAGGAACAGTGTCGTCAACTGATGGCTGGTTGCGATTGGGTCTGGCACTGTGCGGCAAAATCCTCCCCCTGGGGCAGCAAGCGTGAGTTTTATCAGGCCAACGTGGCGGCGACCGAAAAGCTGGCGCAGGCGGCGGGGCACTGTGGCATCCGGCGTTTTATTCATATCTCCACGCCGGCGATCTATTTTGATTTTCAGCCGCATCAGAATATCGATGAAGAGTATCGCGCCCGGCGTTTCGCCAATCATTACGCCGCCAGCAAATATGCCGTGGAGCAACGGCTGCAGGCGCTGGTGCCGCGCTATCCGCAAACTACCTATATTATTCTGCGCCCCAGAGGGTTGTTCGGTCCACACGACCGGGTGATTGTACCGCGGCTGTTGCAACAGCTGGATCGCGATCGCGGGGTGCTACGGTTGCCCGGCGGTGGTAAAGCGCTGCTGGATCTGACCTTCGTGCTGAACGTGGTGCATGCGATGGACCTGGCCAGCCGTCAGCAGCCACTGCCGTCCGGTGCGGTTTACAACATCACCAATCATCAACCACAGCGGTTGGCGGATATGCTGGATGCACTGCTGCACCGGCAGTTGGGGCTGCGCTACCGGCTGCAGGCCGTGCCATACCCCTTATTGCAGGTGCTGGCCGGGGGACTGGAGCTACTGGCCCATTTCACCGGCAAAGAACCCCTGCTGACGCGCTACAGCGTGGCGGCGGTGTATTTCGATATGACGCTGAGCCAAACTCGTGCCGTGGAGCAACTGGGCTACCGGCCGCGTTATTCGATGGACGAGGGGATCCGCATTACCGGAGAGTGGCTTAAACGACAGGGAGATATGCCCCATGGCTAAGGTCACCGCTTTTGAAGTGGGATACTGCACCCATATCGGCTGCATGGCGCTGCGGGGCGCAGGTTTCCGGGTGTGCAAATTCCCGGCTCGGGCCTATTTACTGGAAGTGGGGGATCGACGTTGGCTGTGGGATACCGGCTATGCACAGTATTTCCAGCAGCAGACGCAGTCCGGCATTTTCCGCATTTACCGGCAAATGACGCCGGTGTATTTCGATCCCCGTGAATCGCTGAATCAGCAGTTGTTAGCCGCCGGTTACGCCGCTAATGACATACAGGCGCTGATTGTTTCGCACTTTCATGCCGACCATATTGCCGGGTTGCGCGATTTTAACCATCTCGATTTTATCTGCTCGGGTGAGGGCTGGCGACAAACCCGGCCATTGCGTGGCTTTGCGGCATTAAAGCGCGCTTTTATCCCCGGACTGATCCCTGAAGATTTTGAGAGTGGCCTGCAGTTTATCGAAGGTTTCCCAGAGGTGAGTTTGCCCGCGTTGCTGGCACCTTTCGAACGTGGCTATGCGCTGCCAGGCAGTGATGGGCAGATCCTGCTGGTCGATCTGCCGGGGCATGCGGCCGGCCATATTGGCGCCTTTATTCTCACCGACGACGGCTGGACGCTATTGGCCAGCGATGCGGCCTGGTCGCCACTGAGTTATCAGCAGCTGCGTGGCCCTTCGCGGTTGGCCAATCTGGTGATGGACGATGCTAACGCCTATTACCACACGCTGGAGCGGTTGAATCAGCTATGGGCGAGCGGCAACGCGAATATTCTGCTGTGTCATGAGGGGGATCTATGATCTCGCTGATGACGCTGTGGCACTACTTTCGTGCCCGGCGCTTAACCTTTGACGATCGTCAGTCGCTGGAGGCTTACCAGGCCAGAAGGCTAAAGCGTTTTGCTCGTCGCGTGCTGACCAAAAGCCCTTATTTCAGCCGCTTCAACCGGCAAGCCATCGCCACCTGGCCGCAGATGGACAAGGCGCTGATGATGGAGCAATTCGACCAAATGAACACCGCCGGGTTGCAGCGCGATCAATTACTGGCCTGCGCGCGACGCAGTGAGCAACAGCGGGATTTCAGCCCGAAAATCGGCAAATACAGCGTGGGTCTGTCATCGGGCACTTCCGGCCAGCGCGGTATTTTTGTCGTCAGTCCGCATGAGCAAAGCGTCTGGGCCGGTGGCATGCTGGCGAAAATGCTGCCGGAAGGGCTGTTTGCCGGGGAGCGTGTCGCGCTGTTTCTGCGGGCGGACAATAACTTGTATCACAGCGTCAACAACCGCTGGTTGAGCCTGGAGTTTTACGATCTTTTCGCCCCCTTTGCCGAACAACTCTCGCGGCTGGAGCAGCAGGCACCGACCATCATCGTCGCACCGGCGCAGGTGCTGCGCGCACTGGCGTTGGCGGTGTTGGCCCAGCAGATTCGGCTCGAGGTCAAAAAAGTGATTTCAGTGGCCGAGGTATTGGAAGAGCAAGACCGGCAACTGCTGGCGCAGGTGTTTCCGGCAGTAGGTGAGGTGTATCAGGCCACCGAAGGGTTCCTGGCCGCCACCTGTGCGCATGGCACCCTGCACCTGAACGAAGAGTTTTTGCATATTGAGCCCCAGTGGATTGATGAACAGCGCTTTACGCCGTTGATCACCGACTTTACCCGCAGTACCCAGCCGATCGTCCGCTACCGGCTGGACGACGTGCTGGTCCGGCAGACGGAGCCTTGCCCTTGCGGGCAGCCGTCGATGGCCATAGCCCGTATTGAAGGGCGGCGTGATGACCAACTGATATTGCCGGATGCCTTTGGTCAGCCGCAGGTGGTGTTTGCCGATCTGTGCAGCCGGGCGATCGCCAATGCATTGCCGCTGACCAGTGACTACCGCCTGGTGCAGTCCGGTGAACGGCAGTTGCAATTGATGGCCGATTGTAGTGAAGCTGAACTGGCGCATTGTCAGGCGCAGCTGGCAGCCTTGTTTGAACGTCAGGGTATTGCCACAGTTGGTCTGGAGTGGCAATTGAAGGTACAGGCGGTGATGCCGCAGTTTGATCGCAAGAGAAGGCGGATTATCCGGCAGGTGGCAGTATGATGAAAACGCTGCCGTACCGGCTGTGGCAAATGCTGTTGGGCTGGGGATTCGTTGGGGTGATTTATAGCAGCAGCGATCGCCTGCAGGGCGTGGGCACGCTGCTTCCCCCTTCGGCGATTGACCGTTGGATCCCGTTCAGTCCGACGGCCATTTGGCTGTACCTGTCTTTCTTTATCATTATCCCGCTCGGTTATCTGCTGGCACCGATGCCACGGGTGAAATGGTTACGTGCCGCGATGCAACTGACGGCGTTGGGTGCCGGGGCGGTCTACCTGTTGTGGCCGACCACTATGGCTTATCCGCAAGACAGCGGGGTCGGTGTGAGTTCAAAACTGCTGGCGGCGCTGACCCAGGTGGATTCGTTGCAAAACTGCCTGCCGTCGTTACATATGGCGTTGACGGTGCTGGCGGTGTGGGCACTGAGTGACCGACAGCGTAAAGTGAGAACCGCGCTGTTGATGCTGTGGGCGCTGGCGATTGCCTTTTCCATTTTGCAACTGCGTCGCCATCTGCTGGTCGATCTGGCCAGCGGTGCATTGCTGGCATTTTTGGCCGGCTGGCTGGCACTGCGTATAGAAAGCTGGCGGCGTGACGCCGTCAAAGGAGAGATAGGATGAGCGAACTGGCGATGCCCATTGTGTTCATGCTGTTTGTCGTCATCGGTGAGGCGCTGGTGCTGCAGTATGCGCAGCGGCGGCAGGTCAACTGGCACGATCTGGTGTTCAATCTGAACTCTGGCCATATCATGCTGTGGCTGTTCCGCGGGCTGGAGATCACCTGCTACGGCTATGTGGCGGCGCATTTCAGCCTGGATTTGCTGAGCAACTGGCCGCCGGTGCTGATGTGGCTGTTTGCCCTGCTGGCGTGGGACTTCGGTTTTTACTGGCTGCATCGCTTGCATCACTATCTGCGCGTGCTGTGGGCGGTGCATGTGGTGCATCATCAGGGCGAGCATTTCAATTTATCGCTGGGGGTGCGCAACTCCTGGTATTCGTCGTTGACCTCGATCCCGTTCTTTCTTCTGTTGGCACTGCTGGGCGTGCCGCTGTCGGTGTTTGTCACGGTCTCGATCCTGCATTACAGCATCCAATTGTTTAACCATAATGCGTTGACCCCCAAACTTGGCTGGCTGGAACACATTCTGGTCACGCCTGCGCATCACCGGGTGCATCACGTTAAAGACATGGCCTATTCGAACAAGAACTTCGGCGGCAGCTTTATTTTTTGGGACAAACTGTTCGGCACTTTTTGCCCGAGCCTGCCGCAAACGCCGTTTGTGTATGGCGTTAGCGGCGATAAGCCGTCCGCTAATCCGTTCTGGGCCAGCAATCTGCCATTCTTGCGCTATTTCCGCCTGCGCTGGCGGCCCAAGGCGAGCAGTGGGGGTTTCCGCTACTCGGCGCTTAGCGTGTTCAGCGGTGCGATGCTGCTGTTTACCCTGGTGATTGGCTATGTTTACCAGTATGGCTATGGCTACAGCGATATCAGTTGGCCGCAAATGGCGCTGCTGGTGTTGCTGGCGCTGGGGTCGATGGCGCTGGGCGGCATGACCGAGGGGCATCGTTGGGCGATTGTCGTCTGGTTGTTGATGACGCTAAGCCTCCCGCTGTTGTTTATCGGTTATCTGGGCTGGCCGCAGCCTTACTGGCAGGTTGCGATGGGCATAACCGCCTTGCATGGCGTTTGTGCGGCATTGGGCTGGGGCCGGACGAGCGCTCCGGCACCGGTGGAGGAACCCTATGGCTGACTCACTGGCTCCTCTGAAGTTTCCCGCCGATGGCGAACAGGCATTTCATCGCGATCTCAAACGGGCGGCTCATGTCTACCTGGCCGGCGATCATCGTTATGCCGACGGCTGGCGGTTAGCCAAGGCGGCGCTGCTGCTGGTACTGTGCGTGGTTTTTTATGTGCTGGGCCTGATGCAGCATCAGCCGTGGGCGTTTTTCGGCTGTTATTTCCTGTTTGTGATGATGGGGATGCTGCTCAACGTGAATGTGAATCACGATGCCTCGCATAATGCTTTTCTGCGCGCCCCCTGGGCCAACCGGTTGGCGGGGCGGCTGGTGACGCTGCCGCTGGGGGTGGATCCGGATTATTGGCGGGTGCGGCATGTGGAATATCACCACGTTTATGCCAACGTCGAACACTATGATCTGGATACCGAAGAGAACGGTTTTTTCCGCCAGACGCCGTTTCAGCGTTGGCGCAGGCATATGCGCTATCAGCACCTGTACTGGCCGTTGATCGCCGCACTCTCCTTGCCCTATATCGCCTGGATATTTGACTGGTCGGATCGTTTGGGTAAAACCCCGTTGCATGAAAAGAATATTTTACCGGGCCGTAGCGGTTGGGCGGTGTTTATTCTGTGCAAGGCAGGTCATTTGGTGCTGGTACTGGCTTTGCCGCTGGTGCTGTGTCAGCAGAACGGTATCGGCTGGCCCTGGGTGCTGCTGGCCTACACCGTCAGCCAGATGTGTGCCTCGTTGTTGGTGGTGTTCTTGCTGCTGGGCACCCATTGGGCGCAGGCCGAGTTTTACGCTGTGCCGGAAGGAGGGAGTATGCCGCACGGCTGGTACCGACATAATTTCGCGACCGCCTGTGACTGGCAGACCTCGCCGCGCGGGTTGCAGCATCTGACCGGCGGGCTGAATTATCACCTGACTCACCATCTGTTTCCCGGCTGGAATCATCGCCATTATCCGGCGTTGGCCGCCATAGTGGCGCAGTTGGCGGCGCAGCACGGCATGGAATACCGCTGTATCGGCTACCGCGAGCTGCTGGCACAGCAACAGCAATTTTTACGCCGGATGGGGCAGCTATGAAGCCATTGCGTCCGTTGGCCTTCAAGCCGGATGACACCGGGCTGCATCGTGCGCTGATGCAGGCCGCGCAGGGCTATCTGGCCGACAATCGCGACCATCGTTTTGCCGACGGCGGCATGCTGGCGAAGGTGCTGCTCTTGCTGGCGCTGTGTGCGCTCTGTTACGGGCTGAGTCTGCAACAACAGAGCTTTTGGGCATTCTTTACCTGCTACTTCGGTTTCATTTTCATCGGCATGTTCCTCACGGTGAATGTGGTGCACGACGCGTCGCACAACGCATTTTTCAGGCAGCCCTGGGCCAACCGTTGGCTGAATTGCCTGGTAAGTATCCCGCTAGGATTAGATCCCGATTGCTGGCGGGTACGGCACGTTATTTTTCACCACGCGCACAACAACATTGAGCATTACGATCCCGATATCGATGCCAATGGCGTGCTGCGGCAAACGCCGTTTCAGCGTTGGCGGCCCTTTATGCGCGCGCAGCGCTTTTACTGGCCGCTGGTAGCGGCGATGACCTTTCCGTATTACATCTGGCTGTTCGACTGGTTGGATCGGGCGGGGCGGACCCGGGTCAGGACGAGGATGGCGCAGCAGGGCGTGCGTGGCTGGAGTGTTTTTCTGGCGGGCAAAGCGGCACACCTGATACTGGCGCTGGCGATCCCGTGCTATCTGTTGCCTCCGGCGATTGGCGTGGGGCAAATACTGCTGGTTTACCTGCTGAGCCAGATGCTGTCTTCACTGTTGTTTGTGATGTTGATTATCGGCACTCACTGGGCCAAGGCGAAATTTTATCAGGCACCGGAACAGGGGCCGTTAGCGCATGGCTGGTATCACCATGTGTTCGCCACTACCTTTGACTGGTTCCCACGGCCGCGTTGGCTGGGCTATTGGTTGGGCGGCGCTAATCTGCACCTGACGCACCATTTATTCCCGCACTGGAGTCACCGACATTACCCGGCGTTGAGCCGTATTATTGCTGAAGTGGCACCGCGCTTTGGTATCGACTATCGGGTGCTGGAACTGGGGGAGTTGCTGCGTCTGCAACAGCGCTTTCTCAGCGCGATGGGGCGTAAACCTTTGTAGTTATTATTAGCGTGGGCATGATACCGCCCACGCTAATGTTCTCTTTGCCAGACAACGCCTGGGTTAATGCGATCTCATGCCCGCGGCGTTCATCAATAGGCGGAACAGCGAGGCGACGGCGAACAGCCCCAGCACGCTGGCACTCCAGATCACCACCAGCCAGCCGACGCGTTTCCACCAGGGCGCCGGTGCGGGTGCGGTTTTATCCTGCATAGTTTGCTCCCTCATCAGTGATAACCATGTTCATGGCTGACCTTGCCGCGGAACACGTAGTAGCTCCAGAAGGTATAAACCAAAATAATCGGAATGATAAACAGCGCGCCCACCAGCATAAAACCGAGGCTTTGCGGCGGTGCGGCGGCTTGCCACAGGGTGATAGACGGCGGGATCAACAGTGGCCAGATGCTGATGCCCAAGCCACTCAGGCCGAGGAATACCAGCAGCAGGGTGAGCAGGAACGGTGAATAGTGCGCCGCATTTTTCACCCCATGCTGAATGCCCCAGGCGCTGAGCAGCACCAGGATCGGCACCGGCAACAGCACCAACAGATTCGGCAGTGAGAACCAGCGGGTGGCGATCTCCGGGTGGGCAATCGGCGTCCAGATACTGACCACCGCCAACACCAGCAGCAGGGTCACCAACAGTGGCGTTGCCAGCCGGTACATGCGGGCCTGCAGGTCACCGGCGGTTTTCATCACCAGCCAGGTGCAGCCGAGTAACGCATAGGTCACTACCAGCCCCAGCCCGCAGAACAGCGCGAACGGCGTCAGCCAGTCGAGGGCGCCACCGGCGTAGGTGCGGCCATTGACCGGGAAACCGTTGATGATGGATCCCACCACCACTCCCTGGCTGAAGGTGGCGAAGAGGGAGCCCCAGATAAACGCCTTGTCCCAAATGTGGCGTTTTTCCGCCGTGGCCTTAAAGCGGAACTCAAAGGCCACGCCGCGGAAGATCAGCCCAAACAGCATCAGCGTCAGCGGAATAGCCAGCGCGTCGAGGATCACCGCGTAAGCCAGCGGGAAAGCACCAAACAGCGCCGCACCGCCCAGCACCAGCCAGGTTTCATTACCGTCCCAGACCGGGGCGACGGTGTTCATCATCACATCACGGTCACCGCTGTCCTTAACCCAGGGAAACAGGATGCCGATACCCAAATCAAACCCGTCCATTACCACGTACATCATGGTACTGAACACGATGATCACAAACCAAATCAGCGGAAGATCAATGCCCATGCTTAGCTCCTGTCATCCAGAGTTTCTTTCACCGCAGACAGCGGACGCGCCGGTCGGCCTTCGGTGTCATCTTCGTGGCCTTCATGTTGCTGCGGCCCTTTGCGGATCAACCGCATCATGTAGGAGTAGCCCACGCCGAACACCGAACAGTAGACGATGATAAACGCCAGCAGGCTGATGCTCATGTGCAGGTCACCGTGTGCGGAGACCGCATCCTTGGTACGCAGCAGGCCATACACTACCCACGGCTGACGGCCAATTTCGGTAGTGAACCAGCCTGCCAGCAGGGCCAGCAGCCCGGAGGGGCCCATCCACAGGATGAAGTAAAGGAAAGGGCGGGACTGATAAAGCCCGCCGCGCCAACGCAGCCACAGGCTCCAGACCCCGGCGAGGATCATCAACATACCCAGTGCCACCATAATGCGGAACGACCAAAACACCACGGTGGAGTTAGGGCGGTCTTCCGGCGGGAAGGATTTCAGCGCCGGGACCTGCTCGGTCAGGCTGTGGGTCAGGATCAGGCTGCCCAGATAGGGCACCTCCAGCTTGAAGCGGGTTTCCTCACGCTGCATATCCGGCCAGCCGAACAGGATCAGCGGGGTGGCTTCACCCGGTGCATTTTCCCAGTGACCTTCGATGGCGGCGATTTTCGCCGGCTGATATTTCAGCGTATTCAGGCCGTGAGCATCGCCGATCATCGCCTGTATCGGTGCAACAATCAGCGCCATCCACATCGCCATCGACAGCATTTTGCGCATCGCCGGAGTATCGCGCCCGCGCAACAGGTGCCAGGCGGCGGAGGCACTGACAAAGAACGCCGAAGACAGGAAGGCGGCAGTGGACATATGCAACAGCCGGTACGGGAATGACGGGTTGAAAATCACTTTCAGCCAGTCGACCGGCACCACCTGGCCGTTAATGATTTCATGGCCCTGCGGCGTTTGCATCCAGCTGTTGGACGCCAGGATCCAGAAGGTGGAAATCAGCGTACCCAACGCCACCATGCAGGTGGCGAAGAAGTGCAGGCCAGGGCCGACGCGGTTCCAGCCAAATAGCATCACCCCCAGAAAACCGGCTTCCAGGAAGAAGGCGGTCAGCACTTCATAGGTCAGTAACGGGCCGGTGATACTGCCGGCAAACTCGGAGAAGAAGCTCCAGTTGGTGCCGAACTGATAGGCCATCACCAGGCCGGAAACCACGCCCATACCGAAGTTGACGGCGAAGATTTTTGACCAAAAATGATAGAGATCGCGGTAGGTTTCATTACGTGTTTTCAGCCACAATCCTTCCAGTACTGCCAGATAACTGGCCAGGCCGATGGTAATCGCCGGAAAAATGATATGGAAAGAAACGGTGAAGGCGAACTGTATTCTGGCAAGTTCCAGTGCATCAAGACCCAGCATGGCGCCTCCTTGGGTTGTACATAAAATGGCCTCTTCAGTATAGCGGTAATTTTTCTCTCGAAAGCTTGGCGCCAAGTTAAGCACGGAGTACATTAGCTATAATAGTGACAGTTATTTCACTTTTTCATATAACAGTTAGGGCCTATGACCAGATACGAGCAGCTTGCACAACAGATTCGTGAACAGATCCAAACCCGGGTATGGCGGGCGGGGGACAAGTTGCCGTCGCTGCGGGAAAGCGGTAAACGCGCCGGGCTGAGCCTGATGACGGTGGTGCAGTCGTATCAATTGCTGGAAAGTCAGGGCTGGATCGTCGCGCGGCCGCAGTCCGGTTATTATGTGGCGGCACGCCCGCAGCCGTTGCCGCAACCGGTTCACGGCGAGAAGCTGTTGCTGAGCGAGCAGGTGGACATCAACACCTTTATTTTTGATGTGCTGCAGGCGTGTCAGGATCCGGAGATTGTGCCTTTTGGTTCGGCGTTTCCCGACGCCACCCTGTTTGCCCAACCGAAGCTGGCGCGGGCGCTGAGCAGCGTGGCGCGCAAGTTTACGCCGCACAGTTCACTGGCCAACCTGCCGCCCGGCAATGAAGCACTGCGTCGCCATATTGCCCAGCGCTATGCCCTGAGCGGCATGCAGGTGGCGCCGGACGAAATCGTGATCACCGCCGGGGCGATGGAGTCTCTGAGCCTCAGCCTGCAGGCGGTGACCCAGCCGGGAGATTACGTGGCGATCGAGTCACCGGCGTTTTATGGCGCGTTGCAGGCACTGGAGCGGCTGCGCTTGAAGGCGGTGGCGATTGCCACGCATCCGCAGGACGGTATCGATTTGGGCGCACTGGAGCAGGCGCTGGAGCAGTATCCGATCAAAGCCTGTTGGCTGATGACCCACTTTCAGAACCCGCTGGGGGCCAGTCTGTCGGACGACAACAAGCAGCGACTGGTGAACTTACTGCGTGAGCGGCAGATTTCCCTGATTGAGGACGACGTTTACGGCGAGCTGTATTTCAGCGCCGAGCGGCCGCAGCCGGCCAAGGCGTGGGACAGTGGTGGGCAGATCCTGCACTGTTCGTCATTCTCCAAATGCCTGGCACCGGGCTTTCGCGTCGGTTGGGTGGCGGCGGGGCGCTACGCGCAGCAGATCCAGCGGTTGCAGCTGATGAGCACCGTATCGACCAGCGTACCTACCCAGTTGGCGATTGCCGACTATCTGCTGCACGGCGGCTACGATACCCACCTGCGGCGTTTGCGTCGCTTGCTGGCGCAGCGTCAAAGCATGATGCGCCAGGCGATCGCTCACCATTTTCCGCCCACAGTCAAAGTCAGTCAGCCCGACGGTGGCTATTTCCTGTGGCTGGAGCTGGATCCCGCGCTGTCGTCGATGGAACTGTATCAGCGTGCGCTGGCATTGGGCGTGAGTATCGCGCCGGGCCGGATGTTCACCACCGGCAACCATTTCAACCACTGCTTCCGCCTGAACGCCTCTTTTGACTGGAGCGACAAGCACGAGGCGGCAATCAAAACCTTAGCCAAACTTATCCGGCAGCTCGAACCGACAGGCTGAGCCGGGCGGATTGGCCGGGTATCGCAATAGAAAAATTCATAATGCTTTTTTCGGCAATGGAATGCCGGTTTCGTTGTTAGACAGCCCTCCGGCTGCCCATTACTCTTCGATAAATTTTGTCACATTTTATCAACGGGTAGACAAGGGGCAGTGGGTGAGAAAAATAAAAAATAATATAAACAGACTGTTGCAAAAACGACTGGTGCCGTTGGCGCTGGCCAGTGCGATAGGCCTTTCATTCAGTGCACAGGCGGAAACGCTGGCAGAAGGGATTACTCCGGCGAGCGATGCCGGTTTGGTGCCGGCGGCCGCCAAGCTGCGCAAAGACACCGTGGTGGCCGGTATCCTCGAGCCGCAGGGCAATTTTAACCCTTATCTGTTTACCAACGGTTGGGACGAAAACGTCACCGACGTGATCTTTACCCGGTTGATTGGCCTGGACAGTGAAGGCAAACCGGTAGCGCGCCTGGCGGAGTCCTGGCAGGTCAGCGCGGATAATTTGGTCTATACCATCAAGCTGCGCCCTAATTTGGTCTACAGCGACGGTTCGCCCATCAAGGCGGAAGACATCGCCTTTACCCTGACGCTGCTACATGACCCCGCCTACGACGGTGATACCGACATTGCCCCGGCGCATATTCAGGGTGGGGCGGAATACAAAAATGGCACCGCCCCCGCGATCAGTGGGCTGAAAGTGATTGACGATCGTACTCTTCAGATCACCACCACCCAGCCGGGCGCCACCACCCTGTTATTGATTGGCGGGCCGGTGCTGTCGAAAGCCTATTACGGCAAGGATTACCAACGCGGCAAGCTGGAGAGCGTGCGGGCGCTGAACGGCAAGCCGTTGGGCAACGGTCCTTATATTTACGACAAATACATTCCGGGGCAGGAGATCCGTTTTCACGCCAACCCGAACTTCTACCTCGGCCCACCGGCGGTGGCACGCTTTATTTACCGGGTGACCAACCCGACCACCAACTTCCAGCTGTTTCAGACCGGTGAAACCGATTACGACGCCTTTACCTCCAAGCCGGACGATATTGAGCAGTTGAAGCTGTTGGGCTTCGCCAATATCAATCTGTACAGCTCCAGCGACTACAGCCGGGTGGACTTCAACTTTAAGCGCCCGGCGTTGCAGGATGCGCGCGTACGTCAGGCGTTGATCTACGGGCTGGATCGCCAAAAACTGATCACCGTGGTGTATCAGGGATACGGCACGGTGGCGAATCAGCCCATCTCTCCCGTTTCCTGGGCCTATGATCCGCAAGGCATCAATCCTTACGCTTATGACGTCAACAAGGCGAAGCAATTGCTCGATCAGGCCGGGTGGAAACCGGGTGCCGACGGCATTCGCCAAAAAGACGGTAAAAAACTGGAACTGACGCTGCTGGTGACAAAAAAGCTGCTGAATGACGCCCTGGTGCCGATCGCCAAAGACAATTACCGGCAGATTGGCGTGCTGTTAAAGCCACAGGTGTTGGATTTCAACGCGTTGCTGGCACAGCGCAAGGCTGGGAATTATGACCTGGCGTCGCTCAGCACCAGTGGGCTGAATGACCCGCATGACGGGGTGCGCGACTTCATCAGCCAGGTGAGCGAAACCGGCTATAACAATCCGCAGGCGGACAAGCTGATTAGCCAGGCTAACGCCACGCTGGATATTGGGCAGCGCAAGCCTCTGTACCACCAGCTGTATCAGGTGCTGGCCGAAGATCCGCCGGTGATCCTGCTGGGCAACCGTAAAGTGCTCAGTGCCAGCAGCGCCCGCGTCACCGGCTTTAAGCCGGATGTCTACAACGGCCTGACCGGCAGTCTGCCGGACGTCAAACTGGCCCAGTAACGGCAAGGCACTGCCGCGCTCCCCCGTGCGGCGGTGATGGAAAACACCATGAGAAACTTTATCCTGCGCCGCCTGCTGCAAACCCTGCCGATGTTGCTGCTGGCGTCACTGCTGATTTTCTTTATCTTCGCGCTGACCCCCGGCGACTTTATTGACGGCAACATCAACCTGACGCCGCAACGCGCCGCCGAGCTGCGGGCGCTGTATGGGTTGGATCAGCCGCTGCTGATCCGCTATTGGCACTGGCTCGGCCAGTTGCTGCAAGGCAACCTCGGCTTTTCGCTGCAGTACCAAATTCCGGTCAGCACCTTGTTGAATCAGTATATTTGGAACTCGTTCCTGCTGGCCTCGGTCGCCTTGGTGTTGTACTGGGGCATTGCGCTGGCGGTGGGCGTGGCTTCGGCGATGAAACCCTATTCGCTGTTCGATCATCTGGTCACCGTTGCCGTGTTCGGCGCGATGTCATTTCCGACCTTTTTCCTTTGCCTGCTGCTGATCAAATGGTTCGCCGTCGATCTGCACTGGCTGCCCGCGGGCGGCATGTTGCGCACCGGCAGCGATGCGTCCGGGCTGGCCTGGGTGGCGGAAGTGGCGGCGCACCTGTTGTTACCGGTGCTGGCGTTGGTGATGCTGCAGGCCGGCACCCTGACGCGCTATTTTCGCGCCAGCATGCTGGACGTGATCCGCATGGACTATATCCGCACCGCGCGCGCCAAAGGCCTGAAAGAAAAAACGGTGATCGTCAAACACGCGCTGCGCAATGCGCTGTTACCGATCATCACGCTGCTGGGCTTTGAATTACCGGCACTGTTTTCCGGCGCGCTGATCACCGAAAAAATCTTCAACTGGCCAGGGGCGGGACACATCCATATCGACTCGCTGGCCGCACGTGACTATCCGGTGCTGATGGGCTTCACGCTGTTTCTGGCGGTGCTGACCATTTTGGGCAATCTGTTGGCGGATATTCTGTACGCCTATGCCGACCCACGAATTCGTTTGAGGTGAACATGTTGGTAACGCTGTTTTTTGGTCGCCGTCGCCGCTGGCGGCAGGCGCAGCTTCCGGCGCTGGCGCAACTGTCGCCGCCCCCGACCGCTCAGGCCTGGCAACGGCTGCGGCGTCACCGGTTGGCGATGCTCTTGCTGCTGTTGCTGCTGGTATTGGCGGTGCTGTGCCTCTTTGGGCCGATGCTGTCGCCCTGGCAGGACGATGCCGGGGATGCGCTGAATATCAACCAGGCCCCGAATGCGGCGCATTGGCTCGGCACGGATTTTCTTGGTCGCGATATTTACACCCGTCTGCTGCTGGCGGGGCGCATCTCGCTGACCATCGGCCTGGTGTCGATGCTGCTGTCCGTCACGCTCGGTTACCTGTTGGGGGCGCTGTCCGGCTATTTGGGCGGCATGGTGGACAAGCTGATCATGCGCTTTGCCGATCTGTTGATGACCATCCCCAGCCTGCCGCTGCTGATCATCATGGGGGCGATGTTGTCCGAGCTGGACGTCTCGCCGGATTACCGCATCTATATGGTGATGATTATGCTCAGCCTGCTGGGCTGGCCGTCGCTGGCGCGGCTGGTGCGGGGGCAGATCCTGTCGCTGCGTGAGCGTGACTTCATGCTGGCAACCGAAGTGCTGGGGCTGTCCACCCGGCGACGTCTGTTCGGCCATCTGCTGCCGAATACCATTCCGATCCTGGTAGTAGTGGCCACCATGGGCGTCGCCAATGCCATCCTCAGTGAGTCGGCACTCAGCTATCTGGGGCTGGGCGTGGTGCCGCCAACGCCGTCGTGGGGCAACATGATGGATGCCGCCAACAGCCTGATCGACTTTCAGCGCCGTCCCTGGCTTTGGATGCCGCCGGGTCTGGCGATTTTTATCACTGTGGTAGCGATCAATATTCTGGGTGACGGTCTGCGGGACGCGCTCGATCCGAAAATGAACGGAGTAAAACCATGAGCCGACCCCTGCTGGCTTTTAATCAACTGTCTGTGGCCTTCAATGGTGAGCAGGGCCGGGTGCAGGCGGTGCAGCAACTGAGTTTTGAACTGCATGCCGGACAGACGCTGGGCGTGGTCGGCGAGTCCGGCTGCGGTAAAAGCGTCACCGCCATGGCGCTGATGGGGCTATTGCCGCAGCCGCTGGCGCAAATTGACGGCGGCGAAATCCACTTCGACGGTCAGGATTTATTGAAGCTGCGGCCGCAGCAGATGGCCGATCTGCGTGGCAACCGGCTGGCGATGATTTTTCAGGAGCCGATGAGCGCGCTGAACCCGGTGCTGACCATCGGCGAACAGTTGGTGGAACCGCTGATCCGCCATCGTGGTACTTCGCCGAAGGTGGCCTGGCGTGAGGCGACGGCATTGATAACCGAGGTTGGGTTGGCGCGCGCGGAACAGTTGATGACCAGCTACCCGCACCAGCTTTCCGGCGGCATGTTACAGCGCATTATGATTGCCATGGCCATCAGCTGTCGCCCGGCGCTGTTGATTGCCGATGAGCCGACCACCGCGCTGGACGTCACCGTGCAGGCGCAGATCCTGGCGCTGCTGCGTGAGCAGACCCGTAAAAATAACATGGCGATGATGTTGATCACCCACGACCTTGGCGTGATTGCTCAGATGGCCGACCGGCTGGTGGTGATGTACGCCGGACGGATAGTCGAGCAGGGGGGGACGCGTGAGGTACTGGCTAACCCCCAGCACCCTTACACTCAGGGGCTGATGGCTTCACGGCCGGTGGCCGGGCAGCGGCGACGCAGGCTGTATTCGATCCCCGGTCAGGTGCCGGATCTGGCCAAGCTGCCGGACCATTGTGCGTTTGCCGATCGTTGTGCTCAGGCCAGTGAGCGCTGCCGCGACGGCATTCCGCCGTTATATGGCACATTGCAGCGTCAGTCGGCCTGTTTTCTGAATGCGGGAGGGCGTATTCATGTCGGCTGAGTGGTTAGTGGAAGTCAAAGGCTTGAAGAAGCATTTTCCGCTGCGGGAAGGCCTGTTCGGCCGGACCACCGGGCAGCTGCGGGCGGTGGATGACGTCAGCTTCGGCATTCGAAAAGGCACGATTTTCGGCCTGGTGGGCGAGTCCGGCAGTGGGAAAACCACCGTCGGTCGCACGCTGCTGGGGCTGCATGATAAAACCGCCGGTGAGGTGTTGTTCAACGGCCAGGCGCTGGATGCGCTCAGCCCGCGTCGGCTGCGAGAGATGCGCCCGAAGATGCAATTGGTGTTTCAGGATCCCTACAGCTCACTGAACCCGAGGATGCGTATTGGCGATGCGATTGGTGAAGCCCTGTTGCAACACGGGCTGGCGCAGAAAAGCGAGCTGCGTGACCGGGTGATCGACACCATGGAGATCTGCGGACTGTCGGCCCAGCATTATGGGCGTTTTCCGCATGAGTTTTCTGGTGGCCAGCGGCAGCGTATCGGGATTGCGCGCGCGTTGATCCTGCAGCCGGAATTTATCGTCGCCGACGAGCCGATTTCGGCGCTCGACGTCTCGATTCAGGCGCAAATCATCAACCTGTTTTCCGATCTTCAGGAGCAGCAGGGAGTGACCTTCCTGTTTATTTCGCACGATCTTGGAGTGGTGGAGCACCTGTGCCAGGACGTGGCGGTGATGTATCTCGGCCAGATTGTCGAGAGCGCAGACCGCGACAGCCTGTTTCGCCAACCGCGTCACCCTTATACCCAGGCGTTGCTGGCAGCGGTGCCCAGTCTGGAGCCGCAACGTCAGCCGCAGGCGATGGCGCGGGGTGAACTGCCTAACCCGGCGCAACCGCCGCAGGGTTGTCGTTTTCATCCCCGTTGTCCACAGGCCACCGCACAGTGCCGGGAACAGGCCCCTGCGTTACGTACGGTGGCTGCGGGGCATCGGGTAGCCTGTCATTATGCCGATTAACCTAGGCCAGATAATGCTTGAGCGCCCGTCCGGCCTGATGGATGGCGGAATGCACCGCCGGCACATGGGCGATGGGGTTCAGCAGGCCATAATCATGGATCAGGCCGTTATAGCGGGTGGACGTGACTTCCACCCCGGCGGCATTCAGCAGCCGGGCATAGGCCTCGCCTTCGTCGCGCAGCACGTCCAGTTCGGCGGTCTGTACCAGGGCCGGTGGCAGGCCTTTTAACTGTTGCAGCGTGGCATTGAGCGGTGAGGCGTAGATTTCCTTGCGCTGGGCTTTATCGGTAGTGTAGTTGTCCCAGAACCACTTCATCATGTTGCGGGTCAGGAAATGGCCTTCAGCGAACTGGTGGTAAGAGTCGGTATCAAAGCTGGCGTGTGTCACCGGCCACAGCAGGATCTGGGTGCGCAGGGCCGGGGTGCCTTTCTCTTTGGCCATCAGACTGACCACCGCCGCCATATTGCCGCCGACGCTGTTGCCGACTACCGCCAGCCGGGAGCCGTCGACGTTGATTTTCTCGCCGTATTCCGCCACCCACTCGGTGGCGGCATAGGCCTGGTTGATGGCGGTGGGGTAATGGGCTTCCGGTGACGGGGTGTAGTTAACGAACACCGCCGCCGCGCCGGAACTGTAAACCAGATCGCGCACCAGCCGTTCATGGGTAGGGAAATCTCCCAGCACCCAGCCGCCGCCGTGGAAGAACATAAATACCGGCAGTGCTTCCTTGACCTTGGCCGGTCGCACGATGTGCAGCAGGATGTCCTGCCCCTCGACATGAATGGTTTTCTCGCTGATTTCGACCTCGTGCAGCGGCACTTCGACGCTACGCTGCGCGCCTTCCAGCACCTTCCGCGCCTCTTTCGGTTTCATCTGTTCCATCGGCTTGCCGCCACCGGCATTCAACGCATCCAGAAAAGTGCGGATATCGTGCTGAGCGGCGGGTTGGGTTGGGTCTACAGTTTTCTTGGACATCATGACTCCTCATGCGCTTTTCGGTCGAGATCACAGTGTAGTTGAATGATGCACGTTTGCTGGCCCGACAGCACGTTGAGAAAAGGCGTGCCACACCACGCTTTTTGCCGCCTGAGTTTGACTTTTCAGCGAGGCGAAGATACTTTTTAAACACCAATGGAACACGTGTTCCATTGGCACTGAACACCGGAAGTCCCGGTGCCTCTCTTTGGGCGCTCAACGCCGTGCGGGAAACAAAATCCTATGATTGTGATTGCAAACTCTGAAGGACATCCGGGCATCGGTCTGTCGGCCGAACGGCTGCAGCAGGGCCACAAAGGCCTGCGCGCTATCGTTGACGGCATCAAGCGGGTGGAGCTAGATCCGAGCGTGCGCACCGTGGGCTATGGCGGCTGGCCCAACGTCCTGGGCGAGATGGAACTGGATGCCTCGGTGATGGACGGCGACAGCTTGCGCACCGGCGCGGTGGGGGCATTGCAAGGATACCTGCATCCGGTGGAGGTGGCGTACCGGGTGATGGAAGATCTTAACCACGAAATTCTGGTCGGCGCCGGGGCGGCTCGCTTTGCCGCCGAAATTGGCGCGCTGGCGGGTGACAACCTGATTGCCGACTCCAAACGCGTGTGGTGGGAAAAACTGGAGCAGGCGATGAGCGCGGAACAGCGCCGCGACTGGCCGAATATTCCGCTGGCCGGGCTGTCGAATAACGCCACCGATCCCGAGCGAGTGCGCGATACCACGGTATTTTTAGCGCAGGATGGCGGGGGCACCCTGAGTGCGGCTACCTCTACCTCGGGCTGGGCATGGAAATACCCGGGCCGCTTGGGGGACAGTCCAATCATCGGTAGCGGCTCTTATGCCGACAGCCGCTATGGGGCCTGCGCCTGTACCCACACCGGGGAAATGACCATCCGTTGCGGTACCAGCCGTGCTGTGGTGTTGTACATGAAGATGGGCATGACGCTGGATCAGGCGGTGTATGAAGCGATAGAGGATTTGAACTACCTGAAGGACGGTTACACCGAAGGGGTGACGATCCATGCCGTCGATAAACACGGTAACCACAAGGTGGTGAGCCTCAACTGCCCCGGACCGATCCAATACTGGCTGTGGCAAAGCGGCATGGCGGCACCGGAATTGCGCGATGCCGAGATCATTACCACCCGCTGAAAAGCGGGGTTAACAGGAGGCGCGAACCACCAGTTCGGTGGGGATGCTCACCTGCTGCGGCGCGGCCTGCGGGCTGCTGCTGCGTAATTCTATCAGTTGCACAATGGCGGCGATCATCGCGCTGATATCCCGCCGCACCGAGGTCAGTTGATAGCTCGGCCAGGCGGCCATCGGGATATCGTCAAAGCCGTAGACCGCGACGTCCTGCGGGATCTGCAACGGCGTATGCAAACGAATATAATCCATCACCCCCATTGCCATGGAATCTGCGGTGCAGAAGATTGCCTGTGGGGCCGGCTGCGCCGCCAGTAACTGAGGAGCCAGTTTGAAACCACTCTGGTAGCTGTAATCCCCGCTGAGTTGGGCCACGATCTGCAACTGCTGCTCCGCCGCCTCGGCTAAGAAGGTCTGCTGGCGTAGCTGTTCCCCTTTGGCGCTGCTGCGCCCACCAAGCATCGCCACCCGCCGCTGACCCTTTTGCGCCATCAGCGCCGCCAGTTGTTGCAGGCTGGGGGCCTCGTCGGCGTTGAGTGCATCGCACAGGGCGTCACCCGCCAGGCCGTTGAGCATAATCGGCGTGGCGATGCGGAACAAATCCTTCGCGGCGCGGGCGCTGATGTTGTCGGCGAACACCACGGCAGAATCCACGTGATAGGAAATGGTTTGTTTCAGGTAGCCGGCCGGATCTGCGATGCCTTCCAGCCGGATCATCACCGCCTGTCGGTTGCTGTTTTGCAACTGCTCCACCAAACGGTCGAAAAACTCCAGATCAGACAGGTCGTGAAAGTGGTTAACCACCACCGCGACAAAGCCGGTTTTGCCGGTGTGCAGGCTCTGGGCGATGGCGTCCGGCGCATAGCCCAGTTGGCTGGCGACGCGCATCACCAACTCACGGTTCTTCTGCGATACCCGGCCCTGATTGGAGAAGGCGCGGGAAACCACGGTGCGTGAAACACCGGCAACGCGGGCGACATCGTGAGAGGTGACTTTTTTTATCGGCATGGGGCGAATACTCAACGGAAAACAGGGCGCTGCGGTAGGGACACGCAGTGGTGATAGGGTCTCACAGAATGCCGGTGGGTAACACCGTTTCCCCGCGCGGCGCCAGCCGTTCGCCCGTTTGCGGATCAAAAAAGTGCAACGCGGTGGTATCCAGCGTCACTGCCAGCGGTTGCCCTTGTGAGTGTTGCAGTTGAGTATGCTGTTTCACGATGTACTGCGCGCCGTTGTCACCCTGCACGAACAGATTGCTCTCTGCCCCCAGATTTTCGCTGTATACCAGCGTTCCGCTCAGATGCGGCTCCGCCAGCGGTGCACTGATGCTACAGGCCTCCGGACGACAGCCCAGCGTCAGCCAGGCACCGTGTAGAGGGCTCAGTGCCGGGAAGTCGGCCGCCGCCAGCGGCAACACCAATCCCGAATCGCCCTGCAGCACAATTTGCTCGCCCTGAACCTGGACCTGCACCTCAAACAGGTTCATCTGCGGTGAGCCGATAAACTCGGCGACAAAACGATTAACCGGCCGGTGATAAAGATCCAGCGGCGTGCCGATTTGCTGCACTTTGCCCTGGTTCATAATCACTACTTTGTCCGCCATGGTCATCGCCTCCACCTGATCGTGGGTGACATAGATGATGGTGGCACCGATCGCCTTGTGCAGCGCCGACAGCTCCTGACGCATGCGGTTGCGCAGTTTGGCATCGAGGTTGGACAGCGGCTCATCGAACAGGAACACCTTGGGGCGCCGGACAATCGCCCGACCGAGCGCCACCCGCTGGCGTTGGCCACCGGACAACTGACCGGGTTTGACCTGCAGAAACTCGCTCAGGTGCAGCATTTCGGCGACCGCGGCAATCTGGCTGGCGATCTCCGCTTTGGCCATCCCTTTGATTTTTAGCGACAGCGCCATATTCTCGTACACCGTCATGTGCGGGTAGAGCGCATAGCTCTGGAACACCATGGCGATATCACGGTATTTGGGCAGCACCTCGTTCATGCGTTCGCCGTCAATCCGTAATTCGCCGGAGGACAGGGTTTCCAGCCCGGCGATCATCCGCAGGGTGGTGGATTTGCCGCAGCCCGATGGGCCGAGCAGCACCACAAACTCGCCTTTCTCCACCTGCAGATTCACGTTGCTGGCGGCCTGATAGCCATTGTCATAACGTTTGTTGATATCAAGCAGTTCTACGTAAGCCATCAGTGCTCCGTTTCGGCAAGCAGGGAACTCAGCCGTGCCAGCAGCAGCACGCCGAATGAGGATGCGCCGTTGGCGTACAGCTTGCGGTGCGGCATATCGGTCGACATGGCGGCGATGTCCAGGTGTGCCCAGCGTTGGCCCGGTTGCACGAACTCGCTGATAAAGGTTGCCGCCACGCACGGGCTGCCGTGCGGATCTTCGCCACCGTGGCGGTAGTCGGCAAATTCAGACTTCAGCACGCCGCGATACCAGCCGCCGTGCGGCATCGGCCAGACTGGTTCTGCGCTGACCTTGCCCGCCTGGCTGACCTGCGCCAGAAAAGCCTCGTCATTGCCCATCATGGCGGCATATTCCTTGCCCAGCGCCACGCCGGCACCGCCGGTCAGGGTGGCGATATCCAGCAGATAATCCGGCTGGAAGCGTTGCTGGGCATAGCTGATCACGTCGGCCAGCACCATGCGACCTTCGGCGTCGGTTGAAATGATCTCTACCGATTTGCCGTTGTGCATGGTGACGACGTCACCGGGGCGCTGGGCGCGTGAGGAGGGCATGTTTTCCACCAGTCCGCACAGGCCAATGACGCGGATCGGCAATTGCAGTGCGTCGATGATTCGCATCGCGCCCACCACCGCCGCCGCGCCGCCCATATCGAACTTCATGGTGCTCATGCGAGCCGCACCTTTGATGCTGATACCGCCGCTGTCGAAGGTGACGCCTTTGCCGACCAGCGCCAGCGTGTGGCGGGCGTTGGCCGGATGGTGATCGAGGATCAGCAACTGCGATGCACGGGCGCTGCCCTGGCCCACCCCGAGCAGGCCGCCAAAGCCCAGTGCTGCCATTTTTTCATCCCCCAGCACTTCCTGGTGCAGGTGGCTGAACGGCAGTTGGGCTACCGCTTCGACAAAGCTTTCCGGGTAGAGAATATTGGCCGGTTTGTTCATCAGCTCGCGGCCAATGATCACCCCCTCGGCATGCAGATTAGCCCAGTCGCACAGGGCTTGGGTGGCCGCATCCTGGCTGCCCAGTGGCAAGGTCGTATCGGTCAGCGTCGCGCTGTCGTGATGCTGATAACGATAAGCCCCCAATCGCAGGCCGAACAGCAGCCAGCGCCAGCTCTCGGCATCTGCCGGTAGCTCTGGCGTTAGCGTCAGGCGCAGCTGTTGCAAGCCGAAATCTTTTTGCCCGGCGGCGATAATGGCCCCGGCATCCTGCAACGCGGCGGGCGTCAGCGGCGTGCCAATATTGAGCGCAAAACGACTGTCGCCCAGCGGATAAAGCCTGCCGACCGTTGCTCGTTGCAGACCGGCATTTTGCAAGGTGGCGGGCAGTGCGTCCTCCGCAGTGGCAAACAGGATCACTTGCTGGCGCTCAGCGCTGCTGTGAGCGCGGTAAATATCGATTGATTGCATAAGTTACCCTTTGACCGCCCCACGGGTGAGGCTCTCCATCATTTGTTTGGACGAGAAGATAAAGGCGATCAGCAGTGGCACGATCGCCAGGAAGCTGCCGGTCATCACCAGGTTCCACGGCGTGGCGGTGGCACCGCTCAGGCTGCGCAGCACCAACTGTAGAATTTGTTTGTCCGGCGACTGTAACGCCACCAGCGGCAGCATAAAGTTGTTCCAGGTATCGACCACCACCACGATCGCCACCGTCAGCAGCGCTGGGCGCATCAGCGGCAGGCCGATACGCAGGAAGATCTGCAGTTCGTTCAGGCCATCCATACGCGCGCTGTCGAGGATTTCGCTGGGCAGCGAGGAGCTGACGTACTGGCGTACCAGGAAAATACCAAAGATGTTGACCCCGGCCGGTAGCCAGACGGCGGCGAACTGATCCAGCAGGCCGACGCTTTTGATCACGAAGAAATAGGGCACCAGGTTGACCACGCTGGGCACCATCATGGTCAGCATCAGGGTGGTGAACAGCACCTTCTTGCCCTTGAACTGATAAACACTGAAGGCGTAGCCCGCGGCGGCGGACACCAGCACGCTGGTCAGGGTCGCCATAGCGGTGACATACAGGGTATTGAGCAGTGAGCGGGTGAAGGGCACCTGTTGTTCCAGCCCACGGTAGTTTTCCAGCAGGTGGCTGCCAAAGCGCAGCGACATGCCCATGATGCTGCGGGTGTCCTGCGTCGCCAGCAAGGCCGACCAGTAGAACGGGAACAGTGACAGTGAAGCAAACAGCGAGACCAGCAGGTAGATCACCAGCTTGCCGGTGTCAAAACGGCGTCCGTTAGCGTTCATCTTTTAATCCCCCGCGGTTGCCAAAGCCCCAAAACACCAGTGCGCTGACCACGGCTATCAACAGGAACAGGATCCAGGAAATTGCCGAAGCGGTACCCATATCCAGATAGGACCAGCCGGTCTTATACACGTACATCGATACCGTCAGGCCGCTGTTGTCGACGCCGCCGGTCCCTTGCGTCAGGATCATCGGTTCATTGAACAGCTGCATATTGCCGATCAACGTCATCAGCGTGGCGAAGAAGATAAAGGGTGCCAACAGCGGCAGGGCGATATAGCGGAATTTCTGCCAGCGGCCGGCGCCGTCCAGTTCAATCGCTTCGTACAGGTCCGGTGAGATCGACGCCAGGCCAGTCATGTAGATCACCGTATTGATACCGGTAAACTTCCAGGTCACCTGATTGGCGATGGTGAAACGGATCCAGTCACTGTCAAAGAAGTTGATCGGCAAGGCGGCCGCCAGTGCGCCAAGGTGCAGTCGGGTCGCCAGCCCGCTGAGCAGTTCGTTGACCATGCCGACCGGCGAGAACAGGTTGAACACTATCAGGCTGACGGCGACGGAAGAGGTGATGTAGGGCAGGAAGATCGCCGCCTTCAAAAAGCGTCGGCCCCGCACGATGATGTGCAGCAATGAGTAGGCCAGAGTGATGGCGAACAAATGCTGGCACAGACCAGACACCAGCGTAATTTTGATGGTGTTGACCAGCGACACCCAGAAGGCATCGTCGGTGAAGGCATAGTAAAAATTATCCAGCCCGACAAACTTCATCGAGCTGAGGCCCTTGACCGGGTTCCACGACTGGAATGACAGAAACGCCGAGAAGAAGATCGGGAAGGCGTTGAATACCGCGAACAGCAGCATAAACGGCAGCAGCAGCAGGTAGGCGGTGCGGTGATCGTGCAGCAGCCCTTTGAAAAATCGCTTACGCATAGACTCCCCGAACCGACGGAAATATAAAGTCGGCGGCCGACTGACCGTCGTATCTGATGATTACAAAGCGCGCATCCGACGTTCCAGCAGCTTGTTGGCATCGCGCAGGGTGCTGTCGATGTCCTGATGCTGCACCAGAATTTTCTTCGCCGCTTCGTTAAGGATCTCGTTAGCGATGTTGTCCTCCGGCGATGAGGCGACCGGTTTCAGATCCGGCACCAGGCTGGCGTAGTAGCGCATCGAATGCTGACCGCCGAGAATGCTGCTCGGGGTGTCAAAGTAGGGCGCGTTATATACGTCGAGACGGGCTGGCAGAGTACCGGCGGTTTTCGCGGCGTCGATCACCACGTCACGCTGCATAAAGTACTGAATGAACTGCCAGGCCGCCTGAGCGTTTTTGCTCTGCTTCGGGATCACCAGCGTGGTGCCGCCGGCGTTGACCTTGATATTGCCCGGCACGCCGGTCACGCGCCACAGTCCGGCTTTGGCACCGTCCGGATCCAGCTCCTGCTCAATCCGGCCTTCGTCCCACGGGCCGTCGATATCCGCGAACAGTTTCCCCTGACGGTACAGCTTGATGTATTCCTGTGAGTTGGTTGAGCCGTCGAGCGAGGCCGCCAGCCCTTTGTCATACAGCGTTTTGATCACCGTCATCAGCTGTTTGATTTGCGGGGAATCGAGATTGGGTTTGCCGTCTTTGGTGTACACCGGCTTGCCCGGTTCACTGTTCATGCCCACCACCAACGGGTTGATCAGGCTGGTGGCGGCCGGGAGCAGGTAAGCGCCTTGCTCTTTTTTCAGCTTTTCACCAAAGGCAATAAAGCTGTCCCAGCTTTTGGTGATGTCTTCAATCTTCACGCCTGCCTTCTGCACCATGTCGTTACGGTAGATCATGATCACCGGGCCGGTGTCATAGGGCACGCCATAGATATTGCCATCGTTGCCTTTCGCCAGGCTGATCATCGAGGGATCAAACTGCCAGCCCTGGCTATCGATGCTGAACGGTGGGGCGCTCAGGTTGTTCAGCCCGCCGGAGTTGGCAAAGCTGCCCAGCTTGATGGTGCTGACGCTGAAGATATCGGCGGCGCCCTGACCAACGGCCAGGGCGGTGGTCAGCTTTTGGTGGCAGTCGGCGAAGCCGCATTTGATCGACTGCACCTGGATGTCCGGATGCGCCGCCTCAAAGTCTTTAATCACCTTGTTGATGTAATCATTCGGCAAATAGTTGGCGAAGGTAATGCTGGTGTTGGCGCTGGCAGAAACCGGCAGGCCAAGCAGCACGGCCAGTGCGGCCCCGGTAATCCTCTGGTTAGTACGCAAGCAGAAATGAGCCATGATAACCCCGATGCTGTGCAGTCGATGTGGTGTGTGTTTTTCCATCATGGAACACGTGTTCCATTGAAATTAACCTATTATCGTGCCCTCAGACTGTCAACAATTTGTTCGGTAAGTTAACAAATATGAGATCTGGCGCGGAGGTTGCCCACGGAGGCGCCCGATTCGGGGCGGCTGTTTGTCGCGCAGAGCCTGAATTGACGCGGCTTTGCCCGTATCTGGTGCATTCTCTGCACCGATGTGGGGCAAAAGTGTGATCGGACGCAAATCAGGCCAAATTATTTTTGCGAGCGCGATCAGAATTATTGAAGTTTTTTGTAATTGAATAGGATTTCGCAGCCAACGATGATTTTTAGCCTTATTTTTTCAATTATTCATTACCAATGCATATTTATTGAATAAGTATGCATTGTAAGCCGTTGTTTTAGCGTAAAAAAACGCAAAAATTGCCGAAAATACCAGTTTGGCACGATAGCTGCTCTACACTCTTTATCAAACGGCATGTATTTTAACTGCTCGTTAACATTTATTCCCCGTTCCAGGACCCGATACCCGGCATAAATAGCGAAAAACGCGTTTGATGTAACAGATTTGTTTCTGAATAGACGGTGAAAGGCAGAGTTATCACCGGTCGAAAAGTGGCAGCGACGGCGTGGTTTTTGTTGTTTTGTGGCGGGACATCCGGGCAGGAGCGGCCCTTACAGTCAAAATTCAGTCTTTGCTGAAGTTATGAGGTCATTATGGAACAGCCAATCGCAGTTACCCGCCAGTCTTTCGACGACTGGATGGTCCCGGTTTACGCCCCCGCTGATTTTATTCTGGTACGGGGAGAAGGCTCGCAGGTCTGGGATCAACAGGGTAAGTCGTACATCGATTTCGCCGGCGGCATCGCGGTCAACGCGTTGGGCCATGCTCACCCGGTGGTGACGGCGGCGCTGGTGGAGCAGGCGGGCAAACTGTGGCATCTGGGCAATGGCTACACCAATGAGCCGGTACTGCGTTTGGCCAAGCAGCTGATTGACGCCACCTTTGCCGACAAAGTGTTTTTCTGTAACTCCGGGGCGGAAGCCAACGAAGCGGCGCTGAAGCTGGCACGTAAACGTGCGCTGGACAAGGGCAACAGCAGCAAGAACCAGATTGTGGCGTTCAACAACGCCTTCCACGGTCGCACGCTGTTTACCGTTTCTGCTGGCGGCCAGCCGAAGTATTCCAAGGATTTTGCCCCGCTGCCGGGTGGCATCACCCACACGCCGTTCAACGATCTGGCCGCCGCTGCCGAAGTGATCAACGACCAGACCTGTGCGGTGATCGTCGAGCCGATTCAGGGCGAAGGCGGCGTGTTGCCAGCCGATCCCGCTTTCCTGCAGGGCCTGCGTGAGCTGTGCGATCGTCACGATGCGGTGCTGATTTTCGATGAAGTGCAAACCGGCATGGGCCGTACCGGCGAGCTGTATGCCTATACGCAATACGGCGTGGTCCCGGACGTGCTGACCACCGCGAAAGCGCTGGGTTGTGGCTTCCCTATCGGCGCCATGCTGACCACGGACGAACTGGCTAAAACCCTGGGCGTCGGTACTCACGGCACCACCTACGGCGGTAACCCACTGGCAACGGCGGTGGCAGGTGCAGTGTTCTCGATCATCAACACGCCAGAAGTGCTGGAAGGGGTTAAACAGCGTCACCAGTGGTTCCTCGACGGTTTGAACAAGATTAACCAGCAGTACCCGATTTTCTCTGAGATCCGCGGTGGTGGCCTGTTGATTGGCTGCCAACTGACCCAGGATTATGCCGGCAAGGCAAAACAGATCACCCAACTGGCCAATGAAGAGGGCGTGATTGCCCTGATCGCCGGGCCGGATGTGGTGCGCTTCACCCCTTCACTGATTATTCCTGAGCAGGATGTGAAAGAGGGGCTGGCGCGATTCGCGCGAGCTGTGGCGCGGATTTGCAGCTAACACAGGGGCTGCGCCTTCACCGGCGCAGCCTGATTAAGAAGAGGTTCGCATTATGATGATTATTCGCCCTATAGAGCGTCGCGATTTGGCTGATTTATTGACGCTGGCCGGTAAGTCCGGCATCGGTCTCACTTCCCTGCCGCAAGATGAAGATACCTTGTCGGCACGCATTGAGCGGGCGTTAAAAACCTGGCAAGGCGAACTTCCGCAAAGTGACCAGTGTTATCTGTTTGTTCTGGAAGACAGCGAGCGCCAGCAGGTGGTCGGGGTTTGTGCCATTGAAGTGGCCGTGGGGCTCACTGAACCCTGGTACAGCTTCCGCGTTGGCACTCAGGTGCATGCGTCCAAACAGCTGAATGTGTATAAATCGGTGCCGACGCTGTTCCTCAGCAACGATCACACCGGCCATTCCGAACTCTGTACGCTGTTCCTCGATCCGGACTACCGCCACGGTGAAAACGGCAAGTTGCTGTCGAAGGTGCGTTTCCTGTTTATCGCCGCTTTCCGTGAGCGTTTCTCCGCCCGGCTGATTGCCGAAATGCGCGGTTTCTCCGATGAGAACGGCCGTTCGCCGTTCTGGGAGAGCGTCGGCAACCATTTCTTCTCTATCGAGTTTGCCAAGGCGGACTACCTGAGCGGCACCGGCCAGAAGGCGTTCATCGCCGAGCTGATGCCGAAACACCCGCTGTATGTCGATTTCCTGGCCGAAGACGCGCAAAAAGTGATTGGCGAAGTGCACCCGCAGACGGTACCGGCGCGCCGGGTACTGGAGTCGGAAGGCCTGCGTTATCAGGGCTATGTCGATATCTTCGACGGCGGCCCGACGCTGGAAGCGGAAATCGACCAGATCCGTGCGGTCAAACAAAGCCGTCTGGTGAAAGTGGTGCTGGATGAAACGCCGATGCGCGCCGATGCGCCGGTTCATCTGGTGGCTAACGATCATTATCAAAATTACCGCGCACTGCTGGTCAATGCCGACCTTTATGACGACCGTCTGCATATCAATGCGGCCACCGCTGCGGCGCTGGGCGTTGAGCAAGGCAGCCCGGTGCGGGTTATCCCCCTTATTGCACAGGAGAAAGCGTAATGTCCCATCCTGCACTGTTTATTAATGGCACCTGGCAGCAGGGCCATGGCGCTGAATTCAGCAAAACCGATCCGGTCGACAACCAGCCGCTGTGGCAGGCTAACGCCGCCGACGGCAGTGATGTCGCCGCCGCCTGTGAAGCGGCTCGTGCTGCTTTCCCGGCCTGGGCGCGCACGCCGTTTGAACAACGTGAGCAACTGGTGAAGCGTTTTGCCGCGCTGTTGGAAGAGCACAAGGCGCATTTGGCGGCGACCATCAGCCGTGAAACCAGCAAACCCCGTTGGGAGACGCTGACCGAAGTTCAGGCGATGATCGGCAAAGTGGCAATTTCCCTGCAGGCTTATCAGGCGCGTACCGGCGTAAGCCAGACCGCGATGGCGGATGGCGCTTCGGTGCTGCGTCACCGGCCGCACGGCGTACTGGCGGTGTTTGGGCCTTATAACTTCCCCGGTCATTTGCCTAATGGGCACATCGTACCGGCGCTGCTGGCGGGTAACACGGTGGTGTTTAAGCCGAGTGAACTGACGCCGCAAACCGCCGAGGAAACCCTGAAGCTGTGGCAGCAGGCCGGTTTGCCTGCCGGGGTGATCAATATGGTGCAGGGCGGACGTGAAACCGGCGAAGCCTTGGCCGCTAGTAGCGATATCGACGGCCTGCTGTTTACCGGCAGTGCCGGCACGGGTTATCACCTGCATCGTCAGTTGGCGGGGCAGCCTGAGAAGATCCTGGCGCTGGAAATGGGCGGCAACAACGCGCTGATTGTCGATCAGATTGAAGACTGCGATGCGGTGGTCAACCTGGCGATCCAATCGGCCTTTATTTCCGCCGGCCAGCGCTGTACCTGTTCGCGTCGTATTCTGGTGAAACGCGGCAGCGAGGGCGATGCCTTTATTGAGCGTTTGGTGCAGGTGGCGAGCGCCTTGCATATTGGCCGTTGGGACGCTGAACCTCAGCCGTTTATGGGCGGGGTGATCTCTTCGGCGGCGGCAGAAAAAATGCTGGCGGCGCAACATCACCTGCTGTCACTGGGCGGCAAAGCCTTGCTGACCATGCAACGTCTGGAAAGCGGCAGCGCGTTGCTCAGCCCGGGCATTATTGACGTGACCGGCGTGCAGAATGTGCCGGACGAAGAATACTTTGGTCCGCTGACCACCATCATTCGCTATAACGACTTCGATGAAGCGGTGCGTATCGCCAACCAGACGCGCTATGGCCTGTCAGTCGGCCTGGTTTCGCCGCAGCGTGAGCGTTTTGATCACCTGCTGTTGGAGGCGCGTGCCGGTATCGTCAACTGGAACAAACCCTTGACCGGGGCTTCCAGTGCAGCACCGTTCGGCGGTGTAGGGGCCTCCGGCAACCATCGCCCAAGTGCCTACTACGCAGCGGATTACTGCGCCTGGCCAATGGCATCGCTGGAGAGCGAAAGCCTGACGCTGCCGGCCAGTCTGTCGCCGGGACTGTCATTTAATTAAGTTTTACCCGTCGCCTTTCAAGCCGCAGCGTTATTACTGTAGGGGCGCAGCATGCAGCGCCCCTACACTACCAGGAGAACAGCATGTCAGGATATGAAGTCAATTTTGATGGTCTGGTGGGCCTGACGCATCACTACGCCGGATTGTCATTTGGGAATGAGGCCTCGACCCAGCACCAAAATAGCGTGTCGAACCCGAAATTGGCGGCCAAGCAGGGTTTGCTGAAGATGAAGACATTGGCGGACCTCGGTTTCCAGCAGGGGGTATTGCCGCCGCAGGAACGCCCGCATGTGCCGATGTTGCGTAAATTGGGTTTCAGCGGCAGCGATGAGAGTGTTTTGGCACAGGCGATGCAGCAGTCGCCACGTCTGCTGTCTGCGCTCAGTTCGGCCTCTTGCATGTGGACCGCCAATGCAGCCACGGTGTCGCCTTCGGCGGACAGCGCCGATGGCAAGGTGCATTTCACCGCCGCTAATCTGAACAATAAATTCCATCGCGCGATTGAGGCTGAGACGACTTCCGGCGTACTGCGAGCTATGTTTAACGATCCCCGCCATTTCGCCCACCATGAGGCCTTGCCGCAGGTGGCGCTGTTTGGTGACGAAGGTGCGGCTAACCACAACCGACTGGGCGGCGACTACGGCAAACGCAGCGTACAGATGTTTGTCTACGGTCGTCAGGAGTTTGGGGGTGAAATTGCCCCAGCGCGTTATCCAGCACGTCAGACGCGTGAGGCCGGGGAGGCGATAGCCCGTCTGCACGAGTTGGACGAACAGCATACGGTGTTTGTGCAGCAGAACCCGGAGGTGATCGATCAGGGTGTGTTCCATAACGACGTGATTGCCGTCAGCAACCAGAACGTGCTGTTCCATCATCAGCAGGCTTTTTATCGCCAGCAGCAGTCGTTGGATGAAGTGCGCCGCAAGATGGCAACGCTGGACACCGAACTGGTAGCGATTGAAGTGCCGACGACGCGGGTATCCGTGGCGGATGCGGTGGCAACCTATCTGTTCAACAGCCAAATCCTGACCAAACCCAACGGCAAAATGATGATCGTGGTGCCGGAAGAGTCGCGTCAGCACAGCGGCGTCTGGAGCTATCTGAGCGAGATGGTGTCCGGCGGTGGGCCAATCGATGAAATCAAGGTATTCGATCTGCGTGAAAGCATGCGTAATGGCGGCGGGCCGGCCTGTTTGCGGCTGCGAGTAGCGTTGAATGAGCAAGAGCTGCGGGCGGTTAATCCGCGTGTGATGATGAACGATAGCCTGTTCGTCACGCTGAATGAATGGGTCGATCGCTATTACCGCGATCGTCTGACGCAAAATGATTTGGCCGATCCGCAGCTGCTGCGCGAAGGGCGTGATGCGCTGGATGCCCTGACGACCATCCTCGGGCTGGGTTCGGTTTATCCTTTCCAACAATAAGCGGAGCCACCATGTTTGATTTGTTGGCCCTGACGCTGGCGGGACAGGTCCCGGCTGAGCAACAGGGCGAGAACGCGAATTTGCACTGGCACTGGCTGGGGGAAGGCCTGCTGGAGATCACCCCACGGCAGGATTACCGCCAGGCGGTAGTGCTGTCAGCGGGTATTCACGGTAATGAAACTGCCCCCATTGAGCTGCTGAATCAGTTGGTCAATGATCTGCTCAGCGGTAGCCGAACCTTAGCCGTTCGGTTGCTGGTGGTGCTGGGTAACCCGGCGGCGATGCGCGCCGGTAAGCGTTATCTGCACAGTGACATGAACCGGATGTTTGGCGGCCGCTATCACGATTTTGACCACAGTGGTGAAACCGCGCGGGCACAGCAACTGGAGCAGGCGATCGCGGAGTTTTTCGCCGATGAGGGCGCTGCTCGTTTCCACTATGATCTGCATACGGCGATCCGTGATTCACGCCTGCCGCGCTTTGGTATTTTGCCTTTCCAGACGCGGCCTTACAGTGCCGAGATGTTGGCCTTGCTGGATGCCGCCGATCTGGATGCCCTGGTGATCCACAGCGCGCCGGGCGGCACTTTCAGCCATTTCTCCAGTGAGCATGCCGGCGCTGCCAGCTGCACGCTGGAACTGGGTAAGGCGAGGCCGTTTGGCAGCAACGATCTGCAGCAGTTTGCTGCCATTAACCGTGCGTTGCAGACAGCGGTGAGTGCTGAACCTTTGCCGCAACGAGCGGGGGATGCCTTGCGGCTATTCCGCGTTGAGCGATCGCTGATCAAGCGTAGTGAAGACTTCAGGTTGCATCTCAGTGATGATACTGCCAACTTTACCGAGCTGAAGCAGGGCACGCTGCTGTGTGAGCAACCGGGAGAAGAGTACCGGGTACAGCATGCCAGTGAGTGGATATTGTTCCCTAACCCTGGTGTTGCACTTGGGTTGCGTGCCGGTATGGTGCTGATCGAAGCGCCACGCAGCACGCTGTATTGCCCCGTTCTTCCTTAATACGCTTTTATACTTGCCGTGTTTAAGGTGGTAGCGATGTTGGCTGCCACCTTAAATAACGGCGGTATATCATGCTGGTTATTCCTCTTGTTTCCCCTGCTTTATATTCCGCTATTCAATATTTTTTATTTTTCACCTTCCATCTTTGCTAAACCTCTTTTTGATGGCTTGAATTCAATTAATTACTCGAAGCGGTAAAAGCTTGGCTTAAAACGTGGCTAAGTGATCTTAATTACCCATGCGACTTTACTCAGATAAAAATGTGAAATAAGTAACGTTATTAATAACCCTGCTAAGTTTCATGATATTTATGAAACGTGCGGAAAGCATACAAAAAGAAACTAAATTGCACCAATATGGTGCATTGCACCAGTTTGGTTATAACTTATGTGGCAAAATATAATAAGAATCAATGGTTTGATTTGTCTTGATTGTGAAATATTTGGTTACAAATAAACATGCTTTATCCACGGTGTTTTATGAACTTTTTTATTTGAAGTTACGATTCATGATGCTAATGTCACATGGCTCCTTTATTAGGGGCGCTCATAAAACGCTAAATGATAAAGATCACAGCCCAAACCATAAATTGGGCGTGATGGGCAGGAATTAAAAATTATAATATCTAGGAAAATAAATGATGAAACGCAGTGTATTAGCCTTAGCTATTGCCCTCGGGGCAATGACCTCCTTTGCCAACGCGGCTGAAATTTATAATAAAGATGGCAATAAACTCGACCTGTACGGTCGCGTAGCGGCCAAACATGTTTTCAGCAAAGATAAATCCGAAGACGGCGACAAAACTTATGTCCGTTTTGGTTTTAAAGGCGAAACGCAAATCAACGACCAGCTGACCGGCTACGGTCAGTGGGAATACAACGTTCAGGCCAACCACGACGAAGCGCAAGGTACTGCGGGCACCAAAACCCGTCTGGGCTTTGCCGGTCTGAAATTCGCCAACTACGGTTCATTCGATTACGGCCGTAACTACGGCGTAGTGTACGATGCGGAAGCCTATACCGACATGCTGCCGGAATTCGGCGGTGATACTTACAGCTACACCGATAACTTCATGACCGCACGTTCCAACGGCCTGGCAACCTACCGTAACCGCGATTTCTTCGGTCTGGTAGAAGGCTTGAACCTGGCGTTGCAGTACCAGGGTAAAAACGACGGTGATGGCCGTGGCGTGACCAAACAAAACGGTGACGGTTACGGTATGTCCCTGGATTATCAGGACATCGGCGGCTCGGGTGTTGGTGTAGCGGCAGCCTTCTCTGACTCCAACCGTACCAGCAAGCAGAAAGAACTGGCTTACGGCAAAGGTGACAGCGCGACGGCCTGGACCACGGCAATCAAGTATGACGCCAACCAGGTTTACCTGGCTGCCATGTATGCCGATACACGTAACATGACGCCAATCAGCGGCAACGGCGTGTCTGGCTTCGCCAACAAAACGCAAAACTTCGAAGTTGTGGCCCAGTACCAGTTTGAGAACGGTCTGCGTCCTTCTCTGGCCTACGTGCAGTCCAAAGGCAAGGATATCGAAGGGATTGGTGATGTCGATCTGGTGAAATACGTGGAAGTGGGTGCGACTTACTACTTCAACAAAAACATGTACACCTATGTTGACTACAAAATCAACCAGTTGAACGACGATAACAAGCTGAAACTGAGCACCGACGATATCGTGGCAGTGAACTTGACCTACCGTTTCTAAGTTTCAACGCTATTACCTTCTTCCTGTGTCGGGAACCAAAAGGTAATCAGGCAGAGCGCGAGCTCTGCCTTTTCTATTATTGGGGCGGCTATCCTTTCGGGGCTTGCCCCATCACTTCAATTGCTGAGCGCAAGGTGGCAAAACGTTGTTGATTGGTCTCATGCTCAATCTCGTTAACCAAATGGGCCAGAATATTATTGCCGGAAACTTTTTTATTAAGATTGATCAGTTGGATCACTGCGCCGCCGACCACCAGGCTGACGTCGCGTAACAGGGTTTCATAATGTTCGTTTGAGAGGGTAGATACGGGCATCACGCCGTCTCCATATCGTTCGGGTGAAGCAATTTAGCAAACTGGCGGCATAAAGCATTGTAGGCATACCTGTTTTCCGGTGAATTCAGATATTCCTCAGAGGAAAGTAGCGGAAAATTTGTCCTAAATCTTACATCGGCGCATATTCGTTGGCTGGCAACCAGAAGCCGTCGATAAAATCCTCAAACGGAAAACAACCGGCATGGCGCAGATTCTGTTCTTTCATGCTGATCAGACATTGGCGTTCATCGCGCAGCACGTCAACCACGATATCGGCACAGTCGCCATCCAGATAACAGACAAACATCACCAAGGCGTACATTGCGTCTCATGTCCTTCACCCAATTCTTCCATACCCTTATTGTAGGTAAAGTCGGCGATTGTTTCATGCCGGGCAGCCGCGACTGGACAGTTTGGCCACTAAATGTGGCACTTTCGGATTACTCTAACCGCTTAATACCTCAGGGCCAATTGAATATCCCTCTTGCAGTGCTAAGCTTAACAAGCCTTAAGTCAACGCAACATTGTAACCATCGAAAGGAGTGAATATGGGTTTGTTTAACTTCGTCAAAGAAGCGGGCGAAAAACTGTGGGACACAGTGACCGGCAATGCCACTGCCGAAGATCAAAGCGCCAAACTGAAGGACCACCTCAATAAAACCGGTCTGCCGGGTATCGATAAGGTTGATGTGCAGGTGGTTGACGGTAAAGCCGTAGTGACCGGTGACGCAGTCAGCCAGGAGCTGAAAGAGAAGATCCTGGTGGCCGTAGGGAACGTAGCCGGCATCAGCGGTGTGGAAGACAAGGTGTCAGTTGAACAAGCTGCCGCAGAAAGTCGTTTCTATACCGTGAAGAAGGGCGATACCCTGAGCGCCGTTTCGAAAGAAGTGTATGGTAATGCCAATCTGTACAATAAGATTTTCGAAGCGAACAAGCCAATGTTGTCCAGCCCGGACAAAATCTACCCGGGGCAGGTACTGCGTATTCCACAGTAACCGCGACACATTATGCCTGGCCGGATCTCTGGTCGGGCTTTTTTATGCCATTTGGTATAAGTTGGTCTAATTATTTTATTGTTTTAATAAGAGTTGAGAATGCTTCATGTTCTTCGCCGTCTCAGTCAGGAGGGAATATTGACCCTGGCGAGGAAAGTTGATAGCGTCTTGCCACTCTAGAGGTCTGAGCGGCATTGGGCGCGGAATCTGACAAACCTGCCATGGCGGGCTTTATTATCAATCACCCCTCACAAAAACGTTAACGCGTGATGAGTTAAGATAGATTCTGTGAAACAACAACGTAATACCTCACAAGATAAAAACTACCGTGAAACTTTGGGAGACGCGCAATTTGCTGTCATTGTGCTGGCGATAGCGTCCTGCTCCCTGATTATCTTTACGCTGTCGGTCACGCTGTGGCTGACATGACGTCTTTCAATACAGGGGATAAAATGGAGCACAATCTCCACGATGAAACCAAGCTGTTGGCCGTTATTGGCTTACTGGTTTCCGTGTTGTTAGTGGTATCAATACTCTTTGGTGTGACTTACTTCTCCGATCTGAAGCATGCTCACGATGAAGTCGATATTAAGGGCTGCTACATCAAGGCATCCTAGCGCTCAGACCCCCCAGGTTGCGTTTTGGCCGCCGGCTCATGGTAAGCTGGCATCCGGCTACTCATTCACCTGTGTGACGTTCTGGAGGCGTTTTATCATGAGCAATTCCCGCCCAACTCATTCTTCATCTTCCCGTGATTGTCCTGTGGTTGACGGCATCCGTCAGATCCAACGCATTGCCGTACGCAACGCCGAAGTCGGCGGCATTGAGATCAACCGTGCCTTGCCGACCCGCGAACGCCGCACCGTCGGGGCCTGGTGCTTTCTCGACCATGCCGGTCCGTCGGTATTCAGCGGCACCTCGCAGGGGATGGATGTCGGGCCGCATCCGCATATCGGCCTGCAAACCTTTACCTGGATGATTGAAGGTGAAGTGCTACACCGTGACAGCCTGGGCAGTGAACAGGTGATACGCCCCGGGCAGGTTAATCTGATGACCGCAGGCCAGGGTATCGCGCATACCGAGCAGTCAACGGGCGAACAGCGGCGTTTGCATGCCGCGCAATTGTGGATCGCGTTACCTGCCGAACATGCCAATATGGCACCACGCTTTGATCATTATCCTGATTTGCCGTGCTGGCAGCGCGACGGGGTCCGGCACACTTTGTTGGTGGGCGAGTTTGAACAATATCGTTCCCCGGTATTCACGCTTTCGCCTTTAATCGCCATTGATTTGGAATGGCAGGCCGATGGCTATTTGCAATTACCACTGCGAGAAGATTTTGAAATAGGCTTCTTGCCCCTTATTGGTGCATTTGAGGTTAATGGTGAAAAATTTTCACCTGATGAGTTTGCCTATTTAGGTAAAAATCTTAACCGTATCGGGTTACATGGCAGGAAGGGCAGCCGCGCATTATTAATCGGCGGGCTACCTTTAAATGAAGAGATTCTCATTTGGTGGAACTTTGTCGGCCACAACAAGCAGGAGATTACCCAGGCGCAGCGTGATTGGGAGCAGGGGAATACACGCTTCCCCGAAGTCAGCGGCTATTATGGTCCGCGCATGACCGCGCCGCGCCTGCCCTGGAGCGATGTTTGATATCTGAAGGCTATAACGACGGGAGAGTTTTATTCATTTCGCTCTATTAACGTTAAATTAATGTGATCGAAATTCCATGTTTGGGCGTAAATATAGTTTATCTGGTAAATAGTGATCTGGCGCAAATAAAAGGTCGGAGCAGTGGATTAAGATAAATCTCAAGAATTGATGTTGTCCACCGCTAGTCAGAAGCCTGTGAGGTCATTATGAGCCAAGTACTCTATCGTGCAAGATTATCCCATGTTGTTATTGCAACGGCGGCGTTTTGGATCTCAATCGCAGCCATGTTGGTTGTCGCGCTAAACTAACTCTGAATGATTATGCAATAAACCCGCTACGGCGGGTTTTTTTATGCCGGATTATTCGCAATATTCTGAGGGCGGTTATACTGGTTAAACCTAATCCCAGATTAACCCCGTAAAACAAAATGATAATTCTTTCTAATATAATCGTGTTGTTAATTGCCGCGATCCATTTGTATATCCTGATCCTGGAAATGTTCTTGTGGCAGAAACCGACCGGCAGGCGAGTGTTTGCTACCACCGCAGAATTTGCCGCGGCAACGCGGGTGCTGGCGGCCAATCAGGGGTTGTACAACGGTTTTCTGGCGGCAGGGCTGGCCTGGGGTGTCTGGCGCAACGATCCGACGGTGCAACTGTTCTTCCTCGGCTGTGTGCTGGTGGCGGGCGTGTTTGGCGGACTGACGGCCAGCCGTAAAATCCTCGGGGTGCAAGCACTGCCCGCGTTGGTGGGGTTGGTGGTGGTTCTTTGGGCGCATTAGCCGCCGTTAACGGCGGTGGGAAAAGCGGTCAGGCAGTCTTCTGATGGATGACGTGCAGCGGCGGGGCAATGTGTAGGTCCACGCTTAAATCCTGACGAAAATCATATGGCGTGATAGCAAACCGTTTTCTGAACATATACGTGAAATGTGACTGTGAGCCGAAACCAAAATCGAGGGCGATGTCGAAAATAGAAGCGTCACTGCTGCGCAACTGGTAAACCGCGCCGGCCAGTCTGCGTTCGCGGATGTACTTGCCCAGCGAAATCCCGGTCGCTTCTTTGAACAGCTTCTGCATGTGCCACAGAGAGTAGCCGGAGTATTCGGCCAGCTCTTCGAGATGGATCACTCTTCCAAGGTGAGTTTCGACCCATTTACTGAGGGCGCAGACTAATGAGAGGTGATGTTCTTGTATCATCAGTGCGTCTGTGTGAGATCTACATAGCGCTGAAGTATACACAACTTGCCGCCACGGACAAAAAAGCCACCGTCACCGAGACGAAATTATTCGGAAAAACCATCGTCAAGTGGCTTGTCAGCCGGAAGCAAAAACGGCTAATCTGAGATAGCCCGCTACTGCCGATACCAAAGTGGGGCAGATCGCAACACATGACAACCCAAGCAGATCCAGCCGTGACAATTCAGCGTTGATGGGGTGATCGCATGTTAATGACAGTGATTATTACTCTGGTTGTAATTGTAGGTGTAGCCGCGTTTATGGTGACACCGGTGATGAGAATGAATAATGCGGAAGGTGTGGGAGGTGAAGAGCCGTGATATCAGGACAGAATATGACTCCCAATGGGGTTTGACAGACTACCGAAAAAGCCTGGGCACAGAGTGACCCGGGCTTTTTATTGTTGAGCGTTAGCCGATCAGACGTTTTTCCGTTCCACGGTTTCTTCACCCCAGTACAGTTGGTCGGCGCTGGTTTTGGCAAAGGCCATTTGCAACGCTTCGTCACTGCCTTCCTCCCAGATTTTTTGTGCCAGAACCTCATCGTTTTTTGCCAGTTCAAAAATTGCCTCGGCGATCTCAACCGAAGTTTCACGCACGGTAGCCCAGGATTTCACATTGTGGTTTGCCATAACTTTCTCCTGTTGGGTTGTAGCTGAGGGGGCGCCGAAAAGCGAGCCGCTCAAGGCTCAAGTATAGGTCAATTCAATCGGGCGTTTTGACACCCAATGCGCACAACGTTGAAAATTCAGCGGCGAACGGCCAGGGGGCGGCAAAGCGTCATGCGGCATGCTATTCTGTGCGGCGTCTGAATTAAGAAGGAAAGGTATTATGTCCGACATGCTGAGCAACGATCAGGAATTGGCTTCCGACCTGGTGGCCTGCCAATTGGTGATCAAACAGATCCTGGATGTTATCGACGTTATCGCCCCTACCGAGGTACGGGACAAGATGGCAAGCCAGTTGAAGAGCATTGATTTTACCACTCATCCGGCCGGGGCCGATCCCGTGACCCGGCGGGCGATTGAAAAAGCGATTGCGCTGATTGAGATGAAGTTTACCCGCGGTTAATGGGGGAACCGCCGCTGAGCGACGGTTTTGAGCGGTGGTGATTAATCCACCACCGTTTCGACTTTCTTGAACAGCGGGCAATCGGCCACGCCAATCACGCCGTTATCACCATGCAGATACTGGGCGATCACCAGATTGCGTGCCGTCATGTACTTACACTGCAATCCCAGCCCACCGACGTTTTTATTGCTGCCGACCAACACACCGTAGCCCGAGAACAAAAACACCCCATACACTACTGCCAGCAGCACTGCCCATTTCACCAACTTAGCCATTGTGACTCCTTGTTATTTATCGTCGTTGCGATATAGCCACGCTCCGGAGAAGGGGGCAATGGTAACAATCTGAAAAGTGGCCCTCAAGCCGGTTTCTAAACGACAGGTTAAACTTCGTTTAAGTTGGCTGTGATAGCATGCCCAACAAATTATCAAGATAACAATGAGGCTGCTAAATTTGTTACGAAAAAAAATCCTCGTGATAATGGCGTTCCTCGCCGCCTGCCTGTTCTTTTATCTGCTGGCGCTGGATAGCTATTGCGATGAGGGGGGGACATTTGCGTTGGGGCTTTGCTCTGTTACCCGTTGGATCCCCTGGTGAGATGCGTAGTGGTGCGTAACAATTTTCTATCAAGATGTCCGTGCCGGTGCCCGGGGTGCTAAGATGTCTGCCTGTTTTTAGCAGTAGATAGGGTTGTCCATGTACGATTTAGGTTTTGGTCCGAATAGCCTGGTGTCGCTGGTTGTCGCCGTGCTGGCACTGCTGGTGGGATTGTGGATCTGGTTCCTGGTGAATCGCGCCAGTGTGCGTGCCAATGAGCAGATCCGCCTGCTGCAGGAAATTGCCGAGCAGCAGCGTCAGCAAACTGCATTATTGAAAAGCCTGGCGCAAAGCGCGCGTGGCGATAGCGTGACGGACGATGACGATCTCAGCCCGACGCTGGATTTTAAAGGTTTTATCCCCGAGCGTTAATCAAGATGCCTGTCGGGTGGCTTTGCCACCCGCGCTGCGCCGAAAAACATTAGTGTAGATAATATAAAAACCCATCCCATTGTCATAAATCTGTCGTATTAGCATCGTAATGTAGCGCCAACTCTACGAAAGATGGATAAAGCCGATGATTAAATGGTATGAAGAAAGCGACGCCGAGGTGAACCGCAGCATTGCGTTGATCACCGGAGAAAACCCGGATAAATGGTATCCTTACGGCGGTGTGAAAGGTAAAGATTATTGCAAGAATCCCTCCGATGCCTGGCCGATTATCTGCGCCAATAAAATCAGTCTGAATGCCGATACTCAAAGCGACAGTACGCAGTGGCAAGCGCGCATGAGCACTCAGCTTGGTGAGTGGCAGGCGGACTGCAGCAGCCCACTGCGCGCCGCGATGATCTGTTTCCTGCTGAGCCAGCAAACTAACGAAATGGTCCGTTGAAACACCAGAATTACTGATGACTTTCCCTTTTTATGACAACAGAACTTGTCTCTGGCGGAGCCTGTTTATGAAGCGCACTATTAAAGGTGATAAAAACTTGTCTCATCTGGTGGTTGCCCATGCGGCAATCGATCGTCACGCCGAAAGCTTTGGTCAGCGCCGACAGGGCTGGCCGTCGACCTATCTGATAAAATATCAAAACGATCGCGTGGCGGTAGAGGTGGTAACACGCCGCCAGTCCTACGTCGCAACGCTGATGATTGGCGCACGCAATCTGACCAAGTTGTGTGGCCTGTCCGGTTAAAAACTTCCCCCTTCTACGGTTATTCCCAGTATAAAATAGCGCCCTGACCATCGTCGTCGGGGCGCTACTCCTTGATGCTCACGGGGTTAAGTGTTAAAAAGCCGCCCGCAGATACATTTATTGATTGGCGAAATCTTGCGCAAAAGCGGCAGGATCCCACGCCATATGAGGGTAATATGGGCGGTCAGCAGCAGGACACTCCGCTAAAACGCGGTTTAAAAAACAGACACATACAACTCATCGCCCTGGGCGGTGCCATCGGTACCGGCCTGTTTCTCGGCATTGCACAGACCATTAAAATGGCCGGCCCCTCGGTGTTGCTGGGTTATGCCATCGGCGGTTTTATCGCTTTTCTGATCATGCGTCAGTTGGGGGAGATGGTGGTTGAAGAGCCGGTCGCCGGGTCGTTTAGCCACTTCGCCTATAAATACTGGGGTGATTTCGCCGGTTTTCTTTCCGGCTGGAACTACTGGGCGATGTTCATTTTGGTCGGCATGGCCGAATTGACCGCGGTCGGTATTTATATTCAGTATTGGTGGCCGGACATCCCTACCTGGGTTTCCGCCGCGGTATTCTTTGTGCTGATCAATCTGATCAACCTGGTTAACGTGCGGCTGTACGGCGAAACCGAGTTCTGGTTTGCCATCATCAAGGTGGTGGCGATTGTCGGCATGATCGTTTTCGGTGCCTGGCTGTTGGCCAGCGGCAACGGCGGTCCGCAAGCCAGTATCGGCAACCTGTGGGAGCAGGGCGGCTTTATGCCACACGGCATTGAAGGGCTGGTGATGGCGATGGCGGTGATCATGTTTTCATTCGGTGGGCTGGAGATGGTGGGCATTACGGCCGCCGAAGCCGCCGACCCACGTCGCAGTATTCCCAAGGCCACCAATCAGGTGGTGTACCGCATTCTGATTTTTTACATAGGCTCGTTGACGGTACTGCTTTCGCTTTATCCGTGGGACAAAGTGGTGGAAGGCGGCAGTCCGTTCGTGATGATTTTCCATGCGCTGAACAGTAACCTGGTGGCGACCCTGCTTAACGTGGTGGTGCTGACCGCGGCGCTGTCGGTCTACAACAGTGGGGTCTATGCCAACAGTCGCATGCTGTTCGGGCTGGCGACGCAGGGGAATGCACCCAAGGCGTTGACCCGGGTGAACAAGCGTGGGGTCCCGGTATTGTCGATCGCGCTGTCGGCGTTGGTGACCTCGGTCGGCGTGCTGATCAACTATGTGATGCCGGGGAAAGCCTTTGAGTTGCTGATGGCGTTGGTGGTCTCTACCCTGGTGATTAACTGGGTGATGATTTGTCTGGCTCACCTGCGGTTCCGCGCGGCGAAAAACCGTCAGGGCGTGATCCCAATCTTCAAGGCGTTGTGGTACCCGTTTGGCAACTACCTGTGCCTGGTGTTCCTCAGCCTGATTCTGGTGATCATGTATTTCAGCGAGGGGATCCGTATCTCGGTATTGCTGATGCCGGTATGGATCTTGCTGTTGTGGACCGGCTTTATGCTGACGCGCCGCAAAGGCGCTAAAGTTCGGCGGTAATCTTTAACGGAGGCGCTGTCTGCGCCTCCGGTTCATCCTTTAGCTGCGTGGCATAAAGGCATTGCCTGGGGTGGCGCGGCCCAATCCCAACAGCTTCCTGCACAGCAGGAACAGGGTGGTGATGACATCGATAGCGACCACGCTCAGCATCAACACGCCCAGCATGAAGAAACTCACCAGCGCGCCAACCAACAGCACCAGTGGTGCCGGTACGCGTACCCGGCGCAGTTTCATCGCGGCATACATTTTCCAATACTGCATCTGTGCCAGCATCGCACTACGGATACGGCCCAGTCGAACACGTGATTTGCGTGATGTAGAACGGCTCATAACTTCTCCTTTTCTAAATGTCCTAATAAGTAAATCACAAGGATCTTAAGAGATGCTTAACAGGCTCTAGTCGGCCCTGGCATTCTTACAGGGACTGTGACAACACAATACCCGAAAAGGTCCCCCTGAGGTGAGCACGGTTCACAAAGCACGTGGATCGCGTATCTTGTTATGTTATTGAACCTGCCCGTGCAGGGTGTCCGCAATGGTCGGGAGAGCAACTTGAAGATAACCAATCGTTACTATGATGCTGGCAAAGCGCACCATACCCCGCAGGGGTTTCGCAATCCGGAGCCTTCGCAACGTCAGGAGGGGGATTTAAAGCGCTGGCAGGATGAGCGCAAACAGCAGGGGTTGCCCAAACCGCCGCAGATGGGCTATCCGCAGTTTACCCAGCGCTGGTGGCAACGTGCCGACCTCAGCGGCAGCGATAACAGTATCTGGTGGCTGGGGCATGCCTCGATGCTGCTGCGTCTCGATGGCCGTTATATCCTGATTGACCCGGTATTGTCGGAACGCGCATCGCCGTTCAGTTTTTATGGCCCGAAGCGCAAGACACCGCCGCCGTTGACGGTTCAACAGTTGCCGACGGTGGACGTAGTATTAATTTCACATAATCATTATGACCATCTCGATCGACGCACCGTTAGGCAACTGGCGCGGCGATTTCCGCAGGCGACCTTTATTGTGCCGCTGGGGCTGAAGAACTGGTTCCGACGTTACCGCCTGCAGCGGGTAGAAGAGCTGGACTGGTGGGATAGCCTGCAGTTGGGGGATTTGACGTTTCACAGCACGCCGGCGCGTCACTGGAGCATGCGTACCCTGTGGGACCGCAATCGCTCTCTGTGGTGCGGCTGGGTGATCCATCATCCGGCGCTGCGCTTCTATTTTTCCGGTGACAGTGGCTATACGGATCGGCTGGCGGACATTGGCGCCCGTTTAGGACCATTTGATGTGGCGGCGTTGCCGATTGGCGCTTATGCACCACGCTGGTTCATGCAGGAACAGCATATGGATCCCCAGCAGTCGGTGACGCTGTATCAACAATTAAATGCGCCGCGGGTCATTCCGATCCATTGGGGCGTTTTTGAGTTGGCCGATGAGTCGTTGGATGAACCGCCACAGCAATTAAATCTGGCTCTGAGCGCGGCAGGAATTGAGCAACACCAGTTCCTGCCTATCAAAATTGGCGAGCGCATTGCACTTGATGCTAACTCTTAAGAGTTAATTCTGGGCCTGTGTGGCGGGCGGGGTGGTTACCATCGCCTGCAGGCCAGAGCTGATGCGGGGTGTGGCCATTCTTAGGTATGGGGACCTGGCGATCCCGTGCCTGAGGTTACGCATTGGCATGAATAGGGGCAACGCGGATAAAAAGATAAAATAAATACGTCCGTTTGGCATTGTTATTGACAGAGTAAATACCTGCACGTTTTTTAAGATTTAATTTCGCTATAGATTCCCACTCTCTTCAAGGTTATTGCCGTTATTTAACCCTCGCAATAAGTAATGTATTTATCGGCTACTGCACGACAAGAGTGCGTAAATTCTGATTTTGCATGCTTATGCACCCTAAAGTGGCACGCTATTTGATTTTTGTCGTCTGTTTCCGGCTGCACAAATTGTGGTCACCCTGATTGAGAGCAATAATGAGCCTCGGTATTATTTCGTTGCCGAGGGCAGGCGAGGTAGCTGATGGGAGGCGGTGCCTGCGTCGGGCCGTCCAGATGGCAACCCAAGGGCGGAACATCCGATATCAAATGTGCCCGTTCATCGATATTCAAAAGATGTATAAGAAATTCCATAAAGATTCAAATTTTTTAACGTTCTAAGCGCCTGCCTGGGGTTATATGTTGCAACATACATGGGTCAATCGGATGAAAGAATTGTTAAAATTCAGTCAGGGTGCGGAGTGTAGCGAGGTATCACTGTTAAGCAGAAAATAGCTAAGGCTTCAACATCTTTTAGTCTATTTAAGCTTATGTTGCTCTCGACCGTTTCAAATATGTGCGACAGCTCCACCAGTGATTAAAAATGGCTTGCCATCGAATACAGAGTATGTGATAACGCATCTGGGTAAAACGAGGTACAGTTCTGTATATGTGTGGCATTTTCAGTAAAGAAGTTCTGAGTAAAAACGTTAGCGTTGAATACCGCTTCTCTGCCGATCCTTATCTTAGTGCCTCAAGCAGTAACGACTCTAGTTTGTCTATGTAACGCCTCCGGGCGGTTTAAACAATCCAAAGGAAATACTCAAGATGGCAAAGATCAAAGGTCAAGTTAAGTGGTTCAACGAATCTAAAGGTTTCGGTTTCATCACTCCAGCTGACGGCAGCAAAGACGTGTTCGTACACTTCTCTGCAATCCAGGGTAACGGCTTCAAAACCCTGGCTGAAGGCCAGAACGTTGAGTTCGAAATCCAAGATGGCCAGAAAGGCCCATCTGCAGTAAACGTTACTGCAATCTAATCAGCGTCAGCTGTACAAAAAACCCGCCTTAGTGCGGGTTTTTTCGTTTCTGTTATCCGCCGGCAATAATAATCCCTGCGTACTGATTTCGCCCGCGAATACCTGGATGCGCTGGATCTTGTTCGCGTCGGTGACTGTTGCGGCGGTAGCTGGTGTATTTAAAGCGCTGTGGCTGGTGCGGGTCAGTATTGGGGGTACAGATAGTACAGCTTCCGGCATGGTCAACGGCGGCAAACCCCAGTTCACGCAGTTTGGATTCGGCAATGGCGGCCAGATCCAGGTGGCGATAGTGGGGGCTGATCAAGGCCGCAGGCAGTGGCAACTGTTGCTTGAACCGTGCGACCAGCTCTTCGTTAACCTCGTAACAGCAGGGGCCGGCAGCAGGGCCGATGGAAGCCACCCAATGAGCCGTTGAGTCATCACGGCTGATACGCGCCGCCAGTTGCTCCAGAATGCCGTCCAACAGGCCACGCCAGCCGGCATGTACGGCAGCAATGGCCGAGCCGTCTTTGCGGCTGAAAATCACCGGCAGACAGTCTGCCGTTAACACGCTGAGTAGAATGCCGGGTTGGGTGGTATAGAAGCCATCGGCTTCACCACACAGTTGCATCGTCTGCGTTACGTCAACAATACGAGTGCCATGCACCTGTTTTTTTTCCGGCAGGGTGGCGCGGTAGGGCAGCAGGTGGCCGGGAAGCAGCGCACTCTTGTTGCCGAAACCGTGCTGAATGGCCGGAATGGCGTTGAGCAGTGGAGAGTAATCGGTCATATAAGGTCTTTGCCTGCGTCAGAAAACTTAACGTCAGTGTAGCCAGTTTTTTTCCTGCTTGGCTAGGCCTTCGCGGGATGCGCCTTGCATCGCACCAGCGCCTTCTTTAGACTAGCCGCGCCGTATCTCTCTGGAATCCAAGCCATGTCTTATCAGTGCCCTCTGTGCCATCAACCGCTTCATTTTTCTCATCTGCAATGGCGTTGCGACGCTAACCATCAGTTTGACTGCGCCAAAGAAGGCTATGTCAATCTGCTGCCGGTACAGCACAAGCGTTCAAAGCAGCCCGGCGATAGTGTGGAAATGATGCAGGCGCGGCGCGCTTTCCTGGATGCGGGTTTCTATCAACCCTTGCAGCAGCGGGTGGCTGAGCTGTTGGATCAGGCGCTGGCGACTGATGCGCAGGCGTTACTGGATATCGGCTGTGGCGAAGGCTACTACACGGCAGAAGTGGCTGCACGGTTGGCGCAGCAGCGTAATATTACGGTGTATGGCCTGGATGTTGCCAAAGTGGCGATCCGCTATGCCGCCAAGCGTTATCCGGCAGTGTCATTCTGTGTGGCGTCGAGCCACCGCCTGCCGTTTGCCGACGGCTCTCTGGACGCGATACTGCGTATCTATGCGCCTTGCAAAGCTGAAGAGTTGGCTCGGGTGGTGAAACCCGGTGGTGTAGTGGTCACGGTATCGCCTGGCCCACGTCACCTGTATCAGTTGAAAGAACAGGTCTATCAGCAGGTACAACTGCATGTCGAACAGGATGAGCAGTTCGCCGGTTTTGACTGTGAACGCGTTGAGTCGTTAGCCTATCCGATGACGTTACCGGGTGAGCAGGCGGCCAACCTGCTGCAGATGACGCCGTTTGCCTGGCGGGCCTCTCCTGAGGTTCAGCAGCATCTGATGGGCTGTGAGGCTTTCGCCTGCGAAACCGATTTTGTCATCGCGCTGTACCGCCGCCAGCCTGATTAAGCCTGAATCACGCTCCACAAACAAAAAAACCTGCCATTGGCAGGTTTTTCTTTGCGTTCAGCAGGATCAGGCGAGATAACCCAAATGCTCCAGCAGGATATTGAAACCGATACCGATCAACACCACGCCGCCGAGGATCTCCGCGCGTTTGCCTAGCAATGGCCCAATAAAGCGGCCAATCATCATGCCCAGGGTGGCCATAATCATGGTGGCGCAGCCGATGGCCATGGCAGTGTGCACAATGTTCACCTGCAGGAAGGCCAGACCGACACCGATGGCCATGGCATCGAGGCTGGTGGCAATGGCGGTGGCGACCAACAGCCAGAACCCGTGACGTTTCACTTTTTCCACTTCGTCCGGCCGGTTTCTGACGCCTTCGACGATCATGCGCATGCCGAGGATAAACAGCAGTGAGAAGGCGACCCAGTGATCCCATTCCATAATGTATTGGCTGGCGAACAAGCCGATGCCCCAACCGATAATCGGCGTAATGGCTTCGACCACCCCGAAGATGAGTCCGGTGCGTAGTGCTTCACGAAAACGGGGTTGATGCAGGCTGGCACCTTTGCCGATCGATGCGGCGAATGCATCCATAGACATGCCAAAAGCGAGAATGAGTGTAGCTGACAAGTTCATGTTAAGTAACCTCGGCCGGGCGGCTCCATATACACGTAACCCACCCCCAACCATACGACGGAGTTACGTGTCTATGGTCTCGCCAACCTTACCTGGCTGCCCGCACCACGTTTTAATGTATAAAACGAGTATGTTGATACGGGCGTTTCTGGTGTTTTATTGTCCAGAAACCGGCTACTCCCCAATGACGGCGCAACCATACCATATTAATTCCGTTACCAACAACCCTTATTCCCGATGGACATTTGTTTGGCGTTGATAATTGTTTTCATTAATGGGATGTACAGAAAGGAATATAATGTAGGCGAGTGCAACAATATTGCGTAAATAATCATCAGGTAGCCTCGTGCGCTGGTGAATTATTATCCACATACAGCGCAGGGCGAGGTGGGGGGAGAGTTAAGGTTGTCGTTTACTCACTGATTTTCTACAAAAAAGTGATAAATTTTTTCCAGGTCGTCTAATTGAGTGACCTGAATCAGCAAGCGACGCTGCTCCAGCTCTATCACCAGGATGCCATCCTCGGATAAATTCATGGCTTTAATCCGGTTATATTCAATAAAGGCGTTGGCATAAAAGAAACCCTGGGCTTTAAACAACATCTTGGGCCAGCGGATATAAGAAATATAAATGGCGATCAGTGCTAAAGAAATAAGCAGATAGGTGGTTATTAACGCACCCTGAGTGGTGACATTTCGATAGAGCAGAATGGCGATCAGGCCGATAAAAATCAGGCCATCTATCCGATTACGGCGTTTTAACTGCACCTTGAGCAAGGTTTTGCCTTTCAGCAGGTTCATGCCGAACTCGTCGTAAATCGCATACACCAGCATCAGCGCGGTGAAAATCAGTAATACGCCATCGGTCAGCGACATCTTTCAACTCCAGAAATAAAAAAACCGGGGGTTTCCCCCCGGCGATTAAAACGCTTACAGACCCAGCAGACCTATCCAGTAACCGAAGATACCGATGGCAAAGAAGCCAATGATGATCCACAGCGCATTCACTTTTCTGCGCAGTAGCCACATACAGCCGAAGGTCAGCAGCAGCGGCACCAGACCTGGCATCAACTGGTCGAGGATGGTTTGCACCGTGGTCACCGTGGTATGCCCGGTCTGGTCGGTGATCTTCGACACCACCAGCGGGATATTCACGTGCGTCCACTTGTTAACCAGTGCCCCCATGACAAACAGGCCAAGAATGGACGCTCCTTCCGTCAGTTTTTGCAGGAAGCCGCCGCCCATATCATTAACGATATCCACCCCTTTGCGGTAACCGTAGGCCACGCCGTAATAGCGGGTCATCAGGCGCACCAGGTTGAACAGAACGAAGAACAAGAGCGGACCCAGCAGGCTGCCACTCATGGCAATACCGGCGCCGAGTGCGGCGAATACCGGCCGTACGGTACCCCAGAAAATCGGGTCACCGACACCGGCCAGTGGCCCCATCAAACCAACCTTGATGCCGTTGATAGCCGCATCGTCGATCGGTGCCCCGTTAGCGCGCTGTTCTTCCATCGCCATGGTAACGCCAAGCACCGGCGCTGCCACGTAAGGGTGGGTGTTAAAGAACTCCAGATGGCGTTTGATCGCCTGTTTGCGGTCGTCGTTATTTTCCGGGTACAGGCGACGGATCACCGGCACCATTGAGAAGCAAAAACCCAGCGCCTGCATACGTTCGAAGTTCCATGAACCCTGGAACAGATTCGAGCGCATAAACACACCGCGAATATCGGCTGGCGTGAGTTTCTTTTGAGCTGTTGTATCAACCATTTCTCTCACCTATTCCTAGTCGAGTTCGTTATCGAGGTCGTTGGCATTAGCCGGACCAGCCTGGACTACCTGAGACTTGTTGTATTTCGGGCTGAGCTGGATATAAAGCACCGCCATCACCACGCCGATCACGCCGAGGGCGACCAGGTTAAAGTTGGTGAAGGCCGCGGTAACGAAACCGAGGTAGAAGAATGGCATCAGGTAGCCGGCACGCATCATGTTGATCACCATGGCGTAACCCACCACCACGATCATCCCACCGGCGATGTTCAGGCCGCTGGTGACGACTTCCGGGATCGAGTTAAGCAGCGCGTGAACGCCTGAGGTGCCCACCGAGACCGCAACGATAACCGCCGGGATGGCGATACGCATTGCCTGCAGCAGCAGGGCGGAGATATGCAGCCAGGTAATGGCACGCAAACTGCCTCGCTCCGCCGCGCTGTCTGCCGCGTGCTGGAAGGCTACGGTCAGGGTACGCACGATGATGGTCAGCACTTGCCCAGCGGCTGCCAGCGGAATAGCCAGGGCGATACCGGCCCCGACGCTTTGTCCACCGGCAATAACCAGAATGGTGGAAATGATTGACGCCAACGCCGCATCTGGCGCTACCGCCGCACCGATGTTCATCCAGCCCAGGGCGATCATCTCCAGCGTACCGCCGATGATGATACCGCTTTTCATATCACCGAGAATAAAGCCGATCAGGGTACAGGCGACCAGCGGACGGTGGAACTGAAACTCGTCGAGGACGGAACCCATCCCGGCGATACAGGCAACGATAAATATCAGTACAATCTGAAGAGTGGTAATCTCCATTGCACTTCTCCTATGACCAAAGATCTCTGAGTAAAATAATTATTGGCTGTCGCCATTAATTGAGTTTGTTAATCAGGTCCATCATTTTTAACCGACTGTCGGACGAGACTTTACGAACTTCCAATTCAATACCGCGCTCGTTTAATTTCTTAAACGCTTCGATATCTTTTTCATCAACCGAAACGGCGTTGTTCACCTGGGTTTTGCCCTGACGGAACGCCATGCCACCGATATTCACCGACTTGATATCCACACCGGCCTCCACCAAACGCCAGACGTCGGTCGGGTTGGTGAACAGAAACATCACGCGATCGCCGGCGTATTTCGGGTTATTCCAGACGCGGATGGCTTTCGCCACGTCAACCACATGTGCGGTGACGCCCGGCGGGGCAACCTGAGTCAGTAAGGTTTTGCGAACGTGATCGGCGGCAACTTCGTCACTGATCACAATGATGCGGGTGACGTCGGTTTCCTTGGTCCAGCGAGTCGCTACCTGACCGTGAATCAAACGGTCATCAATGCGGGCCAGGCCGATTTTCATATGGTCATTGGGACCCAGCGGCGCCTGAGGAGCGGCGGGTTTCGCGGCGGGAGCACTCCGTGGTGCCGCGGGCTTAACACTCTCTTCGGCCGGTTTTTTCAGCGCTTTCACGCCCTCACGGCCGGTTTCCAACGCCAGCGCGACCAGATCGTCGAAGCCAGGGTTGTCATCTCGCGCCATGAACGTTTCCACCAGCATCGGAATGTTAACCCCGGTGACGACCTCATAGTTTTCTTTATCGACGGCGATGCGGCTGGCCGCATTGAACGGGCTGCCGCCCCAGGTATCGACCAGGAACAGGACGCCACCGCTGGTGTCGAGCCCGCTGATTTTCCCGTTGTATTTCTCGATTAACGTTTCGGCATTTTCACCGGGGACGAAATCTATAAAAGCGACGTTGTCCTGTTCGCCCAATAGCATTTCCGTCGTCTTCAGCAATTGTTCTGCTGCGGTCCCGTGTGTGCCGATGATAATAGCTATTGCCACTCGCTACCTCCTCATTGAACTTCATGCACGGATTGTGTCGTTGTTTAGTTCATTTTCTTGCTGGCAGTCACCTGCGTGGTTCAGATACATTATGGTAGAAATTTGGAAACCCGCCGTTAACATTTCCCGCGCAGTTTCAAAAGCCTGTGCGCAATGAACCCCATCAGCGCTATTTATTTTAGTGAGTGAAAAAATAAATTTTGTGACATTGCTCTGTTATTGAACGCTCGGACAAGTCCTAACCCGGTGTTTGCGGAATTAAACACCAGAGCTGTTACAAGACGATGCAGAAGGTAAAAAAGCTTCTTTGCCGGCAAAAAATTTCCTGCTAGAGTATTTCTTCTTTCATATTTAGGAGTGAAGGGCCTCAGCCCACCCTATGGACTGTCACCGAAGTTACTGTTTTTCAAGGTTCCACCCGCCACCTGCTGGCGTTTTACAAGTCACACGGCCGTTCGGCCATCCCCCGGTACTGCAATCCCGATATCTTGCTGTTTCTGTCCGCGCCCTTGCTGCGTCGGCATTGTCACGTCTGAGCACCGCTCGGCCATCCTGTCTTTTTTTCGGAGTCTGATATGGAATTTTTAATGGACCCCTCAATTTGGGCTGGGTTACTGACACTGGTGGTATTGGAAATTGTACTGGGTATCGACAACCTGGTGTTTATCGCCATTCTGGCCGATAAGCTGCCGCCGAAGCAGCGTGACAAAGCGCGCATCCTCGGCCTGTCGCTGGCGCTGTTTATGCGTCTGGGCCTGTTGTCGGTCATTTCCTGGATGGTGACGCTGACCACGCCGCTGTTTAGCGTCGGGGAGTTCAGCTTCTCCGGCCGTGACCTGATCCTGCTGTTCGGTGGGGTGTTCCTGTTGTTCAAGGCCACCATGGAGCTGCACGAACGGTTGGAAGGGCAAACGCACCAGGATGGCGCCAACCGCGGTTATGCCAAGTTCTGGGCGGTGGTGGTGCAGATTGTGATCCTTGACGCCGTGTTCTCACTCGACGCGGTAATTACCGCCGTGGGCATGGTGAACGACCTGCCGGTTATGATGACCGCCGTTGTCATCGCCATGGTGGTGATGCTGGTGGCTTCAAAACCGCTGACTAACTTCGTCAATGCACATCCTACTATTGTGGTGCTGTGCCTGAGCTTCCTGTTGATGATCGGCCTGAGCCTGATCGCCGAAGGCTTTGGCTTGCATATCCCTAAAGGTTACCTGTACGCCGCGATTGGTTTCTCAATTCTGATTGAGCTGTTTAACCAAATCGCCCGCCGAAACTTTATCAAGCATCAGGCTCATCGTCCGATGCGTGAACGCACCGCAGAGGCGATCATGCGCCTTATGGGGCAACAGCGGGCACAGCAGACGGACGAAACGGCACCGCAGCCGGTGAATGAAACCTTCGCCGAGGAAGAACGTTATATGATCAGCGGCGTGTTAACGCTGGCCTCACGTTCACTGCGTAGCGTGATGACGCCTCGCACCGAGATTTCATGGGTGGATTGCGATCGTTCCCGTGAAGAGGTGCGTGAGCAACTGCTGGATACGCCGCACAGCCTGTTCCCGGTTTGCCGTGACTCGCTGGATGAAATTATCGGCGTGGTTCGTGCCAAGGATCTGCTGGTGGCGGTAGAACGGGGTGATGATATTGCCGAGTTTGCCGCGCGCACGCCACCGATTGTGGTGCCGGACACCATGGACGTGATTAACCTGCTGGCGGTATTGCGCCGTGCCAAGGGGCGATTGGTGGTAGTCACCAACGAATTTGGCGTAGTGCAGGGGCTGGTCACGCCACTGGATGTGCTGGAGGCGATTGCCGGTGAATTCCCGGACGAGGATGAAACGCCCGATATCGTGGTGGAAGATGCCGCCTGGCTGGTGAAGGGCGGAGCCGATCTGCACTCACTGGAACAGGCGCTGAATTGCGAGGATCTGGTCAGTCCGACGGCGGATTTCGCCACCCTGGCGGGGTTCCTGCTATCCCACTACGGCCAGATGCCGGCGGTGGGCGAAACGGTAGAACTTAACCGACTGCGTTTTGAAGTCGTTGCCGTGTCCGAGTACCGCATTGAGTTGGTGCGTATTACCAAGGTGGAACCTCACGACGAGCAACACCAGTAACACCGGAGCCGGGGGCATCACGCCTCCGGCTTGCTTGCTTGTTCCTTCTGCCATTCCTCCCGCTGATTCACCGTCCGCAATCTTGATTCGTACTGCTGTAACCACAGCGGGAATACATTGATCGGCATCGGCTTGGCAAAATAGAAGCCCTGCAGCGCGTTTACCTCGCGAGAACGAAGATATTCCGCCTGTTCGGCGGTTTCCACGCCCTCAGCCACCAGCCTTAATTTGAGGCGCTGTGCCAGCGTGATGATGGTATCGGTGACGGTAGCGTTAATCGCATCGGTCCCGATGGCAGCGGTAAACCCACGGTCGATCTTCAATACGTCAGGGCTGAGTTTTTTCAGATAGCTGAGCGAACTGTGCCCGGTGCCAAAATCGTCGATCGCCAGCATGATGCCCATTTCCTTGAGCGTTTTTATTTGCTCATACTGAATTTCCGATAGGGCGGTGCGCTCGGTCAACTCCAGCATCAGCGAAGGCATGGGATGGGCCGGCAGCCACAGGCGGCGGATATCATCGATAATGGTCACCCCGTTGAAATGCTCAGCCGCGACGTTAATGCTGATATAAAACGACGGGCGTGGCGGGAATAACTGCAGGTTTTCCACCACGGTGCCCATCAGGTAGCGGGTCAGGGCGATGATTAAGCCGTGCTGCTCCGCCAGTGGGATAAAGACGTCGGGGGAGATCCAGCCCTGGCGTTTGTTCTTCCAGCGCAGCAGCATCTCAACCCCGACGCAGCGGCCAGTTTCTGCATTGATGATCGGCTGACAGTAAACGCGGAATTCGCGATGGGAAATGGCGTGGCCAATATGGTACGACAGGCTCATGCGGTTTGCCGTTAGCAGATACACCACATAGGCCGCCAGCAGGCTGATCAACAATGACAGCGGGATATGGCGCGGCAGCGCCGCCAGCGCCAGCAGGCTGGCCTGAGGGCCGAACAGCGAAATCGAGAACGGATACTGAGTGGATTTTGCGGTATAGCGCAGGTCGGTTGTCAGAGTATCGCTGCGCAAGATCTCCCGGCGGCCATATTCCAGGCTGTAATCGCCGACGTTCAGTACCACCCGCTGTGCGTAGGGTTCCTGGGGTTCCAGCAGGAAGTTTGCCAACAACTCAATATTGAATACGTGTAATACACCGTTGCTGCGGTTATCTGGCTCGGCCGGGGTCCACATGATCAGGGTTGGCACGCCTTTGGCGACCGAGAGTGAGGGGCGCAGCGCCAATTTCGCGCCATCGTTTGCTATTGTGGGCAAAATAGCGGCAAAAACATAGGTACGGGCACCAAACAGACTGGAACAGTAGATAATGCCGTCTTTGACCAACAGCATGGCCCGTAAAGCCTGATTTTGTGCGGCGCGAAAACGCAATGTCGGCATCGCGGTATCACAGGATTGACTCAACATCGGCATACTGCGTTCGGCTTGCTGTTTGGCCGGCGTCAGTAAGTCGTTAATTTTGGCGACGGTGCGCGTGGCAAGCGCTTGCCGGCTTTGTTCAATGGAGCCAAGTTCCTGATAATAGCGGGTATACAGTGACAGCAGCAGAATAGCCAACCCGACCGCCCCGGCGAGTAGCCAACGGTAATAGCGGTATTTGGTCACGGCAAGTTGGGTCATCAACATCACTCAATCCTTGTTCGGGAAACCAGCCCCGGATCACCCTCAGGCCAAACTGCCCTCAATGATCCTCGGCTAATTCTAGCCTGTCGTTATACAAGAGTGATGGTAACCCAGTAAATTATTTAAATTTAGTGAAACAGAGGGCTAAATTGCAGGTTAACCGCAGGATAGGCGGAATATTCTTTGAAAATTTTGTGTGACGCTGTCACTAAGTGGCGCTAGTGATTTGATTAACCGAGGGTTGATGAAAGAAAAACCCCGCCATTACGGCGGGGTTAAAGGGTCAGTCACACTGCACTTTGATCGCCAGCCCACCGCGAGAGGTTTCGCGATATTTGGCGTTCATGTCTTTGCCAGTTTCGTACATGGTTTCGATCACCTTATCCAGAGACACACGTGGCTCACTGGTGCGGCGCAGGGCCATGCGCGCCGAGTTGATCGCCTTCACGGAAGCAATGGCATTACGTTCGATGCAAGGCACCTGAACCTGGCCGGCAACCGGGTCGCAGGTCAGACCCAGGTTGTGCTCCATGCCGATTTCCGCTGCGATGCAAACTTGCTCCGGACTCCCGCCCAGCAGTTCGGCCAGGCCGGCTGCCGCCATTGAACAGGCTACACCCACTTCCCCCTGACAGCCCACTTCGGCGCCGGAGATAGAGGCGTTCATCTTGTACAACGCACCGACTGCGCCCGCCGCCATAAAGTAACGGATATAAATATCCGGGCTGACGGATTCAATAAAGTGGTCATAGTAAGCCAACACGGCCGGAACGATACCGCAGGCACCGTTGGTTGGTGCGGTAACCACACGGCCGCCGGCGGCGTTCTCTTCGTTGACCGCCAGCGCAAACATGTTGACCCAGTCAATCACGTTCATTGGGTCGCTGGACAGCTTGTCGGAAGACACCAGCAGGCGGCGCAGCGCAGAGGCACGACGTGGCACACGCAGTGGCCCCGGCAGCACGCCTTCGGTATTCAGACCACGATCGATACAGGCACGCATGGTCTGCCAGATGTTACCGAAGTAGGTCTCGATATCCTGCTTGCTGTGCAGCGCCAATTCGTTCTGCATCACCAGACCGGAAAAGGACAGCCCGGTATCACGGCAGTGGGCGAGAATATCACGAGCAAAACTGAACGGATAAGGGACGCTCAACTCGTGCGCGTCGGCCTTGCCGAAGTTCTCTTCGTCGACGATAAAACCGCCGCCGAGTGAGTAGTAGGTCTTGCTGTAAACTTGCTTATCCCCGGCGAAGGCGTGGATCTGCATGCCGTTCTCATGCAGCGGCAAATTGTCGCTGCGGAAAACCATGCCGCCATCACGCGGGAAATCTACCTCATGCAGGCCGTTGGCCAGCATGAGGCGTTGACGTTGTTCTACATCGCGAATAAAGCCCGGGATGCTATCGATATCAACGGTATCTGGCATATTGCCCGCCAGGCCGAGGATGATAGCGATATCGGTATGGTGACCTTTACCGGTCAATGAGAGTGAGCCGTAAACATCTACGGCAACACGCGTGATAGAAGGCATCAGGCCTTTATTTACCAGATCGTCGACAAACTGTTTGCCGGCTTTCATCGGTCCAACCGTATGAGAGCTGGACGGGCCGATGCCGATCTTAAACATGTCGAAAACGCTAATCACGCTAAAACTCCTTAGAGGCATATTGTTATGGCTGCGGCGGTTAAAAACCGAGCAGGGAACAGCGATATTGTAAAAGGGCCACGCGGGTTTGGCTGCCTTTTTCGCATGAAATAAAATAATCCTTGGTGTTAGTCTTATTACTGATTGCCTCAGGCATTCGGGCGGCCGTGGAACCTCCGTTGCCTAAACTCGGTTAATGGCAATCGCGCCAGCTTCCACTGCTGAACGCGGCCGGCTTAAACCTTGCTTAAATAGTGGTTTATTCCGGACGACGGTATTTTACAGGTATTTCGTAAGGTTGAAGAGAGGGTTTACAGTTTTTTTAAAACTCTGATAGTCAGGAAGGTAGTTGAAAAAACAAACCAATGAAGTGATGACGATCGCTTTACCCACGCCTGTGGTGCAGGTAACCGTTTGGCTTGTGATGTATGTCACATTATTAACGCTAAATGCTGACTTGCTGCGCCAGTCTTCGAATGATAGCGGCAGTCAAACCCCAGACAAATTGGCTCTGATACCAGGACAAATAAATGCGGTGCGAATGACCGGCACGCTGGATATCCAGCGGATAATAGCGCGAAAGTGTCAGCGCTTCGTGTAGCGGCATTTCAAACACGTCGGCCACTTCGTCTTCATTGGCGAAAAATTGCACATCGGGTGAGATCAAGCCGACCACCGGCGTCACCTGAAAACCGGTACTGCTGTCGAGCGGTGCCAGTTGACCCAGAATGGTCACTGCCTGCGGGGGGATAGCCACTTCCTCCTGAGCTTCGCGCAGGGCGGTGATAATCGCCGAGCCGTCTTCAGCATCGGTTTTACCGCCCGGAAACGCCACCTGACCCGGGTGTTTGCGCAGTGAATCGGCACGGCGTGTCAGTAACAACGTGGGTTCGGGGCGACAGATAATCGGGATCAGCACCGCAGCCGGTCGAACGTTATGTGAGATCTGCGCTGCCTGTGGCAGTTGCAGTTGAAAGCGGCTGATAAAGGCCGCCAGCGAGGCCGGATAAGTCGGTGGGTTCACGAAGCGATAAACTCCCCCAGTTGCGGCAGAATGCGGCCGACTTTATCGAAGGTTTCCTGGTATTCCGCCTGTTCCTGGCTGTCGGCGACGATGCCGCCCCCGGCAGAACAATATATACGGCCGTTTTCGGTGATCAGGGTGCGGATAGTGATATTGGTGTCCATGGTGCCGCAGGCGCTGATATACCCGATGCTGCCGCAGTAGGCATTACGTCGCTGAGGCTCCAGTTCTTCAATGATTTCCATCGCTCGCACCTTGGGCGCACCGGTGATGGACCCCCCAGGGAAACAAGCGCGCAGCAGTTCGGTTGCCGGTGTGTGTTGCGGCAAGGTGGCGGTGATGGTGCTGACCAGATGATGTACCGCCGGGAAGGGCTCTACCACGAACAGTTCGGGAACCTGCACGCTGCCCGGTTCGGCGACGCGGCCGATATCATTACGCAGCAGATCGACAATCATCAGATTCTCCGCACGGTCTTTGGCGGAGTTCGCCAACCGTTGCGCCTGTTGTGCATCCTGCTTGGCATCGGCCAGCCGCGGCAGGGTACCTTTGATAGGACGGGTTTGAATCTGCTGATTTTCCAGCCACAGAAAACGCTCAGGCGAAACGCTGAGCACGGCGTTTTCCGGCAGGCGCAGGAAGGCGGAGAAGGGCGCGCGGTTGCTGGCGTTCAATTGCTGAAAGGCTTGCCATTCATCGCCCTGATAATCGGCAGAAAAACGCTGTGCCAGATTGATTTGATAACAATCCCCGCTGCGCAGGTAATGCTGAATACGCTGGAATTTATCACCGTACTGCTGCCGCGTCATATTGGCCTGCCAGGGGCTGGTCAAGGCAAATGCTGACCGGGGCGCGGGCTGTTGGCGATGGAGCCACTGCCAGCGCTGCTCCACATCAGCATGGCTGAGCAACGTCAGCGTTTGTTGGTGGTGATCGGCAATCACTGCCCAGTCATAAATACCGACGGCCATATCCGGTAACGCGATATCCGGCACAGCCCACTGCGGCAGTTTCTCTACCCGACGGCCTAAATCGTAACCAAACAGCCCGAGGGCGCCGCCCTGAAACGGCAGGCCGGCATCAACATCCGGATGCAGGTTCTGTTGTTCCAACTGCTGCTGTAACAGGCTGAAAGGATCTTCCGGCGACTGCCAACAGGCTTCACCACGACGGATCTCGGTTGAGGGGCCGCGAGTGGTCAGGGTGGTACAGGGCGCGGCGACCAGAATATCGAAACGGTTATGCGAGTGTTCGGCAAAACCGGAATGCAGCAACATCGCCCAAGGCTGTGAGGCCAGCGGGGCAAACAGCTCCAGCAGGGCGGTGCGGGTGTAGGGCAAAGACTTAATATTCGGTGCGGTTGCGCTCATGGGCCTCAATAAACCTGACTGACGGGGCGGCTGTTTCAGCAGGCTATTCTGCCATATTCAACCGGCTGGCGCATGCTCTGGCTGTATGCGCCACAGCACACTTCGTATAAACCGCGAGTAAACAATTTTGCAAATGAAGCATTTTTTGCGACTTTGGCTATAATCCAATATGTTAAAAACAACACCAGTGAACAGTTAAGATAATTCTCGGATACGTTGATTTGAATTTCAAACGCTAAATTTCGTTATTAGTTTCACTCGGTTATTGTTTTTGCTTGTTATCACCTCTCTGTGAGCACACAGAGCTTAAAATATAAATGGTAACAAGACGCATTTATGCCTACGACTTTGTCAGTGGCCCAATGCCTTATTTAATTGCACCCTGATATTTTTTAAAAAATATTCATTCGTTACCTTTGCGAAGAGCTGCCTATGCCCCTAATGTTGAGTGTCATTGTCCCGTTGCACAACGTGGGTGAATTGTTTGAGCCGTTTCTGGCCTCGTTGCTGGCGCAAGATGAGCAGCGGCTGGAGGTGATCATTGTTAATGATGGTTCTACCGACGGCTCTGGTGATATCGCCCACCGTTATGCCCGGCAACACCCACATATTACCGTGATTGACCAGCTTAATGCCGGCGTGTCCTGTGCGCGTAATGCCGGGTTGGCCGTCGCCAGGGGGAAATACGTGGCGTTCCCCGATGCCGATGATTTACTGGCGCCTGAAATGTATTCAACGTTGGTGGAATTGGCCGAAAAAAATCAATTGGATGTTATGCAGTGTAACGGTGAGCGCTATTTCACCGACGAAGATGAACTGCAACCGATTATTCCGCTGAAACGATTGGGCGACACCGGTGTTATTAGCGGCGCTCAATGGCTGGAACGTGCACTAAAATCAAGAAAGTTTATTCATGTGGTCTGGTTGGCGGTTTATCGTCTTGATTTTATTAAGCAGCACCGGTTGTATTTCGAACCGGGCTTACATCATCAGGATATTCCCTGGACGACCGAGGTGATGTTTAATGCGCAGCGGGTGAAATACCTCAGCAAAGCGCTGTATCGCCAGCGGGTGCACGATCAATCGATCAGTAATCGCCGCCGTACGGGTAAGGCAAACGTAGAGTATCAGCGCCACTATATGAAAATCGTGGCCATGCTGGTGGCGCTTAACCGGCGCTATGCCGACAAAATCGATATTCGCCCGGCTTTCCACTGGCAGATCACCCGCGAGGCATTGGGTATTTGCCACAGCATTCGCCGTGAACCTGAACTGGCGGCGCAGTGCCAGATCACCGATGAGTTCTATCAGAATGGTATCGATCGGGCGATGGTTGACAACGCACGTGGGCTCAAACAGAGTTGGCACGTCATTCTCTGGCTGCACCGCCTGAAGCAGTGGCGGCATGGCGATCCTCGTTCACTGCAGGCTACTGAATAACAGGCGTAGGGTTCTGCCGGTGAAAGGCGTATACTCAGCGTCCATTTTGCCGGAGAGAAACACATGCTTGCAGGTATGCCGTCACTGAGCCATCTAGAGCAGCAGGAAGCTGCGGACCGTATTCATCTGTTGATGGAACAAGGCATGAGCAGTGGTGAAGCCATCGCGCGTGTCGCGCAGGAAATCCGCGAAAAACATCAGGGTGACCAGGTTAGCGTCATGTTTGATGACGAAGACGACGAAGAAGAGTATCAGGAACGGCCGGACGACCAGGCTGACGATGACTCGGAAGAAGACGAAAACTATTGATGTTGCAGGGGCCGGCAAGCCGGCCCCAAAGCGTTAGCCTTCAATGACCACCGCAGCCGCGGCCAATTTGGCCGACTCCACCGCCAGCTCTACATTTTCAGCCGTAGCCAGCGCGACCCCCATCCGACGTTGACCGTCAATTTCCGGCTTGCCGAACAAACGCAGTTGATTGTGGCCGACCAGCGCGCGACCCAGACCGCTGAAACGCAGGTCACTGCTGGTCAGCTGTGGCAGGATCACCGCAGAGGCTGAAGGGCCGAACTGGCGAATGGCACCAATCGGCAGACCGAGGAAAGCACGCACGTGCAGCGCGAACTCTGACAGGTCTTGTGAAATCAGAGTCACCATGCCGGTATCATGTGGACGCGGTGAAACTTCGCTGAAGATCACCTCATCGCCACAGACAAACAACTCAACGCCGAACAGACCCAATCCCCCTAGCGCCTTCACTACGTTTTCTGCGATCGCCTGCGCCCGGCTCAGCGCCAGTTCGCTCATCTGCTGTGGTTGCCATGACTCGCGGTAATCGCCGTCTTCCTGACGATGGCCGATCGGTGCGCAGAAATGCACGCCGTCGACTGCGCTGATGGTCAGTAGGGTGATTTCAAAATCGAACTTCACCAGGCCTTCGACAATCACCCGACCGCCGCCGGCGCGACCCCCCTGCTGAGCATAATCCCAGGCGGTTTGCAGCTGTCCCGGGCTGCGGATCAGGCTTTGACCTTTGCCGGAGGAGCTCATCACCGGTTTGATAATGCACGGGTAGCCGATTTCGTCGACCGCCTGTCGGAAAGCGGGTTCGCCGTCGGCAAAGCGATAGCTGGAGGTGGGCAAACCGAGGGTTTCTGCCGCCAGGCGGCGAATGCCTTCGCGGTTCATGGTCAGACGCGTTGCCTCGGCACAGGGCACCACATGATGTCCTTGCTGCTCCAACTCAACCAGCATGCTGGTGGCGATAGCCTCGATTTCCGGCACGATGTAATCAGGGCGCTCCTGCTCAATCACGGCTTTCAGCGCGTTGCCGTCCAGCATGTTAATCACGTGGCTGCGATGTGCCACGTGCATGGCGGGGGCGTCGGCGTAGCGATCGACGGCAATCACTTCGAGTCCCAAACGTTGGCATTCGATAGCAACTTCTTTACCCAGCTCGCCGGAGCCGAGCAACATAACGCGGGTGGCGGACGGGCGCAGGGCGGTTCCAATAGTTAACATAGTCTGGTACCTGGATCTGTGGCGTGTAACGCGGTCTGATAATGGGCCAGTAGTATATACGAAAACGTTTGCGTGTGAAGTCGAAGGCCATCTGCCGACCGTTATGGCGGCCAAAAACCGCCTCAGGTGGCTTTTTTTATGCGTGAAATCCGTAATCCAGCCTATCTCTGTTATTATCTGCGGCTGATTCGGTGCTGCCGTGGGCGCGCCGCCATTCCATTTGCCATATAAGAGTTATCGCCGTGAGCACAGTATCTTTTTCTTCCCTGCCGCTGCCAGCCGAACAGTTGGCCAACCTCAACGAACTGGGGTATGCCGAAATGACACCGGTGCAGGCCGCCGCGCTGCCCGCCATCCTGAATGGGCAAGACGTACGTGCCAAAGCAAAAACCGGCAGCGGTAAAACGGCGGCGTTCGGTATCGGTTTGCTGGACAAAATTAACGTCGCCCAGGTAGCTGCGCAGGCGTTGATCCTGTGCCCGACGCGTGAGTTGGCTGACCAGGTGAGCAAAGAACTGCGCCGTCTGGCACGCTTCACCCAGAACATCAAAATTTTAACCCTGTGCGGTGGCCAGCCGATGGGGCCACAGCTCGATTCGCTGGTGCATGCCCCCCATATCGTGGTGGGGACGCCGGGGCGCATTCAGGAACACCTGCGCAAGAAAACGCTGGTATTGGATGAACTGAAAGTGCTGGTGTTGGATGAAGCCGACCGTATGTTGGACATGGGGTTCGCCGATGACATCGATGACGTGATCAGCTATACGCCACCACAGCGCCAAACGCTGCTGTTCTCGGCGACCTATCCGAGCGGCATTGAACGCATCAGCGCCCGCGTGCAGCGCAGCCCGTTAAATGTGGAAGTGGACGACGGTGAAGAACAAACTACCATCGAACAACGCTTCTATGAAACCACCCGCGATCAGCGTCCTGCGGTGCTGGTGTCGGCAATCCGCCATTACCAACCTTCTTCCTGCGTGGTGTTCTGTAACACCAAGCGTGATTGTCAGAGCGTGTATGAAGCGCTGGAAGCTCGCGGCATTAACGTGCTGGCGCTGCATGGCGATCTGGAACAGCGCGATCGTGACCAGGTGCTGGTGCGCTTTGCCAACCGCAGTTGCCGGGTGCTGGTGGCGACCGACGTCGCTGCGCGCGGTCTGGATATCAAAGAGCTGGAGCTGGTAGTCAACTACGAGCTGGCATTTGATCCGGAAATCCACGTGCACCGTATCGGTCGTACCGGCCGCGCCGGTTTGAGCGGCAAGGCGATCAGCCTGTGTACACCACAGGAAATGACGCGTGCGCATGCAATTGAAGACTATTTGCAGATAAAGGTTAAGTGGGCACCGGTATCTGAGCTGAGCGGCGCGGGTAATACCACGCTGGAAGCCGAAATGGTCACTCTGTGCATCGACGGCGGGCGTAAGGCTAAAATCCGTCCTGGTGATATTCTCGGCGCATTGACTGGCGACGCTGGCCTGACGGCGGCAGAAGTCGGCAAGATCGACATGTTCCCGGTGCATGCCTATGTGGCGATCCGCAAGGAAAGCGCGCGCAAGGCACTGCAACAGCTTCAGCAGGGCAAAATCAAGGGTAAGAACTGCAAGGTGCGGTTGTTGAAATAAGTCGCGTCAGGGGTGCGCTTGCATCCCTGCGTAATATCACCTTATACTGTATAAAAATACAGTATTCTAACCTTTGAGGAATGCACACATGGCAGTTGAAGTTAAATATGTGGTGGTGAGAAACGGTGAGGAAAAGATGACTTTCGCAACCAAGAAAGAAGCCGACGCTTACGACAAAATGCTGGATCTGGCGGATAGCCTCGGTGAATGGCTGCAGCAGTCACCTCTGACCCTGGATGATGAGCAGCGTGAAGGGCTGAGCTTCTTCCTGGCGGAGAATAAAGACGTGCTGGGGCAAATTCTGCGCGGCGCTGCGCCGGCAGAAGCACCGAAGAAACCCGCCAAAGTGAAAACGGAAAAACCTGTCGCTACCACTAAAGAGGGATCTGCGTCAGAAAAGCAGGCAGCATAATGACTTATGTTGCGGCAATGTGATGAAAAAGGATCTAGAATGAGCCGTGAAATAACTTTCTTCAGCCGCTTTGAGCAAGATATTTTGGCCGGGCGCAAAACCATTACCATTCGGGATGCCAGTGAATCCCACTTTCAACCCGGTGAGGTTTTACGCGTTAGCCGCAATGAAGACGACGTATTTTTCTGCCAGATTGAAGTGCTGTCAGTCACACCGGTGCGCCTGGAGGCGTTAACCGAACTGCATGCCCGGCAGGAGAACATGTCGCTCAGCGAACTGAAGCAGGTGATCAAGGAAATCTATCCGGGGCTGGATGAGCTGTTTGTCATCACCTTCGCCAAACGCTGATCTGTCGCTAGGCCAGTTGTGAGCCAAGGGCCAATGCCTGCGGATAGCGTTAATCACAACTGGAGGGAATATGAAAACAACGGGACTGAGTTTGGCCGTAGCGCTGTTGGCTTTGGCGGGTTTGACTACCACGGTGCAGGCGCAGGAGCAACGTAGCGCCAAAGTGGCGCAATGCCAGGGGTTGCAACCGGCTGATGTTGCCGCTCAGGTGAAACGCGATTTTCTGCAAAACCGTATCACGCGGTGGGAATCAGATAAAAAGCTGCTTGGCACGGCTACCCCGATAGCCTGGATTAGCCCGGAAGCCATTACCGGTAAGGACGCCGTCTGGCAGGTTCCCTTGACGGTTCGCGGTACCAAACAGGATAAAACCTATAATGTGATCCTGGACTGTAACGCCGGTAAGATTACCTACAGCGAGCCACAGTAATCACATAAGTTTCAGGCGGTGCTGCGCATAGCTTACCCAACTGAAAATACTCAGCCCGCCTTATCAGCGGGCTTTTTGTTGCAAACGGCTGGCCTTAGTCGGTGAACGGGATCACTAATTCGCCAGGTTTCACTTCCAGTCCTTTCGCCAGTTTCTTTGCCATCGCCTCGGTTTTGCTGTTATCCGGATTCAGCACGTAGGCCGGTTTTTGGTCGAAGTAGGATTTTAACGACTGATTCAGGTAAGGCGTCAGCGCTTTCATCACCGTCTGCATCTTCTCCGGCTGCACGCTATAGTCGGTCAACTCCATGTCCTTCAGGAATACCGCGCCTTGCTCACGGTCATAGACCGGCTGTGCCTTCAGGGTCAGCTTCAGATCCGCAGTCTGTGGGCCGAGGATCGAGGTGATATTCACTTTTGCATCGCCGGAAAGGGTGACCTTGCCCGGTTCACTACGGCCAATTTGGCTCTGCAACTGTGTCAGTACGATATTGGCGTCCAGCAATCCCGGCACGCCAATCTGCTTCTGGTAATCGTTATGCTTTTGCAGGTAGTCGTTGACCTCCTGCTCGCTGAGTGTGTACTGGGTCAGTTGGTTACAACCGACCAATGCGCCAACAAATGCCAGGGCTGCCACACCCATCAGAATCTTTTTCATTTTTGCCTCATAAATACTAACTGTGTAGCTAATTGATTTTTCATTATAAAGGGTAACCGGCGGCTAAATAAATCCGGATATCCGGCGGATAACACAGATAGTGCGCGTGAAACCCGCTATGACCTATCGGATAACGCTGAAACTGTTCAGCGCCGTAACCGCAGTGCCAGCAGCAATACGCCACCCAGACAGGCTAGCGCACCCAGTGCCGGAAACAGCGGAATGCCCCACAACCGTACCGAGGATTGCATCAGGTAGGGCGCCAGGCCCAGCGTGAAGGCGGCGGTGACAATGGCAATGGCCAGGGTGACGGCGGCCCGTTCCAGCGCTTTGCTTAACTGATCGAGGTTCTTGAGGTTGATATCGGCGCTGATTTGCCCGCGTTTAAGGCGGCGCATGAGCAGGCGGAGAGTTTGCGGAAGTTCTTCACCTGCGTCCAGCGCTTCACCGCCCAGCGCCAACATACGCCGACGCACCGCTTCAGGGGTGTAACGCTGTAGCATGACCTGTTGCAGCATCGGTTTCAGGGTGGCGATGATATCGAAGTTGGGATCCAGCCGGTGTAACACGCCATCTGCGGTGATTAACGCCTTGAACAGCAAGACCAGATCCGGCGGCAGCGCTAACTGATGTTCACGTGCCATCACCAGAAGATCGGTCAGTGCCTTGCCCAGGGTTAAGGTGGCGGAGGCCTGCTTGTCGAGAAAGTTTTGTGCCGCCAATTCCAGATCCAGCAGATCCAAAGGATCGCTGTCCGACCAGGCGATCAGGGTATTGACGATGCCGCCGGATTCCCGTTCAGCGATAGACTGCAACAACAGCAGCAACTGATTGCGTCGCCGCTCGGAGAGCTGGCCCACCATGCCGAAATCGATAAAGCCGACGCGATTATCTGACAAGGCCATCACGTTACCTGGGTGTGGGTCGGCGTGATAAAGACGGTGTTCCAGTACCATTTTCATAAAGGCCTGGGCGCCGCGCTGGGCGAGAAGCGGGCCATCAAAGCCAGCGGTGGCCAATTGCTGTGGGTTTTCCGGCGCGATGCCGGGCAGATATTCCTGCACCAGCAGACGTTTTGACGACCATTGCCAATAGATTTTCGGGATCACTACGTCGGGCTGTTGAGCAAATTGCTGGGCTACCCGTTCACAGTTATTGCCTTCGTGGGTCAGGTCCAGCTCGTGATTAAGCGCAGTCGCCAGCGCTCGCACCATCTGCCGTGGCCGATAGCGGGCCAGTGCTGGACTTTGCTGCTCCACGGTTTCTGCCAGATAGGCCAGCAGGCGCAAATCGGCGTGAATGGTTTTCGCCAGGCCGGGGCGTAATACTTTGATCACCACCGCCTCACCGCTGTGCAGTCGGGCACGGTAAATCTGAGCCATCGATGCGGCGGCCAGGGGTGTTTCATCAAACTCGGCAAACAGGCTGTGTGGTGAGGCACCTAAATCTGCGGTGATCTGCGGTGCCAATTCGCTCCAGGACAAGGTAGACGCCTGGCTGTGCAGGCGGTCCAGTTCGTCGGTCCAGCTGGGGTCTAGCAGGTCGGAGCGGGTCGCCAGGATCTGGCCGAATTTGACAAAGGTCGGCCCCAGCGCTTCCAGCGCAGCGCGCAGGCGTTGCGGTAAGGTTTGGCTATCTTGCGACTCACTGCCGCCTTCACCGCCGCTTAGCAGGGTACCCAGGCCCAGCAGGCGGATCACATCCTGCAATCCGTAGCGGATTAGCACTGCGGAGATTTCTTTCAGCCGCGCCCGATCGCGGGCGGTGACCAGCACCATTTTCAACATTTGCGCGCTATATCCTTATTGCGAGGAGATCACTGTTCCATATCGAACAGCAGCGGAATATCACTGCGCTGCGCCATACGGTTACGATAGGCTTCAACGTTATCCGGCAGCGTCAGCCCGGCGACGATCGACAGTGAACGCAGCAGGGGGAACAGGTGAATATCGTCCTCCGACAGGTTGCCATTGACGGCTTCAGGGGAAACCATCAGCCCGGAAAGCGTTTGAAGATCGGTCTCCAGTTGGGCAATCAGATCGGCGCTGTCGGCCAGGTGCGCGGAAAAGTCACCGATCGAAGCTTGTTTCTTGTCGGTAAAATACTGGCGAGCGCTGTCGGTGGCGAACTCCTCGAAGTCGGCGTTGGCGAAGCGCGGCAGCAGCAAGTTGAGGCTGTAGCTCCCGACCCGATGCAGCCAGTCGGCTATTGCCGGGTTGGTTTTACCGGTCAGCAGCGGTTTGCCGTCGAGGTTATCGATGTAATGCACGATATCCATGCTTTCCGGCAGGTAGCTGCCGTCGTCTTTTTGCAAGATAGGCGCCATTTTCTTGCCAATCATGCTGACCGGCGTTGCCTCATCATCGCTGAGCAGGGTGACCAGGCGGACGGGCAGGTTTTTCAGGCCAAAAATCATGCGGGCTTTAACGCAGAATGGGCAATGATCGTAGATAAACAGTTTCATGCTTGCTCCGGTTGTCAGGTTTTAACAGCAATAGTTATCACAGCATACTGAGGCTGTCGCGAAGAGTTCTTGCTGGAAGGTGCGTTATCGTTGTATTACCCGCGCATCTGCGCGGGACAAAGCAGAGGTTATTTTTTGGTTGGTACGGAATTGATCACTTCTATCAGGTGCATACGCGCCTCTTCCAGATCGATTTTATCCCGCTCGTTGGTGGCGTTAACGATCTGCAACTGTTTGATGATGTCACTCTTCAGGTCGGCATTCCCAGCGATGATATGGGCCAGCGCTTTTTCTACCAACGTTGAGCGTGCGTAGAGCATCCGCAGGTTCAGTACCATGTGTTCCAGCAGCTGCGGTAATTTTGATTCATCAGTCATCGCCAACTTCTCCTGTTTATGTTTTTACTATCAGGATAGCAGCTATGGGAAATTCGGCTGATTTTCTGGCAACTTAGAGAAAAACCTTAACCCCCGGGAGCAATTGCCGGTGCGCTACTGCGCGGATTGAACTGCCAATAAAGTGCGAACAGGGTAATAAAGCCCACGATACCGAGCAGGATCCACGGCAGTTCCGGCATGTTCATCGCATGGCCGGTGTCGTACATCCAGCCGCCGCCGGTATAACCCAGCGCGCCGCCCAATGCCAGGCCCAGGCGGCTGAATCCCATATAACTGCCGCGCGCGCGCGGATCGGCCAGGGAGGCGCTGAGGGTTTCACGGGCCGGTTCGGCGATGATCGAGCCGAGATAGAAACAGCAAATCAGGGTGAAGACGCTCTGCAGGCTGGTCGCCAGCCCAACCGGCATCAGGCTAAGGGTCATCAGCAGCAGGCCCGCCATTAACCGCTGTTCCAGTCGGAAACGTTTTTCACTCCAGCGTGCCAACGGGTAGAGCAATGACAGCGACAGCGCGGCCTCAATGGCATACATCCACTTTACTGCCGCGGGTGAACCGGCGATTTCATTAACCACGATCGGCAGCATCAGCATCACCTGCACCGACAGCATGTAGTAGCCGGTCAGGGTCAATACATAGGTCAGGAAACGCCGATCGTGCAAGACGCGCATCATGCCTTCTTTCATTGGGGTGCGAACGGTAGAAATACGGTAGGCCGGCAGCAGCCAGGCGTTCCAGCCCGCCGCCAGCACGAAAATACCCGCACCGACCCAACAGACAAAGTGGAAATCATATTGCAGCAGCCAACTGCCGATCAGAGCGCCAATCACCGCGCCGGCGCTGTCCTGCATCATCAACAGAGAATAGAAACGGCCGCGCTCATGTGGACGGGTAAGCTTAATCACCAGGGCGGTGCGAGGTGGATCAAACAGCGTGCCGCCGAGAGCAGAAAGGGCACAGGAGAACCACAGTAGCCAGGGCTGATCGGCCATGGCCATGGTGGCGAAACCAGCCGCACGCATCAGCATACCGGTGACAATCATCGGTTTAGCGCCGAACCGGTCGGCTATCGCCCCGCCGAAGATGCCCAATCCTTGCTGGATCAATTGCCGCAAACCCAGTGCGGCACCGACCACCACCGCCGCCCAGCCAAGCTGATCGACAAAGCGAATCGAAATAAGCGGAAAGACCACAAAAAAGCCTAAAACCACTAACAGGTTATCGAGTAATAAAAAATATTTACCCAAGCTCCGAGCTTGCGATACCAGAGACATGCTTCACCACGAGCAATTAAAGGGGGGAGGAGTGCGACTGGTCTAGTTTGTACCCAATCCGGGGTTGCCGATAGGGGCAAGGTAGATAATATTTTTTTATCGTCAATATGTTGGCTGAACAGCAAAACAGCACGAAAATAGCCGTAAAATGACTAATCGCTTATTTACTGAGCGGCCGGAGTTTTACCTGTGGGGCAGGCTGCGGTTATATTAAATGAGGGTAAGTGCGGTTCTGCGCCGGTGTTTGAGAAATAATGGCCCAGGATAGGTTCGTCGCAGGATGAATATCCGGACGTGCGCCCAATAAATACTTCTTATCGAACCGTTCTGACCGCGGGGGAAATGATGTTTGGCTATCGCTCTGCATCACCAAAAGTACGCCTCACCACCGACCGACTGGTTGTCCGTTTAGTCCATGAACGCGATGCCTATCGGCTGGCCGAATACTATGCCGAAAACCGCGCCTTCCTCAAGCCCTGGGAGCCGGTACGGGATGAAAGCCATTGTTATCCTTCCGGCTGGCAGGCGCGGCTGGGGATGATCACCGAAATGCAAAAGCAGGGCAGCGCCTATTACTTTATCCTGCTCGATCCGGAAGAACATGAAGTGCAGGGCGTGGCCAACTTCAGCAACGTGCTGCGCGGTTCGTTCCATGCCTGTTTCCTCGGCTATTCGCTGGCCGAAAAATGGCAGGGGCAAGGGTTGATGTATGAAGCCTTGCAGTCCGCTATCCGTTATATGGTGCGTCAGCAGCGAATGCACCGCATTATGGCCAACTATATGCCGCACAATCAGCGCAGCGGCGCATTGCTGACCCGCCTGGGATTTGAACGTGAAGGTTATGCCAAGGACTATCTGCTGATCGACGGGCAGTGGCAGGATCACGTACTGACGGCATTAACAAATAAAGAATGGCTACCGCCACGCTAAGGCCAAATAATGAAATATGAATTAAGCGCTAAAGAAGCCAGGGTGATTGGCTGCCTGCTGGAAAAACAGGTCACGACTCCGGACCAGTACCCCCTTTCCCTCAATGGTATTCAGCTTGCCTGCAACCAGAAAACCAACCGCGAGCCGGTGATGGAGCTGACGGAAAGCGAAGTTCAGCAGATCCTCGACCTGCTGCTGAAGAAGCATTTTCTACGCACCTTGAGCGGCTTCGGCAATCGGGTGGTCAAGTATGAGCACCGGTTCTGCAATTCGGAGTTTGGCCAGCTAAAGCTGTCTGCTGCCGAGTTGGCTGTGATTGCCACCTTGCTGCTGCGTGGCGCGCAAACGCCCGGTGAACTGCGTACCCGCACCAATCGCATGCATGAGTTTAATGATGTCACCGAGGTAGAGCAGGTGCTGGCGAATCTGAGTGCTCGAGAGGATGGGCCCTTTGTGGTGCGGCTGGCGCGGGAGCCAGGCAAGCGCGAAAGCCGATTTATGCATTTGTTCAGTGGCCAAATTGACGAGGCACCGGCAGAAGCACTGCCAGCCAATGACGCCGAATTGAACGATCGAGTGAGCGCACTGGAAAACGAAGTGGCACAGCTCAAGCAACAACTGCAGGCGCTATTGGCTCGGGGGACGGATGAGTAAATTACGCATTGGCGTGGTTGGCCTGGGTGGCATTGCGCAAAAAGCCTATTTACCGATCCTCAGCCAGGCGGCGGACTGGACGCTGGTCGGCGGCTTTTCGCCTAATCAGCAAAAGGCACAGCCGGTTTGCGACAGCTATCGCATGGCCTGTTTTTCACGGCTGGACAGCCTGGCACAGCAGTGCGATGCGGTATTTGTGCACAGCAGCACCGCCAGCCATTTTCAGGTGATCGAGGAGTTGCTACGCCTGGGTGTCCACGTTTATGTCGACAAGCCACTGGCGGAGACGGTAGAGCAGGGCGAACAGTTGATCGCGCTGGCGGAAAAACAGGGAAAAACGCTGATGGTGGGGTTTAACCGTCGTTTTGCGCCACTGTATCGTCAGTTAAAGCAACGGATTCAGCAACCGGCGTCGATTCGCATGGACAAACATCGCGCCGACAGCGTCGGGCCAAACGGCCTGCGTTTTACCCTGTTGGACGATTATCTGCACGTGGTGGATACCGCGCTGTGGCTGGGTGGCGACGCGGGGACATTGCTCAGTGGTAGCCTGCGAGCTACGGATGCCGGTGAGTTGATCTATGCCGAGCATCATTTTGCGTGCGGTGAAACGCTGGTCACCACCAGTATGCATCGCCGGGCCGGCAGTCAGCGTGAAAGCGTGCAGGCAGTAACCGAGGGGGCGGTCTATCAGTTGAACGATATGCGTCAGTGGTTGCGGGAAGATTCGCAAGGCGTACTGGAGCAACCGGCGCCAGGCTGGCAAACCACGTTGACACAGCGCGGTTTTGACGGCGCGATCCGCCATTTCATCGCCGCTGTCAGCAATCAGACGGTGCCGGAAACCGCCGGAGAGCAGGCAATTTCCGCTCAAAGGGTGATCGAAAAGCTGCTGCGTGATGCCGGTTTATAAGGTAACCCCATGTAACATATGGCAGTAGCTATTCTGCCGAGGACGGGTAAACTTAGCCGATAGTTTTACTGACGCCTGCTGATGCAGGCGTCGACATTTACAGGGCATATCAGAAAAACCACATGAACCTACTAAAATCATTGGCCGCCGTCAGCTCTATGACGATGTTTTCGCGGGTGCTGGGCTTTGCCCGTGACGCGATCGTGGCGCGGGTATTTGGCGCCGGTATGGCAACAGATGCCTTCTTCGTGGCGTTCAAGCTGCCCAATCTGCTGCGGCGTATTTTTGCCGAGGGGGCATTCTCGCAGGCATTTGTGCCGATCCTGGCTGAATATAAAAGCCAGCAGGGCGAAGAGGCGACGCGGACTTTCATCTCCTACGTCTCCGGTCTGCTGACGCTGATATTGGCGCTGGTGACGGTGTTGGGCATGTTGGCCGCCCCCTGGGTTATCTACATTACGGCTCCGGGTTTTGTTGATTCACCGGACAAGTTTGCTCTGACGTCGTCACTGCTGCGTGTCACCTTCCCCTATATTTTGCTGATTTCACTGGCCTCGCTGGTCGGCTCGATCCTCAATACCTGGAACCGTTTTTCGATCCCGGCGTTTGCGCCGACGTTGTTGAACGTCAGCATGATCGGTTTTGCGCTGTTTGCCGCCCCTTACTTCAATCCACCGGTGATGGCGCTGGCCTGGGCGGTGGTGGTTGGTGGGGTACTGCAGCTGGGTTACCAGCTTCCACACCTGAAGAAGATCGGCATGCTGGTGCTGCCGCGAGTCAAGCTTGGCGATGCCGGCGTATGGCGCGTGATGCGTCAGATGGGACCGGCAATTTTTGGCGTTTCGGTTAGCCAGATTTCACTGATTATCAATACCATTTTCGCCTCGTTCCTGGTCTCAGGTTCGGTTTCCTGGATGTATTATGCCGACCGTCTGATGGAGTTTCCTTCCGGCGTGTTGGGCGTGGCGTTGGGCACTATTCTGTTGCCTTCGTTGGCGAAAAGTTTCTCCAGTGGTAACCACGACGAGTATTCACGCCTGATGGATTGGGGTCTGCGCCTGTGCTTCTTGCTGGCGCTGCCGAGTGCGATTGCCCTGGGTATTTTGGCCAAGCCGTTAACCGTTTCACTGTTCCAATACGGTAAATTCAGCGCCTTTGATGCCGCCATGACTCAGCGAGCGCTGGTGGCCTATTCGGTCGGGCTGATGGGGTTGATCGTGGTCAAGGTGCTGGCGCCAGGGTTCTATTCGCGCCAGGACATCAAAACGCCGGTTAAAATTGCCATTATCACGTTGATTTTGACCCAGGTGATGAACCTGATGTTTATCGGGCCGTTGAAACATGCCGGGCTTTCGCTGTCGATCGGTCTCGGGGCCTGTATTAACGCCTCACTGCTTTACTGGCAGTTGCGTAAGCAGAAGATTTTCCACCCGCAGCCGGGTTGGGCGATGTTCCTGACCAAGCTGGTGATCGCGGTGATCGTGATGTCGGTGGTGCTGGTCGGTATAATGTGGCTGATGCCGGCCTGGGATCAGGGCAACATGCTGGAGCGTTTGCTGCGTCTGGCACTGGTGGTGGTTAGCGGCGTGGTGGCTTATTTTGGCGTGTTGGGCGGGTTGGGCTTCCGACCACGCGACTTTGCCCGTCGGGTGGCGTAAGCGGGTATTGCTGTCGCCAAAGCAGTAAAAAGGGTCGCCGTGGCGACCCTTTTTCGTATTCAGCCTTGATGGCTTACATACGTTCTACGGTTTCGATACCCAGCGTATCCAGGCCGGCTTTCAGCGTTTTGGCGGTCAGCAGCGCCAGCTTCAGGCGGCTCTGACGGGCTTCTTCGCTATCCGCATTCAGGATCTGGCAGTGCTCGTAGAAGCCGGAGAACAGGCCCGCGAGGTCGTACAGGTAGCTACACATTACGTGCGGAGTGCCTTCGCGCGCCACGGTGGTGATCACTTCTTCAAACTGCAGCAGACGGGTCGCCAGGGTGATTTCACGCTCTTCGGTCATTACCAGCGGCAGGGTCAGATTGCTTTCGTCAATCCCTGCGCGCTTGAATACGGAGGCCACGCGGGTATAGGCATACTGCATATAAGGTGCGGTATTGCCCTCAAATGCCAGCATGTTGTCCCAGTCGAAGATGTAATCGGTAGTGCGGCTTTTCGACAGGTCGGCGTATTTAACCGCACCGATACCAACGGCATTGGCCAGGCTTTGCATTTCTTCTGCCGGCATGTCCGGGTTTTTCTCGGCGATCAGTTTACCGGCGCGATCCACGGCTTCGTCCAGCAGATCGGACAGTTTCACCGTGCCGCCTGAGCGAGTTTTGAACGGTTTGCCGTCTTTGCCCAGCATCATGCCGAACATGTGGTGTTCCAGCGACAGAGTGTCCGGGATATAACCGGCTTTGCGCACGATGGTCCAGGCCTGCATCAGGTGTTGGTGTTGGCGCGAATCGATGTAATACAGTACGCGATCGGCGCCCAGCGTTTCATAACGGTATTTGGCACAGGCGATATCGGTGGTGGTGTACAGGTAGCCGCCGTCCTTTTTCTGGATGATGACGCCCATAGGCTCGCCGTCTTTGTTCTTGTATTCGTCGAGGAAGACCACGGTAGCGCCTTCGCTTTCCACCGCCAGGCCCTTGGCCTTGAGATCGGCGACGATGCCCGGCAGCATCGCGTTATACAGGCTTTCACCCATCACGTCGTCTTCGGTCAGGGTGACGTTCAGACGGTTATAGGTCAGCTGATTCTGCGCCATGGTGATGTCGACCAGCTTGCGCCACATCTTCAGGCAGTATTGATCGCCGCCTTGCAGCTTCACCACATAGGCGCGAGCGCGTTCGGCAAAATCAGCGTCTTCATCGTAGTGCTTCTTCGCTTCACGATAGAACTGTTCCAGGTCGGACAGCTCCATATTGCTGGCGCTTTCGTTCTGCATTTTTTCCAGATAGGCGATCAGCATGCCGAACTGGGTGCCCCAGTCACCGACGTGGTTGGCGCGGATCACTTTATGGCCCAGGAACTCCTGGGTACGCGCGGCGGCGTCACCGATGATGGTGGAACGCAGGTGCCCAACGTGCATTTCTTTCGCCACGTTAGGGGCTGAGTAGTCAATAACGATGGTCTGCTGCTTAACCGGGGTAATATCCAGTTTGGGTGCGCTCAGCACGCGATCGGCTTGCTGTGCGACCCATGAGCTGTTCAGGAAGATATTGATAAAGCCGGGGCCGGCGATTTCCACTTTGCTGGCGACGTCGCCGAGATCAAGCAGCTGTACCACTTTTTCCGCCAATTGGCGCGGTGGCATGCCGAGTTTCTTGGCAACGGACATCACGCCATTGGCCTGATAGTCGCCAAACTGCGCTTTTGCGGATTGACGGACCTGGGCTTCGCAATCGGCGGGTGCGCCTGCGGCGATCAGCGCCTGGCTGACTTTATCTGAAAGAAGAACCTGAATATTCACCGGGTTACCTTAATGACGAACGAGGGGCCGTGTGCCTGCCCCTGCGGGATTCAAAGGTGGTTTTCTGGCTGCGCGTCAAGACGGCGGCCTACCACAAAACAGCCTGTAATTGTAACCGATCTGATGGGTTACGTCAGCAGTTGGCGTGGGCGGATTAGGTGAAAGTCGGGGTTCATTAATGATTGCCTGCAATGAGTGAAAATTGCAGATGGCAGAGAGAGGGGGCATTCGAGAAAAACATCAATGAGACAAAATGGAAGCTAGCGAGGCTAGTGCTTTTTCTTTCGACGGCCGGCATCCAGCGTGTTATTGCGGCGTGATTTAAAGTGGCGATATATTGCATAGGCGGCAATGATTACTAATAGCAAAGAAACTATTAAAAGGAACATAAGTGATTCTCTCTAACTCAATTTTCACTAAAGTAGCTCAATTGATATTTCCAAGCAATTACACAGCTTATGTTTAGGAAGATTCTCAGGTGTTGTTTTTTATAAAATTCTTTTTAAACAATGTGTTGTAAAATTTGTTTAAACCTTCGCCCATTTTTCTTGCTCATGGGTTAACTATTTCTTAAGATTTTTTAAGTATCCTATGGCGTGAATTACCTTACTTAATAAGCTAGTAATGCTCCCGGAATTTTTTGTCAGAAGAAAAAGCTATAAACTTATACTGCAACTATTTTCATGAATTAATAATTGAGAAAGGTTAAGTTGGGGTGTAATAAAAATGGGGGGGTTATTCTTTTGTGCTTTTCATGACAAATGAAAGGCAGATTTATTCTTTCGCGGAAATTTGGCCTCCAAAATGGCAACTTGCCGTGCCAGCCGGGTGGATAGCTACGCCTCAGCCGTGTAAATTACACCCCCTGAAAACCGCTTTCCGTAGTTGCGAGGATCCTATGACTACCTTCCCGGCGATTGCCGAACTGAACGATTTAGCGCTGGACCTGCCACGCTTTGAACTGGCACTGAGTCGGTTTGCCGAGAAACTGCATCTGGATTTGTCCCAGTTTACGGCCGATCATATCTCGGTACGCTGCCACCAAAACACCACGGCCGATCGCTGGCGGCAGGGGCTGCAGCAGTGTGGCTCACTGTTGTCAGAGTCGATGATCAATGGTCGTCCGATTTGTTTGTTTGATCTCCGGCAACCGCTCGCGGTTGGACCCTGGCTGATCGACTGCGTGGAGTTGCCTTATCCCGGAGACAAACGCTATCCACACGAGGGTTGGGAACATGTGGAACTGGTGCTGAGCGGCGAACCGGCCACCTTGTATGCACGGGCGTTGAGTCATTTGCCTGATGAAGCGCTGCTGGCACCCGGGATCAAATTGAAACAGAGCTCGCCACAGGGGGAGGGCGAACGTTTGCCGAACCCAACCCTGGCAATTACCGATGGTACGGTAACCATTAAATTTCATCCTTATTCGATCCGGGAGATTGTCGCCAGCGAACAAGCCTAAATGGGCATCAGCGCCTGGGTGGCCAGCATCATGCGATCCAACGCCTGGAGCAACAATTCGCGCCGACAACCGAAATTTAAGCGGACAAAATGCCGGTTGCCAAAATCCAGCCCCGGACTTAGGCCGACACCGGCCTGCTCAAAGAAGGCGTGTGGGTTATCGACCGCCAGTTGGCTGCAGTCGATCCAGGCCAGATAGGTCGCTTCGATGGGCTGCAGCAGCAGACCGGGCATGGCATTAATACGCTCGGTCACCAGATCCCGGTTGGCGCGCAGATAAATCAACAGTGCGTCCAACCAGTCTTGTCCATGCTGGTAGGCGGCCTGTGCGGCAACCAGTGCCAGCACATCCACTTCTGGCACGATGCCACTGCGCGCACGGACCAGCTTTTGCCGTAACTCGGGGTTGGGAATAATCGCCATCGAGGCGCCCAACCCGGCAATGTTGAAGGTTTTCGACGGTGACATCAGCGTGATGCTGCGCTGGGCAGCGTCATCATTCAAGGTAGCAAAGGGGATATGTTGGCCGCCAGGCTCAAGCAACAGGTCGCAATGAATTTCATCCGAACAGACAATCAACTCATGGGCCTGGGCAAACGCGTGTTGCTGCAATAACTCCTGCCTGCGGTAGACGGTGCCGCCCGGGTTTTGCGGATTGCACAGCAACAGTAATTTCTCTTTGCCATTGAGCTGCCCGGCGATGGCGCTGAAATCCAACAGCCAGCGATGGTCTTGCAATCTCAACGGCACCGACAGCTGCGAGCGCCCGGCGAATTTTGCCGCTTTGCGAAATGGGGGATAAATCGGTGACGGTGCCAGGGTGCCTTCACCTTCGGCGGTAAAGGCGCGCACGCATAAATTAAGACCGCAAACCATCCCTGGCAGGAAAATCAGCCACTCGGGGTTGATACGCCAGCCGTAGCGTTCTAGCATGCGGTGGGTAAAAACCTCAATAAGCTCAGGGGAAGGATGGCTGTAGCCGAACACCGCATGCGCTATGCGTTGCTGTAATGCGGCGATGATAGCTGGCGGTGACGGGAAGTCGGTATCGGCGACCCAGAGTGGAATAATGTCGCGGTCACGATATTTATCCCACTTAACGCTGTCACTGTGACTACGGTCTACCCATTGATCAAAATTGAATGCCATAGTTACTACCCTGTATAGGTTAATACCTCTGTATCAGCCTACGAGATAAATTGAAAAATTAACAATTGCCGTCGCAGGTTAGCCGTCATCTGGGGGTGACAATGATTAAACTGGAAGTTTGCTGCTATAGCGTCGATTGCGCGCTGACGGCTGAGCGGGCAGGTGCCGATCGCATAGAATTATGTGCCAGCCCGAGTGAGGGCGGTTTGACACCCAGCTACGGCTCATTACGCCTGGCCCGCGACAGGGTCAGCGTGCCGGTGCATCCTATTGTTCGTCCACGCGGCGGGGATTTTTGCTACGGCGCGGTGGATTTCGACGTAATCAAGCATGATATTGCACAAATCCGCGACATGGGTTTTGCCGGTGTGGTAGTTGGTATGCTGGATGAAGAGGGGCATATCGATCTGCCGCGTATGCGCGAAGTGATGCGCTTGAGTGGCAATATGGCGGTGACCTTTCATCGCGCGTTTGATATGTGTCAGAACCCGATGGTCGCGCTCGAGCAACTGACTCAGTTGGGCGTAGCGCGGATACTGACCTCGGGCCAACAGCAAAACGCAGAGTTGGGTTTACCCTTGTTGCGTGACCTGCTGCAGGCCAGTGAGGGGCCGGTAATTATGGCGGGAGCCGGTGTACGGCTGAGCAATCTGCATAAGTTTGTCGATATCGGCATTCGGGAACTGCACAGCTCATCCGGTCATGCGGTGCCTTCGACCATGCGCTATCGAAAGGCCGGCGTGACCATGTGTTCCGACAGTGAGTTTGACGAATTTAGCCATTATTGCGTGGATGGTGAAATGGTTGAGGCGATGAAAAACTCGCTGGCGCTGGTTGATCCGCTGGCGCAAAGCGCCTAACGCAGATGGCCAAACCCTTTCCGGGCTAAAAGCCCCTTTGAACGGTCGAAAATACCTGGCCCCGGCAAATCGCCGGGGCTTTTTTATGCCTATAAATCAATGCCATGTTGATCTGGGATGTTGATGTCATTCTGTCAGCGCTGGCACAAACAGCTTTGTGTGACCGCCTTATACCTGGCGCAGTACCCTGTGCGACAGGCCATGCTGAATGGCCGCCTTAATCAAAGGGATCTGCGTCGTTATGGAGGAGTCATGAAATTCTATTTTATTTGCCTGCTGGTGGCCTGCCTTCCCTTATCCGGCTGTGTTGCAGCCTATTACCGCTAAGGAGAGCAGCATGCGTTATTTGATTATTATCTATCTGGTTTGCAGTTTAACGGCCTGTGCAACGTTGTATTACAGGTGAACGATGAGATTACTCACGGTTATTACGATGCTGATGTTGACGGGCTGCGTGTCTGTCTATGGGCCGACAAAAACGGGGAATCAGCCAGTGGAAGGAAACTCTTCCGCTGAGCCCAGCGTCTCTGAGACCGTCAATACCACTTTAATCGGCAATAGGAAGCCCGACGAACTGTTTGACCGGGTAGTTGCTGCGCTTGATGCAAAAGGGATAACCCCGACTCTGACGGATCCGCATTTGGGTGTTGTCGGGGTCGCAGGCAGCGATGTCGAGTTGGCACAGCTCTATCTGGATTGTACCGATCAAGCAACGCCCACAAATCTGACTGAGGAGTACCGAATTCTGATACAGGTTTATTCTGCCGGGGAAGGGAGTCATGTGATGGTACAGGTTAACGGTGTGGCGGAACTGACAACGCCGGATGGCAATGACAAGGTAAAACCTTTTGCATGCAAATCCAGCGGCGTGCTGGAAAAAGATTTGCTGGAGGCTTTGCGAAAATAATACGAATCACGCCATCTCCCACGAACATAGGGGGGATGGCGTTGATTTTATTTCGATTTAAGGCTTTTTCGCCACCAGTACGGCACGTAACGGCGCGGGGTAGCCTTCGATGGTTTTGCTTGAGTCGTTGGGATCGAGGAACTCGGCCAGTGACTCACTGGTCATCCAGTCGGTGCGGCGCTGCTCTTCGGTGCTGGTCACACACATGTCGGCAATCTTCACGTCGATGAACCCGCACTTCTCCAGCCAGCATTTCAGCGCTTCGGCAGACGGAATAAAGTAGACGTTACGCATTTGTGCATAGCGGTCGCCTGGCACCAGGACCTGATTGCGGTCGCCTTCTATCACCAGGGTTTCCAACACCAATTCGCCTTCGTTAACCAACTGGTTTTTCAATTGGTACAGATGATCCAGCGGCGAGCGACGGTGATACAGCACGCCCATCGAAAATACCGTATCGAAGGCAGCCAGTTCAGGCAGTTGTTCAATGCCGAGTGGCAACAGGTGAGCGCGCTGATCGCCGCCCAGCAGTTTACGCACCGCTTCGAACTGACACAGGAACAGCTGCATCGGGTCGATGCCCACCGCCAACTGCGCACCCGCGCCAAGCATGCGCCACAGGTGATAGCCGCTGCCGCAGCCGACATCGAGAATAGTACGGCCGGCCAGAGGTGAAATATGCGGTAAAACGCGATCCCATTTCCAGTCGGAATGCCATTCAGTGTCGATATCGATGCCGTACAGAGAGAACGGCCCTTTACGCCACGGCATCATGGTGCGCAGCATTTTTTCGATACCTTCCAACTGGCCCGGTGACAGCGGTGGATCCATTTCGGCACGCACGCCGTCCAACAGGTCGAGGCGGGTCGGCGTCAGGGCCGGCAGGTGTTCAACCGAGTTAAACCACTGTTTGAACTTGCCGTGCAGCGATTCGCGCTGCCAGGCGCTGAGCTGCGCGGGCAGAGTATCCAGCCAGTGGCTGAGGTTGCCTTTCGCGATACGCTGATAAAAATCACCGAACTCAATCATGCTGCGGCTCCCGATTTCAGGGCAATCAGTGAACCGAAGTTAAAGCACTGGAACCAGACTTCCGCATGCTCAAAACCGGCCTGTTTCAGACGGGCCTTATGGGCGGCTACGGAGTCGGTCAGCATGACGTTTTCCAGCATGCTGCGCTTCTGGCTGATTTCCAGTTCGCTGTAGCCGTTGGCGCGTTTGAAATCGTGATGCATGTTGAACAGCAGCTCACCGACGTCGGTATCTTCAAAGCTGAATTTCTCCGACAACACCAGCGCGCCGCCCGGGCGCAGTCCGCGGTAAACTTGCTCCAGCAAGCGCAGACGATCGGCGGGTTCCAGGAATTGCAGGGTGAAGTTAAGCACCACCATGGAGGCGTTTTCGATGTTGATATCGAGGATATCGGCCTCGATCACTTCTACCGGGGTGTCGGCGCGGAAGGCGTCAATATGGCGGCGGCAGCGTTCCACCATCGCCGGGGAATTGTCTACGGCAATGATGTTGCACCCGGCCACCTTGATATTCCTTCGCATCGACAGCGTTGCTGCGCCCAGTGAACACCCGAGGTCATAGACCTGGCTGTCGGGCTGAACGAAACATTCGGCCAGCATGCCAATCATCGAAATGATATTGGAATAGCCGGGAACGGAACGCTGGATCATGTCAGGGAACACTTCAGCGACGCGTTCGTCGAAGGTCCAGTCGCCCAGTTTGGCGATTGGGGCAGAAAAAAGAGTATCGCGGTTTGGCATGGCGGCAAATCAGTTCAGAATTCGAAGGCGCATATGCTAACAGAAAATGGCAAGAAAGAGCAGCGGAAGCAGGCGGCGTAACCGCCTGAGGACGAGCAGGGGATTAATGAAGGCTGAAAATAAGATCCCACGGCAGATAGAAAATATTGGCCAGAACCATCAGTACCAATGAAATGTAGGTGGCTGCCATACCTGAGCGACGCCAGCGAACCTCTCGATTACGTAAACCGTAGTAATGCACCAGACGGCCGGCCATCAACATCAGACCACAAATATGGATCATCCATACTTCAGCACCGTTCATTTCCATGATCACCAGCAAAACGGCGGCGATAGGAATATATTCTACGGCATTGCCGTGAACGCGGATGGCGGTCTGTAGCTCATAAAAGCCGCCGTCTCCGTAAGCGACACGGTATTGCATCCTTAGCCTAACCACGTCATAAGAGAGTTTGATTAACAACAATGCGCCGAGCACTACATAAAGCGCGCTTACCATTTTTAACTCCATTCCCTAACCAAAACTGGCAGCCAGCATCATAGCTGCCATTGCATTCACTGTCGCGAGGAAAAATCTGATGTTATTGGTCAGATTAATAGGTCAAAACAGTGCATCCTGCTCGGGCCAGTCTGGCGGGGGCGGTAAATTCGGAATAGCCTGATGCAGTTGCTGCCAGATTTTCTGTGCCTGCTGGGGGGAATCGCCGTTATCCGGCGTATGGATAAACAAGAAAGGCTGATGCTGTGATTGCCAGGCAGGCAGTTTCTGTTGCCAAACGTCGAACCAGCGCAGGTTATCTTGCAACACATCACCACCGATAAAACGCACCAGTGGATTGTTGGCAGTGACTAGCGCATGCACCGGCAGCTTGGGCTTTTTCTGCTGAGCATCACGGACTGCCGCACTGTTGGGGATGGCGTTATGCACCGGGCGACTGTCGAGGATCACCCGGTTGATGCCGCGCTGATGTAATCCCTGATTCAACAGCCGTTCTTCTTCTCCTTTGCCAAAGAACGCCGGATGACGGACTTCCACCCCGTAGGTGAACTCTTTCGGCAAGGCATCAAGGAATTGCCACATTGCCGGTAATTCCGCCGGGCCAAACGCGGCAGGCAGTTGCAGCCAAAGCTGGCCGATGCGCTGATGCACCGGACTTAGACAGTGGTAGAACGCCTGTAGATCGGCGTCGCAGTTGCGTAGCGCAGCCTTATGGCTGATGGTGGCGGGGAATTTGAAACAGAAGCGAAAATCATCGGTGGTCATGTCGCGCCAGCGCTGAACGATCTCCAGTTTAGGTAACGCGTAGAAGGTGGTATTGCCTTCCACGCAGTTAAAATAGCGGCTGTAATCCGCCAGATCGCGCAGCCCGATACGGTTCCAGGCCGGGTGTTGCCACTGTGGGAGTCCGATATACATCAAGCTGGCATCTTCCTTAATTTTCCCTGTCAGTCAAAGGCGGGCGCAGTATGCCGCGCCTCGACAACTTAACCTTACTTGCTGAGGGCGGCAAGAATTTCGCGGGTGCTGCGAACGCGGGCCAGACGCGGGAAGATGTTGTTGAAGGCGAACTGGTGCATTTCAGCGTTGAATGCGCTGCACAGATCTTCGGCGATCACCAACTCGTAGCCATGCTCCCAGGCAGCACGAGCGGTGGACTCTACGCCAATGTTGGTGGCAATCCCCCCCAGCACGACGGATTTAATGCCGCGACGACGCAGTTGCAGGTCAAGATCGGTGCCGTAAAATGCGCCCCATTGGCGTTTGGTCACCAGAATGTCACTGTCGTTAACCGCCAGCGATTCAGGGAATTCCCACCAGTTGGCTGGCAACCCACCGGCAGGGGCTGGGGAGGGTTGATCCACCGGTTGTTTCAATGCTTCGGCAAAGGTCTCTGACCAACCAACGCGCACCAGGATCACCGGCGCACCCAGCGAGCGGAAGTGTGCCGCCAGTTGCGCTCCATTGGCCACCACGCTCTCGGCGCTGTGAGGCCCGCCGGCGTAAGGCAGAATACCGTTTTGCAAATCAATCAATACCAGGGCGGTGGTTTGAACATCAAGTTTTAACATAGGGATATCTCGTGACCAGGTGGATGAAATACGCACAGCAGATGTGACGCGCTAAACAAGCGTGGATTCAGGCTACGTGAAAAAAGCGTCACGGGTTAATGAGAAATTTGTTAAGCAATGTGTTATTTCGGACAAAAACAGGTCATTTAGTGCTGCAACAAAGCTGTGTTCGCACTTATCTGGCGCATGAATTTCCTTTATAATGATCGCCTTTTTTCAACACACTTTACTCTAATGACCTATGCCGATTTATGAATATGCATGTGGTGCTTGCAGCCTTCGATTAGAGAAACTGCAAAAATTTTCCGATGCGCCGCTGACGGATTGTCCGGCGTGTGGGCAGCCCGCGTTAACCAAGCTGATTTCGTCCACCGGTTTCCAGTTAAAGGGCACCGGTTGGTATGCATCAGACACCAAACCGGGTAATAAATAGAGTTCATCAGAAAACAGCCGTGTGGCAGGTGCCAAAAGCCCGCGCGGCATCGGCTTAAGCCAAAAGGATAGCGTATGCGTACTGAATATTGCGGGCAGTTGAATCTGTCTCACGTGGGCCAGGAAGTCACTTTGTGTGGTTGGGTCAACCGTCGTCGCGATCTGGGCGGCCTGATCTTTATTGATATGCGCGACCGCGAAGGCATCGTGCAGGTGTTCTTCGATCCGGACCAGAAGGTCGCGTTCGATAAGGCATACGACCTGCGCAATGAATTCTGCATCCAGATCGTCGGCACCGTGCGTGCCCGTCCGGACAGCCAGATCAATAAAGATATGGCGACTGGCGAAGTGGAAGTGTTCGCCCATGCTCTGGAGATCATCAACCGCTCCGAGCCATTGCCGCTGGACTCCAACCAGGTCAACAGCGAAGAAGCGCGCCTGAAATATCGCTACCTGGATCTGCGTCGCCCTGAAATGGCCGACCGCCTGAAAACCCGCGCCAAGATCACCAGCTTCGTGCGTCGCTTTATGGACAGTCATGGCTTCCTCGACATCGAAACGCCGATGCTGACCAAAGCCACGCCTGAAGGCGCTCGTGACTACCTGGTACCGAGCCGCGTACATAAAGGCAAATTCTACGCGTTGCCGCAGTCACCACAGCTGTTCAAGCAGTTGCTGATGATGTCCGGTTTCGATCGTTACTACCAAATCGTCAAATGCTTCCGTGACGAAGATTTGCGTGCTGACCGTCAGCCTGAATTTACCCAGATCGACGTGGAAACCTCCTTCATGACCGCTGAACAGGTACGTGAAGTGATGGAGAAACTGGCGCGTGAACTGTGGCTGGACGTGAAGAAGGTGGATCTGGGCAACTTCCCGATCATGACCTTCGAAGAAGCCATGCGTCGTTACGGCTCAGACAAACCTGATCTGCGTAACCCGCTGGAACTGGTGGACGTTGCCGATCTGGTGAAAGACGTGGAGTTTAAAGTGTTCTCTGGCCCGGCTAACGATGCCAAAGGCCGCGTTGCCGCGATCTGCGTTCCGGGCGGCGCACAGCTGACGCGTAAGCTGATCGACGAGTACGGTGCTTTTGTTAACATCTATGGCGCCAAAGGTCTGGCCTGGCTGAAGGTCAATGACCGTGCCGCCGGCATGGAAGGCGTACAGAGCCCGATCGCCAAATTCCTCAGCGCGGAAGTGCTGGAAGCGATCCTGGCGCGCACCAATGCGCAGTCCGGCGACATTCTGTTCTTCGGTGCCGACAGCTTCAAGATTGTGACCGATGCGATGGGCGCGCTGCGTCTGAAGCTGGGTCGTGATTTGCAACTGACCAAACTCGACAGCTGGGCACCGCTGTGGGTGGTCGATTTCCCAATGTTCGAAGAAGACGGCGAAGGCGGCCTGGCGGCGATGCACCATCCGTTTACCGCCCCGCGCGACATGAGCCCGGAAGAGCTGAAAACTGCGCCAACCACCGCTATTGCCAACGCTTACGATATGGTCATCAACGGCTACGAAGTGGGTGGCGGTTCGGTGCGTATTCACCGCAGCGAAATGCAGCAAACGGTGTTCAGCATCCTCGGGATTAACGAACACGAACAGCGCGAGAAGTTTGGCTTCCTGTTGGACGCCTTGAAGTACGGTACGCCACCGCACGCCGGCCTGGCTTTCGGCCTGGACCGTCTGGTGATGCTGCTGACCGGCACCGACAACATTCGTGACGTCATCGCCTTCCCGAAAACTACCGCTGCGGCCTGTCTGATGACCGAAGCGCCAAGCTTCGCCAACCCGGCGTCGTTGCAGGAGCTGGGGATTTGTGTGGTGAAGAAAGCGGCCGACGATTCAAAGTTAGAGAACGTGTAATGAACTACAAGCGACCCGAGTCAATTCTGGTAGTGATTTATGCCATCTCCAGTGGCCGGGTGCTGATGTTACAGCGGCGCGATGATACCGAATTCTGGCAGTCGGTGACCGGCAGCCTGGAAGAGGATGAGTTGCCGCCGCATGCCGCACGGCGTGAGGTCATGGAAGAAGTCGGCATCGATATCGAAGCAGAGAATCTGCCGTTGTTCGATTGCCAGCGCTGTGTGGAGTTTGAACTCTTTGTCCATTTGCGACATCGCTATGCGCCGGGAACCACGCGCAATAAAGAGCACTGGTTCTGTCTGGCTTTGCCTGAAGAGCGCGATCCGGTGATTACCGAGCATCATGCCTACCAGTGGCTTGAGGCGGCACAAGCCGTGAAGTTGACCAAGTCCTGGAGCAACCAGCAAGCGATTGAAGAGTTTGTGATTAATTCAGTCCAGTAATTTTTTTCGGAGATTTTTTATGGCAGGTCATAGTAAGTGGGCCAACACAAAGCACCGTAAAGCAGCGCAGGATTCCAAGCGCGGTAAAATTTTCACCAAAATTATTCGCGAGCTGGTGACCGCCGCGAAACTGGGCGGTGGCGACCCGGGGGCTAACCCACGTCTGCGTGCGGCGGTCGACAAAGCGCTGTCCAACAACATGACGCGTGACACCCTGAACCGTGCCATTGCGCGCGGCGTGGGCGGCGATGATGATTCCAACATGGAAACCATCATCTATGAAGGCTACGGTCCAGGCGGCACTGCCGTGATGATCGAATGCCTGAGTGACAACCGCAACCGTACCGTGGCCGAAGTGCGTCATGCCTTCACCAAGTGCGGCGGTAACCTCGGCACCGACGGTTCCGTGGCTTACCTGTTCACCAAGAAGGGCGTAATCACTTACGCACCGGGCCTGGATGAAGACGTGGTGATGGAAGCGGCGCTGGAAGCCGGTGCTGAAGATATCGTCAGCTACGACGACGGTGTGATCGACGTATTCACCGCCTGGGAAAACCTCGGCGAAGTGAAAGACGCGCTGACCGCTGCCGGTTTTACCGCCGACTCGGCAGAAGTTTCCATGATCCCATCGACCAAGGCCGATATGGATGAAGAAACCGCGCCTAAGCTGTTGCGCCTGATCGACATGCTGGAAGACTGTGACGATGTGCAGGAGGTTTACCACAACGGTGAGATCTCCGACGAAGTTGCAGCGACGCTGTAATCGGGTTGAAGTACGGCGCTGCTTTGTGGCAGCGCCTGGCGAAGTTAATGCTTAACGCAAGGTGGGTGTAGGGATGACGATCATTCTCGGTATCGATCCCGGATCGCGCGTCACCGGTTATGGCCTTATTCGCCAGCAGGGCCGCCAGTTGACCTATATTGCCAGCGGCTGTATCCGCACCGTGGTGGATGATATGCCGACGCGTTTGAAGCTGATTTATGCGGGCGTTAGCGAAATCATCACTCAGTTTAAACCGGACTTTTTCGCCATCGAACAGGTGTTTATGGCGAAGAACCCGGATTCGGCGCTCAAACTTGGGCAGGCGCGCGGCGTGGCGATTGTCGCTGCCGTGAACCAGGATCTGGAAGTGTTTGAATATGCGGCCCGCCAGGTGAAGCAAACGGTGGTCGGTACCGGCGCAGCGGAAAAGGCGCAGGTGCAGCATATGGTGCGATCCTTGCTTAAGCTGTCGGCCAATCCCCAGGCTGACGCCGCCGATGCTCTGGCCATCGCCATTACCCACTGCCATCTCAGCCAAAACGTGCTGCGGATGAGCGAAGGGCGGTTGAACCTGGCGCGGGGACGTTTAAAGTAGGGTTTAATCAGTGATCACTTAGGCTGGATATTCATCCAGCCTTTTTTATGTTATAAGCTTTACCAGCACGGCATGGCAGCAGGTCATGCTCATGAATTCTGCAGGAGGGTAAATGATAGGTCGTCTCAGAGGATATATTCTGGAAAAGCAGCCGCCACTGGTATTACTGGAGGCAAACGGCGTGGGCTATGAAGTGCATATGCCGATGACCTGCTTTTATGAGCTGCCGGAACTGGGGCAAGAGGCTATCGTGTTTACCCAATTTGTGGTGCGCGAAGATGCACAACTGCTGTACGGCTTTAATGATAAACAAGAGCGTGCATTGTTCCGCGAGTTGGTCAAAGTCAACGGCGTAGGGCCAAAGCTGGCGCTGGCTATTTTGTCCGGCATGTCGGCGCAACAGTTCGTCAGTGCGGTAGAGCGTGAAGAGATCACCACGCTGGTGAAATTGCCTGGGGTTGGCAAGAAAACCGCTGAACGCCTGGTGGTGGAAATGAAAGACCGCTTTAAAGGGCTTAATGGCGATCTGTTCAACAACAGCAGTGAAATCACGCTCCCTACTGCAGCGCAAGCAGCTGAAGTGGATGCGGAAGCCGAAGCGGCCTCTGCGCTGGTGGCCCTGGGCTACAAACCGCAGGAAGCCAGCCGCATGGTCAGCAAAATCGCCAAACCGGGTGCCGATTGCGAAACCCTGATCCGTGACGCGTTGCGCGCCGCGCTGTAAGCGTCAATAAGGGGTAGAGAATGATTGAAGCCGATCGCCTGATTTCTGCCGAACCGATCAATGAAGAAGAATTTCTTGATCGCGCCATCCGGCCGAAGCTGCTGACAGAGTACGTCGGTCAGCCGCATGTCCGCGAGCAGATGGAAATCTTTATTCAGGCGGCTAAACAGCGTGGCGACGCGCTGGACCATTTACTGATCTTCGGTCCGCCAGGGCTGGGTAAAACCACGCTGGCCAACATCGTTGCCAATGAAATGGGCGTTAATCTACGCACCACTTCCGGGCCGGTATTGGAAAAGGCGGGCGATCTGGCCGCGATGCTGACCAACCTCGAACCCCACGACGTCCTGTTTATCGATGAAATTCACCGCCTTTCTCCGGTAGTGGAAGAAGTGCTGTATCCGGCGATGGAAGATTATCAGCTGGATATCATGATCGGCGAAGGCCCGGCCGCACGCTCGATCAAACTCGATTTGCCGCCGTTCACGCTGGTGGGCGCAACCACTCGCGCTGGCTCACTGACCTCGCCACTGCGTGACCGCTTTGGCATTGTGCAGCGTCTGGAGTTTTATCAGGTCGCCGATTTGCAGCACATTGTTTCACGCAGCGCCAACTGCCTGGGACTGGATCTGTCGGAAGAGGGGGCCCATCAAGTGGCTCGCCGCGCACGTGGGACTCCGCGTATTGCCAACCGCTTACTGCGTCGGGTGCGTGACTTTGCCGAAGTCCGTGCCAATGGGGTGATCAATGGTGAAGTGGCGATGCAGGCACTGGATATGCTGAACGTTGATGCCGAAGGTTTCGACTACATGGACCGCAAGCTGCTACTGGCGATTATCGACAAGTTCACCGGTGGGCCGGTGGGTTTGGATAACCTGGCGGCCGCGATTGGCGAGGAGCGGGAAACTATCGAAGACGTTATCGAACCCTTCCTGATCCAGCAAGGCTTTATCCAACGCACGCCGCGCGGACGTATGGCCACCAATCATGCTTATAAGCACTTTGGCATGGTGCGCGAAGAGTAAGTATTGGATAACCGTCAGCATCAAAAAAGGGCCGCGTTGCGGCCCTTTTTACATCTGTAGCAGCCTGAAATCAGGCTTGCTGCTTTTTGGATAAGCTCAAAACAAACAGTGCAGCGGCGCTTAAGACGACCGATGGGCCGGCCGGGGTATCGTAGAAGGCCGAGAAGGTTAACCCACCGGTTACGGCCAGCACACCCACCAACACCGCGTAACCGGCCATTTGTTCTGGCGTACGGGCGAAGCGTCGAGCGGTCGCCGCCGGAATAATCAACAGTGATGTGATAATCAGCGCACCGACGAATTTCATCGCCAGGCCAATGGTCAGGGCAGTCACCAACATCAACACGGTACGCGCACGTACCAGATTAACGCCGTCAACGTGCGCCAGTTCAGGGCTGACGGTCATCGACAGCAGGTTACGCCACTGCCACCACAGGATCAGCAGCACGACTGTGACCCCAATGCCAATCATCCAGATATCGTTGAGGGTGACCGACAGCAGATCGCCAAACAGATAGGCCATCAGATCGACCCGCACGTTGGACATCAGCGCGACCACGACCAGCCCCAATGAAAGTGCGCTATGAGCCATAATGCCGAGCAGAGTATCAACGGAAAGCTGTGGGCGACGCTCCAGCCACACCAGCACCAGAGCCAGTACCAGCGTTACGGCAATCACCGCATAGAAGGGGTTCACATCCAGCAGCAGGCCGAACGCGACGCCTAACAACGAAGCGTGTGCCAGGGTATCGCCGAAATAGGACATCCGACGCCAGACCACAAATGAGCCGAGCGGACCGGCGGCACAGGCCAACAACACGCCGGCCAGCCAGCCGGGTAATAACAGTTCGATCATGCCTCACGGCCCCCGGTTTTCTTCAACACAATTCGTCCTTGCAGGTCGTGACGGTGATTATGGTGGTGACGATAGACCGCCAGCTGTTCCGCACCGCGATTACCGAACATGGCGATAAATTCAGGATGCATCGAGACCACCTCCGGCGCGCCGGAACAGCAGATGTGTTGGTTGAGGCACAGCACTTCGTCGGTTTTCGCCATCACCAAATGCAGGTCATGGGACACCATTAATACCGCGCAACCCAACTCTTTACGCAGTTGATCGATCAAATCATACAGTGCCAGTTGGCCGTTGACGTCCACCCCCTGGGTGGGTTCATCCAGCACCAGTAGCTGTGGCTTGTTCAGCAGCGCACGGGCCAGCAGTACGCGCTGGTTTTCACCGCCGGAGAGTTTTTGCATGGGCTGATCGAGCAGGTGGGCCGCTTGCACGCGTTTCAGTGCAGGCAGAATATCGGCCTTCTTGACGCCGGGCTTCAGGCGCATAAAGCGGCTGACGGTAAGCGGCAGGGTGGCGTCGAGGTGCAATTTTTGCGGCACGTAGCCAATGCGCAGGCCAGGCTCACGCACCAATGTTCCCTCGGTGGGCGCAACCAGCCCCAACACTACTCGTACCAGCGTGGATTTACCCGCGCCATTAGGGCCGAGCAACGTCAGAATACGGCCCGGCTGCAGGCTGAGCGAAATATTCGACAGCACCTTGCGGTTACCAAAGGAGACGGAGATATTTTTTAGCGTTGTCAGTGTGGACATCTCATGATTACATTTTGCAGAACTAACCGAATGTTATAATATCACGCCTCGCTGATGAAAACGACGGGATAACTGAGAATGGCACAGAAAAATAAATGGCTGCAGCGCACGCTGCTGGCTAGCGCACTGATGATGGCCGGGCCCCTGAGCAGCGCCTCTGCGGCGGTGGTGACCTCGATTCGCCCGGTCGGTTTTATCGCTGCGGCGATAGCCGACGGCGTGACGCCGACTGAGGTGCTGTTGCCGGATGGTGCATCACCGCACGATTTCGCGCTGCGGCCTTCCGATATCCAGCGCCTGCGCGCCGCCGATCTGGTGGTGTGGGTGGGGCCGGACATGGAGGCTTTTCTGACCAAACCCTTAACCTCTGTGTCGGCTACTCGCCAACTTGCCATCAGTGAATTGAGTGGGGTGAAACCTCTGCTGATGAAGGGCGAAGACGACGATCACGACCATGAGCACGACCATGATCATGCAGCTGATGCGCATAATCATGCCGATCATGCCGGGGACGATGGACACCATCACGGCGAGTATAACATGCACGTTTGGCTGTCTCCGGAAGTGGCAAAAGTGACCGCGATCGCGATTCACGACAGGTTATTGGAACTTATGCCACAAAATAAGGACAAATTAGACGCAAACCTGCGCCAGTTCGAGAATCTGCTGACGCAAACTGACAAAAATGTTGGTAACATGCTTAAGCCTGTGCAAGGTAGGGGATATTTTGTTTTTCATGATGCTTACGGCTATTTTGAGAAACATTTCGGCTTGAGCCCATTGGGCCATTTTACCGTTAATCCCGAAATCCAGCCTGGAGCACAGCGCTTACACCAAATTCGAACACAGTTGGTTGAGCAGAAAGCAGTCTGCGTTTTTGCTGAGCCACAATTCAGGCCGGCCGTAATCAATGCGGTTGCCAAGGGGACCAAAGTGCGTTCTGGAACGCTGGACCCGCTGGGCACCGGCATCGCACTGGGGAAAGACAGCTACGGGAATTTCCTGACTCAGCTGTCAAACCAGTACGTGAGCTGCCTGAAGTAAAGATTATGAGGATAAAATCGAGTGCAGCAGATAGTCAAAACTATCGCTCTGGCGTATAACAACCTGCCACGGCCCCATCGCGTCATGCTGGGGTCGCTGACAGTGGTTACATTGGCCGTTGCCGTTTGGCGGCCTTTTGTTTATCACCCAGAACATAACCCCATCGTTAAGAGTATTGAATTAGAATCCAGCCAGTTACGGTCCTTGCTGCCAGAAGCCAGTGAGCCGATCGATCTCGACCAAGCCACCCCCGATGATGACATCCCACAGGATGAGCTGGACCAGAAGGTCGCCGGCGAGGATGGAGTGCATGAATATGTGGTTTCCACTGGTGATACCCTGGGCAGTATCCTGACCCAATATGGTATCGATATGTCGGACGTCACGCTGCTGGCATCGCAAAACCGCGATCTGCGTAATCTGAAAATTGGCCAACAGCTGTCATGGACAGTGAATGATGCCGGCGATCTGCAGCGTTTGACCTGGGAAGTCTCCCGGCGTGAAACCCGCACCTACGATCGTACAGGCAACAACTTCAAAGAAACCCAGGAAGCTCAGCAGGGCGAATGGCGCAACAACGTGATCAGCGGCCGTTTGAACGGCAGCTTTGTCACCAGTGCCAGCAGTGCCGGCCTGAGCCGAGCAGAAATCAATTCGGTGATCAAAGCGCTGCAGTGGCAGTTGGATTTCCGCAAACTGCGCAAGGGCGATCAATTCTCGGTATTAATGTCCCGCGAACACTTTGACGGCAAGAGTGCTCAGAGCCAGTTGCTGGGGGTGCGTATGCGCACCGGCGGCAAGGACTACTACGCTATCCGTGCCGAAGACGGTAAATTCTACGATCGTCAGGGTTCCGGTCTGGCGAAAGGCTTTATGCGTTTCCCAACCATGAAGCAGTTCCGCATTTCTTCCAATTTCAACCCGCGTCGGGTTAATCCGGTCACCGGGCGCATTGCGCCGCACAAAGGTGTCGATTTTGCGATGCCGGTCGGCACCCCGGTGTTGGCCGTGGGTGACGGTGAAGTGTTGATCGCCAAGCGTAGCGGCGCTGCCGGTAACTATGTGGCGATCCGTCATGGCCGCCAATACACCACGCGTTATATGCACCTGAAAAAACTGCTGGTTAAGCCAGGGCAGAAGGTGAAACGTGGTGACCGTATCGCATTGTCCGGCAACACCGGCCGCTCAACCGGCCCGCATCTGCACTTTGAAATGTGGACCAACCAACAGGCGGTGAACCCGTTGACGGCGAAACTGCCACGCTCCGAAGGGCTGAGCGGTAAAGATCGCAGTGATTATCTGGCGCAGGTGAAAGAAGTCACCCCGCAGCTGCAGTTGGATTAATCCCTTTGTTCGGGCGCGTTACTGCGCCAGTGGTTCCATCGGCCTGATTTCGGGCCGATGTTGTTTTATATTGGTGCTTCGCCGGAGTTAATTGCAAAATCGACCTTTGCAATTATGATTAGCCGAACCGCTAAGTTAAGAGCTTGTGCATGCAAAACGAAAAAAAATCGAACTCAGAGTTCATTCCACAATTTCAGAAAGCCTTTTACCACCCACGCTACTGGGGCGTTTGGCTGGGAACCGGGCTGATGGCCGGCATTTCATTGGTGCCTGCGCGCCTGCGCGATCCGGTGCTTGGTGCGGTTGGCAAGCTGGCCGGTAAAGTGGCCAAAGGTGCCCGACGTCGTGCGCGTATCAACCTGCTGTACTGCCTGCCGGAAGTGCCGGAAAACGAGCGTGAGCACATCATTGATGAGATGTTCGCCACCGCGCCACAATCGATGATCCTGATGGCCGAACTGGCCTGCACCAAACCGGAGAAAGTGCTCAAGCGCGTTCGCTGGCATGGTGAAGAGGTGCTGGATAAAATCCGTGAAGAAGGCCGTAACGTGATTTTCCTGGTGCCGCATGGCTGGGCGGTGGATGTTCCGGCGATGCTGATGGCGGCTCGCGGTCAGCCGATGGCGGCGATGTTCCACAACCAGAGCAATCCGTTAGTCGATTATCTGTGGAATACGGTGCGCCGCAAATTCGGTGGCCGGATGCATGCGCGCAATGACGGCATCAAGCCGTTTATCAGCTCGGTGCGTCAGGGCTACTGGGGCTATTATCTGCCTGACCAGGATCACGGTGCTGAACACAGTGAATTCGTCGATTTCTTCGCCACCTATAAGGCGACGTTGCCGGCGGTTGGGCGCCTGATGAAAGTCTGCCGTGCGGCCATTGTGCCGCTGTTCCCGGTTTATGATGGCAAAACCAGTATGCTGGATGTGTATATTCGCCCGCCGATGGACGATTTGGCCACGGCCGATGACCACACTATTGCGCGTCGGATGAATGAAGAGGTGGAGAATCTGGTGGGGCCAAACCCCGAGCAATACACCTGGATCCTCAAACTGTTGAAAACGCGTAAAGAAGGCGAGATTGAACCGTATTCACGCGATGATTTATACCGCTAAGCGAGGTTTTGCTTAGGGCCAGGGGCCAGTCATCTCAGGGTGTCTGGCCCTTTGTTTTTGCTGTGCTTAAATATGGACCATGCAGCCCTGAGCCATCAGCGGCTCCAGCACGGCGGGTATCCGGGCAAAGTTGTTCCAGCGCAGGTCCAACCGTCGCAGGCGGGTCAATGCCGCCATGCTGTCAGGCAGGCTACTCAGGTGATTAGCGCGCAGGTCAAGCGTGCTCAGGGTCGTTAGCTGACCAAAATCCTCCGGTAACTGCTGCAGTTGATTAGTTCGCAGGTTGAGGTGAGTCAGGTTGGGCAAGTGGCAAAATGCAGCCGGTAGCCGGTTGATGGCATTGTTTTCCAGATCCAGCACGGCCAGCTCGGGCAGCAGGGCTATTTCATCCGGTAGCGTGGTCAGGCGGTTCTTCATCAGGTGCAGTTCCCGCAGCGCGGTCAACTGCCCGACAGTGGGTGGCAAACTGGCAAGTTGATTATTGTACACCCGTAGCTCCTGCAGGGCACCGAGTTGAACAATGGCCGCCGGCAGTTCACTGAGCTGATTATCCGTCACGTTCAGATAGCGCAGCTTGTGTAACCGGCCCAGCTCGACAGGCAAGTCACAAAAGGCATTGTCGCTCAGATAAAGATAGGTCAACTCACGCAGTTCACAGATGCTTGCAGGTACGCTGCTGGCCTTATTGTGGCCACAATCCAGCATTGCCAGCCGTCGCAGTTGGCCGATTTCAGCCGGTAATTCGCTAAGTTGGTTACAGGAAATATTCAATACCTGCAGATCGGTATGCTGCAAAATTTGCATCGGGAACTGACGAAGTCGATTGTCGTACAGACTGATTTTCAGCAGCGAGTTACCTCGCAGGCTTCCCTCTGCCAAATTTTCCAGCCCCAGGCCGTCGAGATCCAACGTTTGTTCAGTGTAGCTTTGCTGTGGGTGTTGATGAAGCATCGATGGCTCTCCATTTGCCGTAGTGGCGACTGGAGATGAGTTTAACAGGGGGAAAGGGCGGAGCGGGAAAAAATGCCGGCCGAGGTACGGCCGGCAGCAGTCTGGGTTACTCGACGCGCAGGATACGGCTGGTGTTGGTGGTCCCTACGGTTTCCATCACGTCGCCCTGGGTGACGATCACCAAATCGCCGGACACCAGGAAGCCCTTGTCGCGCAGGCGGTTAACCGCGTCATTGGCCGCGATGACGCCGTCTTCGTGGCTGTCGAAGTACACCGGCGTAACGCCACGGTACAGCGCGGTCAGGTTCAGCGTGTGCTCATGACGTGACATGGCGAAGATCGGCAGGCCGGAGCTGATACGTGACATCATCAGCGCGGTGCGACCGGACTCGGTCATGGCGATCAGGGCAGTCACGCCTTTCAGATGGTTAGCCGCGTACATTGAAGACATGGCGATAGCTTCTTCAATGTTGTCGAACTGCACGTCCAGACGGTGTTTGGAGACGTTGATGCTTGGGATCTTCTCAGCACCCAGACAAACGCGTGCCATCGCCGCTACGGTTTCTGCCGGGTACTGGCCTGCCGCAGTTTCAGCAGACAGCATCACGGCGTCGGTCCCATCCAGTACGGCGTTCGCCACGTCCATGACTTCGGCGCGGGTCGGCATCGGGTTGGTGATCATCGACTCCATCATCTGGGTCGCGGTAATCACGGCGCGGTTCAGCGTACGGGCGCGACGGATCAGTTTTTTCTGGATGCCGACCAGCTCCGGATCGCCGATTTCGACGCCCAAATCGCCACGGGCCACCATCACTACGTCGGAGGCCAGGATGATGTCATCCATAGCTTCGTCGCTGCAGACGGCTTCGGCACGTTCCACCTTGGACACGATCTTGGCGTTGCAGCCTGCATCACGCGCCAGACGGCGGGCGTAGTTCAGGTCTTCACCGGTACGCGGGAAGGAAACCGCCAGGTAGTCGACGCCGATTTTTGCCGCGGTGACAATATCGGCCTTGTCTTTCTCGGTCAGGGCTTCAGCGGACAGGCCACCACCCAGCTTGTTGATGCCTTTGTTGTTGGACAGCGGGCCGCCAACGGTCACTTCGGTAAACACTTTCATGCCCTGAACTTCGAGCACTTTCAGCTGTACGCGACCGTCATCCAGCAGCAGGACGTCGCCTGGCACCACGTCGGCAGGCAGGCCTTTATAGTCGATACCGACTTTTTCTTTATCGCCTTCGCCCTTGGACATATTGGCATCAAGCAGGAATTTATCACCGATGTTAAGGAAGATTTTGCCTTCCTTAAAGGTGGAAACACGAATTTTCGGCCCTTGCAGGTCACCCAGAATAGCGACGTGACGTCCCAACTTGGCAGCAATTTCGCGCACTTTGTCAGCGCGGATCTGGTGGTCTTCTGCGGTGCCGTGGGAAAAGTTAAGCCGAACTACGTTAGCGCCGGCGGCAATGATCTTTTCCAGATTATTGTCGCGGTCAGTAGCCGGACCCAGGGTGGTAACAATTTTGGTTCTTCTGAGCCGTCTGGACATGTATTACTCCGTTGACTGGTGAAGCAAATTATTGGTGTTGCGATAACGTCGGATAACGAAACCAGGAGTGAAATGTAATTTTACTACACTGATGTTTCACTCGGGTTACCCGCATGAGCGTTTTAACAGGGTACTGCCTCTAATGCCGCCGTTCAGACTGTTTTGAACGACAGGTTTTTTCACATCGGTTACGAGTCGAAATTGTTGGGGATGATTACCCCCTTATCAAAGCGCGATTCTTTCAACGCTTCCTTGACCCGCTTCAAGTTATCTCTGAATTTGGCCCCTCTGCGCAAGGTAAATCCGGTGGCCAGAACGTCGATGAGCGTTAATTGCGCAATTCGTGACACCATCGGCATATAAACGTCGGTATCTTCCGGTACATCGAGCAACAGTGCCAGGGTTGCCTCGTGCGCCAGAGGGGTATCACGCGAAGTGATGGCAATGACCGTGGCGTCATTTTCACGTGCCAGCTGTGCCATTTCCACCAGGTTTTTGGTGCGGCCGGTGTGAGAGATTAACACCACCACATCTCCCTCGCTGGAGTTCATGCATCCCATGCGTTGCATGACGATGTCATCGAAATAGACTACCGGAATATTGAAGCGGAAAAATTTGTTCATGGCGTCGTGAGCGACGGCCGCCGAGGCGCCTAAACCGAAGAAAGAGATTTTTTTTGCCTGGGTTAGCAGGTCAACCGCACGATTGATTGCTGCAATATCCAAATTTGCCTTTACTGTATCCAGACTGGCCATTACAGATTCGAAAATTTTACCGGTATAGGAAGCAACGCTGTCATCTTCCTCCACGTTACGGTTTACGTACGGGGTGCCGTTGGCCAGGCTTTGGGCAAGATGCAGTTTAAAATCGGGAAAACCCTTGGTATCGAGGCGGCGACAAAAGCGGTTGACGGTGGGCTCGCTCACGTCCGCCATGCGGGCCAGCGTCGCGATACTGGAGTGAATAGCGGTCTGCGGGGAGGCCAGGATCACCTCAGCGACTTTCCGTTCAGATTTGCTCAACAGCTCCAGATGGCTCTGGATTTTTTCCAGCGTATTCATATAACGAGAGTCACTCATGGGTTTTGTCGATTTCAATCAAAGGAGAAATCAATGCCGGTTTAGTGAAAATATACTACGTGCTGGTAACCGTTGGCAGTGTCGACAGAGGGTATGCAGAGTTTTTTCATCAGAACATGACCTGTGTCTAACTTTCATAATGGTAAAAGGGCGTCAAAAAAGACAGAAAATTACAGTTTTTAGTTTGGTCAGCGGGATTTACCACCGACAGCGCTTAACACTGCAATTTCTGGGGCTTTTTTTCTGCTTTTGATCCGGGTTTACTGGCCGTAGTTAAAGAGAGTACATTAGTAATGTAAGAAAATTACAAATATCCTGCAACGAGGAGATGAACATGGCGGTAACCTCTACAGCCCAGGCGTGTGACCTGGTTATTTTCGGCGCGAAAGGCGATTTGGCGCGTCGTAAGCTGTTGCCTTCCCTGTACCAGTTAGAGAAAGCCGGTCATATCCACCCGGATACCCGTATTATCGGCGTCGGCCGTGCCGAGTGGGATAAAGAAGCCTACACCAAGGTAGTCAAGGAAGCGCTTGGCACCTTTATGAAAGAAAAGCTGGATGACGAACTTTGGGCCACGCTGAGCGCGCGCCTGGATTTCTGCAACCTGGATGTGAACGACAGCAAGAACTTTGCCAAACTGGGCAAAATGCTGGACCAGAAACATCGCACCACCATTAACTACTTTGCCATGCCGCCAAGCACCTTCGGCGCGATCTGCAAAGGCTTGGGTGAAGCCAAGCTGAACCACGATCCGGCGCGCGTAGTGATGGAAAAACCGCTCGGTACCGATCTGGCGTCTTCCCGCGTGATTAACGATCAGGTTGCGGAATACTTCAACGAGACTCAGGTTTACCGTATTGACCACTATCTCGGTAAAGAGACAGTGTTGAACCTGTTGGCGTTGCGTTTTGCCAACTCACTGTTCGCCTCCAACTGGGACAACCGTACCATCGACTCCGTGCAGATTACGGTGGCGGAAGAGGTGGGGATTGAAGGGCGCTGGGGCTACTTTGACCAGGCTGGCCAGATGCGCGACATGATCCAGAACCACCTGTTGCAGATTCTGACCATGATCGCCATGTCACCCCCGGCGGACTTGAGCACTGACCGCATTCGTGATGAGAAAGTGAAGGTTCTGCGCTCACTGCGCCGCATCAATCAGACCAATGTGCGTGAAACCACGGTACGTGGCCAGTACACCGCCGGCTTCGTACAGGGCAAAAAGGTACCGGGCTACCTGGAAGAGGAAGGGGCGAACAAAAGCAGCAATACCGAAACCTTCGTCTCCATCCGTGTCGATATCGACAACTGGCAGTGGGCCGGCGTGCCGTTCTACCTGCGTACCGGTAAGCGTCTGCCGACCAAATGTTCTGAAGTGGTGGTCTACTTCAAGAACCCGCCGTTGAACCTGTTCAGCGATTCTTACCAGCAGCTACCGCAGAACAAATTGACCATTCGTCTGCAGCCGGATGAAGGCATCGAGATCCAGGTGTTGAACAAGGTCCCGGGGCTGGATCACAAGCACCGTCTGCAAACCACCAAGCTGGATCTGAGTTTCTCAGAGACCTTCAACCAGGAGCACGTGGCCGATGCCTACGAGCGCCTGTTGCTGGAGACCATGCGTGGCATCCAGGCGCTGTTTGTGCGCCGTGATGAAGTGGAAGAAGCCTGGAAGTGGGTGGACTCCATCATGGACGCGTGGAAAGCGGATAACGAAGCGCCGAAGCCGTATCAGTCCGGCACCTGGGGCCCGGTTGCCTCGGTGGCAATGATCACCCGCGATGGCCGTTCCTGGAACGAGTTCGAATAATGACCCGGCCGGCAGATTATCTGCCGGCATTTTTTTGCCTGCAGTACCGGGGCGCAACATCACTTGGGGTACGGCCGGACGCCCGCGTTTAGACGCGGAGCCCTGTGGCAGGGGCGTGCCATTGATAACCCGTAAGTAATGGAGAAGTAACGATGAAAAACTGGAAAACCAGCGCAGAACAGATCCTGACCGCAGGCCCGGTGGTTCCGGTGATTGTGATTAACAAACTGGAACATGCGGTGCCGTTGGCCAGGGCGCTGGTAGCCGGTGGCGTGCGCGTATTGGAAGTCACCTTGCGCACCGCCTGCGCCATAGACGCGATCCGCGCTATTGCGACAGAGGTGCCAGAGGCGATTATCGGTGCCGGTACGGTGCTTAACCCGCAGCAGTTGCAGGCGGTGACCGAGGCCGGTGCGCAATTCGCCATCAGCCCGGGCCTGACAGAGTCGCTGCTGAAAGCGGCTACCACAGGTACCATTCCATTGATTCCGGGCATCAGCACCGTTTCAGAGCTGATGCTGGGCATGGATCATGGCCTGCGGGAGTTCAAGTTCTTCCCGGCGGAAGCCAACGGTGGCGTGAAGGCGCTACAGGCGATCGGCGGCCCATTCCCGCAGGTGCGTTTCTGTCCGACCGGCGGTATTACGCCGAACAATTACCGTGATTATCTGGCGCTGAAAAGCGTGCTGTGTATCGGCGGATCCTGGTTGGTGCCAGCCGATGCACTGGAAAATGGTGACTACGCCCGCATCACTGAACTGGCGCGAACCGCGGTTAACGGCGCCACGGCGTAACCCACGCCGGGCCTGGGTTCGGCGATTATTGGGCCGGTCCAACTTAAACAAAGGTTCAACGGCTTGTTGGGCCTTTTTTTATTTTTAAATTAGTTAACTTTCTTATTTTTAAACTGTTTTTTTATGGTTTTTGCGAAAACAGCGGTTTGCTTTATAATTATTGCTATGGTACAACTATCTTAGTTAAAAATTTTACTTGATGAGGATATTGGGCAAATCGCACTCCGTGTAACAAGATTATGTGCGGCTGAGAATAGAGAATACTTATGATGACAACTAATGGAATTACCCTCAGAACCTCTACTTGCCAGCTTTTCCTGTCTGCCATCCTTGCCAGTGAGCATCACTGGTGCAGCGAGCTATAGCGTCTTTCTCCCTTAACCGGTGCTGGTGACAGGCTCAGACCTCCGTCATTCCGCGTAGCCGGGCAAACATTTTTATTACGTTTGGGTCAGTTTATCCCCAGGGATCTCTGCGTCGTCAGCGCCTCGTTGCGCCTGTCTGACGAGATAAATCGGGATAAATATGCCTTAGCGTGCGTTATTCGCCGTTTGGGAGAGAAATCATGATTTATTGGATCTTTTTAGGTTTGGCCATTGTGACCGAAATTATCGGTACCCTGTCAATGAAATACGCCAGCGTCAGCGGCGGCATGACCGGCCATATTGTGATGTATGTGATGATCACCGCGTCGTATGTGATGCTGTCGTTGGCAGTTAAACGCGTTGCACTGGGGGTTGCTTATGCCCTGTGGGAAGGTATCGGCATTCTGTTTATTACCCTGTTCAGCGTAATGTGGTTTGATGAGCCGATCTCGGCGTTGAAAGTGTTGGGTCTGGTCACCCTGATTGCCGGTATCATGCTGGTCAAGTCCGGTACCCGCAAGCCACGTAAACAGGCCACTCCGCGAGGTGACAACCATGCAACAGCTTGAGTTGTACCACATCGCGTTTCTGGGGCTGGCGATCGTGCTGGAGATTATTGCCAACATTTTCCTGAAAATGTCGGACGGTTTCCGCAAAGTTTGGTTGGGTTTGCTGTCTTTGTTGTCGGTGCTGGGGGCGTTCAGTGCGCTGGCGCAGGCAGTGAAGGGGATTGATCTGTCGGTTGCCTATGCATTGTGGGGCGGTTTCGGTATCGCCGCGACCATTGCTGCCGGCTGGATCCTGTTCGGTCAACGACTGAATGCCAAAGGCTGGATCGGTCTGGTGCTGTTACTGACGGGAATGGTGATCATCAAACTGGCTTAATCAGCAGCCGGTGACACCCAATAAAACCGCAGGCGTTATCGTCTGCGGTTTTTTTACTTTACAGCGCGGCAATAATTTTGATTTCAACCTTGTACTTCGGGTTCATCAGTTTGGCTTGCACAGTGCAACGCACTGGGGCGCTACCGGCAACCACCCAGGCATCCCAGGCCGCATTCATTGCAGCAAAGTCGGCACCGTCGGCCAGAAAAATAGTGGCGTCCAGCACCCGGCTTTTATCGGAGCCCACACGGGCCAGGATCACATCAATTGCCGCCAGGGCGTTAGCGGTCTGCGCAGTAGCGTCATCATCCAGATTTTCCGGCACGCTGGTGTAATAAACGGTGTCGTTGTGAACCACGGCTTCGGACCAGCGCTGGTCCGGATCAATTCGTTCGATATTCATTCAGTTATCTCCATATCATCATCACCTTAAGGGTATCACAGCCCCCGGTAGAAATGCTTGATGATAAAGTCGGTGGTAGCCGCGCGGCAGGATTGGCATAATCAACGCTGAATGACACCGGCAGAGAGATAGCGTGACAGACGATTTCGCAACAGACGGCGCCCTGGCGCAGGCAATCAAGGGTTTCAAACCGCGTGAAGCACAGCGGCAGATGGCGGAAGCGGTTACCGAAGCCATTAACTTCAAGCAGGAACTGGTGGTCGAAGCGGGCACCGGCACCGGTAAAACCTTCGCCTACCTGGCACCGGCACTGCGGGCCGATCGCAAAGTGATTATTTCCACCGGTTCAAAGGCGCTGCAGGATCAGCTTTATGCACGCGATCTGCCCACCGTCGCCAAGGCGCTGAAGTACAAAGGCAAGATGGCGTTGTTGAAGGGGCGCTCCAACTATCTGTGTCTGGAACGTCTTGAACAGCAGTCGATGGCCGGTGGTGAACTGGCCGGACAGGCGCTGATCGATCTGGTCCATCTACGGAAATGGTCATCAATGACCAAAGAGGGTGACATCAGCAGCTGCAGCGACGTGGCGGAAGACAGCTTCGTCTGGCCGCTGGTGACCAGCACCAACGATAACTGCCTGGGCAGCGACTGCCCGCTGTATAAAGATTGCTTTGTGGTCAAGGCACGTCGCCGCGCCATGGATGCCGACGTGGTGGTGGTAAACCACCATTTATTCCTGGCGGATATGGTAGTGAAAGAGGGCGGCTTTGCCGAACTGATCCCCGAGGCCGATGTGATGATCTTCGATGAAGCGCATCAGATCCCGGATATCGCCAGCCAGTATTTTGGCAAACAGCTGACCAGCCGCCAACTGCTGGATCTGGCCAAAGATATTTCCATTGCCTACCGCACCGAAGTGCGTGACGCGGCTCAGTTACAAAAAAGTGCCGACCGCCTCAGCCAAAGCACACAGGACTTCCGTTTGATGCTGGGGGAGCCGGGGTTTCGCGGCAACCTGCGCGAGGTACTGAGCCAACCCAATGTGCAACGTGCCTTATTGCTGCTCGATGACGCGTTGGAGCTGTGCTACGACGTGGTCAAACTGTCTCTGGGTCGTTCGGCCCTGCTGGATGCCGCCTTCGAGCGTGCCACGCTGTATCGTGCGCGCCTCAAACGTTTGAAGGAAGTCAATGAACCGGGTTTTAGCTACTGGTATGAGTGCAACTCCCGCCATTTTGTCCTGGCGCTGACGCCGCTGACGGTAGCCGATCGTTTCCGTGAACTGTTGGACGAGAAACCGGGCAGTTGGATCTTCACCTCGGCAACCCTGTCGGTTAATGAACAAATGGGGCACTTTACCGAGCGCCTTGGCCTGAACAAGGCGAAAACCTTGCTGCTGGCCAGCCCGTTCGACTACGCCAAACAGGCATTACTGTGTGTACCGCGCTTTCTGCCTTCACCAAACCAGCCGGGGGGGGCCCGGCAACTGGCGCGTATGCTGCGCCCGCTGATTGAGGCCAATAACGGCCGCTGTTTCTTCCTCTGTACCTCTCACCAGATGATGCGCGAACTGGCGGAAGAGTTCCGTGCGACCATGACCTTGCCGGTCCTGCTGCAGGGGGAAACCAGTAAGGGCCAACTGTTAGCGCAGTTTGTTGAATCCGGTAATGCGTTGCTGGTGGCGACCAGCAGCTTCTGGGAAGGGGTGGACGTGCGCGGCGATGCTTTGTCGTGCGTGATCATCGACAAGCTGCCGTTTACCTCGCCAGAGGATCCGTTGTTGAAAGCGAGGATTGAAGATTGTCGGTTACGCGGTGGCGATCCGTTTAACGACGTGCAATTGCCGGATGCGGTCATCACCCTGAAACAGGGCGTTGGGCGTCTGATCCGCGATACCGACGATCGCGGCGTACTGGTGATCTGCGATAACCGGTTGGTGATGCGGCCGTATGGCGAAGTGTTCCTCAACAGCCTGCCGCCGACGCCGCGCACCCGTGATATCGCCCAGGCGATTGCCTTCCTGCAGGCAGAGCGCTAGCGGATAGGCGTGACCACAGGGCTGTGCTACAATGCGCGCCCTGTATGAAAAACCCTGTTTTTTTCCCGCCTGAGGTTGGCATGTCCACGCGAATTTTAGCGATCGATACAGCGACGGAAGCCTGTTCCGTTGCTATCTGGAATCAAGGCGAAATCCACGCCCTGTTTGAACTGTGCCCACGTGAGCATACGCAACGCATTTTACCGATGGTGCAGCAAGTGCTGGCGGAATCCGGTATCACCCTTAATCAGCTCGATGCTCTGGCCTTTGGCCGCGGGCCCGGCAGCTTTACCGGCGTGCGCATTGGCATCGGTATCGCACAGGGCCTGGCGCTGGGTGCCGGTTTGCCGTTGCTGGGTATTTCCACGTTGCAGACCATGGCGCAGGGCGCTTGGCGCGTCACCGGGGCTGATCGAGTGCTGGCGGCGATAGATGCGCGCATGGGGGAGGTTTACTGGGGGCAATTTGAGCGTCAGCGAGACGGTCATTGGCTGGAAAGTGAAGGCGAAGCGGTTCTTTCGCCATCGCAAGCGTTGGAACGAGCGCAAGGCCTGCAAGGCCACTGGGCCCATGTGGGTACCGGCTGGCAAACCTATCCGGATCTGGTCAGCGGTTCCTCGTTAAGCCTGAGTGATGGTCAAATGCTGCTGCCGCAGGCGGAAGATATGCTGCCGTTGGCGTTGCATGCCTGGCAGCAGGGGCTGGCGGTCGCGGTCGAAAATGCCGAACCGACTTACCTGCGTAATGAAGTCACCTGGAAAAAATTGCCGGGGCGTGAATAGCGCAACCTATTGTGCTTTGACGGCAATCGGGATATGAATGAACTGCAACTTGCTCTGTGAATTGATGTCAAAGTTACAGCTATTTCAGGAGATTGCGACGATGTTAACCCGCACTGTAAATAAAAAAATGTCGCTGCTGGCTATTGCCGGTGGCGCGCTGGTGCTGTCAGGCTGTGTCACCGTACCTGACGCCATTAAAGGCAGCACGGAAACACCGGTGCAGCAGTTGTCCTCGGTGCAAAATGCACCGAACCTGTTTGTTGGGGCCGAGGCCCGCTTTGGTGGTACCGTGGTGAATGTTGCCAATGATCAGGGGCGCACGGTGTTGGAAATCGCCACTGTACCGCTCGACTCCGGTGCCCGGCCTATTTTGGGCGAACCGTCGCGGGGGCGTTTGTTAGCCTCGGTTAACGGTTTCCTGGAACCGGTGGATTTCAAAGGTCAGCTGGTTACCGTGGTCGGGCCGATCACCGGCGTGAGAGACGGCAAGATTGGCATGACGCCGTACAAGTTTGTCACCATGAATGCTACCGGCTATAAACGCTGGCATCTTACCCAACAGGTGATGATGCCACCGGCGCCGATGGGGCCATGGGGCTGGCGTGGCGGCACCTGGGGCCCGGGGTGGGGCGTGGGTTATGGCTGGTACAATCCTGGCCCGGCACAGGTACAAACCATCGTTACCGAATAGTGTTAGTTAGGCATTCACCATTTTATTAGGGCGGCTCCGGCCGCCTTTTTCTTTTGGCGCAGGGAAACGGCGCCAATTAGTGACGTACATCGCAACCTGAATATTGTTTAAAACTCAAACTGGTCTGCTGAGTTAAAATATTGTTATGGTTTGGCTGCATATTTAGGGGCTGCGATGATAATGAATAATGATTTCAGGAGTAATACCTTGGATAAGGTCTGGTTAAAACGTTACCCGGCGGATGTTCCGGCAGAGATCGACGCCGATCGTTATTCATCTTTGGTCGAAATGTTTGAAAACGCGGTTCAGCGTTATGCGGATCAACCGGCTTTCATGAACATGGGCGAGGTGATGACATACCGCAAGTTGGAAGAGCGCAGTCGGGCTTTTGCCGCTTACCTGCAAAATGAGCTGGGTCTGCAGAAGGGCGATCGTGTTGCGTTGATGATGCCGAATCTGTTGCAGTATCCGATCGCGCTGTTTGGCATTTTGCGAGCCGGGATGGTGGTGGTCAACGTTAATCCGCTGTATACGCCGCGTGAACTTGAACACCAACTGAACGACAGTGGTGCCAGCGCTATCGTGATTGTCTCCAACTTTGCCCATACGCTGGAAAAAGTGGTGTTCAATACCCAGGTAAAACACGTGATCCTGACGCGCATGGGCGACCAGCTCTCCGCCGCCAAAGGCACCTTGGTTAACTTCGTGGTGAAATACATTAAGCGACTGGTGCCGAAATATCATCTGCCGGCTGCGGTTTCCTTCCGTAGCGCGCTGCAACGTGGGCGTCGTCAGCAGTATGTTAAACCCGACATCATCAATTCCGACCTGGCGTTCCTGCAATATACCGGTGGCACCACCGGCGTGGCCAAAGGCGCGATGCTGACGCACCGGAACATGCAGGCCAACGTGGCGCAGGCCAAAGCCGCCTACGAGCCGCTGTTCCGCGATGGTCAGGAACTGATTGTTACCGCACTACCGCTCTACCACATCTTTGCGTTAACGGTGAACTGCCTGCTGTTTATTGAATTAGGCGGCCGCAATCTGTTGATCACCAACCCACGCGATATTCCAGGGCTGGTGAAAGAGCTGGGGCGTTATCCGTTCACCGCGATAAGTGGGGTGAACACCTTGTTTAATGCGCTGCTGAATAATGACGATTTCCATCAGCTCGACTTCTCGACGCTGCGTTTCTCGGTCGGTGGCGGCATGTCGGTGCAGAAAGCGGTGGCGGACAAGTGGGAAAAAACCACCGGTAAGCACCTGCTGGAAGGCTATGGTCTGACCGAATGTGCGCCGTTGGTGACCTGCAACCCGCACGATTTGAAACACTACAGCGGCAGTATCGGTCTGCCAGTACCTTCCACCGATATTCGGTTGGTGGATGATAACGGCAATGATGTGCCGGTCGGCGAGCCGGGCGAACTGTGGGTCAAAGGGCCGCAAGTTATGTTAGGCTACTGGCAGCGGCCGGATGCCACCGATGAAGTGTTGAAAGAGGGCTGGCTCGCGACGGGTGATATCGTTACAGTGGACGAGATGGGCTTTGTACGTGTCGTCGATCGTAAGAAAGACATGATTCTGGTTTCCGGGTTTAACGTATACCCGAACGAGATTGAAGACGTGGTCAGCCAACATCCGAAAGTGCTGGAATGTGCGGCGATCGGCGTACCGAATGACGTATCCGGTGAAACGGTTAAGATCTGCGTGGTGAAGAAAGACGCCTCGCTGACCAAAGAAGAGCTGTTGACCCATTGCCGTCGGCAGCTTACCGGGTATAAAGTGCCTAAAATTGTTGAGTTCCGCGACGAGTTGCCGAAGTCTAACGTCGGTAAGATTTTGCGGCGAGAACTGCGTGATGAGCAGAAAAAACCTGTGGCGGCCGATGCCGCCTAGGCTATCATCCACGCCTTACAGATCAACAACGCCGGTGAATGCCGGCGTTGTTGTGTTTGAATCATGAAAGCGACCAAGAGAATGACGTTTTGAACTATCAGTTGATCACTACCGATGCCGGATTGCAGCAGGTCTGCGAGCAGGCGAAAAAGCATGCCCAGATTGCGCTGGACACCGAATTTGTCAGAACGCGCACTTACTATCCGCAGTTAGGCCTGATTCAGTTATACGATGGTGAACAACTCTCCCTGATTGACCCCTTGCCAATCAAGCAGTGGCAGCCGTTTATTGAGCTGCTGAGCAACACACAGATAGTGAAGTTCCTGCACGCCGGCAGTGAGGATCTGGAAGTGTTCCTCAACGCCTTCAAAACCCTGCCGACGCCCCTGGTCGATACCCAAATCCTGGCGGCCTTTACCGGTCGACCTATGTCCTGTGGTTTTGCCACCCTGGTCGCGGAGTATATGCAGGTGGAGCTGGATAAAAGCGAAGCCCGTACCGACTGGTTGGCGCGTCCATTAACGGAAAAACAGTGTGTTTACGCCGCTGCCGACGTGTTCTATCTGCTGCCAATGGCCAAACGGCTGGTGCAGGAGACGGAAGAGGCCGGTTGGACCGCGGCTGCCAGCAATGAATGCCTGCTGTTGTGCCAACGTCGTAGCGAGACGCTGGCGCCGGAATTGGCCTACCGTGAAATCACCAACGCCTGGCAACTGCGTCCGCGCCAGTTGGGTTGTTTGCAGAAGTTGGCGGAATGGCGACTTCGCCAGGCGCGTGAGCGTGACCTGGCGGTGAACTTCGTGGTGCGTGAAGAGAATCTCTGGCAGGTAGCGCGTCATATGCCGACCTCGCTGGGAGAGCTGGACTCGTTGGGCTTGAGCGGTCCGGAAATCCGTTATCACGGCAAAACGCTGCTGGCACTGGTGGCAGAAGCCGGTGAACTGGATGAGTCGGCATTGCCGGAGCCGTTACCGAACCTGATTGACCAGCCGGGTTATAAGAAAGTGTTCAAGGAAATCAAAGCGGCGATCGTCATTGTCAGTGAGCAGAGCGGCTTAAGCAGCGAATTGCTGGCCTCGCGTCGGCAGATTAATCAGTTGCTGAATTGGCATTGGAAATTGAAAGCGGGCGACAATTTGCCAGAATTAGTCAGCGGTTGGCGCGGTGATTTATTAGCGGCGCCGCTTCAGGACATCTTGAAGGATTATTAATCGGGTTGTGAAAAAATCGGGGCAGGGTTAAGGAAACACTGCTCTGAATATTGATTAAAAATAATTGAAGTAAAGACACTTACTGGCAGCATTTACTTTAAACAACCATGACGCAAGATTAATTGAGATTATTCCCAAAGGGTAAAAATGATTATTGGGTCTTTTTTATCTCAATAACTGGTTATGCATACAGTTACCCCCTGTAGAAAATATACAGGGGGTAATTAATGCGTCACGCTCATTTAGTTACTTCTTCCGATTCCGGTAATGTCACGTTGAGTTCAAGTACCGAAATATCATCCCCTTTCTGCTCAAACTGCACGTGCAGCATTTCAGGGTCGATTTGAATGTATTTGCAAATTACCGCCAGAATATCGCGTTTCAAATCAGGCAGATACGGGGGCTCGCTGTCCCCCCTACGACGCTCCGCGACGATAATCTGCAGCCGTTCCTTGGCTATATTGGCTGTCTGCTTTTTGCGGGACAGAAAGAAGTCTAGTAATGCCATGGTTTATCCCCCAAAAAGGCGTTTCAGGAAACCCTTCTTCTCTTCTTCAATGAAGCGGAAGGGGCGTTCTTCCCCTAACAAGCGGCTAACGGTATCGTCATAGGCCTTGCCGGCATCGGATTCGGCATCAAGGATCACGGGTTCACCCTGGTTGGAGGCCCGCAGTACGGACTGGTCTTCCGGGATAACGCCAACCAGTGGAATGCGCAGTATCTCCAGCACGTCTTCCATGCTCAGCATATCGCCACGGCTAACGCGACCCGGATTATAGCGAGTCAGCAGCAGATGTTCCTTGATCGCCGATTCGCCTCGTTCAGCACGACGGGATTTGGACGACAAAATGCCCAGGATACGGTCAGAGTCACGTACTGAGGAGACTTCCGGGTTGGTGGTGATGATGGCTTCATCAGCGAAGTACAGGGCCATCAGTGCGCCGGTTTCAATGCCCGCCGGAGAGTCACAGACCACAAAGTCAAAATTCATCTCACCCAAATCGTTAAGGATCTTTTCAACGCCTTCGCGGGTCAGCGCGTCTTTATCGCGTGTCTGCGATGCAGGCAAGATAAACAGGTTATCGGTGCGCTTGTCTTTGATTAACGCCTGATTCAGCGTGGCATCACCCTGAATGACGTTAACGAAATCGTAAACAACCCGGCGTTCGCAGCCCATGATCAGGTCAAGATTACGCAGACCGATATCGAAATCGATCACCACGGTTTTCTTACCTTTCTGGGCTAAGCCGGTAGCGATGGCCGCGCTTGAAGTGGTCTTGCCAACGCCCCCTTTACCCGATGTAACAACAATAATGCGTGCCATGAAATGGATTCCTTGTCAAAAGGGCTTAATTTAAAGGTTGTATGGTTAAAGCGTTATCCAACAGGCTGAGTCGTACTGCCTGCCCGACATAGTCGGACGGGATTTGGTCGCTCAACCAGTACTGCCCTGCGATAGAGACTAGCTCAGCACCCAGGTGCGTGCAAAAAATCTGGCACTGTGTATCACCTGAAGCACCGGCCAGCGCACGACCGCGCATCATGCCGTAAACGTGAATATTGCCATCAGCAATTAATTCGGCGCCGGCGCTGACGCTGCTGGTCACTATCAGATCGCTGTTGCGGGCATAAATTTGTTGGCCGGAACGGACAGGGGCACTGATGATGCGCGTCTTGGCGGGGGCGTTGGGATCCACCACCGGGGCAGGCGCGGGCGCCGGTTCCGGGGCGGCCATCTTCTGGCCTTTACCTTCGTTCAACAACGGTAACCCGGCACGGGCTATCGCGCGTTTTTGCCGCTCATCTCTGCAACCGCTGATACCCACAACGCGCAGCCCTGCTGCCGTGACAGCCTGTTGAAGTTCTTTCCAGTTTGCATCGCCGTTCAGCGTAGCAACGTTGATAACAACAGGGGCGTTTTTCAAAAAAGCGGGCGCTTGCTCGACTTTTTCCAGTAACGCCTGACGTATTACCTCGGGTTCCGAATTATACAAATGAACAACCGATAGGGTAAAACTGCTGCCTTTTAGCTCAATTGGCGATTGTGACATCTATCCTGACTCAGTCTCAGCAACTTTAAATCCCCGGAATACCAATCGGGGTGCGATATTCCGAAGTACTATAAGCATGTTATAGTCAGAGTTATATCCAGGCAAGACGCTGCCCCAATTAAATAGAGTTAAAAACATGCTTTGTGTGATCTATAGAAGCCCCAAACGCGATCAAACTTATCTTTATGTCGAAAAAAAAGACGATTTCTCCCGAGTGCCGGAAGATCTGATGAAAAGTTTCGGTGCGCCACAATTGGCGATGGTGCTTTCCCTTGAAGGTCGGGAAAAACTAGCCTCGGCAGATATTGATAAAGTGAAAGAGGCCCTAAAAGAAGAAGGGTTTTATCTGCAGGTGCCACCGCCGTTGGAAAATTTATTAAACCAGCATCTGTCTGACGACAAAAAATAACCGTCGTTGGCGTGCAGGGGCTACGCTGGATCAGTAACCCCCAACCGACAAAGGAGCTGCGTAATGAGAGGGTCAGCGAAGACAACGATAGTGGCTCTGCTGATACTGGCATACGGTGCCAGTCCGCAGGTGATGGCACAGACGGCTTCGCCAGCCGCCGCCACTGCGCCTGTGCAGAGTACCTTGGCTGAAACCGGCCGTGACCCCGCGCAGTTCCCGGCCTATGTTGAGCAACTGAAACGTCAGGCGTTGGCGCAGGGCATTAGCCCGGCTATTGTCGACAGTGCTTTTACCAACGTGCATTTTGTTGATCGGGTGATCAAGGCGGACCGCAATCAGCCGGAAAAGAAAATCACGCTGGATGATTACCTTAAGCGTGTTTTGCCGCCGGCCAAGATCGCCCAAGGCCGTGCCCTTTACCGGCAATATCAGCCGCAGTTGTCGCGCGTTACCGCTCATTACGGTGTGCCGGGGCGTTACGTGGTGGCGCTGTGGGGGATGGAAAGTGCCTTCGGCAAGATCCAGGGCCGCGAAGATGTCATATCTGCGCTTGCTACCCTGGCGTTTGAAGGCCGCCGTGAGGCTTTCTTCAGTCAACAATTGATGGCAGCGCTGCGTATCCTCGAACAAGGGCATGTCAGCCGCGAACAGCTAAAAGGCTCCTGGGCCGGGGCAATGGGCCAGTGCCAGTTTATGCCGACGTCGTTCCTGAGCTACGCGGCGGATGGTGACGGTGATGGCCGTATTGATATCTGGAATAACGTTGACGATGTGTTTGCCTCCGCAGCCCATTATCTGTCGAGTGAAGGCTGGCAACCGGGGGTTGGCTGGGGCAGGGAAGTTAAACTGCCCGCCGGTTTCAGCAGCGAGAGTCTGGGACTGAAAGATCGCCAGGCGCACAGCGTCAATGAATGGCAAAAGCGTGGCGTACGTCGTGCGGATGGTTCAGCATTGCCGCATTCTACTCTGCGCAGTTGGGTGATCACGCCGGATGACATGCAGGGCCGTGCGTTCATGGTTTATGACAATTTTCGCACTATCATGCACTGGAATCGCTCTTACTATTTTGCCATCGCTGTGGGTATGATGGCTGACGGTATCGGGCAATAAAACAGGGTCACGGTGCCTCCACCAATGCGTGGGATAACGGGCTTAGCATGCTAAGCCCCTACATGATTGTAGGGAGAAGCGGTATGTATCAACATAGAGACTGGCAGGGTTCATTACTTGATTTTCCGGTGAATAAGGTGGTTTGCGTTGGCAGTAATTACGCCGACCATATTAAGGAAATGGGCAGTGCAACCTCGGCAGAGCCGGTCGTATTTATCAAGCCTGAAACGGCGCTGTGCGATATCCGCCAGCCGGTGGCGATCCCAAAAGAGTTCGGGTCGGTTCATCATGAAGTGGAACTGGCGGTGCTGATCGGCACGCCGTTAAAACAAGCGAATGAAGATCGCGTGGCGCGTGCCATCGCCGGATACGGTGTTGCGCTGGATCTGACGCTGCGCGAACTGCAGGCTGGTTTTAAGAAGGCGGGGCAGCCCTGGGAGAAAGCCAAGGGTTTCGATGGATCCTGCCCGATTTCCGGTTTTATTCCGGTGGCAGAGTTTGGCGATCCGCAAAATGCCGAACTGACCCTGACGGTAAATGACCAGATACGTCAGCAGGGCAATACTCGCGACATGATCACTCCAATCCTGCCATTGATCAGCTACATGAGCCGTTTCTTCACGCTGCGTGCAGGCGACATTATTCTTACCGGAACCCCACAGGGTGTTGGCCCGATGAGCTCCGGCGACATGCTGAAGATTACCCTCAATGGGAAATCGTTAACCACCCGCGTGATTTAAAGCCTGGGTTCGATGCATTAAAAAAGGCCCGAAGGGGCCTTTTGTCTTTTTCGGTGGTCATAGGGCAATGGACTTATTTACGGCCCAACAAGAAACCGAAAACGATCCCGACCGCCGCTGCGATAGCTACGCCGGCAAGCGGGTTGGATTCAACCTGGGTCCGCACCGTATCAGCCGCATCGCGAGCTGCATAGCTGGCCTGAGAGGCATACTTGCGGGCTGCGCCTTTAACCTGGTGATCCGGCGAGTCCGTTGCTTTACCAAAGGCTTCCTCAACGGCGCCGGCAGCTTCATTAACTTTGTCTTCTGCTTTTCCAAACATACTTGGCTCCTTATCTCGGTTCTAAAGGCGAACAATAAACATAGCAGGATTATGCTGTGCCTGGCGGCAAATCGTGCGTTATAAGATGAATCTTACCGGTGAATTGAAGTAACGGTTGGCGCAAATCTGGGGATAAAACGAAAGGGTGATAGACCTGTGATTTGTACGTATAATTAAGCGATAAGCGTGGCATTTCTATCGGCAGGAAGCAAACCGCAAGCGGCGGATAGTCACGGCGTGTAATGTTGAATGCCGTTGTTTTAAATAGCATTTTTTTTAAGCGAATCTCTTGTTATCGCTATGATTATATTGTGTTTTCAGTCTTTCTATTTGGCTGGGATATCTATATAGTGCACCCTCAAAACCTGTACGCAGGTTCTCTATTCATTTACCTATACCGGACGCGAACATGTCACAAACCCCTTTTTGGCAACAAAAAACGCTGGCGGAAATGTCAGAACAAGAGTGGGAATCGCTGTGCGACGGTTGTGGGCAATGCTGTCTGAATAAGCTGATCGACGAAGATACCGACGAGATTTATTTCACCAACGTAGCCTGCGACCAGCTGAATATTAAATCGTGCCAGTGCCGCAACTATGAACGTCGCTTTGAGTTGGAAGAAGATTGTATCAAGTTGACGCGCGAGAACCTCACGACGTTTGACTGGTTGCCCCCGACCTGTGCATATCGCCTGATTGGCGAAGGCAAACCCCTGTTCTCCTGGCACCCATTGGTTAGCGGCTCCAAGGCGGCGATGCACGGTGAACGTATTACGGTGCGCCACATTGCGGTACGCGAAAGCGAAGTGGTGGACTGGCAGGATCACATCATGAATAAACCGAGCTGGGCGAGATAAAGAAAAAAGCCCCTGCAAAGAAGAGGGGCAAGACACACAACAACACCAGGGAAATCGTTACTATTAACTTGCGGATACTATAAGGATTTTTCGGCAGAACTTCATCAAAATATTGATGCAATAATGCATCACTATGATGAGTTTTTTTGTATGAAGTGAGTGAGGGGGAAATGAGTCGTTCCACTGTATTACGATTTACGGTCGATAAAGTGAGGTTGTACTCCTGCGAATAAGGCTTTTTACCCCTCCAACTTAATGTTATGTAAATTACGTACCAAATCCCATCCGAATGCTTCTTTTTATACAGAAGGTTAGGTAGTTTGACCGCTCTCACGCTGAGTACCGAGAGTACAATAATGAAAATGATACGTCTGTTTGCCGTGGCTGGGGCGCTGATCGTGCTCGTTTATTACCTTACACACACTTAATGTCGCTTCAACTCTGAACAATATCCGCAATTCCATAAAAAACGGCGCCCTGAGGCGCCGTTTTTTATTTGGCTACGCTTAACGACCAAACAGGTCACGGCGACGCGGGCGAACAAACTGTGCGATTAACACGATGACGGCGAACATCAAATAAGCGGTGAAGATACCCACCAACCACTGTGGCATTTCCAGCGTCAGGAACTCCCATTGGCGCACGGAGCAGTCACCGGATGCGTGGAACACCGCCGGCAGCCATTTATCCAGCGGTAGCCAGGATGGGAAGCTGACGAAGAAATCGCAGGTATTAAATGGCGAAGGATGCAGTTGGATCATGGTGTGTTTCCATGCCAGTTGCAGGCCTTCCCAGGCACTGTAAATCCACAGCAGAATAGCGACATAGCGCAGTGGCGTTTTCGGCGCGATGGCACCGAGCAGCGAGGCGCCCAGAATGCCAAACAGCGCGCAGCGTTCATAAATGCACATTACACAGGGTTGCAGCAGCATTACGTGCTGAAAGTAGAGAGCAACTAATTCCAGCACCAGTGCAGTCAGGGCCATCAACAGCCAAGCACCGCGCCCCTGCGAGCAGCGGTTAAAGAATTGCAACATATATTTATTCTTCCATGCAGTAAGCAATTGAACTGGCAGTGTAAACCAATTCAACTCTGCTGCCAGCTACCTGGGCCTGATTCAGCACAAAAATAGTCGCTGGCAGCGGAGTGGGTTAACAGAGTTAATGTGCAACGGCTTCAATCGCTGGCAGCGTCAGCCAATGCCACTCGGTTAGCAGGTCAGTCATCGGCGCCAGAGTAAACTGGACGCACAGCAGACCGACCAGCGTTAATACCACAGTATAGGGCAAAGCCATCCACACCATTCGTCCGTAAGACAAACGTACCAGCGGTGCCAGCGCGGAGGTCAGCAGGAATAAGAAGGCCGCCTGACCATTCGGGGTGGCAACCGATGGCAGATTGGTCCCGGTGTTAATGGCGACCGCCAGCATTTCGAACTGCTTCAGGGAGATCGCCCCGTTTTCAAACGCGGCGCGGGCCTCATTGATATAGACCGTACCGACGAACACGTTATCGGATACCGAGGACAGCAGGCCGTTAAACAGATAAAACAGCGCCAGTTGTGAAGAGGGTTCCGCCTGCAGAACAAACCGGATGATCGGTGTGAACAGGTGTTGCTCAATAATTACCGCCACCACGGTGAAAAATACCGTCAGCAGGGCAGTAAAGGGCAGCGCTTCCTGGAATGCCTTGCCGATGGCGTGCTCATCGGTTACGCCGCACAGAGAAGTGGCGAGGATGATCACCGAGAGACCAATCAGACCGACTTCCGCCAGATGGAAGGCCAGCGCTACCACCAGCCAAATGCCGATCAACGCCTGAATCACCAATCTGACCTGTTCTTGTTTACTGCGTCCTGCGGTAGCCTGGCGGTCAAACTCGGTCAGCACCTCACGGACGCGTTCCGGCAGTTTTGCCCCGTAGCCAAAGATGCCGAAGCGTTCGAGCAGCAGGCAAACCAACAGGCCGCAGACAAACACCGGCAGGGTAACCGGTGCCATGCGTAGGAAGAAGTCGACAAATCCCCAGTCGGCGCTTTTGGCGATGATCAGGTTCTGCGGTTCACCCACCATGGTCATTACGCCGCCCAGTGCGGTACCGACGCCAGCGTGCATCAACAGGCTGCGCAAGAAGGCTCGGAACTGTTCGAGCGTCTGTTTGTTATCGTCACTGACCAGCGTGCTGTCGTCACCGACGTCAGCGTTACCGTCAGAACGGTTTGAAACCACGTTGTGGTAGATCGAATAAAAACCGGTTGCGACGCTGATCACCACCGCAACCACCGTCAGCGCATCAAGGAAGGCTGACAACAGCGCCGCCGCAAAGCAGAATGCCAAAGAAAGCAGCATTTTTGAGCGGATATTGAGCAGTAGCTTGGTGAAGACGAACAGCAGCAACTGTTTCATAAAGTAGATGCCGGCCACCATAAAGATCAGCAACAGCAGTACTTCAAGATTATGAGCAATCTCTTCGCCTACCCGATCGGGGCTGGTCATGCCAATCAGCACCGACTCAATGGCCAGCAGGCCGCCCGGCAGCAAGGGGTAGCATTTCAGCGCCATTGCCAGGGTAAAGATAAATTCGACCACAAACAGCCAACCGGCAATGAACGGATCGACCAGGAAGAAAACCAGTGGATTGATCACCAGGAAAATGAGAATGGCCAGTTTGTACCAGTCAGGTGATTGCCCAAGGAAGTTTTTCACCAGGGCACTGCGTAGGGTTGTTTCCATTGTGTAATACACGTCCTGAAAATAAGTTGTCTTATACTAGCCTAACAATGCCGCCGGGGCAGATGCAATACGGGCTTGCTTTACGACGAGAAATTTCTCTAAGCGGTGTTTTTGCACGTTTTTTGCCACTTTATGCACAGTTTCGTTCAATGTTTTTCGCTCACGCTAGGTCATGCAATTGCGATCTGGTATGATCAGCAGACTACTATTACTGATTATCGTCGCTACGGAACGTCAAACACATGGTCATAAAGGCGCAGAGTCCTGCCGGTTTCGCGGAAGAATACATTATCGAGAGTATCTGGAATAATCGCTTCCCTCCTGGCACTATTTTGCCCGCGGAGCGTGAGCTTTCAGAACTGATTGGTGTTACGCGCACCACGTTACGTGAAGTTTTACAACGCCTGGCCCGTGATGGCTGGCTAACCATTCAGCATGGCAAACCGACCAAAGTAAATAATTTCTGGGAAACTTCCGGCCTCAATATCCTTGAGACGGTGGCACGCCTCGACCATCAGAGCGTCCCACAATTGATCGATAACCTGTTGTCGGTGCGTACCAATATCGCGGCGATCTTTATTCGCGCAGCGGTGCGTAACCATCCTGAGGCCGCTCAGGAAGTGTTGGCGAAAGCCACTCAGGTGGAAGATCAGGCGGATGCTTTCAACCTGTTGGACTACGAAATTTTCCGCGGTCTGGCATTTGCCTCCGGCAACCCGATTTACGGTCTGATTTTCAACGGTCTGAAAGGCTTGTATACCCGCGTTGGCCGCTACTATTTCTCAAACCCGGAGTCTCGCAAGCTGGCGCTGACTTTCTATAGCAGACTGTCGACGCTGTGCCATGAGAAGTCGTACGATCAGGTAATGGATTGCGTGCGTAACTACGGTAAAGATAGCGGTGCCATCTGGCAAAGCATGCAAGGCACCATGCCAAGCGATCTGACCGAAGCCCGCCGCTAACATCATCACCCACATTAAGCAAAAGGGGCGCCAATGGCGCCCCTTTGTTATGGAGTAAGACTGTGGACTGAAATACGATTAATCTGTCAATATTCTAACCAGTTATCTTCTCTGTAAAATACAAAACACTCAATCAAGCTTATATCGGCTGTTAACAGTACTCTATCGCAAGGCTGACGCTTACATGTCGTTTAAAGCCAGTGCACTGCCTAAATAGGTCAGATGTTGGTCGTCATAGTAAAGTGGTCGATTATTGCTTTTAAATTTACAACCTAAAGCATCACACAAATTTTTTGTCGGATTAAATACTTCAATATGGTGATCCTTTGCAACTGATGTCAGCAGTGTATTGACTTTATCTTTTGGTAAGCGATAGTCGTTTGTAGACTCGCTTTCCGATGGTGACGGTTGAATAATTTGATTAGCGACTCGCCGTAGAGGGATTTGCTGATTGTCGATGGCTCTGACAGCGTTGAAGTTTAGGAAAGGAACATCCTTAACCAAAATGACTTTTTTATGCGAATCTGTCAGTGTTTTGATGACGTTATTTAACCCTGAAGCCAGCGCGTTGAGTCCGTTTTGGCCCGTATTAATGACGATGTAACCACCACCAATATCATCAATGCCGGAGTCCCAAAGTGCGGAAATGATGACAGTTTTGATTTTTTCATTGTTGGTGATGAGCTCCAGTACTTTTTTATTGTATGTTTCACATTCAGTGGCATGGGAAGGGTAACTGCTCATCGTTCTTGTTACTCCTAATAGCATAGGGCACGAAGCTTTGGTTAATTGATAAACACCCATATTGGATTTTTTCGCATATTGTTCAACCCCACCTCGTAAAGCTGCTGCATGGCTGTCGCCAACCAACGCAACGGCGTCTTGCTGACCATTGGCCAAGCAAGAATTACCTTTGGAATAAGAGGTTGAACCATAACCAACGAGACAAGGATCTGCAATGCGATCCAATTTGTCGTTCTCCGCTTGTGCCACTACGGGGTTCACTCGTTGTGGCATTCCTTTTAATAAATAACCTATTGAAGTAGGTAAAAACAATAATATTGATATTGCTGTATACCCTAGAATTATTTTTTTGTTTTCTAACTTAAAACCTTTTCTGAATGGAGTTTCAATAAACAGGTAAGATAGATAAGCAATAAACAAAGCACTCGCTGAAATTAATAGTCCACTATAGACCGATAGTTTACCGTCTATACCTATGCGTGCGAAGGAAAGTAATGGCCAGTGCCATAGGTACCAAGAGTAAGAAACCAGGCCGATAAAGACCATGATACGGTTTCCAAGCAGAATTGAACTAATACGACCATTACCAAGAATGATCATTAAGGAACCTAACACCGGCAAGATCGCTGCAAAACCTGGAAAACTTGTGTGTTTATCGAAAGTAATGGCAGAAAGTAAAATTAATGTGAGACCAAAAATAAAAGAAAGCTCTTTTGCTCTTAACGATAAGCTATTTAACCTTCCTTCTTTATGCATTATTGATAACATAACCCCCAAACCAAGTTCCCAGGCACGAGTTGGCAGCATAAAGAAAGAGAACAGTGGGCTGGTTCTCGTTAAAATAACGCACAATACGAACGAGACAATGGAAATGACTGCAACTGAAGCCACGACTTTCTTATTGAATTTAATGACAATAGAGAGAATGATCGGTAGGAAAATATAAAACTGTTCTTCAACCCCTAAAGACCATGTCATTAGTAAAGGGTTCAGCTCGGCATTGGGTGAGAAATAGTTGGTTTTATGCCAAAGCATAATGTTGGGAACTGATAATATTGTTGATCCTGAGAAAAGACTAAAATCTTTAAGCTCGAGAGGCGATAAATAAAATAAAGAGAAAATTGAGCAAAATAACAGCATTACCAACAGCGCGGGCGCAATTCTTTTTATTCGGCGAGTATAAAATCGACTGTAGGAGAAGCTTTTATTGTTAAGCTCTGTATAGATAATTCCGCCAATTAAAAAGCCGGAGATAACAAAAAAAACATCGACTCCGATAAAGCCGCCACTTAGAAATGTAACGCCAGAATGATAAAGGACGACTAAGAGTATAGCTAAGGCACGTAAGCCATCAATATCTTTTCTATAATTCTTGACCGTTTCCCTTACTACGTTTTCCATTGATTCACCTAGCTAATCACAGGATTTATAAAGTATTACAACATGAGTGTTACTTAAATTTAACTCGCAAGATAGTGCAAGGGCATGCTGGGTTTGTAAAGGGAAAATACTTACATTCCTTGCTTTCAGATTTTTCCCGTATATGAAAATTCGCCCTCAGTCGGCAGGTTTATGATAAAGGGCCAAGCAAAAAGGAGATAGAGCACTTCGTATGTACGGAGTGCTCTAGGTTGAAGCTTAACTGCTTACAAAGGCGCTGGTCGCGGTGGACAACGTTCCAACAGCTCAATGCTGCCGTCCTCATTTTGCTGTTCCAGAATAATGTCGAAGCCCCACAGGCGGTGCAGGTGCTTCATCACTTCACGCCGGCTCTTGTCCAGCGGCGCCCGGTCCTGCGGGATATAGCGCAACGTCAATGAGCGATCGCCACGTAAGTCTACATTCCAAATCTGAATATTCGGCTCGTGGTCACTCAGATTATATTGCGCCGACAGCTCTTCGCGGATCGCCCGATAACCGGCTTCATCATGGATCGCTGCAATTTCCAGGTAGTTATTGCGATCGTCATCCAGCACGGTGAACAACCGGAAATCACGCATGATCTTCGGTGACAGGAACTGGCTGATAAAGCTTTCATCCTTGAAGTCACGCATGGCGAAGTGCAGTGTTTCCAGCCAGTCTTTACCGGCGATGTCCGGGAACCAGTAACGATCTTCTTCGGTCGGCGACTGGCAGATACGCTTGATGTCCTGGAACATGGCAAAGCCCAGAGCGTACGGATTAATGCCGTTGTAATAAGGGCTGTTGTAGGGCGGTTGATACACCACGTTGGTATGGCTGTGCAAAAACTCCAGCATAAAACGTTCGGTTACCCGGCCTTCGTCGTACAGATGATTAAGGATGGTGTAGTGCCAGAATGTGGCCCAGCCTTCGTTCATCACCTGCGTTTGTTTCTGCGGATAAAAATACTGGCTCACTTTGCGCACAATGCGCAGAACCTCACGTTGCCAGGGTTCCAGCAACGGCGCATTCTTTTCCATAAAGTAGAGGATGTTTTCCTGCGGCTCGCTTGGATAGCGGCGCGCCTGTTCAGGTGCCTCTTCACGTTCAACCCGTGGCAAGGTCTTCCATAATGTGTTCACCTGGCTTTGCAGGTACTCCTCGCGGCTTTTCTGGCGGGCTTTTTCCTCGACCAGTGAAATTTTCTGTGGTCGTTTGTAGCGATCTACGCCGTAGTTCATCAACGCATGGCAAGAGTCGAGCAGCTTCTCCACTTCTTCAACGCCGTAGCGCTCTTCGCACTGGCTGATGTAGTGGCGGGCGAACAGCAGGTAATCGACGATCGAACTGGCGTCGGTCCAACTGCGGAACAGGTAGTTATTTTTGAAGAAGGAGTTGTGCCCGTAGCAGGCGTGCGCCATCACCAAGGCCTGCATGGTGATGGTGTTTTCTTCCATCAGGTAGGCGATGCAGGGATTGGAGTTGATCACGATCTCATAGGCCAGGCCCTGCTGCCCATGTTTATAGCGCTGCTCAGTCTCAATGAATTTCTTACCGAACGACCAGTGGGTGTAGTTAATCGGCATGCCGACGCTGGAATAAGCGTCCATCATCTGCTCGGAGGTAATGACCTCGATCTGATGCGGGTAGGTGTCGAGCTTGTAATGTTTGGCTACGCGATCGATGTGCTCCAGATACACCTGCAGCAACTCGAACGTCCAGTCCGGTCCATCGCTCAGACGTTTATCTTCCTTGACCTTATCATGTGTTGAAGTAGTCATCAGCGCACCCTCGTTATTACGGACCTTGCTCGAACGGCAGACCCTGTATCAATCGTAGCTCAATCTGCGCAGAGGTAATAATGATATAAAGCTTAAAAATTCAACGATCTGTCTCAAGGATCTCACCACTGCGGTACCGGGGGGATTTTTCAGCGAGTTTTTTCTGCTGGAGCAGGTTCTAATGTCTGCAAAGCGTTATCTTGGTTAATGCCGTATTTTGTAGTTTTTTATTCTGTTGTTGTAGCGATGTTTCATTTTTATATTCTGTTAAATCCTTGTTGCATGCGGTGGCTTTTCTTGTCGCTATCAATGCTGTCATTGACATCATATTGGTCGCTGTTTCGCTCTAAAACGGGTCTTTCACAACATCTTATCGCTATTTATAGGTAGCTATTGCAAAAGACCCGGCCATGAACGATAAATTAATTGTGAATGTTGTCACGTTTAATGACGAAGATGTTGGACGGATTTTTCCACTGAGTTAATTTCCTGTGAGCAGAAGATTATGCTTTGTGAAGCCTTGAGCTGGAGTCAGCGATGCGAGTGGTAATTTTAGGTAGTGGGGTGGTAGGGGTTGCCAGCGCCTGGTATTTGGCGAAAGCGGGCCATGAGGTGACGGTGATCGATCGTCAACCCGGTCCGGCGATGGAAACCAGCGCGGCGAATGCCGGACAGATCTCTCCAGGCTATGCGGCTCCCTGGGCTGCGCCTGGCGTCCCGCTTAAGGCGGTTAAATGGATGTTCCAACGCCATGCGCCGCTGGCGGTTCGTCTGGATGGCAGCAGCTTCCAGTTGAGCTGGATGTGGCAGATGTTGAAAAACTGCAATACCGAACACTACATGACCAATAAAGGGCGCATGGTGCGGTTGGCGGAATACAGTCGTGACTGTATCAAGGCGCTGCGTCAGGAAACCGGTATTCAGTACGAAGGCCGTCAGGGCGGTACGCTGCAACTGTTCCGTACCCAGCAACAGTTTGAAAGTGCGTCCAAGGATATCGCGGTATTGGAAGATGCCGGTGTGCCCTACAAACTGCTGGAAGCCAGTCAGTTGGCCAGTGTTGAACCTGCGTTGGCACAGGTGGCACATAAGCTGACCGGCGGGCTGCAACTGCCTAACGACGAAACCGGCGATTGCCAACTCTTTACTCAGCAATTGGCCAAACTGGCACAGCAGGCGGGCGTCACCTTCCTGTATAACCGCAGCGTTGATCGCCTGCTGGTGGAAGGGGACAAGATCAGCGGCGTACAGTGCGGCGGGGAAGTCTTCAAAGCTGACAGCTACGTGGTGGCTTTTGGTTCTTATTCCACCGCGCTGTTACGCGATCTGGTGTCGATCCCTGTCTATCCGTTGAAAGGCTACTCGCTGACCATTCCTATTACCGATGAGTCTGCGGCACCGTTCTCAACCGTGCTGGATGAAACCTATAAAATTGCCATTACCCGGTTCGATCAACGTATTCGCGTCGGCGGCATGGCGGAAATTGTTGGTTTTAATACTCAGTTGGAGCAAAAGCGGCGAGAGACACTGGAGATGGTAGTACGCGATCTTTACCCTAACGGTGGACGGGTGGAAGACGCGACCTTCTGGACCGGTTTACGCCCGATGACGCCGGACGGTACGCCGATTGTCGGCAAGACCTCGCTGAAAAATCTGTTCCTGAATACCGGACACGGCACTTTGGGCTGGACCATGGCTTGTGGCTCCGGGCAGCTGCTATCCGATTTGATTTCCGGCGTTACCCCGGCCATTCCTTCAGACGACCTGGGGGTGGCGCGCTACAGCGCTGGATTTCGTAGCCTCTACACCGGCCCCTTGAACGATGTGCATCCCGCGCGTTAAACATCCTGATTTATCATGTTATTGTCACGGGCGTTGGCCCGTGACTGTATTCGCCGGCCCGTAGGAGTGCCCATGCCTCGCCCGATTTCCGCCACGTTGCACCTTTGCGCCTTTGAAAATAACCTGCAGGTGGTTCGTCGTTTTGCCCCTAACGCCAAAGTCTGGTCGGTGGTCAAGGCCAACGCGTATGGCCATGGTATTAAACATGTCTGGCGCAGTCTGGCGCAGACCGATGGTTTTGCCTTGCTGGATCTCGCCGAAGCCATTTTGCTGCGCGAGTCCGGCTGGCAAGGACCGATTTTGCTGTTGGAAGGGTTTTTCAAACCGCAGGATATTGCCCTGCTGGATCACTATCGTTTAACGACGTCGGTACACAGTGATTGGCAACTGGCGGCGATCGCCGAAGCCAAACTCTCTGCACCGCTGAATGTTTACCTTAAAGTGAACAGTGGGATGAACCGTCTGGGGTTTGCGCCGGAACGTTTGCACTCTGTGTGGATGAAAGCTCAGGCGATCGGCAATATCGCCAGCCTGACGCTGATGAGTCATTTCGCCACCGCTGACGGCCCACAGGGCATTGAGGCGCAAATGGCCACCATTGAACAGGCTGCAGCGGGCATCACCTTGCCACGCTGTCTGGCTAACTCGGCCGCCACGCTGTGGCACCCGGAAACGCATGGCAGCTGGGTACGACCGGGTATCGTACTGTATGGTGCTTCACCGAGTGGCCAATCGCGCGATATTGCCGGCAGCGGTCTGCAGCCCACCATGACGCTGAGTAGCGAAATTATTGGTATTCAAACACTGAAGTCCGGCGACCAGGTTGGTTATGGCTGGCGTTACCGCGCCGAGGGTGCGCAGCGCATTGGTGTGGTGGCCTGTGGCTATGCCGACGGTTATCCTCGCCATGCACAGACCGGTACGCCAGTCTGGGTGGAGGGGGTGCTGACGAGAACGCTAGGCACGGTTTCGATGGATATGCTGGTGGTTGATTTGACGCCCTGCCCAGATGTGGGTATTGGGGCGGAAGTGGAACTGTGGGGGCGACGCCTGCCGGTTGACGATGTCGCCGCCGCGGCAGGCACGCTGGGTTATGAATTACTGACGGCCCTGACCGCCAGAGTGCCGGTCATCACCGAGGCATAAGCCTCAGGCAATTTTCTTCAACTGACCTTTTATTTGCTTGCTGCGCTGCCGTGCATGCAGCGCCAGCAGGCAACCCACCAGCATCACCAGCGCCAGTGACAGCTTGGGTTGCAACGGCAGTGCCATCGCCAACAAGCCCAGGCCTGCACCGCCGGCCATCTGCACAAAACCGACCAACGCAGAGGCCACACCGGCCTCATTGGAATACGGCTCCAGCGCGTAGCTGGTTGCCGGCCCCATCACAAAGGCCAGCCCGGCACAGGCGCAGGCTACCGGCAACATATAGGCCAGCCAATGGGTTTGTGCCGTACCGGAAAGCAAGGCCACGCCCAGCAGCAATCCAAGACAGCCGATGCCCATCAAAATTCCGCCGGTCGCCAGGCAGACCGGACGTCCGACCTTGTGAATAATACGGTTGGCGAAAAAGCTCACCAACATGATCCAAAAGCCGTTGGCACCAAACACCAGCGAGAATTGCAACGGCGTCAGCCCGGCGGTGCCCATTAACACGTTGGGTGCCAGTGAGACGTAGGTTAACGCCATGCCCATGGCACCGGAGTTGACCACGGCAAAGGACAGAAAACGACGGTCGCTGAGAATACGAGCATATTGACGCACCGGTAATCCTTTGACGCGCACGGTATCTGCCGGGCGGGTTTCCGGCAGGCGCAGGGCAATCAATACCAGCACGGCCAGGGCATAACACACCAGGAACCAGAACGGGGCACGCCAGCCAAAGGCTTCTGCCAGCAGTCCGCCGAGCAACGGTGCCAGCGCAGGAATAATGTTCAGCGTACCGTTGAGAAAACCAAAGGCACGGGCTGCATCGTCGCCGTTCATCCGATCGCGCACGCCGCTGAATGCCACTACGGCGGTACAACAGACGGCCACGCCTTGCAGCAGGCGTGAGGCCACAAACATGGTTGGCGTGGTGGCCAGCGCCGCCATGGCTGCACCAATCATGTAGATCACAATACCGGCCAGAGCCACCGGCTTACGACCGTAGTTATCTACCAGCGGGCCGGCGATAATTTGTCCAAGGCCCAACACCAGGATGAACAGGGAAATGGTGGACTGGATCAGCGCTTCACTGCTGTTAAGGCCAAGAGCGATAGCGGGGATGGTCGGCAGATAGAGATCGATACCCAGCGGGCCGAGCAGCACCAGGCTAAGAAGCAGAAACAGAAATTTTTGCATAACAAAAACAGCACATCCAAGTGACAAAGAGGGCTAGAGTAGAGATTCTGGCGCTAAATGGAAAGAGGCAAAGCATAAGCCTGCCACCGGGATGCCGGTCTTGTTCGATTCAGGGGGCAGAGGCTTTGCGATAGTAAAGTGCCGATACCGTGTCCGCCACATAGCGCGCCTGATGTTTGGCGTCATCCAATGCCCTATGGGGCGTACCTTCGAACGCCCGTTCTTTCTTCGGGTTAAAGCCCAGCATTTCCGCCAGGGTGATCACCGTGCGCACATCCTGCGTATCCCAAAATTTCCATGGGCAAGGCATTTCCAACTGCTGGAAGGCATGCTCGAGGATCGCACAATCGAACTCTTTACCGTTGCCCCAGACTTTGACCTGGTCGGTGCTGTTCATATGGATAAATCGACTCAGGTTGGTCAGCATGCGTTTAAGGCTCTCTGTGCCACCGAATGCCAGCTTGCGTGCTTCGTCCGACTGTTTCGCCCACCAGGCGACGGTATCCAGGCTGATAGTTCTGCCGGGCTGATCTTTTTGACTGCTGACGGCGTTTTCAAACTCCGCGCCGAGCTGGCCGGTTTTGGGATCGAAAAATACGGCGGCGACCACCAGGATCACCGCGCTGGGTTTTATATCCAGCGTTTCAATATCTAACATCAGATGGTGCATGGGGTCTCCCGGCGGGTTGAGGTATCGCATAATGTTACTACAAACCGGGTGAGGATGCGCCGTCAGCCCCGGCGGTTACCGGCAGTATTTGCCAGCGTTACCGCGAGTACTGCCAGTAATATCAATGCGACCGCCGGTGCCAGGACTCCCCAGGGGGCCCGTTCGAGATAAGGCATGCCTTCCGCCAGCACCAGTCCCCATTCTGCGCTGGGCGGCTGCGGCCCAAGACCCAGGAAACCCAGCGCCGCCAGCGCCAGCGCAATGCCCGGCAGACGCAGCATGGCGTGGCGCAACAGGGGTGCCCAGAGCGCTGGCAGCAGGTAATGAGTCAGAGTGCGCAGTCGGCCGACGCCCAATACCGGCAACATACGGATATAGGGTTGCGTACGGGCTTCCGTCAGTAACGACGCGCAATGGGCGGCCAGCGGCGCCCAACTGACCAACATCACCGCGCAAGCGGCACCGTAAGCTGAAGGGCCGCTTATGGCGACCACTAACAGGCCGGCGACGATTGGCGGTGTAGCGTTGGCCAGTTCAATCACCCCGCACATCAGCCGTGGCATCAGCCCGAATATTATCCCGAGGAATAGCGACGCGAAGCTGACCGCCAGCGCCAGCAGGCTGGTATTCAGTGCACCATAAGCGACGCGAGCCAGAATATCGCGGCCGGTGGCGTCTGCGCCGAAGGGCAGATCCAGGCTGGGCGGTTGCAGGCGGATATGCAGCGACGAGAGCGGATCGCGGATGATGCCGCTCAGCACCAGCAGACATAACAATAGCGCGGCACCGGCGGCGAAAAGATAGCTGATCTTGGTGCTGTGCTGTGGCGGTGCCGAATTGGGTAAGCTTGCCGCTATCCGGCCCAGCAACAGATAATGCATGCCCTGAGCCAGAAACCCGGCGCTGAAGGCAATCAATAACAGGATCAAAATGCCGCATTGCAGTGCCGGCAGGTCCTGCGCAATGGCGGCACCCAATGTTGCTCTGCCCAGGCCGGGAATGGCGAACACTTTCTCGACGGCGATGGCACCGCCGGTAAGCCCCACCAGCACTAACCCGATTTGCGGCAACAGGGCGGGTAGTGTGCGACGTAACACCGCCAGCAAACGCTGCCGCCGGGAGATACCGGCCAGACTCCAGGTGGTCAGCCAGCGTTCGCTGAAGGTGGCGGCCAGGCCGTCATTGAACAGTAGCGCCAGCAGGCCCCCGCCAGGCAGGCCTAACGCCAGCGCCGGCAGTACGACATGCCGCAGGCTTTGCCAGCCGTAGGGCGGAAACCAGTTTAGCCAGACGGCACCGACAATCAGCAATAGCGCCGCCAGCAAAAACTCGGGCAGGGCAGTCAGCGTCACCGCCAGAACCCCGGCAGGACGGCGAGGGTCACCCTGTATGCCGCGCCACAGGGTGGGTAGCGCCAGCATCAATGCCACCAGCAACGCTATTGCCAACGCGTAGCCCATCAATGTCAGAGAAACCCCAGTCGCCTGTAACATCCCTTCCAGTACCGGACTGCCGGAGATCCAGGAATTCCCTGCATCGCCGTGCAGCAGCCGGTTAAACCAGCGGCCAAGCAATATCAGCGGCCCGTCATCCAGGCCAAAGCGTTGCCGAATGGCGTTCAGGGCTTCTGGCGTAGCTTCCTGTTCCGCAGAGCGGGCTCGCAGCAGGCTGAGCGCCGGATCGCGACCGGACAGCCAGGGCATCAGGCCGACCAGCGTTATCATTGCCAGCAGGGCAAACAGGCGTGAGGCCAATGGCAATAGCCGCTGTGCCAGTGTCATCAGGGTTGTCCGCTGGCGATCCGGCTGCGTGGTGTCACCAGCAGGCGTTCACGCGGGTCGCGTTCGGCATTCTTCATGACTGCGGCTTCACCCTGGATCACTCGCTCATGCAATAAGGGGATCGCCGCATGGGTGGCCAGAATACGATTTTCTGCTGCGATGATCGCCTGACGCCGTGAAGCACCGGCAGGGAACGCAGCGGCGTGGGTTAAGGCTGCGTCTACCTGCGGGTCGCACAGTTGGGCGATATTGAACGAACCCTGGCAGGCGAAATCACTGTACATGTAGGCCAGCGGATCGCCGGAGTCCAGCACCGTGGCACGTGACAGAATAAACGCGTCGAATTTGCCCGCCAGCGCATCGGCTTCAATATGCGCATATTCCCGTACTTCCTGTTTCACCACAAAACCGGCGGCGCTGAGCTGTTGCGCCAAATAAACCGCGACCTCCGGCAGCTCGGCGCGATCGCTGAAGGTGGCCAGGGTGATGGTTTTTCCTTCGACCACAGTGGCTGGCAACAAGGGTTGTGGCTGTCGCAAGGGTGCGGCCCAGGGCAGCGCCGGACCCAGTAACCCGCTGGCGACATCGGCACGGCCCTCGTAAACGTTGTCCACCAGAGGTTGGCGCTGAATGGCCGCTGCCGCCGCGGCACGCACCGCCGGATCGCGGAAGACCCCGACCCGGGTGTTCAGATACAGCGTGTTGGTGCGCGGCATCGGCACCTCATGGATCAGTTCTGCTGCAATCAGCGGTAGCTGCGATACGGGCAGCGCTTCAACCAAATCGGCACTGCCGGTGCGTAGCGCGGCGGCGCGGGCGGCGCTGTCCGGCACAAAGCTGACGTCGATGCCTGGCGCTGCGGCTTTTTCACCCCAGTAGCCGTCAAAACGGTTTAGCCGTGCGCTGCTGGTCCCGTTGATTTCCGTCAACACAAAGGCACCGGTCCCGGCCTGCAAGGGATTAACCACGCCATTGGCAGCGTAAGCCCGCTCGGCGAGGATCGCCAATTGTGGGCTGGACAGCCGTTGCGGCAGCAAAGGATCGGGCACCGCAGTAGAGATAAGCAGGGTGTGATCGTTTTCTGCGCTAACGGATAATTCAACGCCGTCGAGGATGCGAGGTTTTGGCGCGGCGTTCATTGCTGCCGAAAGCGAACGGACGACACTCTGTGCCGTCATAACGCTGCCGTCATGGAAGCTGACTCCCGGGCGCAACACAAAACGCCAGCGGTGTTGATCGATTTGCTGCCATTTGGTGGCCAATGCCGGTTCAGCATCGCCGTTGGCGTTCAGCACAACCAGCGTTTCAGCATTGCTCCAGCGAGAAAGTTTAAACGCGTCATCGCTCAGCGGCGTGAGTCCGGAACGAGGCGGTTGCAGCATGGCCAGCCGGATGCGCCGTTCTTCATTGGTGCTTCCTTTCGGTTCGGCAGGATCAAAGCAGCCGCCAAGCAGCAAACTGCCCGCGAGCAGGCAGCCGGTGGGGCCAATAAAGCGTGGGTTCAACATTGAAGCATTCCTCAGAATATCAGGGCTGGAAAAGGGGGGGTAGCGATGGGATTGCGGCGATCAGATCGCGGGTAGCGGCATGGCGTGGACTGTGCAGCAGCTCAGCGGTTGGGCGATCTTCCACGATGGCACCGCACTCCATCACCAGTGTGCGTTGGCATAAAGCGGCGACCAGCGAAATATCATGGGAAACAAGCAGCATGCCCATATTTTGCTGACGAGCAATTCGATCGAGCAGGCTGATGATCTGCCGACGCAGCGGCAGATCCAAACCACTGACCGGTTCGTCGGCGATTAAAAAACGGGGTTGCAGCGCAATAGCTCGCGCCAGTGCCACCCGTTGTGCCTGCCCGCCGGAGAGCTGCCCTGGGCGGACGTAAAGCAGATGCTCTTCCAACTCAACCTGCCGTAATGCCCGTTCGGCGGTGACGCCTAAATCTTGCGAAGGAGCGAGTTGCCGCAGAGGGGCGATAATCAGTTCGGCCACCGTGTGGCGAGGGTTGAGTGAGGCGTGGGCGTCCTGCGGTACATACTGCACCAATCGCCGGTACCAACGTAAGCGGTGCGCTGGGGCTGGGCGGATTGCGGTATCCTGGCAAAGAATGTGGCCGGCGTCCGGTGCCTCCAGAGCCAGCAATAATTTAAGCAGGGTAGATTTCCCGGCACCGGAACAGCCCACTAACCCGACGCGATCCTCAGGGTACAGATTCAGGTCGGTGGGTTTCAGCCCGCCGGACTTCGCTGAATACTGCCGACAGACTTGCTGCAGGCTGATAAAGGGCAGCGTCCTGCTGACTGACATGCCATTCATCCCGTTAACCGACCAGACTCAACGGCGATGCCTGGTGGAAGGTTGGGCACTGTACCGTGGCAACCAACTGCTGGGTATAGGGATGAACAGGGTGATGCAGTAACTGTTCGAAGGAGCCCTGCTCGGCTATTTCACCTGCCACCAGGACAATGGCACGCTGACACAGGCTGGCGGCGACGGTGAGATCGTGGGTAATAAACAGCAATGCCGGGGCGTGGGGACGTTCAGTGTAACGCTTCAGGATAGCGACCAGTTGATGCTGACTGACCATATCCAGTGCGGTAGTAGGTTCATCTGCGATTAGCAGGTTTTTCTCACCCACTAACGCCAGTGCCGCACAGACCCGCTGACATTGCCCTCCTGACAGTTGGCCGGGATAGCGCGCCATCATGATCTCTGGCGGCAGGCCTAATGCAGCCAGCATTTCGGCGGCACAGCGTTGCGCCTGTTGTTTTTTCATCTTGCTCTGGCCGCATAACGCCAGGATTAACTGCTGGCCCACGCAGGTCAGGGGATTGAGACTGGTGAAGGGATCCTGGAAAATAGCCGCCAACGCGGTGCGTTTACGCTGTTGTAAGCGTTGACCGCTGATTTCTTGACCCTGAAGTCGGATTGAGCCACTGACTTGCGTGTTGTCAGGCAACGTACCCAAAATGGCGGCGGCAGTGAGGGATTTTCCGCAACCCGATGCGCCAAGCAGACACACCCGTTCGCCGGGGTACAGAGTGAAATTCAAATTGCGAATTTTGACCTCACCGTCAAGCGATAGCGTCAGGTTTTCTACGACGAGTAACGGTGGGGTTTGGCTTTCCATTGATGCATCTATGTTAAATGTTTTGATATGTAATAACATAACATTCGTGTGACTGAGATGACCAGCGGATTTATGAAATAGTTAGAAATAGTCTAAAACGGGTTAACCAAGGTATGATACCCAGGGTTTTGCTGTCAGGTTGGTTTTATCGGTGAGAACACTTATTTTCATTTTGTGTATGGTTGGGTATCTGGTGGTATTAGGCTACCTTGGCATTTTTGTCACTGACAAGATCTGTGAGAAATCCAATAACTACACCAAGGTGTGCCGTCTGGTCGATATCTCGGAGCCGCATATCCCAAAGTAAATGCCGGCTGTCAGCCCAGATAATCGCTGGTGATCAAAGGTGTCAGTAGTCCCGATAACGCGGCCAACGTTGCCCACTGCCGCCACCCCAGGCGCGCCAGCCAATCCTGGCGCAGCGGTGGTGTAGCCAGTTGGCCCACGGCCACCGTGCCGGTAAACAACAGCGTCAGAAAAATGAATACCAGTCCACGGCTCCACGCATTGAATTCGATATGCAGTACATTGGCGTAATACAGTCTCATCAAAATGTAATAGGCCAGCATCACCCAGGCGAAATGCGTGCGTTTTTTCAGCACATTATAAAGTATAAATGCGATGAAAATGCTGTGACATACGGAGATCAGTGGTGCTTCGATCGGGCGTCTGACACAGCCGTTATATACCGCCAAATAGATATTAAAGATCAACTGCGCGTAGATGGTATATATATACCAGCCGTAGGTGATTTTGAGTTTTTTGGGGGTTGGCGGGATTGGGCAATAGTCCGGTATCATTGGAGCCTCCTGAGCTGACTAGCGTTATAACATCCAAAATCTAAATGAAATTTAAACGCCAAACAGGCTTTATTTTACCCTAACGCTGGAACTAATCAGCACTTGTCAGGTCTGTTTAAACCGCAATGCTCAGGGTGTTTTTAAATTGACTGGTGATGGTAATTCATTGATATGAAAGATTATAAAAACGATCGCTCCGCAGTGTATCTGCTGATTATCACGCTGGGACTCTATTTTCTCCTGCTACCGGCGCTGGTAGCGATCGTTTTTAACTGGTTAAATCTAAACCCTTTTACCATTATTCGCTTTTGGCATTTTAATCCGTTCGCCGCTGCCCGGGGTATTCCCCTCTATCAAACCTTTATATACGTATTAAGCCTGTGGGTTATGGTGAATATTCTGCTGGCGCTCATTCTGCTGGGGGCAGGGCGTCTCTATGCCTGGTTTGTCAAAGGGTCTGGTTGAGCACGGCCAGTAACTGCCGAAAGGGGTAGATGGAAAGCGCCTTATGAAGGATAATGATAGTCGTTATCATTTTTAAGCACCAGTAAAGGTTTGAGGATTGTCTCCTTATGCGCAGCCCGCACTGGCAATAAATTGCTCACATTGCTTCTAGTTTGTATGCCAGCCTAGCGCTGGCATTTTTTATTTTTTATTTTCAAATCAATGCCCACATTCTGCCCGGTCCTTTCTCTGCGGCAAGTTACTTTGCCCGCTCATAAAAAGTTTGCTCATACTTGAAATTCTTTATCGATAAAGATAATAATTATCATTAATATTTCCTTTTCTTTACATGCACCATACCGATAGATCCTTGGCCCCTTCGTCAGCCAGCGTTGCTGACGGGGCCCCTGTCGGGTGCGGTTTAATGATACTTACCAGGGATTACCGGCATGCCAATGATTTTTCCAGTCAAACGGTCGAGTGTTTTATGCGCGTTCGCGATGTTCCTGCCACTGAGCTCGCTAGCTGAAGATACCCTGGTGGTCACCGCCAAACCTGCCGATACGGCCGAGGCAGCGACCCAGGGTTACCAGGCGACTACCAGTCAGGGAGCCACTAAAACCGACCAGCCGCTGATCCTGACGGCGCAGTCCGTATCGGTGGTTACACGCCAACAGATGACCGATCAGAATACTCAGACGGTTAATGACGCACTGAAATATACCCCGGGTGTTTTCACCAACTTCTCCGGTGGAGCGACACGCTATGACACCATTGCATTGCGTGGTTTCCACGGCGGTGATGTTAATAACACCTTCCTCGATGGTCTGCGCCTGTTAAGCGATGGCGGCACCTATAATGCCTTGCAGGTTGATCCCTGGTTCCTGGAGCGTATCGACGTCATCAAGGGACCTTCTTCGGTGATGTATGGGCAAAGCATTCCGGGTGGGCTGGTGGCCCTGACCTCTAAGCGACCGCAGTTTGCCACGCAAGGGCAGGTTAACCTCTCGGCAGGCAATAACGACACCAAGGGCGCGGCTTTTGATGTGACCGGCCCACTGTCGGACCAGTGGGCTTATCGCCTGACCGGGATGACGCGCAGCAGTGGCACCATGTATGACCATCAGCGCGAAGAGCGCTATGCCATTTCGCCGTCATTGTTGTGGCAGCCGGATGAAAATACCTCACTATTGCTGAAAGCTTATCTGCAAAAGGATCCGTCCGGCGGTTACCACAGTGCAGTACCGGCAGATGGCAGTCTCTATTCCAGCTCAGGCGACAAGCTGGGGCGCGGATTCTTTGACGGCGAGAGTAGTCGTAACGTCTTCAAACGCTGGGAACAGATCTACAGCTACGCCTTTTCGCACAGCTTTAATGACATTTGGTCATTCCGACAAAATGCCAGCTATACCCATTCCAACGTTGAACTGCAACAGGTGTATCAGATTGGCTGGGATCAGAACCATCAGTTGCTGAACCGCTATTACAGCGGCTCCGCGACCTCACTGGATGCTTTCGCCGTCGACAACCAACTGGAAGCTGACTTTGCCACCGGGCCGCTGGAGCACAAGGTGATGCTGGGTCTGGATTACCAGCGCTTTCGTAATAACCTGTGGGACGAGTCCGCCGGAGCCTCTGAGCTGAATCCTTATACCGGCGTGTCCGGTGGCGCGGGGTTGACCAATCTGACGCATACCGATTCCAGACGCCACTATGAACAGAGCGGTGTTTATTTACAGGATGAAATCAGCCTGCAGAACTGGTATCTGAATCTGTCTGGCCGTTTTGACCGGTTAGAGTCAAAAAATACGGTGCTAAACACCGGCACCAGCGATGAACGTCGTGATGATAACTTTAGCGGCCGCGCCTCGTTGCTATACCGCTTTGACAGCGGTTTCTCACCTTACGCCAGTTACAGCTCGGCGGTGACACCAGAGGCGCTGTCCGATCAAAGTGGCCATATGCTCAAGCCGAGTACCAGTGAGCAATATGAGGTCGGCTTGAAATATCAGCCACCGGGCAGTTCATCAATCTACAGCGTGGCGTTGTATGACCTGACGCAGAACGATGTAGCCAACCGAGTGGTGCAGCAAAGTTATTATCTGCCCGCTGGCAAGGTACATTCTCAGGGGATTGAACTGGAGGCTCGTAGCAAGATCACCGAACGCTTCGATCTGATTGCAGGCTACACCTACAACAAGGTGAAGTTCAAAGATGCGATTGACGGCAACAACGGCAATACGCCGTATCTGGCACCGGATCAAATGGCTTCACTGTGGGGTAAATATGCCGCTGCCTACGGCGTAGATGTTGGCGCTGGGGTACGTTATATCGGCAAGCAATGGGCGGATAATGAAAATACGTTACGCATTCCTTCCGTGACGCTGCTGGATGCTTCGGTACGGATGAACCTGGACAGCGTTAATCCGTCGCTGAAAGGCGCTTATGTGCAGTTAAACGTGAACAACCTGACCGACCGTAAATACGTCGCGGCCTGTTATGGCACCGGTTATTGCTATTGGGGGGCAGAACGCTCAGTGGTGGCGACGGTGGGGTACGACTTCTAAAGGAAGGTTGTGACTGCCCCGTCGATCTTTGGCGGGGCGGTTTCTACTGAGTTAGAACAAAGAGAACATCAACACTACCGGCAGGCTCAAAGGCCAGGTCAGACCAATCGTTAACGCACTGATAAAACGAATCTTGATGGTATCCCGGCTGACCAGGTAGGTAAAAATCATAGAAACCAACAGGCCAATTAAATAAAAGTATTGTGTTGCAACCCACAGCGACGACATGAAACCAATCCCAGTTGTATTTTTAAGCTGTAAATTTTAAGGGCTCAATTCCACATAATCAATGCTTATTAATTCTTTCTTTTATTCGCTCTGTAAAACCACAATATCTGTAGATATATCCGGCTTAAACGGTTCTATAAGAATTCTCGATGAGAGCGTCATTTGAAAATGTTAAGGGTATGTAATATATTGGAGGCTTATAAAGCAAAATGAGGCGTTATTATGAGCTTTTGGAGAATCGTTTTTACCATCATCCTGCCCCCTTTGGGTGTACTGCTGGATAAAGGGATTGGCGGCGCGTTCATCCTCAACATTATTCTGACCTTGCTGGGTTACTTCCCCGGCCTGATCCATGCGTTCTGGATCCAGACCAAACAGTAGCGCATAGGGGGAAATTGTCGCTTTGCAGGCTTCCCCTTAGCTTAATGTTACCGACCCTGGCGTGGGCTCATGCCGGGGTTTTTTAATCTCAGAACGGGCCTAGTGAATATTGAGGCCATAGACAAACAGCCAGGAAAAAAGCATCGCCAACAGGCCTGCGATAAAAAGAATAGAGATCATTTCCTTCACGTAAAATTCCCTTTTGATTTTGTTTGAATGACTTCTCATTGTTTTTTCATGGAATTTTAGATCGTAATAGGTATAAATCCTAGTTTTAATGTGATGGCGAGGCTGATTAACGACCAAGAGACAACATTAGTATTGGAGGTTTGGTACTTGGATATTCCCGTTTTAACCAGCCGCCGGCTGGTATTGCGCCCTCTGCAACCCGATGATGCAGAAGATATTCAACATTTGTTTCCACATTGGGAAATTGTACGTCTGATGACCAACCAAATCCCCTGGCCATATCCTGAGGGGGCCGCGCTTGGATTTATCAACAATGTCGCGTTACCGGCAATGGCAGCGGGTACTGGCTGGTTTTGGTCTATTCGTCGCCACGAAGATCAACGTCATCTGATTGGTGTGATTAACCTCAGTCTGGGCGGTAACAGCAATCGAGGATTTTGGTTAGCGCAGCAATGGCAACGTCAGGGCTTGATGACCGAAGCCAGTCAAAGTGTCACGGATTTCTGGTTCAATGTGCTGGGGCAAGCGGTATTGAGGGTGCCAAAGGCAAAAGACAATCTGGCGTCACGCCGCGTAATGGTATGCGAGTAGTCGCTACACAAGAAAATGACTATATCGGTGGGCGCATGCCGACGGAAATCTGGGAGATTACCCGGGCCGAATGGAACGCCAGAAGGGATGTGGCCGCAGGTTAACTATTCGTAGCTATTGCAGAAAACCACCGATGTGAACTATATACAACAGGGCATATCAGGCGTTATTGGCTTGGAGCCGAGGGCACTGGAAGGATAGCAGTGCCGTGATGAACGGGTCTGGCGTAACGCCTCCACGTGGTAAAAGAGGGAATCTGTAATGAAGGTAAAACCTACCGTAGTTCTGGTCCATGGATTTTGGGGCGGTGCAGCGCACTGGAGTAAAGTCATTACCGAACTGTCACATAAAGGATATCACTCGATCCATGCCGTAGAGATGCCGCTGACATCGCTGGCCGATGATGCAGAACGTACGCGCAAGATGGTGGCACAGCAGGAAGGTCCTGTTCTCCTGGTCGGCCATTCTTATGGCGGCGCGGTGATCAGCGAAATGGGCAACCAACCCAATGTGGTCGGGTTGGTGTTTATCGCCGCCTTTGCGCCGGACGCCGGCGAAAGCCCTGGTGCTATCACTCAGCAACATCCACCGATTGCGGCGGCGAATCTGGCGCCGGACAGCGATGGCTATTTATGGATTAAAGCCGATAAATTTCACGAAAGCTTCTGTCAGGATCTTCCCGCCGATGCAGCACTGGTGATGGCGGTAACGCAGAAGGCACCGCTGGCCAGCACCTTCGGCAATGAGATAACCGAGCCAGCGTGGAAGCACAAACCTTCCTGGTATCAGATTTCCAGCAATGACCGGATGATTGCGCCGGAAAATCAACAGCATATGTCGGCACGCTTGAAGGCTAAAAAAGTAATCACCCTGAATGCCAGCCATGCCTCGCTCGCTTCACACCCACAGGAAATAGCCACTTTTATCGATGAAGCGGCTAACGCCTCGTAAACGCCTATCGTTCAGACCCCGCTACTGCGGGGTTTTTTTATGCCCTGAGATGGGCGGCTAAAATTAATTTTCCTACGCTGCATCCAAAAGCATCTCCTCGTACGTATATCCGGATGTGAGGCAAAACTTCACCTCTCTTACCTTCGAGGAATTGGTCATGAAAAAGCTCATTACTGGCGTTTTATGTGCATCGGTCCTGTTTAGCGGCGCGTCAGCCGCTGCCATGATGTCTGATCAAGTCATGGTCGGCGGTGCCGCCATGTATCCAAGTAAAAATATCGTCGAGAACGCGGTTAACTCCAAAGATCACTCTACTCTGGTGGCTGCAGTCAAGGCTGCAGGGTTGGTAGATACCCTACAAGGCAAGGGACCCTTTACCGTTTTTGCGCCAACCAATGCGGCCTTCGCCAAATTGCCCGCGGGTACCGTCGATAATTTATTGAAACCGGAAAATAAGGCGTTGTTGACCAGTGTGCTGACCTATCACGTCGTGGCGGGCAGATATGATATGAAGCAATTGGAAAAGAAAATCCATGAGGGCAAGGGTTCTGCTGAATTGAAAACGGTGAACGGGCAGCCTCTGTGGATCATGAGCAACGGACCACACAATATTCAGCTTAAAGATGGAAAGGGCAATATTGCTAATATAAGCACCTATGATGTATTCCAAAAAAATGGGGTGATTGATGTTATTGATACCGTCCTGATGCCTAAATAAATTAGGGCTATACTTGGTGCGGATGGCCTGAATAACGGTCATCCGCAACCCGAATCAGGATGGGACATGACAGCACCTTTACCGGAACATGATGTGGCGATGATGAAGGCTATAGGCCGTGGCGATCGTCAGGCCTTTGAACAGCTGTATCGTCAGACGTCGCCGCGTTTGTATGCCGTTGCTTTGCGCATACTACGACGACAATCCTGGGCGGAAGAAGTGTTGCATGAGAGCTTTATCAGCGTGTGGAGTCGGGCTGCCAGCTATGACCCGCAGCTCAGCTCCCCTCTGACCTGGCTGACGCATATTGTGCGCAATCGTGCCATCGACTGGTTACGCGGTACGGGGGGCAGGGCGGCAGAACGTGAGGAAGAGTTCGAAGATATTGACGGCGCCACTCTCACCGAGCCCGTCGAGGAGCTGCAGCGTTCGCAGGAGGGGAAAAAGCTGACGGCGTGTTTAGATCATTTGCCCATCGATCAACGGCAAAGCATTGTGCTGGCTTACTATCAGGGCATGTCGCACGGTGAGGTTTCTGTCTATCTTCAACAGCCGCTTGGCACGGTTAAAAGCTGGATCCGCCGAGCACTCGATCATCTAAAAGACTGCGTGGGATTATGAAAAACCGGGGGGAGTATGACTCAGCCCTGGCCGCGGAGTATGCATTGGGTACGCTGCGTGGCCCGGCGAGATTCAGACTGGAGCAGCGGATCCGTCACGAGCCGGAGCTGGCCGCCCTGGTGGCACAGTGGCAGCGATTATTGGCGCCACTCGACGATGGGTTGATACCCATAATGCCGCCGGAGCGAGTGTGGAAGAAAATTCAACTTAACTTGCCACCGGTAGCGGGCCAACGTCGGTGGCGCTGGGATTATCTCGCCTGGGCTCTAGCCGCCGGTTTGGCCGCTGTGGCGCTGGTGCCGCGTTTTATCGAACCTTCGTCGGAGTTTATTCCTGCCGTGGTGCTGAACAGCAGCCAGACCGGCAGCGGGCAGTGGATTGTGGGGCTGGATAAGAAGACTCGACATCTGCAGTTAACACCGCTCAATGCGCCGCCTATCGACGTGGCTAACAGTCTGCAACTGTGGGCGATCCCTGCCGGGGAAAAACCGGTTTCGCTGGGCATCGTGGCGGCACAACGGGTGACGCGACTCGCACTGGATCCGGTTCAGTTGTCCAGGGGAATGACCATCGCCATTAGCCTGGAACCGGCCGGCGGCTCGCCAACCGGACAACCGACGGGACCGGTACTGTACAGCGGGCTGCTAGCCTCGTTGTAAAGTTAGGGTTTCATTCAAAAAAATCCCGCACAGCGGCGGGATCAAGGGATGATATCGAAAACTGGATGCTGTTTTGATTCTACGGTGTTGTGTGTATCCAGACGACGACAGTAGCGCACCTGAATTTGAGCGACAAGACGAAAATCTATAATGCCGCATGTATCAGAATATCCTCATAAAAAATCAGAAGTATTTGCTCAGCGGTTAATTCTGGCTGGTGTGGGAAGCAAGCTGGGATGAAGTGGTGTTCTGATAACGGTTATTGAACCACTTCCTTGTGGATAGGCGTCCTATCGTCGTTTCCGCTTGGTGTTGAAAGTAGTCCCCCTTCTTTGTCGCAAATACATGACAAAGGAAAATACAACAACTGCAATCAAAACGACGATGATTGCGATGGTCAATAATTCCATGGCGCTCACCTGAGATGGCAATTTGGCCCCTCATTAAATAGGATTATTCCTAACTCGCGCAATGGGAATCGGGCCAGTCAAGCGTAATTAGGAATTACCTTAGCTATCGAGCGTTTTGCCTGGTCAGGAGGAAAAACCATAAAAGCGAACAGTAACTTACAGATTTAACTACGGGAAAGAACGGCGGGGTATTGATTTAATAGCGAACGGTGTTCTGTAAACCCTGAAGTCAATCTCGCCAGCGGTGGTTTTCATTCTTTTTCTAAAAGAAAACGGCCGATTAATCTGATTAACCGGCCGTGATTAATAGTGCGAGTTATGCTGTTTGCTTGTGGAAAAGCTCGCGGAATACCGGATAGATATCGTCCGGTTCGCGGATATGCTGCATGGCAAAGTTTTCGAATTTTGCCTGCAAATCCTCGTACTCACGCCACAACGTTTGGTGGGCGCGGCGGGTTATTTCAATGTAGCTGTAATAACGCACCATCGGCAGCAGTTTCTTCGCCAGCAGTTCGTGACACAGCGGTGAGTCATCGGCCCAGTTATCACCATCTGACGCCTGTGCGGCATAGATGTTCCACTGCGCCGGGTCGTAACGTTCTTCAACCACTTCATTCATCAGCTTCAGCGCACTGGAAACTATAGTGCCGCCAGTCTCCTGCGAGTAGAAGAACTCCTGTTCATCCACTTCCTTCGCCTGGGTATGGTGACGGATGTACACCACGTCGACGTTTTTATAGGTTCTGCTCAGGAACAGGTAGAGCAGAATATAGAAACGTTTGGCCATGTCTTTGGTCGCCTGATCCATCGAGCCGGAAACGTCCATCAGGCAGAACATCACCGCCTGGCTGGAAGGTTCGGGCCGACGCTCATAGTTCTTGTAACGTAAATCAAAAGTGTCGATAAAGGGCACGCTTTCGATTTTTTTGCGCAGCTCGGCAATTTCCTTACGCAGCCGCTCCTCTTCCAGCAGTTGCACCGGTTCGGTGTTTTCCATCTGGGTGAGTTCGTCTTCCAACTCATGTAAGGCGCGCCGTTTCCCGGCGGTCATGGCGGTACGTCGCGCCAGTGAATTCTGCAACGAACGCACCACGCTGATATTAGCCGGCACGCCGTTGGCGGTGTAGCCGGCTCTATGGGTTTTGTACTCGGTGAGCTGCTTATACTGGTTCTTTTTCAGGTTTGGCAGCGCCAAATCTTCAAACAATAGGTCAAGATACTCGTCCTTGGAGATCTGGAAGACAAATTCGTCCTCGCCTTCACCATCCTGGCTGGCATTACCCTGGCCGCTGCCTCCACCGCCGCCGCCCTGTGGGCGTTCGACGCGGTCATTCTGGACAAAATGGTCATTGCCGGGATGAACGCGGTGGCGTGTGCCACCGCGACCCTGATGAAACATCGGTTCGTTGATATCGCCAGAGGGGATCGAAACTGACTCCCCGCTGTCCACGTCGGTGACCGAACGCTTGTTGATGGCTTCGGCAATCGACTGTTTGATTTGCGACTTGTAACGACGCAAGAAGCGCTGGCGGTTCACCATGCTCTTGTTTTTGCCATTAAGCCGTCGGTCAATAAAATACGCCATACTTCCCCCAAACGACGTTGCCAACTTTCTACGCCATCTCCATGACGCTAATTCTCATTAGACGTTATGAAGACTTTCTGACCCGCAGATACCATTCACACAGCAGGCGAACCTGTTTGCGGGTGTAGCCTTTCTCCATCATGCGGTCGACGAAGTCGTCGTGTTTCTTCTGCTCATCCGTTGAGGTTTTAGCGTTAAATGAAATCACCGGCAGCAACTCTTCGGTGTTCGAGAACATTTTCTTCTCGATCACGGTACGCAGCTTCTCATAGCTGGTCCAGTTAGGGTTGCGGCCACTATTATTAGCGCGGGCACGCAGCACGAAGTTGACTATTTCGTTACGGAAATCTTTCGGATTGCTGATGCCGGCAGGCTTCTCGATTTTCTCCAGTTCGGCGTTCAGGGCCTCGCGATCGAACAGCTGACCGGTATCCGGATCACGGTACTCTTGATCCTGGATCCAGAAGTCTGCATAGGTCACGTAGCGGTCAAAAATGTTCTGACCGTATTCCGAGTAAGACTCCAGGTAAGCCGTTTGGATCTCTTTGCCAATAAACTCGGCGTATTTCGGGATCAGGTAGCCTTTCAGGTGCTCCAGGTATTTCTCTGCCTGATCCTGTGGGAATTGCTCGCGTTCGATCTGCTGTTCCAGCACGTAGAACAGGTGGACCGGGTTAGCGGCGACCTCTGCGTGATCGAAGTTAAACACCCGTGACAGAATTTTAAACGCGAAACGGGTGGACAGGCCGTTCATGCCTTCATCGACTCCGGCATAGTCGCGGTATTCCTGATACGACTTGGCTTTAGGATCGGTGTCCTTCAGGCTTTCACCGTCGTAGACGCGCATTTTCGAGTAAATGCTCGAGTTTTCCGGTTCTTTCATGCGAGAGAGTACGGTAAAACGTGCCAGCGTTTCCAGCGTGCCCGGGGCGCATGGCGCATGAGTCAGCTCACTGTGATCCAGCAGTTTGTCGTAGATTTTGATCTCTTCCGACACCCGCAAGCAGTAAGGCACCTTGACGATGTAAACACGGTCGAGGAAAGCCTCGTTGTTTTTGTTGTTACGGAAAGTCACCCATTCGGATTCGTTGGAGTGAGCCAGGATAATACCGCTGAACGGCAGGGCAGAGATCCCTTCGGTCCCGTTGTAGTTACCTTCCTGGGTGGCGGTCAGCAGGGGGTGCAGCACCTTGATCGGCGCTTTGAACATCTCCACGAACTCCATAATCCCCTGGTTGGCACGGCACAGGGCGCCGGAATAGCCGTAGGCATCCGGATCGTTCTGTGCATGATTCTCCAGCTTGCGGATATCAACCTTACCGACCAGTGCCGAGATATCCTGATTGTTCTCATCACCTGGTTCGGTTTTGGCGATGGCAATCTGTTCCAGAATGGAAGGGCGTACTTTTACTACTTTGAATTTGGTGATGTCGCCACCAAACTCATGCAGGCGTTTGGCTGCCCAAGGCGACATGATGGTGCCGAGGTAGCGATTTGGGATGTTATATTCTTTCTCCAGAATATTGGCATCCTCCTGCGGGTTGAACAGGCACAGCGGGTGGTCATTAACCGGGCTGCGTTCACCGTTGGCGCTCAGGGTGTAAATCGGCACCAGTTGCATCAGCGCTTTCAGGCGTTCCGCCAGCGATGATTTCCCGCCGCCCACCGGGCCCAGCAGGTAAAGGATTTGTTTCTTCTCTTCGAGCCCCTGAGCGGCGTGTTTCAGGTAGGAGACTATCTGCTCGATAGCTTCCTCCATGCCGTAGAACTCTTCGAATGCTGGATAGCGTGCGATCACGCGGTTGGAGAACAGGCGAGACATGCGCGACTCAAGCGCAGTGTCGACCATGACTGGTTCACCGATAGCCATTAGCAGACGTTCGGCCGCATTGGCATATGCACTGCGATCTTGCCGGCAAATGGTAAGAAAGTCCTGCAGTGTGAACTCTTCGTCCTTGGCAGCTTCGTAGCGCTGGCGATAGTGGTCAAATATGTTCATGGTGATGCCCGTCCTTTCGTTATTAGCACAGGTAAAGGGAGCTGGTGATGGTCTTTTGGCTCCCGAAAGAAGAAGTTATCCCTGAGTACAGCAACCCGTATGCCAACTTGGTGCGCTTATTATCGCGAGTTGCGCTGTATTGCCACTGGCTCAGGATTTATTCACCTTCTGATTTAAGCTTAGTTTGCATACCAGAAAATTTCCTGCTTGGTAAAAGGCTTTTTTTAAGTCATATCAATGACTCAGTTATTACAGGGATAGCCAAATGCCTTGTCTGGCGCGGCTTGCGGCAAAAAACGTCATGGTTCTGCCATGATTAATTCATATTTCCGATCTAAGTTATTCGATCTTGGTCCTTTTCTATTGTAAAGATTCAGCGCGTAACGGAATTCTCACATAAACTAAGCACGCTATTAACTCTGTTATTTATGGAAAAAGAACCAGTGAAGATTTTTAAACTTAAAACGCTAGCAATTATCGCTTCCGCAATGGTTTGTGCGCAAAGTGCTCAGGCAGGAACTTGGTCACTCGGCGCTTCCGCGCTGGTTAGCCCGGATCCGTATCGTGGTTATCAAGACCGCGTATATCCGGTACCCGTCATTAACTATGAAGGTGACGACTTCTACTTCCGTACGCTGACCGCCGGTTATTACCTGTGGAAAGATCAGGAAAATCAATTGAGCCTGATGGGCTACTTCTCCCCGTTGGGCTATCGCCCGGGAGACAGTGACGACGACCGCATGAAGCAGTTGAACAAGCGCCGTGGCACCCTGATGGCTGGACTGGCCTATTCGCATTTCGCTGAGTGGGGTACTCTGCGTACCACCTTTACCGGCGATACGCTGAACTACAGCAACGGCATGGTGGGTGATTTTGCTTACCTGTACAAATTTGATCTGGGCGATTTCACGTTGGTTCCCGGTGTGGGTGTGTCGTGGAGCAGCAAAAACCAGAACAAATACTACTTCGGCGTGAGTGAAAATGAATCTCGCCGCAGCGGCCTGGACAGCTACACGCCGAGCGATAGCTGGGCTCCGTATTTTGAACTGAGTGCCAACTATCAGATCAACAAGGATTGGAATGCCTTCTTTATGGGGCGTTATATCCGTCTGTCCAGCGAAGTGAAAGACAGCCCGATGGTGGATAAATCTTACACTGGGTTGTTGATGACAGGTGTGAGCTACAGCTTCTAATCGAGATTTGCACGATTATAGTGCGATTCATGCATCATAAAGGGGCGCTGGCGCCCCTTTTGCACATCTGTGGTGCGGTAGTTGGGTGGCTGACTTCGCCCCCTTAACGGGATCAGGCGTTGTTACGGATCCTGAAGGTCACTGCCAGCCGAGCCGGTTGCTCACCTGCAGCAACCAGAGGTTTACTGATGCGGCCGGTTTCTACACAAACCATGGTTTTATAACCGTCGTTTGGCATATCTGCCATGCTGCAAGAAAGCTCTACACCCGGGTTCCAGGCAATCACATCACTCATGTGATGGTGATGAACCTCAATGGTGCGTTGTAGCGACGCATCCTTAATCAGGCTGAATGCGTCCGGTTGGGTATAAACCCGGTCAGTCTGGCCGACGAAGGTCACGTCACCCACCTGGCGGGCTTGTGCGCCAGCGGCCACTTTATCAATGTAAGGCTCGCCGAGGCCGGCCACTTTGACCTGATCAATATCACCAATCTGGAAGTAGGTGTGCAGGGCGGCAGTCGCCTGATAGTCGCCGTGAGATTCCAGCTCTATTTCACATTCTTCACCCAGTTTGAAACGGGCAATCAGCGTAAAGGCATGTGGCCACAGGCTGCGGGTTTGCTCATTGTCTTTCAGCGTAAAGGTCAGAATAACGCCGTTATCGTTTTCATCATGCGCCGTCAGGCTCCAGGGTTGGTTGCGGGCAAAACCGTGCGAAGGTTTTGCCACTGGGCCAAACCAGGGCCAGCAAATTGGCACGCCGCCACGGATGGCGTTGCCTTTTTTAAACGGCGTATTGTTACTCAGCCAAATAACCGGGGTCTCACCGCTAGGCTGCCAGGCCAACAGATGTGCGCCTTGCAGCGAGATGGCTGCGCGTACTTTGGGATGGGAAACCACCACCACCGGCAGCTCATCGAGCTGGCGTTGACTGATATAAGGTGAAATTTGTTCGGTAACGGGTAGGGTGAAAATTTTTTCGTTCATCGGGTTGCCTTTTGTTCGCCGTAAAAACAAAAAAAGGGCGACAAAAATGTCGCCCTCATCATCAGCTTAACATCAATCCATTATTTGGAGATGTGAGCGATCAGATCCAGAACCTTGTTGGAATAACCAGTTTCGTTGTCGTACCAGGCAACCAGTTTCACGAAGCTGTCGCTCAGTGCGATACCGGCTTTGGCATCGAACACGGAAGTCAGAGTTTCGCCGTTGAAATCGGTAGAAACCACTTCGTCTTCGGTGTAGCCCAGCACGCCTTTCAGCTCGCCTTCAGAAGCGGCTTTGATAGCAGCACAGATTTCTTTGTAAGAAGCTGGTTTTGCCAGACGAGCAGTCAGGTCAACCACAGACACGTTCGGAGTTGGAACGCGGAACGCCATACCGGTCAGTTTGCCGTTCAGTTCTGGGATAACTTTACCTACTGCTTTAGCAGCGCCGGTAGAAGAAGGGATGATGTTCTGGGATGCGCCGCGGCCGCCGCGCCAGTCTTTGTGAGACGGGCCATCAACAGTTTTCTGAGTAGCGGTAGTTGCATGCACAGTGGTCATCAGCGCTTCAACGATACCGAAGTTGTCGTTGATAACTTTAGCCAGTGGTGCCAGGCAGTTGGTGGTACAAGAAGCGTTAGAAACGATTTCCTGACCAGCGTAAGATTTGTGGTTCACGCCCATAACGAACATAGGGGTGTCATCTTTGGATGGGCCAGTCAGAACAACTTTCTTAGCGCCTGCAGCGATGTGTTTACGTGCAGTTTCGTCAGTTAGGAACAGGCCAGTTGCTTCAGCAACGACGTCAACGTTGACTTCGTTCCACTTCAGGTTAGCCGGATCTCTTTCTGAGGTACAACGGATGGTTTTGCCGTTAACAACCAGGTGGCCGTCTTTAACTTCTACAGTGCCGTTGAAGCGGCCGTGAGTAGAGTCATATTTCAGCATGTAAGCCATGTACTCTGCGTCTAACAGGTCGTTGATTGCAACGATCTCGATGTCAGAACGTTCTTGAGCAGCACGAAACACAATGCGACCGATACGGCCAAAACCGTTGATACCTACTTTGATAGTCATATATTCCACCAGCTATTTGTTAGTGAATAAAAGGTTGCCTGTAAAATTACAAAAACCTTACCAAGCGTCAAGCGGAATCGTGTCAATTCTTGCTGCAAATCAAACCTGGAAGCCGGGTTTGAGTGCTTATTGCACATTCCGTTTGCGTTCGGCCTCATCCGTTATATGGGGTCAAACCGCTAAGTATAAAGTCAGCCCGTTTAAGATATGTGATCGGTGTCACATATTGTCATGGCGTGACCTTTATGGGCTACAGTTTAGGCCAAAAAGCGCTGCAGTGTTGTTAATTTTTTGTTATTATTACTCATTGTTTTCGTTGACATTATCCACATTCAGAGAAACGCACAAATGGCTAAAGAGACAACCCCTGACCATCCGGCCACGGAACTGAATGAAATCCAACGTTATGTCACTCAGGAACGTGGTACCGAGGCGCCGTATTCCGGCAAACTGCTGCACAACAAACGTGAGGGCGTGTACCATTGTCTGTGCTGCAACCATCCGCTGTTCTACTCCGACAGCAAGTATGACTCCGGCTGCGGCTGGCCGAGCTTCTATCAGCCGGTCTCTGACGATGCTATTCGTTATCTTGATGATAATACGCATAATATGCATCGCGTTGAGATCCGTTGTGGCCATTGCGACGCACACCTGGGGCATGTTTTCCCCGATGGCCCGCAGCCAACCGGTGAGCGTTTTTGCGTTAACTCGGCGTCGCTGAGCTTTACCGACGGTGAGAACGGCGACAAAACGGCCGGCTGACGGATTATTCAGTAAGAAAAATCGATTCAGCTAATTATTCTTCCGTGAGTGAGGAGATGCCCTGATGGACGTAAAAGATCTGATTGCCGCCATGACGCCGGAAATCTATCAGCGACTGGTGCTGGCCGTTGAGTTGGGCAAGTGGCCGGATGGCGTAGCGCTGACGCCGGAACAGAAAGAAAATAGCCTGCAGGCGGTGATGCTATGGCAGTCATTGCACAACGCTGACCCGCAGCATATGAGTATCGGCACCGACGGCCAGATTGTGATGAAGAGCAAGCAGGAGCTGAAACAGCAGTTCATTGCTGAACCGCTGGTCAAGTTAAAGCCGCAGTAAATCTGACAGCAGGGCGATGCGAGCATCGCCCTGCTGATTTATCGTTTCCCGCCGTTAATCCCCAGTGACTCCGCCAGTTGATGTGCCAAGCGGTTATTGTCGTCTGCGCCATATTCCCAGAACATCGCACCCCCCAACCCTTTGCTTTTGATGTAGTCAGCCTTGAGTTCAACCGAGCGTGGATTCTCGTACGAAATGGCAAACAGCGGCTTGCCCTCGGCGGATTTCATCGTCAGGTAGGGTACTTTGGCGTCACTGTCCCAATGGGCGGTGAAGCGCCGTTGCGGATCGTTCAGTAGTTTGCTGACGATATCGTTGTATTTGAAGTAGCTGTCTTTGGTCAGATCCAGCCCCATCTCTTTGAACACGGCGGTTTCGCGTGCGGTGAAGTAGGGCTGGGTGACCGGGTTTTTGGCCGCGTCCGGTTTATCCCAGTCAACGCCCGCTTCGGTTGCCCGTTTTGGCACCCGGCCATAGAAACCAATACCCAGATTTAACTGGGCTGGCTTCAACCCGGCCGCCAGATAGTTTTCCACCACAAAATTGGCGCTGTAACGATCGGCGGCGACGACGGTCGGCCACTGTTTGGAGTCATACAGGTTGGAGTTGAAGTATTGGGTACCGTACGCCATGTCGTAGGTCATCAGGTTGATGTAATCGAGGTAGGGCGCAATGCCTTTAACATCGACCCATTCCTGCGGGCTTTTCACATTGGCGCCGACGGCGATAGTCAGCAACTTGCCTTTATCCAGGGCTTTATGCAGCTCTGCCAGCAACAGCGTGAAGTTGGCGCGATCCGCCGGTTGGCTTTCGACCAGTCCCCAGGCGCCGTTAACCGGGTATTCCCAGTCGAGATCGATGCCGTCCAGATGATATTGCTTAATTACCTGCTGCACCGAACGGATAAACACCGCCCGGCTTTCCGGTGTGGCGGCCGCGCCGGAGAACCCGCGTGCGCCCCAGCCGCCAACGGACAGCAGCACTTTCAGTTCCGGATTCTGTTTACGCAGTACCGGCAACAGTTGCAGATCGGACATCACCTTGGGCGACAGATAAACTTGGTGCAGGCGAGCCGGATCTTTTAGCGCCGGGTTGGTTTCCTGTTTCTCGTCGTTGTAAATCAGGCCGAAAGAGTAATTGAGATGGGTAATTTGAGTGACGTCCAGCTTGTTGATATCGCCGCCAGGGCCGGCGGTAACGTCACCGCCGCCGTTGAAATAACCGACGGACAGGTAAGAAGCGGCGTGGGCCATGCCGGCGCCAGCCATACCAAGCTGTACCGCTACCAGTAAAGGCAGCAGTTTACGGGTTAATACCATGTAATCTCCTTTGGTCGACAAGGCCGACCGAAACCGCCTGAGGCGGTAACATAAAGCCGGGCTCAATCGGCCCCGGATGCGTATAACTTACTGATGCTAATGCATCAGCGGTCATAACAGCAAAAGCGACGCAGACGAACAAGATGTAATCACAGGAGAATGGTTGGAATGTGAGCGATGTCGAGGTTTGGAGCGAGGGAATGAAAATGGGCGCAACCCGCGCCCAAGGATATCAGCGTGCGATAAATTGTGACAGGGTAACGAGTTGTGCCCCGGCCTGTTGCATCGCCTGGAAGGCTTCCTGGCTGTCGTCGGGCTGTAAATTAACGCCGCGGCAGCCGTCGGTAATCACCGTAGTTTTGTACCCCAGCGCCAACGCATCCAGCACGCTGAATTTTACGCAGTAGTCGGTCGCCAACCCCATAATCGCCAGATGGCTAACCTGCTGCGCTTTCAGCCAGGTGTCCAACTCGGTGTGTGAGCGGTGGCCGTTGTCGAAGAAGGCGCTGTAGCTGTCGATAGCCGTATTTTGCCCTTTACGGAACACCGCGATAATGTCTCGCTGGTGTAATTGCGGATGAAACTCAGCACCTTGGCTTTCCTGTACGCAATGCACCGGCCACCACACCTGAGGTAAGCCTTCGAGTTCACCCAGGGTACCAACCTGCGCGTTGGCGTTTACCGCAAAGCTGCGGTGATTGGCGGGGTGCCAGTCCTGGCAAGCGACCACCGACTCACCGCGCGCGGTGCAGGCCGCTATTGCCTGATTGGCTGCGGTAATCACGGCATCACCGTCGGTTACCGCCAGTGCGCCGCCGGGGCAAAAGTCGTTTTGCAAATCGATAAGCAACAGGGCTGTTTTCATCGTCACTCCGTAGTGTGGAACAGGGTTAACCGCTGATACTCAGCTCACCGCGCAGATCTTGCTGCATCTGGCTGCGGATTTGTTCCGGCGTCAGCGGCTGGCTCAGCAGGTAATGCAGCTTGGTCAATGCGGCCTCGACCGTCATATCATAACCGCTGATGACGCCGGCATGGGCCAGCGCATTCCCAGTGGCGTAACCTTCCATGTTGACCCGGCCAGAGATGCACTGCGTCAGGTTGACCACCACAATGCCGCGATCAGAGGCATCGCGCAATTCATCCACCAGCTCCGCTTTTTGTGGCGCGTTGCCCACACCGTAAGAGCGCAGGATCAAGGCTTTCACCGGCTGTAGCAGGAAATTGCGCACGACCGCGCCAGAAATTCCTGGGTAAATTGTCACCACGCCAATCGGCTGCGGCGTAATGTCATGTACTTTGAGCTCACCGTTGCAGGCCGGGCTGTCGATACCGTTCTGGCGGCGAATATGAATACCGGCTTCCAGCAGCGGCGGCAGATTAGGGGAAGCAAAGGCATCGAAACCGTCAGCATGCGCCTTGGTGGTGCGGTTGCCGCGGAACAGCTTGTTGTTGAAGAACAGGCTGACCTCATTCACCGGATGGTTGGCCGCCAGATAAAGCGCGTTCAGCAGGTTGGTTTGGCCATCGGAGCGCAGTTCCGCCAGCGGGATTTGCGAACCGGTCACAATCACCGGTTTGGCCAGGTTTTCCAGCATGAACGACAGCGCCGAGGCAGTGAACGCCATGGTGTCGGTACCGTGCAGGATCACAAAGCCGTCATAGCGGTCGTAATTCAGTTTGATATCGTCGGCAATATGTTGCCAGTCTTCCGGCGTCATGTCGGAGGAGTCGATCAGCGGCGCATATTCATGAATGGTGAAGTCCGGCATTTCCGGCCGGTGGAATTCAGGCATCAAGGCCAGTTGGCGCTGCAAGTGACCGGAGACCGGAATGTAGCCGTGCTCAGAACGCTGCATGCCGATGGTCCCGCCGGTGTAGGCGACGTAAATCGATTTCTTTTGCATAGTGATTGTTTTAACAGAAATAAGATGGGCTGAATTATAGGGGGATAAGCGCAGAAAAAAAGCCCGGCGGGTGCCGGGCTGAGGATTAATTTGTTAGCGGACTTCTCCGCAGGTCAAACAAATGGCGTAGCGGTTTTGCGGATCGTTCAGGTTATTGAACAAACCCGGCTGCTCTTTGACCGCCATGGCCACCGACGCCAGCGGCGCAGGCAGCATGGACTGGATGGCCGCCGGCAGCATGGCGTGAATCGACACACCAAACTGGCTGAGCACCATGTCGGTCAGGCTTGGGGTATCGACAAACCAGTTAAGCTGCCACTGTTTCAACTGCGCCAGCTCGGCGGCTTTCTTCACCGCGTCGTCGAAGTCACCCAACTGATCGACCAACCCATTGGTCTTGGCATCGCTGCCCAACCACACGTGGCCCTGAGCAATCTGATCAACCTGCTGCGGTGTCATTTTGCGTGACTTGGCGACCAGGTCGATAAAGTTCTGGTAACCTTTTTCGATGTTCAACTGCATCATCTGCGAGAACTCTGGCGGCAGCGCCTTGGTGACGGCCAGATCCGCCAGTGGGGAGGTTGCCACACCGTCGGTATGCACGCCAATGCTGTCCAGCGTCTGCTCGTAGGTATTGATCACCCCGAAGATGCCGATGGAGCCGGTGAGGGTGCTCGGGCTGGCGATGATGTAGTCCGCCGGCGTAGAGACCCAATAGCCCCCTGAGGCAGCCATGCCACCCATGGAGACCACCACCGGTTTGCCGGCGGCACGTACCGCAGCCAACTCGGAGCGGATCACTTCAGAGGCACTGACGCTGCCCCCTGGGCTGTTGACCCGGAAAATCACCGCCTTGATGGCCGGATCCAGTCGCGCCTGACGCAGTTCTGCCGCGGTGGTATCGCCACCCACGGTGCCTGGCGTTTGCGGACCGTCCATGATCGCGCCGTTAGCGAAGATCACGGCGATTTTGCCGCCTTGATCCGGCGTCGGTTTCGGCTGATAGTCGTAGATGCTGGTCGCGTTGAAATCATTCGCCTGCTTGTCCCAACCGAAAGTCTTGATCAGTTGGTTCTCGATCACGGTGCGCGACGCCAGTTCATCGACCAGTTTGTTATCCAGCGCATACTTCGCCGTATCACCACCGGCAGCCTGCATACCGCTCAGCACGCCTGCAGCACCTGGGAACAGCTGCTGTGCGGTGATCTGACGGTTAGCCGCCACGGTATCCAGATAGTTCTGCCACAGCCCGCCAATCCAGCGGCTGTCGGCTTCACGGGCGGCCGGTGACATATCGTCACGGATCAAAGGTTCCACTGCGGATTTATACGTCCCGACGCGGAAGATGTTGGTGGTGACCTTGAGTTTTTCCAACAGCGACTTGTAGTAAAGGTTGTTGGTGGCAAAACCGTGCAGATCGACCGCGCCCTGCGGCGACAGGTAAACCTTGTTGGCGTAGCTGGCCAGATAATATTGCGTCTGGTTATAGCTGTCGCCGATGGCAAAGATCGGCTTGCCGCTGTCACGGAATTCACGCAGTGCTTTACCGATGTACTGCAGTGAAGGCTGGTCGGCACCGGCGAAGTCATTTAACTGCAATACCATGCCGGTAATGTTTTTGTCGTCTTTGGCCTTGCGGATGCTGTCAACCACGTCAAACAGGGAGTTTTCCTGCAGGCGGTTACTGGAAGCGCCCAGCAGTTCACGGCCCCATTGGCGTACCTTGTTGTTCATCGACGGCTGGTCAACTACCACGCCGCTCAGATCCACCAGCAACGCACCGCGGGTAGGGACGGCAGGGGTGGTGGCACTCTGGAATGAAAGATAAATACCGACCCCAACCAGGATCAGCAACACCAGGAACAAATTAAGGATCAGTTCCCTGATAAAGTTCAGCAGACGCCATGTCCACCTGAAAACGCCGGCAATGATTTGCCACAATGTGCGCATGTGCTCTCCAGCAAGAGTCGAGAATGTTCCGCTATCCTAATGAGCGGCTGAGGAAATGTCAGCTTTAAATCGTGGGTCACAGAGGCTAATGCCGAGGCTGTCACTCACCGTTTAGCTATGTTAACGTGATCGTAATGAAAATTGTTATCAGGAGTTTACGATGGATGCACTGGATCTTTTACTGAATCGCCGCTCTGCGTCACGCCTTGCGGCCCCTGCGCCGACGGATGAGGCGCGTCAGAATATCATCAATGCGGGCCTGCGGGCGCCCGATCATGGCGCGTTGCAGCCATGGCGGTTTGTGATGATTGAAAACCAGGGTCTGGAGCGTTTTAGCCAATTGTTACAAGCTGCTGCAAAGCAGGACGAGATGGACGAAGCCGCGATAGAAAAGGCGACAAAAGCGCCATTCCGTGCCCCATTGATCATCACCGTGGTGGCACACTGCACCGAAGAAACCAAGGTCCCCCGCTGGGAGCAGGTGGTTTCTGCCGGCTGTGCGGTACAGGCGATGCAGATGGCCGCACTGGCGCAGGGCTTCAATGGCATCTGGCGCACCGGTGCCTGGACCGAGCATCCTCTGGTGCGTGAAGCCTTTGGCTGCCGCGAGCAGGACGAAATTGTCGGCTTCCTGTATTTGGGCACCCCGCAGCTAAAAGCGTCCACCAAAGTGATTGCCCCAGACAGCACGCCTTTCGTCAGCTATTTCTGATCCCTGGCGCAGGCAGCGGCAAAATCGCACTAAATCCCGCCATTCTGTGTTGTTTCTGAGCAGGCTGTTCGGTTATCGACGGCCCGCTCTTACCATTCCCCTCGGCAAGCGCTACCCTATGCTATCTTGAATGCCGTTAACCGAAGGGAGTGGTATATGACATCGCCAGCGATCCGTTTAACCCAGTACAGCCATGGCGCCGGCTGCGGTTGTAAAATCTCACCGAAAGTTCTCGAAACTATTTTGCACAGCGAGCGGGAGAAGTTTGTCGATCCCCGCTTGCTGGTAGGTAATGAAACCCGCGACGATGCGGCGGTGTATGACATCGGCAACGGCGTTGGCATCATCAGCACCACCGACTTCTTTATGCCGATCGTCGATAACCCATTCGACTTCGGCCGTATCGCCGCCACCAATGCCATCAGCGACGTCTATGCCATGGGCGGTAAACCGATCATGGCGATTGCGATCCTCGGCTGGCCGATTGCCACGCTGCCAGCGGAAGTAGCACAGCAGGTGATCGACGGTGGGCGTTATGCCTGCCAGCAGGCGGGTATCGCGCTGGCGGGGGGCCACTCTATTGATGCGCCTGAGCCTATTTTTGGTCTGGCGGTCACCGGCATCGTCAACACCGACCGGGTGAAGAAAAACAGCGCTGCGCAGGCTGGGGCTAAATTATACCTGACCAAGCCATTGGGCATTGGCGTGCTGACCACCGCCGAGAAGAAAAGCAAATTGCTGCCGGAGCATGAAGGTCTGGCGACCGAAGTGATGTGCCAACTGAACAAACCGGGCACGGATTTTGCCGAAGTCGAAGGCGTGACGGCGATGACGGATGTCACCGGTTTCGGCCTGCTGGGCCATCTGAGCGAGGTTTGCCAGGGGTCAGGGCTACAGGCGACGGTATGGTTTGATCAGGTCCCTAAACTGCCTGACATCGAGCGTTATATTGCCGAAGGCTGCGTGCCTGGCGGCACCGGGCGCAACTTTGAAAGTTACGGCCATCTGGTTGGTGAAATGACCGACCTGCAGCGCCAATTGCTGTGCGATCCGCAAACCTCCGGCGGCTTGCTGTTGGCGGTGCTGCCGGCGGCAGAAGCGCAGGTGCAGGCGATTGCCGAGCGCCACGGCATTCAGCTTCAGGCTATCGGTGAATTGCATGCGGCCGTGCCGTCCAAACCCCTGATCGAGGTTGTCTAGTGTCAGCCTCGAGGGAACGGGAAGACACCCAGGACTACCGCCGTATTTTTTTGCAGGATATCCCGCTGATTGATGTGCGCGCGCCGGTTGAGTTTCAGCAAGGTGCGTTCGACAATGCGCTGAATCTGCCGCTAATGAACGACGATGAGCGGCAGGCCGTCGGCACCTGTTACAAACAGCAGGGGCAGCAGGCGGCGATTGCGCTGGGTCATAGCCTGGTTAATGGCAGGTTGCGCGAGCAGCGCACGGCGGCCTGGCTGGCGCAATGTGCCCAATGGCCGCAAGGCTATATTTATTGCTTTCGCGGCGGGTTGCGTTCACAGCTGGTGCAGCAGTGGCTGCGTGAGGCTGGCGTAGTCTATCCGCGCATCACTGGCGGCTACAAAGCGCTGCGTAATTTCCTGCTCACCACGCTGGAGCAGAGTGCCGAACTGCCGATGGTGCTGATCGGCGGCAATACCGGCAGTGGTAAAACTCTGCTGGTCAATGAGCTGGCCGACGGCATCGATCTGGAGGGTGCGGCACACCACCGCGGTTCATCTTTTGGCCGAACGCTGGTGGATCAAAGCGCTCAGATAGATTTTGAGAATCGTCTGGCTGTGTTATTGCTGAAAAAACAGCATGGTGGCTGCCGCCGTTGGGTGCTGGAGGACGAAGGGCGCATTATTGGCAGTAACAACCTGCCGTTACCGATCTTCAACCGCATGCAGCAGGCACCTGTAGCGGTGATAGACGATCCCTTTGAGGTGCGTCTGGCACGGCTGCAGCAAGAATATATCGATCGGATGCGTATTGAGTTTGAACAGGCTTACGGTGCGCAGCTGGGCTGGCAGAAATACGATGAGTATCTGCATCACGGCCTGTTTGCTATTCGCCGTCGCCTGGGGCTTGAACGTTTCCAACTGCTGACGCAACGTCTGGAATGGGCGCTACAGGGCCAGCAAACCACTGGGAATAGTGACGAGCATCAGGCGTGGCTGGTGCCGTTGTTGCAGCACTACTACGATCCGATGTATCACTACCAATTGGAAAAGAAATCCCAGCGGATTGTGTTCCGTGGGAATTATGCTGAAGTAAGAGAATTCCTGATGACGTACAGCCAGAATAACGGTGAATAATGCGACTGTTTATTGCCGAGAAACCGAGTTTGGCGCGCGCCATTGCCGACGTCCTTCCCAAGCCGCATCGTCGCGGCGACGGATTTATCGCCTGCGGTAACAACGATGTGGTGACCTGGTGTGTGGGCCACTTATTAGAACAGGCGCAGCCGGATGCCTACGACAGCCGTTATGCGCGTTGGTCGCTGGCGGATCTGCCGATCATCCCTGAAAAGTGGCAGTTGCAGCCGCGTCCGTCGGTCAGCAAGCAGCTTAATGCCATCAAAAAGCTGCTGCACGAGGCCGATGAAGTGGTGCATGCCGGTGACCCGGATCGCGAAGGGCAATTGCTGGTGGACGAGGTGCTGGATTACCTGGCGTTGTCGCCGGAAAAACGCCACAGCGTCCGCCGTTGTCTGATTAACGATCTCAACCCGCAGGCGGTAGAACGCGCCATTGAACGGCTGCGTGATAATCGCGACTTTATCCCCTTGTGTGTCTCTGCTCTGGCGCGCTCCCGCGCAGACTGGCTGTATGGCATCAACATGACCCGCGCTTACACCATTTTGGGGCGCAATGCCGGGTATGACGGTGTGTTGTCGGTAGGGCGGGTGCAGACGCCGGTGCTGGGGTTGGTGGTACGGCGTGACGAGGATATTGAAAACTTCGTCTCGAAGGACTTCTTCGAAGTTAAAGCGCACATTGTGACGCCCAAAGATGAGCGTTTTGTCGCTCTGTGGCAACCCAGTGACTCCTGCGAGCCTTATCAGGACGAGGAGGGACGCCTGCTGCACCGGTCGTTGGCAGAACACGTGCTCAAACGCATCGAGGGCCAACCGGCGCTGGTCACGTCTTATAATGATAAGCGTGAATCAGATACCGCCCCCTTGCCGTTTTCACTGTCGACCTTGCAGATTGAGGCTTCCAAACGCTTCAACCTGAGCGCGCAGCAGGTGCTGGACGTCTGCCAGCGGCTGTATGAAACCCATAAATTGATTACCTATCCGCGTTCTGACAGCCGCTACCTACCGGAAGAGCACTTTGCCGGACGTCATTCGGTGCTGAACGCCATCAGTGTTCATCAGCCGGATCTTTATCCGCAGCCGGTGATCGACAGCGATCGCCGTAACCGTTGCTGGGACGACAAGAAGGTGGATGCCCACCACGCCATTATCCCGACTGCCCGCGCCAGTAAGGTCAGCCTCAGCCAGGACGAACTGAACGTTTACGGCTTGGTTGCGCGACAATACCTGATGCAATTCTGCCCGGATGCCATGTTCCGCAAGTGCGTGATTGAGCTGGATATCGCCGGGGGCAAGTTTATCGCCAAGGCGCGTTTTCTGGCGGAAGCCGGGTGGCGAACGCTGTTGGGCAGTAAAGAGCGTGATGAGGAAAACGAAGGTTCTCCGTTGCCGGTGGTGGCGAAAGATGACGAGCTATTGTGTGAGCGCGGGGAGGTGGTTGAGCGTCAGACACAACCGCCAAGGCCGTTCACCGATGCCAGCCTGCTTTCCGCCATGACCGGGATTGCGCGTTTTGTTCAGGATAAAGCGCTAAAGAAAATCCTGCGAGCGACCGATGGTTTAGGGACCGAGGCCACGCGCGCAGGGATCATCGAATTACTGTTCAAGCGGGCGTTTTTGTATAAAAAAGGGCGTTATATTCATTCCAGTGAAACCGGTCGGGCGTTGATCCATTCGCTGCCGGATATTGCCGCCCGTCCTGATATGACGGCCAACTGGGAAGCCACGCTGACGCAAATCAGTGAGAAATCCTGTCGCTATCAGGACTTTATGCAACCTCTGGTAGGCACTTTGCAGGAGCTGATTTATCAGGCCAAGCAGAGCCGGGCGAGTATGGCGTTTCGCGGGTTGCCGCCGTCACCTTCAGCCGGTGCGAAAAAACGCAAGAAAAGCGCCGGTAAGGCGCGGGAGAAGAGCGAATGAATTATGGCTTACTGATGCTGGCCAGCGGCGCGTTGCTGTTTTGTTCCACGGCGATGGCCAATCGTGGTGACGTGGATGTGGTGGTGCCGGTGTCGCCGGAAATCTGGGGGGCAGCAAAAAATGCCGCTGCCCAGCCCTCCGCGCAGCCTTGCAGTCGCTGCTGTATCTATCAGGATCAAAACTATTCTGAAGGGGCGGTGCTCAAGGTGGAAGGGGAAGCGTTGCAGTGCGTACGCGACCCCAACGTGGTGGGGACTAACCCGTTGATCTGGGTGCGTCTGAAGAAGTGACGTTGTAACTCAGACCTTCGCCCGCTGTGCGGCGATATAGGCAGTTAATAGCGGTACGTCCGCCGGGGCCAGGGGATAGTCAAACGCCTGCTCCGGCGCTAACCAAACAAAGTCCGAATGGCAGCGGTTTTGTAATTCACCGCTGAAGGTTGCTACCCGCCAGGCATGCAAGCGAATAATGCGCTCGCTTTGCTGCCACTGGTTACTGGCGACATAACTCCCCACACTGGCTACAATCCCCAACTCTTCATCCAGTTCACGCGCCAGCGCCTGTGGTTGGCTCTCGCCTGCCTCGACCTTACCGCCGGGAAACTCCCACAGCCCAGCCTGATCGCTGTCGGCATCACGTTGTGCCAGAAGAATTTTGCCATTTTTTTCAATGATGGCGGCGACGACATCGATAATTTTCATACGTACCACATAGCAAAACCCCGGCGGTGCCGGGGTTGGGTAAATTACAGTGAGAACTCTGCCCAGACCGGGGCGTGATCCGAAGGTTTTTCCATCCCGCGGATCTGATAATCGATGCCAGTCGCGGTGCAGCGTGCGGCCAATGGCGTGCTGGCTAACAACAGGTCGATGCGCAAGCCCCGGTTTTCATCGAATCCACGTGAACGGTAGTCGAACCACGAGAATTCATCGTTACGTTCCGGGTTCGCATGGCGGTAGGTATCCACCAGACCCCAGTTCATCAGGCGATCCATCCATTCGCGCTCTTCCGGCAGGAAGGAGCACTTACCGGTACGCAGCCAGCGCTTGCGGCTTTCTTCACCGATACCGATGTCGTAATCGCTTGGGCTGATATTTACGTCACCCATCACCAGTACCGGTGAGTCCACCGACATTTGCTGCTCCAGGTAGTTTTGCAAATCCTGGTAGAAGCGCGTCTTGGCTGGGAATTTGATCGGATGGTCACGGCTTTCACCCTGTGGGAAATAGCCGTTGATTACCGTCAGTGTCCCTTGGGGTGTCGCCAGATCGGCCATGATGATGCGGCGCTGTGCGTCTTCATCATCGGTCGGGAAACCACGGCGTACGGCAAGCGGTTTTTCTTTGGTTAGCAGTGCCACGCCATAGTGGCCTTTTTGGCCATGGTAGAACACGTGATAACCGTGCTGACTGACTTCTTCCAGCGGGAACATGTCATCGTGAACTTTCGTTTCCTGCAGGCCGATGACGTCGGGCTGATGCTGTTCAATGATGGCGGCCAGCTGGTGCGGACGCGCACGCAGTCCATTGATATTAAAAGAGACAAACTTCATGAGCGGTGCCGTTTTTACAAGAAAAATGTGTTGAGATAGTAGCAGAGTTTGGCCAGAAATGTAACGCAGGCCAGCGGCAACGGCCGCCGGCGGCAAGCAGAGTTATTTTGCCCAGCGGTCGTAATTCTTCGGTTGATAGTCGTCGAATTGCTGCAGCAAGGTTTGCGCTGAATCGCTGATGTGCATGGTGCCGAGGTAGTCATGGCGCATAAAGCCTTGATCGGCCACGTGCTGCAGGAAACTGTTTAACGGGCGATAAAAACCGTTCACGTCCAGCAGGCCAACCGGTTTGCTGTGATAGCCGATCTGACCCCAGGTCCAGATTTCAAACAGTTCTTCCAGCGTACCTATGCCGCCAGGCAAGGCAATGAATCCATCTGCCAGCGCCGCCATGCGTGCCTTACGGGTGTGCATATCAGGTACCACTTCCAACTCCGTCAGGCCCCGGTGCGCGGTTTCTGCTTCGACCAGGCGCTCAGGAATGATGCCCACGGCCTCACCACCGGCGGCGAGGACCGCATCCGCCACAATGCCCATTAATCCTTTTTTACCGCCGCCATAGATTAGACGCCGACCCTGAGCGGCCAACGTCTGACCCAATTGCCGTGCATTCTCGGCATAAGCAGGATTGACGCCTTCGCTGGCACCACAAAAAACGCAGATATTGTTACGCATGCACTTTCTTCCTTACTGCATTAAAGAAGTCAGTGGTATAGCGAATTGTGGGCCGGAGTTCAAGTTGAGGATGCGCTAAAGGGTTAGGGGAATTGATAAATGAGAGATCTGCAAGATAGAGCGGATTTGGTGTTTGATTTAATACTGGGGGACATACAAGGATGGTGGTGGGGGAAGGATTATTCGTCGCGGTGCGACTCACCCTTCGGGCCGCGCTGAAGCGCGTTGTCTCATTGCATGAGACTCGAACCTGTCGAAGCTTCTCATCCCTCCCGGTAAGGAGTGATGTGGTACTTTCAAGTTTGATTTAATACTAGGGGAACATACAAGGATGGTGGTGGGGGAAGGATTCGAACCTTCGAAGTCTGTGACGGCAGATTTACAGTCTGCTCCCTTTGGCCGCTCGGGAACCCCACCATGGTATTCATGGTTTACAAATTGTAGTTCCGGTTTGAACCGGAAGAAACCTGGCCGGTTTCTTTACTGCGACTTCACTCTTAACAGAGAGAAGATGGTGGTGGGGGAAGGATTCGAACCTTCGAAGTCTGTGACGGCAGATTTACAGTCTGCTCCCTTTGGCCGCTCGGGAACCCCACCACTGGCCTTGCTTGCGAAACATCTGTCTCGGTAAGCGGGGCGCATCATATCAAATGAAACGGGCGTGTAAAGTATTGAAATGCAGAAAATGAATCGTTTGCCGATTTTTTACTCGCGGCGGTGCATCCCTGAACGAAAGGCACCGCTTTATTGAGCAATTACAGAATAACCGTCCGGTTGCCGTAAACAAATACCCGCTGCGCCAGCACATGGTACAGCGCGCGGCTGAGTGCGTTTTTCTCAACGTCACGTCCGGCACGCATCATATCGTCAGCAGAATAGGTGTGATCGACATGGATCACGTCCTGCATGATGATGGGGCCTTCATCCAAATTATCGTTAACGTAGTGGGCGGTAGCGCCGATGATTTTCACACCGCGTTCGTAAGCCTGATGATAAGGACGAGCACCGATAAACGCCGGCAGGAACGAGTGATGGATATTGATCACCTGATTCGGGTAGTGCTGGACGAATGCCGGCGTCAACACCCGCATATACTTGGCCAATACCACGTAGTCCGGTTGATACTGATCGATCTGGGCCATCATTTTCTGATCGTGCTGATCGCGCGTCAGGCCTTCATGGCTGACCAGGTGGAACGGAATATCGAAACGCTCGACCAGCGTTTGCAAGGTATCATGGTTGCCGATAACCGCCGCGATTTCCACATCCAGGCCGCCATAGGCGCTTTTCATCAACAGGTCGCCCAGGCAATGTGCTTCCTTAGTGACCAGCACCACAATGCGACGACGGCCAGAGTTATGCAGTTCGCGAACCGAGCCCACCGGCAGCGCGCTGTCGAGATCTGCCAGCAGTGTGGTGTCGTTGAAAATGCCTTCCAGTTCGGTACGCATAAAGAAACGGCCGGTGCGGTGATCAACGAACTCATTGTTTTGAATAATGTTGAGTTCATGCTTGTAACAAATATTGGTGATCTTGGCGATCAGGCCTTTGGCATCCGGACAAATGGTGCGCAAAACTTTTCTTTGTACATTTTGGTGTGGCATGGGAGTGAGGATCCTGTCTGATACTGAACGTCCTGTCTTCGCAGGCGAGAGTTTTTATCATCTGTATTTTCAAGCAACGCCTGATTGGCCGCGGCCTGAAATCTATTGAATACTATGACTGCCGGCTAACGCCCGCAGCACTTTTTATATTTTTTCCCTGAGCCGCAGGGGCAAATGGCGTTTCTGCCTGGCTGGGGCTTGGTTCCGTCAATATAGTACCAGCGTTGCTCAAGTTGAAGGAAGCGTGAACGCTCGTGCATCGCCTTGTGCTCGCCGGTGCTGCCGTCGACGAAGCGGGCGATGAACTCGACAAAACCCTCTTCGACTTCATGCCCCTGTTTTTCTTCCACCACCGTCAGACCGAGCCATTCGGTATTCTTGAAGCTGTCGACGATCCCGTTGCGCCATTCAGCGGCATGGCAGTCGGGATGCCAGGTGGCTATCAGGTAATCTACATTGTGTTTTACGTAAGCGCTAAAACGCGAACGCATTAATTTACCGGGGGTCGCAGGCGTTTGGGTGCCGTTGATGTAGGGCTCGCAGCATACGCTATACTCCAGGCCGCTGCCGCAGGGGCATAATTCGGGCAAGGTAACTCCTAAAATGGCCGGAACGAAGTGAACGGGCCGATGCTGAAACAAATTTAGCGCATATGTTACCTAACAATATTCGGCTGTGACAATCTACGCTGACAGCAGGGTCGAAACAATTCACCGAAAAAGGGCGGAAACGATGCGGAAAATTAAGGTCGGATTGGCATTGGGCGCGGGGTCGGCCAAAGGATGGGCTCATATCGGTGTGATCAACGCGCTAAAGAAATTGGGTGTTGAAGTCGATATAGTAGCCGGCTGCTCGGTGGGTGCCTTGGTTGGCGCGGCATTTGCCAGCCACCGTTTACCGGCGATGGAAACCTGGGTGCGTTCATTCAGCTATTGGGATGTGATCCGTCTGATGGACTTGTCCTGGCAACGCGGTGGGCTGTTGCGTGGCGAACGTGTGTTCAACGCGGTAGCGCAGTTGTTGAAGATTGATGATATCGCTGAATGTTCACTGAAGTTTGGCGCGGTAGCGACTAATCTGAGCACCGGGCGGGAACTGTGGTTAACGGAAGGAGATATTCATCAGGCGGTGCGTGCGTCGTGCAGCATGCCTGGTCTCTTGGCACCGGTGTGGTTTGACGGTTATTGGCTGGTGGATGGTGCGGTGGTGAATCCGGTACCTATCTCATTGACCCGGGCTTTGGGGGCAGACATCGTTATTGCCGTTGACCTGCAACATGATGCCCATTTAATGCAGCAAGATTTGTTCTCGGTACGCGGTCCTGAGCTGGAGGCACCAAAAGATTTCCCCGCCCGAAACTGGCGAGGGCGATTGAGGGAACGTATCAGCAAAATGACCACCAGAAAGCCGAATTTCACGCCGACGGCGATGGAGATCATGGGGACTTCGATCCAGGTGCTGGAAAATCGGCTGAAACGCAACCGCATGGCTGGCGATCCGCCGGACGTGCTGATCCAACCCTATTGCCCACAGATTTCGACATTAGACTTCCATCGCGCCGATGAAGCGATTGAAGCGGGTAGACTGGCGGTTGAAAAACAGCTGGATAAGCTGTTGCCATTGATAAAAAACAAATAATTTACGGCTCTTAACGGTATGACCTGCAGTGGGGAAAATTTCCGGCAGGCATAAATAGTCTTTTTGAGCCACTATTACACTATGGAAAGGGAAGAGGCTCGGCTGATGGCATTACCACTGACTCACAAGCGCATTTTGGTCGTTGAGGACGAACTGGTTTTTCGTTCCGTGCTTGTTGGCTATTTGAAATCGTTGGGGGCGGAAACCAGTGAAGCGGCCAACGGTTTGCAGGCATTGAGTCTGGTGGATGATGTTCATCCCGATTTAATCCTGTGCGATCTGGCGATGCCGGAAATGGATGGGATCGAGTTTGTCGAACATCTGCGCCTGCAAGGCGTACAAACCCCGGTGTTGGTGATCTCGGCAACCGATAAAATGGCGGATATCGCCAAGATGTTGCGGTTGGGCGTCCAGGACGTGTTGTTAAAGCCGGTGACCGATCTTAATCGCCTGCGTGAAGCGGTGCTGGGTTGCCTGTATCCCAATATGTTTACTTCGCCGGCTATCGAAGAAGTGGAACTGTTCCAGGACTGGGATGCACTGAGTAAAAATCCCTCCGAAGCAGTGAGGTTGCTCAAACAGCTACAGCCACCGGTTCAACAAACCATTGCTCATTGCCGGGTTAATTACCGGCAATTAACCACCGGCGAAAATCCGGGGCTGGTGCTGGATATTGCCGCGCTATCGGATAAGGATCTGGCGTTCTATTGTCTGGATGTGACCCGTGCAGGGGATAATGGCGTATTGGCGGCATTACTCCTGCGGGCTTTATTTAATGGACTACTGCAGGATCATTTAGCTAATCAGCGTCATCGGTTACCGCAAATGACATCATTGTTAAAGCAAGTTAATCAATTATTACGTCAGGGCAAACTGGAAGGGCAATTCCCGCTGTTGGTCGGTTATTATCACGCCGAATATAAAAACCTGATTTTGGTCTCCGCAGGCCTACATGCCAATGTGAATACCGGTGATAATCAAATTCAACTGAGCAACGGTGTGCCGCTAGGGACACTGGGTGCGACCTATATGAATCAAATCAGCCAGCACTGTGCCGCCTGGCAGTGCCAGGTCTGGGGCTCTGGCGGCAGGCTGCGCTTGATGCTCAGCGCCGAATAAACCAACGTGATTAAAACAGCATGTGGAATTTAGATATTTGACGTGCTTATTTTTACCTCAGTTAGCCCATAGGGTAATTGTCCTAAAGTTTTTCTATTTGTGCTGTGGCTAATGCCAGTCAGTCATAAGCTGGTATACTCCGAAGGTTTTTTTGTATGGTTGATGAAGCTCATAAACCGAGCGCTATTAAGAGAGGAAATAATGCCTGCTGTAAATCGTAAAGTCAGAAAGGCTGTGATCCCGGTTGCAGGCTTGGGAACACGGATGTTGCCGGCGACAAAAGCCATTCCAAAAGAAATGCTGCCGCTGGTTGACAAGCCCTTGATCCAATACGTTGTCAATGAATGTATTGCAGCAGGGATTAACGAGATTGTGTTGGTTACCCATTCCTCCAAGAATTCGATCGAAAACCATTTCGATACCAGTTTTGAACTGGAAGCGATGCTGGAAAAGCGTGTTAAGCGCCAGTTGCTGGATGAAGTGCAGTCTATCTGTCCAAAGGGCGTTACCGTGATGCAGGTACGTCAGGGGGTAGCTAAAGGGCTGGGGCACGCGATTATGTGTGCTTATCCGTTGGTGGGTGACGAGCCGGTGGCAGTGATTTTGCCGGATGTTATCCTCGATGAGTACAGTTCCGATCTGAAAAAAGACAATTTGCACGAAATGCTGCAGCGCTATGAACAAACCGGCATCAGCCAGATTATGGTCGAACCCGTGCCGCATAAAGATGTTGGCAACTACGGCGTGGCCGATTGCAAAGGATATGAGCTGCAGCCGGGCGAAAGTGCCCCGATGGTCAGCGTGGTCGAGAAACCTTCGCCGGATGAAGCGCCGTCTAACCTGGCCATTGTTGGCCGTTATGTGCTCTCCGCCGATATCTGGCCGCTGTTGTCGAAAACCCCTCCGGGTGCCGGTGGTGAAATCCAGCTTACCGACAGCATTGAAATGCTGATGCAGCAAGAGACCGTAGAGGCTTATCACCTGAAAGGGATCAGCCATGATTGTGGCAATAAGCTCGGTTATATGCAGGCGTTTGTCGAATATGGCATGCGCCATGCCGGGCTGGGCCAAGATTTTACGCAGTGGTTGAAGCAGTTACTGGCCGCTGATAAAAAATAATTTATTTATCTTTCGTCTTAATTTGAAAAACTAGGATTTTCCCATGAAAGTAACAGTTTTTGGTATTGGCTATGTTGGCCTGGTGCAGGCTGCGGTTCTTGCTGAAGTCGGCCACGACGTGATGTGTATTGATATAGACGAGCGTAAAGTCGAAAACCTGAAGAAAGGGAACATCCCTATTTTTGAGCCTGGCCTGACGCCGTTGGTGCAGCAAAACTATGAAGCCGGTCGTTTGCATTTCACCACCGATGCTAAAGCCGGCGTCGCGCATGGCACCATTCAGTTCATCGCCGTGGGGACACCACCGGATGAAGATGGTTCGGCCGATTTGAAATACGTGACTGCTGTAGCGCGCACCATCGCAGAACATATGACCGACAGTAAAGTGGTTATCGATAAATCTACTGTGCCGGTTGGCACCGCAGATAAAGTCCGTCAGGTTATGGAAGAAACGTTGCAGAAGCGTGGCAGCAAAATTCCTTTCGATGTGGTTTCCAACCCTGAGTTCCTGAAAGAAGGCGCTGCGGTAGCAGACTGTATGCGTCCTGAGCGCATCGTCATCGGTACCGATAACAAAGATGTGATCGAGCCTATTCGCGAGCTGTATGAGCCGTTCAACCGCAATCACGATCGCATGATCATGATGGACATTCGCAGTGCTGAGCTGACCAAGTATGCTGCCAACTGTATGCTGGCGACCAAAATCAGCTTTATGAATGAAATGTCTAATCTGGCCGAAATGCTCGGTGCTGACATTGAAAAAGTGCGCCAGGGTATCGGTTCTGATTCCCGTATTGGCTATCACTTTATCTACCCAGGCTGCGGTTATGGCGGCTCCTGCTTCCCGAAAGACGTTCAGGCCCTGATCCGCACCGCTGAACATATTGGCTACCAGCCAAAACTGTTGCAGGCGGTAGAGCAGGTCAACTATCAGCAGAAATATAAGCTGACCAAATTTATCAAACATCACTTTGGTGAAGATCTGAAAGGCAAAACCTTTGCACTGTGGGGGCTGGCATTCAAACCCAATACCGACGACATGCGTGAAGCTTCCAGCCGTGTGCTGATGGAGCAACTGTGGGAAGCGGGTGCTACCGTGCAGGCGTACGATCCTGAAGCGATGAACGAAGTGCAACGTATCTACGGCCAGCGCGACGATTTGAAGCTGGTGGGTACTAAAGAAGCGGCTCTGCAGGGGGCTGATGCGCTGGTTATCTGTACCGAATGGCAGAACTTCCGCGCGCCTGATTTCGACGTGATTAAAGGCTCGTTAAAGCAGCCGGTGATCTTTGATGGCCGCAACTTGTTTGACCCTGAGCGTCTGGAAAATCGTGGCTTTACCTATTATGCAATTGGTCGCGGCGCGTCCATTCAGCCGGTTATTTAAGGGACAAATATGAAATTCCTGGTTACAGGCGCGGCAGGGTTTATTGGTTATTACACCGCTGAGCGTCTGTTGGCCGCTGGGCATCAGGTTGTCGGTATCGACAACCTGAATGATTATTACGATGTGGGTCTGAAAATGGCTCGCCTTGATCTGCTGGCGGATAAACCTGATTTCCAGTTTATCAAGCTGGATCTGGCCGATCGTGATGGCATGGCGCAGCTGTTTTCAGAGCATCAGTTCCAACGGGTGATTCACCTGGGGGCTCAAGCCGGGGTGCGTTATTCTTTGGAAAACCCGCTGGCATATGCGGACTCGAATCTCATCGGGCATTTAAACGTGCTGGAAGGGTGCCGACACAATAAAGTTGAGCATCTGTTATATGCTTCTTCCAGTTCGGTATATGGCCTGAATCGTAAGCTGCCATTTGCGACCGAAGATTCTGTTGATCACCCGATATCATTGTATGCGGCAACCAAAAAAGCCAATGAGCTGATGTCGCACAGTTACTCCCACTTATATGGTCTTCCCACCACCGGTTTGCGTTTCTTTACCGTATATGGCCCGTGGGGGCGCCCGGATATGGCGCTGTTTAAATTTACCAAGGCCATATTGGCGGGCGAAAGCATTGATGTATATAACCACGGGGAGATGCACCGTGACTTTACCTACATCGACGATATCGCAGAGGCTATTGTGCGATTGCAGGCAGTTATTCCTCAGGCAGATCCAGCCTGGACGGTTGAGCAGGGTTCGCCGGCGACCAGTTCTGCGCCATACCATGTTTATAATATCGGCAACAGTAGCTCGGTGAAGCTGATGGAATATATCAGGGCACTGGAACAGGCGTTGGGGGTTAAGGCTCGTAAGAATATGCTGCCGATGCAGCCTGGCGACGTGTTAGATACCAGTGCAGATACTGCGGAGCTTTATCGTGTGATTGGCTTCAAGCCTGAAACCAGCGTTGAAGAAGGCGTGAAGCGCTTTGTTGAATGGTATAAATCATTTTATAAAGTTCAGTAATTGAGCAGTGTGTAAATGCTATAAGGGGCCTTGGCCCCTTTTTTATGTTTAGGCAAAGTCAGGGCAGCCCGGTAAATCAGGAGACAAAACCAATGGGGAGAGGGTGACTTCCATAGGATAATTACCTAAAGCCTAACTTGAGTTCTGTCATCTCTGAAAATAAGCATAACAAAAAGGCTCCCGAGGGAGCCTTTTTAACGTGCAGCGGAATGCTATTACAGCAGGAAATCGTCCAGAGATTTACCTTGCTCTTCGATAGCTTTCTTAATCACTGCTGGAGTACGGCCCTGGCCAGTCCAGGTTTTCAGTTCACCGTTTTCGTCTTTATATTGGTATTTAGCCGGACGTGCTGCACGTTTAGCTTTACCAGCGGCTTTAGTTGCAGCCATAGTTTGCAGCAGTTCATTAGGATCAATACCGTCAGCAATCAGCATTTCACGATATTGCTGCAGTTTACGGGTGCGTTCTTCAACTTCTGCTTGAGCCTGGCTGTCTTCTTCGCGACGTTCGTTCACAACAACTTCCAGTTTTTCAAGCATCTCTTCCAGCGTTTCCAGGCTGCATTCTCTTGCCTGTGCGCGTAGAGTACGGATGTTGTTCAAAATCTTTAATGCTTCGCTCATTGTCCTAGTCTCAAATTATATTGGTGGGGGGCGTCTGGATAATAATAGAGTGCTCTTTTCTTTTCTGCAATAGACAAATTGAAAGGAACGCTCAAATTTACCTTTTAAAACACCTAACCTGAACACTCCGGCTAATATAGGCGGGGGGGATAAGTATTACAACCTCCATTTTTAAGTCAAATTTTCAACAATGCGGTATGTTTGCTATGGCTGAAAGGCATTCATGGCTAAGTTATAATTGTGTTTTATATCAATATTACGATGAATTCTGTGGGTTAAATCACGCGTCTTAGTATGCAAACACTGTAAACAATGGGGGTATACGAGTAAGGATAACGTCAAGAACTGTAGCCTTAGCTGTTTTATGTCATTAAATACTCTGCTGTAGAACCGGCTGGTGTTAATAGATTCAGTACCTCTGTGTCTCGGGGACTGACCTGTGTTGGTATAACCATTAATGCCGGATGCTAATCATTAGCAGTAATTAAATGTGATGACGGACGGGAGTTATCCTGTAAATAGATGTAAAAGCACGGCGCGCACAGAACCTAATGTTTCATTTGAAAGTTTGGTATTCGTTTAGTCGGGATGTTGATTAACCCGGACGTGAGCAGGCCAGCAGGTTATGTTACACTTTACGTCTGAATCAACGTTTGAATATTTCTTATACCATTGGAGTTGCGGGCCCATGGCTCAACTTTATTTTTATTACTCTGCTATGAACGCAGGGAAATCTACCGCGTTGTTGCAATCTTCATATAATTATCAAGAACGTGGTATGCGTACGCTGGTGTTTACCGCCGAAATAGATCACCGTTTTGGCGTGGGTAAAGTGAGCTCGCGGATCGGCCTGTCATCCCAGGCACAGCTCTATAATAACGAGTCGATGCTCTACGCAATGATTGCACAGGAACATCAACAGCAACCGATACATTGCGTGTTGTTGGATGAAAGCCAGTTTCTGACGAAGCAGCAGGTTGAGCAATTGTGCGATGTGGTCGACCAACTGGATATTCCCGTTTTGTGTTATGGCTTGCGCACTGACTTTCTGGGTGAGCTGTTCATCGGCAGCCAATACTTGCTGGCCTGGGCAGACAAACTGGTAGAGTTGAAAACTATCTGCCATTGCGGACGTAAGGCCAATATGGTGTTACGGCTGGATGAGAGCGGGCAGGCTATGCATGCCGGTGAGCAGGTCGTGATAGGCGGCAACGAGAGCTATGTCTCCGTTTGCCGCAAGCATTATAAGGAAGCCATACAGGCACAGGAGTAAGATTTTGAACCCCACAGGGAGCCTTGTAGCGTGTTTGAGCGCAATGGTGCAACCTGGAAGGTTGAGTTAATCCTTCAGCATAAAAAAACCGCCTTTCGGCGGTTTTTTATTGGTTCAATGAACCGTTACTTTTTGGTCTTTTTTTCCGCTTTGGCCGCAACAGGTGCTACCAAAACTTCTTCATCTTCCGCTTCACTAAACTTACGGCCGTAGAAGGTATCCAGCATAATTTGCTTAAGTTCTGCAATCAGCGGATAACGCGGGTTGGCGCCGGTACATTGGTCGTCAAAGGCGTCTTCAGACAGCTTGTCAACTTTCGCCAGGAAATCGGCTTCCGTCACGCCGGCTTCACGGATTGATGCCGGGATGCCCAGTTCGGCTTTGATCTCGTCCAGCCAGGTCAGCAACTTCTCGATTTTCTGTGCGGTACGGTCACCCGGTGCGCCCAGACCGAGGTGGTCAGCGATTTCAGCATAGCGACGACGAGCCTGTGGGCGGTCGTACTGGCTGAATGCCGTTTGCTTGGTTGGGTTGTCGTTCGCGTTATAGCGAATAACGTTGGAGATCAGCATGGCGTTGGCCAGACCGTGTGGGATGTGGAACTCAGAGCCCAGTTTGTGGGCCATTGAGTGGCAAACCCCCAGGAAGGCGTTGGCGAACGCGATACCGGCGATGGTGGCGGCATTGTGCACGCGCTCACGGGCTACCGGGTTCTTGGCACCTTCTTTGTAGCTGGCTGGCAGATACTCTTTCAGCAGTTTCAACGCTTGCAGCGCCTGGCCATCAGAGTATTCGTTCGCCAGTACTGAAACGTAAGCTTCCAGTGCGTGAGTCACCGCATCCAGGCCGCCGAAGGCGCACAGGGATTTTGGCATGTTCATCACCAGGTTGGCGTCAACGATCGCCATATCCGGTGTCAGTGCGTAATCCGCCAGTGGATATTTCTGGCCGGTCACGTCGTCGGTCACTACCGCAAACGGCGTTACTTCTGAACCGGTACCTGAAGTGGTCGTCACGGCAATCATTTTTGCTTTGACGCCCATTTTCGGGAACTTGTAGATACGTTTACGGATATCCATAAAGCGCAGCGCCAGGTCTTCGAAATGGGTTTCAGGATGTTCGTACAGTACCCACATGATCTTCGCAGCATCCATCGGTGAACCCCCACCCAGCGCGATGATTACGTCTGGTTTGAAGGAGTTCATCTGCTCAGCGCCTTTACGCACGATGGACAGTGTTGGATCCGCTTCAACTTCAAAGAAGACTTCTGTTTCAATGCCGTGAGACTTCAGAACGGAGGTGATCTGGTCTGCATAACCGTTATTGAACAGGTAGCGGTCGGTCACAATGAAGGCGCGTTTTGCCCCGTCGGTCGCTACTTCTTCCAGCGCGATAGGCAGTGAGCCACGGCGGAAGTAGATTGATTTCGGAAGTTTATGCCACAACATGTTTTCTGCTCGCTTCGCTACAGTTTTCTTGTTGATCAAGTGTTTTGGACCGACGTTTTCAGAGATGGAGTTACCCCCCCATGAACCGCAGCCCAGCGTCAGTGACGGAGCGAGTTTAAAGTTGTACAGGTCACCGATGCCCCCCTGAGAAGCCGGGGTGTTGATCAGGATACGTGCGGTTTTCATCTTGTCGCCGAAGAAGGCAACGCGTTCCGGCTGGTTATCCTGGTCGGTGTACAGGCAAGAGGTGTGACCGATACCGCCCATGGCGACCAGCTTTTCCGCTTTGCTTACGGCGTCGGCAAAGTCTTTGGCGCGATACATAGCCAGTGTAGGCGACAGTTTTTCGTGAGCGAAAGGCTCTGTTTCATCAACCAGCTTCACTTCACCGATCAGCACTTTGGTGCTTGCCGGTACTTTGATGCCAGCCATTTCAGCGATTTTCGGTGCAGACTGGCCAACGATAGCCGCATTCAGGCCACCGTTTTTCAGGATAATGTCCTGAACGGCTTTCAGCTCTTTACCCTGCAGCATGTAGCCGCCGTGGGTAGCGAAACGTTCGCGTACTGCATCATAGATTGAATCAACCACGATGACAGACTGCTCAGAGGCGCAAATAACGCCGTTGTCGAAGGTTTTGGACATCAAGATTGAAGCAACAACGCGTTTGATGTCTGCAGTTTCGTCAACCACCACAGGGGTGTTACCTGCACCAACGCCGATAGCCGGTTTGCCGGAGCTGTAGGCGGCTTTCACCATGCCTGGACCGCCGGTCGCGAGGATCAGGTTGATGTCAGGGTGGTGCATCAGTTGGTTAGACAGTTCAACGGTAGGTTGGTCAATCCAGCCGACGATATCTTTAGGCGCACCGGCGGCAATCGCGGCCTGCAGCACAATATCCGCGGCTTTGTTGGTGGCATTTTTCGCACGTGGGTGCGGAGAGAAGATAATACCGTTACGGGTTTTCAGGCTGATTAACGCTTTGAAAATCGCCGTGGAAGTTGGGTTGGTGGTAGGGACGATACCGCAAATCAGGCCAATAGGCTCTGCAATAGTGATGGTACCGAAAGTATGGTCTTCGGCCAGAATGCCGCAGGTTTTTTCATCTTTATAGGCGTTGTAGATAAACTCTGATGCGAAGTGGTTTTTGATCACTTTATCTTCAACGATACCCATTCCGGATTCTTCGACGGCCAATTTGGCCAGAGGAATACGGGCATCGGCAGCGGCGAGGGCAGCAGCGCGGAAAATTTTATCAACTTGCTCTTGAGTGAAGTTGGCATATTCGCGCTGGGCTTTTTTGACACGTGCAACTAGCTCGTTCAGTTCAGCGACATTTGTTACAGCCATAATGCTCTCCTGATAATGTTAAACTCTTTCAGTAAATCAGCCGTGCGAGCAAGTAGTATAGACAGATCGGTGGAAAATGCTGTTTTAAAAACAAAGGCTTTCCGCCATTTTTTGTCACATGTCGCTGATTTGCTTAAAGAGCTTTACCCGATGCTTCAGCAGGAGAAGACAGCGGGGCGAACAGAGATGCCACTTTTTCCTTAATCTGTTCTACTCCCTGACTACGACTAAGAGCTTAACTACTCTTGGTTAGTGATTTTGTGATTTAAATCATAAAAACCGCAAGCTGACACCATTCAGCTGTGGTTGTTGAGAATTATTATTGATAACTGCTATGTCAGGCACTTTTCTCAACATGAAAAATCATAAACCGTACATTGCTTTAACAATAGAGAATTATCTTATCGGCATGGGCATAAATAGATATAAATCCCGCCCATGACCAATGGATTACCCGTGGCAATTCTATTACATTAGCGCGCGAAGGCAGTGTCACTTTTAGAGCTACTAAAGCGGAGTCATTTGTGGGCCCATCTCTGTTGGATTTTTCCGGCTTCATTAAATTTTTTGTCGGCCTGTTTGCGCTGGTGAACCCGGTGGGTATTTTACCGGTGTTTATCAGCATGACCAGCTACCAGGCGGCGGCCGGGCGCAATAAAACTAACCTGACCGCCAACCTGTCGGTCGCCATTATCCTGTGGACCTCACTGTTTTTGGGGGAGGGGATTTTGCGCATGTTCGGCATCTCGATTGATTCGTTCCGTATTGCCGGTGGCATTCTGGTGGTCAGTATTGCCATGTCGATGATCAGCGGCAAGCTGGGTGAGGACAAACAGAACAAGCAGGAGAAATCAGAGAGCGCAATCCGTGAGAGCATCGGCGTGGTGCCGTTGGCATTGCCACTGATGGCTGGGCCGGGCGCTATCAGTTCTACCATAGTGTGGAGTTCTCGCTACCACAGCTGGCAGAACCTGCTGGGGTTTACCCTGGCCATCGCGTTGTTCGCCTTTTGTTGCTGGTTGTTGTTCCGTGCTGCGCCTCTGCTGGTGCGTCTATTGGGGCAAACCGGCATTAACGTCATTACCCGTATCATGGGGTTGTTGCTGATGGCATTGGGTATCGAGTTTATCGTGACGGGTATAAAGGCCATATTCCCCGGCTTGCTGTAATCCGGCGAATGAGTCGCGAATAGGATGATTCGCGACTCAAATTAATTTTAAAAAATAAAAACTATTATTGGCTCGCATTAATATAGTGCTTAATGTGAATGAATTTTATTCACTTGCACCATAATGCGGCATAAATCTTAATCTGTTGCTCAATAAAAGCTCTAAGCGCTATTTTTACCCCTTATCCTCCTCGGTTATTGCCCTTTATTACCTTCTGAACATCAAGTTTGCTGTTAATTTAATCACATCATTCTGTAGGGCTTGTCTCGCTTTCATCCAGGTGTTATTAGTGATTAACCGCACATAAGCAGGTGTTTGTTCTTTGAACGGTGTCTTTGTTAACTGAATGTTTCTTTATCTGGTGTGTGAGTTCGCTGCGTACGGCTTTGATGGTGATAATTTAAATTTTAGTGATTAAAATCAATGAGTTGAATTGCACCTTTGTTACCCCTTCGTCATGGTGACAAAACCCGTCTGATGCAATAAAAGAGAATTGCTTAACATTTCTGTAAAAATTATTGGCTATGGAAATTGCCTTCTGCTAATTTCCGAGCAACTTTCTACGCGTAATTAACGGTATCGCGTCGCCAAAGTGGGAATGATTTTTGCTGGTGTCTGTTTATTTAGAATTCTTATAAATACTTCACGAATATCGATAAGCATTGCTTGTCGGTGAAAAGGAGCCTCGACCATGCAGCAAACCCTAAAATGCACTCCATTGGCCATGTTCATTGCCGGCTTGCTGAGTCTCAGCACCGTTTATTCTGCTCAGGCGGCTGATGTTCCGGCCGGGGTACAATTGGCCCAACAGCAGAAGATTGTCATTAACAACGGTTCGGAAGTGGCTTCATTGGATCCGCATAAGGTCGAAGGTATACCGGAAAGCAATATCATTCTGAACCTGCTGGAGGGGCTGGTCAGCACCGACGCTAATGGGCACGTGATTCCGGCCGCGGCGACAAATTGGGAAAATCAGGATTTTAAGACCTGGACTTTCCACCTGCGGCCCGACGCGGTATGGAGTGATGGCTCACCGGTGACCGCACAGGATTTTGTCTACAGTTGGCAGCGCCTGGCCGATCCGAAAATCGGCTCACCTTACGCCAGCTATCTGCAGTACGCCAAAGTTGAAAATATCGACGCGATCCTGACCGGCAAGCAAAGTCCGCAGACCCTCGGCGTTAAAGCCATTGATGATAAAACGCTGCAGGTCTCTCTGAGCGAGCCAGTGCCGTATTTTATCAGCATGCTGAGTCATACCTCGCTGAAACCGGTGAAACGTTCGGTGGTGGAGAAGTTTGGCGACAAATGGACGCTGCCTGCGAACTATGTCGGCAATGGGGCCTATCGCTTGAAAGATTGGGTAGTGAATGAGCGCATTGTGCTTGATCGCAGTCCAAGCTACTGGAATAACAAGAAAACGGTTATCGATCAGGCAACGTTCTTGCCAATTTCTTCTGAGGTCAGTGACGTTAACCGCTTCCGCAGCGGTGAAATTGATATCACCAACAGCGCCATCCCGCCGAACCTGTTCGCGAAGATGAAGAGTGAGATCCCTGAGCAATTGCACGTTAACCCTTATCTGTGCACTTTTTATTACGAGATCAACAATCAGCGCGCGCCATTTACCGATGCGCGGGTGCGCGCTGCAGTGAAACTGACGTTGGACCGCGACATTATCGCCAACAAGATCATGGGCCAGGGACAGATCCCGGCCTACAGCTTTACCCCGACCTTTACCGAAGGTGCCAAGTTCACCGCGCCGGAATGGGCAGGATGGAGCCAGGAACAGCGTAATGCCGAGGCGAAGAAACTGTTGGCCGAGGCTGGCTTCAGCGCGGCTAAACCGCTGAAATTCACGCTGCTGTACAACACCTCCGATCAAAATAAGCAGCAGGCGATCGCGGCGGCGTCAATGTGGAAGAAAAACCTCGGCGCGGATGTCACGCTGCGCAATCAGGAGTGGAAAACCTCACTGGAAAGCCGTCATCAGGGGCAGTACGACGTGGCTCGGGCCACCTGGTGTGGTGACTATAACGAGCCAAGTGCCTTCCTGAACCTGCTGATCTCCAATAGCAGTATCAACACCATTTTTTACAAGAGCCCGGCGTTTGACGCCCTGATGGCCAGCACGCTGAAAGCGCCGGACGAAGCTGCGCGTGCTGCCCTTTATCAGCAGGCTGAGGTGCAGTTGGACAAAGACTCAGCGTTGGTCCCGGTGTATTACCGCGTTAGCGCGCGTTTGATCAGACCTTCAGTGGGCGGCTTTACCGGTAAAGATCCGCTGGATTACACCGATGTGAAAAATCTATACATCATCAAGCAGTAACGAGGGGTATTACGTCACGCCAACAACGGTGAGTAATACAGGGAAGGCCGCCTGCCGTATTCGTTCATCGGCAGCCGGTATAACAAGGTCCGCTCACGGGCAACGCAGGCTCCACGACGAGCCTGTGATAATAAAAACTGGAGTATACACATGACCAACATCACGAAAAAAACCATCCTTGCGGCCGGCATTATTGCCGCGCTGGGCATCACAGCAACCGGAAGTGCTTTTGCGGCTAACGTGCCGGCGGGCGTGCAACTGGCGGACAAGCAAGAAATCGTTAAAAACAACGGTTCGGAAGTGCAATCCCTGGATCCGCACAAAATTGAAGGCGTGCCGGAAAATAACGTTACCCGCGATCTGATGGAAGGTCTGGCCAACAATGGTCCGGATGGTTCCATCGTTCCAGGCGTGGCGGAAAGCTGGGATAACAAAGATTTTAAAGTGTGGACCTTCCATCTGCGTAAAGACGCAAAATGGTCGAATGGCAAGCCGGTAACGGCGCAAGATTTCGTTTATAGCTGGCAGCGCGTGGTGGATCCGAAAACGGCATCCCCTTACGCCAGCTATCTGCAATACGCTCACGTAGAAAACGTCGATGACATCATCGCCGGCAAGAAAGACAAATCCACCCTGGGCGTGAAAGCTATCGACGATCACACCTTCCAGGTCACCCTGACTGAGCCGGTGCCTTACCTGGTTGAAATGACGCCGCACTATGCGATGAAGCCAGTGTTTAAAGACGCGGTCGAGAAGTTTGGCGAGAAGTGGACCTTGCCGGCGAACTACGTCAGCAACGGTGCTTACAAGCTGAAAGACTGGGTGGTTAACGAACGTATCGTGCTGGAACGTAACCCGGAATATTGGGATAACGCCAAAACCATCATTAATAAAGTGACGTTCCTGCCAATTTCGTCGGAAGTGACCGATGTGAACCGCTACCGCACCGGCGAAATCGACATGACCTATAACAACATGCCGATTGAACTGTTCCAGAAGTTGAAGAAAGAGATCCCGAAAGAAGTTCACGTTGATCCCTACCTGTGTACCTATTACTACGAGATCAACAACCAGAAAGCCCCATTTACCGATCAGCGCGTACGTGAAGCGCTGAAGCTGGGTCTGGACCGTGACATCATCACCAATAAAGTGAAAAACCAGGGTGATCTGCCGGCCTACAGTTTCACACCTCCTTACACCGATGGCGCCAAACTGACGCCACCAGAGTGGTTCGGCTGGACACAGGAAAAACGCAACGAAGTAGCGAAAAAACTGCTGGCTGACGCGGGTTACGGCCCGGGCAAACCACTGACTTTCTCACTGCTGTACAACACTTCCGATCTGCACAAAAAACTGGCGATCGCCGCGGCCTCCATCTGGAAGAAAAACCTGGGTGTGGACGTGAAGTTGGTGAATCAGGAGTGGAAAACCTTCCTGGATACCCGTCATCAGGGGACCTATGACGTAGCGCGCGCCGGCTGGTGTGCCGACTATAACGAACCAAGCTCGTTCCTGAACATGATGCTGTCTGACAGCAGCAGTAATACCCCGCACTATAAGAGCGCGGAGTTCGATAAGCTGATGGCGAATGTGCTGACGGCGAAAACCAAAGAAGAACGTGCAGAGCTGTATCAGAAAGCCGAAGTGCAGTTGGATAAAGACTCCGCCATCGTTCCGGTTTATTACTACGTGAATGCCCGTTTGGTGAAACCTTATGTTGGGGGTTACACCGGTAAAGACCCACTTGATAACGTGTACGACAAAAACCTGTACATCATCAAGCATTGATAAGGTAAGTGCCGGCGGTGTGAACCGCCGGCCCATGTTGAGAATAATAAGCCGTTATCAGGCTGCAGCACAGGGTTAGGGCAATGCTTAAATTTATATTTCGTCGCTTGTTAGAAGCGATCCCGACACTATTTATCCTTATTACCATCTCATTCTTCATGATGCGTTTGGCACCCGGCAGCCCATTCACCGGCGAGCGCGCATTGCCGCCGGAAGTGATGGCCAACATCGAGGCCAAATACCATTTGAACGATCCGATCTGGAAGCAGTATGGCCATTATCTGGTGCAACTGTCGAAAGGGGATTTCGGTCCGTCATTCAAATACAAAGATTACTCGGTTAACGATCTGGTGGCTGCTTCATTCCCGGTCTCCGCCAAGCTTGGCCTTGCCGCATTTTTGTTGGCGGTCGTCCTGGGAGTTAGCGCCGGGGTGGTTGCCGCGCTGAATCAAAATACCAAATGGGATTATACGGTGATGGGCTTTGCCATGACCGGGGTGGTGATCCCCAGTTTCGTGGTGGCGCCGTTACTGGTGTTGATTTTCGCCATCACGCTGAAATGGTTGCCGGGTGGCGGTTGGAACGGCGGGGCGCCGAAATACATCATCCTGCCGATGGTGGCGTTATCACTGGCCTATATTGCCAGTATCGCCCGTATCACGCGGGGATCGATGATTGAAGTGCTGCACTCAAACTTTATCCGTACAGCCCGCGCCAAAGGCTTACCGATGCGTCGCATTATTTTCCGCCATGCGCTCAAGCCTGCGTTATTACCGGTACTTTCTTATATGGGCCCGGCGTTTGTCGGCATCATCACCGGCTCCATGGTGATCGAAACCATTTATGGTCTGCCGGGTATTGGCCAGCTGTTTGTTAATGGCGCGCTGAACCGCGACTACTCTTTGGTATTGAGCCTGACCATCCTGGTAGGCGGCCTGACCATTTTGTTTAACGCGATCGTGGACGTGCTGTACGCCGTTATCGATCCAAAAATTCGTTATTAAGCTGGAGCACGCAAATGATGTTGACGAAAAAGAACAGCGAGGCTCTGGAGAACTTCAGCGAAAAGCTCGAAGTGGAAGGGCGCAGCCTGTGGCAGGATGCCCGTCGCCGCTTTGTGCATAACCGTGCGGCAGTCAGCAGCCTGTTCGTGCTGGTGCTGATTACCCTGTTTGTGATTGTGGCGCCCTGGCTGTCACAGTTTGCCTATGACGATACCGATTGGGCGATGATGTCGGCCGCGCCGAGTTTTGATGCGGGACACTACTTTGGCACCGACTCCTCCGGTCGTGACTTGCTGGTGCGGGTGGCGATTGGCGGACGTATCTCGCTGATGGTTGGCGTATCGGCCGCGCTGGTGGCGGTGGTGGTCGGGACTTTGTATGGCGCGATGTCCGGTTACCTGGGCGGAAAAACCGACTCGGTAATGATGCGCCTGCTGGAAATCCTCAACTCCTTCCCGTTCATGTTCTTCGTGATCTTGCTGGTTACCTTCTTTGGGCAAAACATCCTGCTGATCTTTGTGGCGATCGGCATGGTGTCCTGGCTGGATATGGCGCGTATTGTGCGCGGACAAACCCTGAGCCTGAAGCGTAAAGAGTTTATCGAAGCGGCGTTGGTGTGCGGTGTGTCGAGTCGCAATATCGTGCTGCGCCATATCGTACCGAACGTGCTTGGCGTGGTGGTGGTATACGCTTCATTGCTGGTGCCGAGCATGATCCTGTTCGAATCTTTCCTCAGCTTCCTGGGGTTGGGTACCCAGGAGCCGTTAAGCAGCTGGGGTGCATTGCTGAGCGATGGCGCCAACTCGATGGAAGTTTCACCGTGGTTGCTGCTGTTCCCGGCGGGTTTCCTGGTTGTCACTCTGTTTTGTTTCAACTTTATCGGCGATGGCCTGCGTGACGCCCTCGACCCGAAAGATCGTTAAGGAGTGCAATCATGAGCACCATTGAAAATCCGCAGTTGCAAACCAGCACCGCCGCTAAATCGCCGCTGTTGCTGGATGTAAAAGACCTGCGCGTGACCTTCGGCACCCCGGACGGTGACGTGACGGCAGTGAACGATCTGAACTTTGACCTGCGCGCCGGCGAAACGCTGGGTATCGTGGGGGAGTCCGGCTCCGGTAAATCCCAGACTGCCTTTGCGCTGATGGGGCTGTTGGCCAGCAACGGTCGCATTGGCGGCTCGGCTAAATTTAACGGCCGTGAAATCCTCAACCTGCCGGAGAAGCAGCTCAACAAGCTGCGGGCGGAAGAGATTTCGATGATTTTCCAGGACCCGATGACCTCGCTCAACCCTTATATGCGCGTTGGCGAGCAGTTGATGGAAGTGCTGATGCAGCACAAAAACATGGGCAAAAGCGAGGCTTTTGAAGAATCGGTACGCATGCTTGATGCGGTTAAAATGCCTGAGGCGCGTAAGCGCATGCGCATGTATCCGCATGAGTTTTCCGGCGGTATGCGCCAACGCGTGATGATTGCCATGGCGTTGCTGTGCCGGCCGAAGCTGTTGATCGCCGATGAACCTACCACCGCACTGGATGTGACGGTTCAGGCGCAGATCATGACGCTGCTGAACGAGCTTAAGCGCGAGTTCAACACCGCCATCATTATGATCACCCACGACCTGGGCGTGGTGGCCGGTATCTGTAACAAGGTGCTGGTGATGTACGCCGGGCGTACCATGGAATACGGCAGTGCACGCGATGTGTTCTATCGTCCGAGCCACCCTTACTCGATTGGTTTGCTGAATGCGGTACCGCGTCTGGACGCCGAAGGTGAGGCGCTGATGACTATTCCTGGCAACCCACCGAATCTGCTACGTCTGCCGAAAGGCTGCCCGTTCCAGCCGCGTTGTTCTTACGCGATGCCGCAATGTGCAAGCGCTCCGCCATTGGAGCAGTTTGGTGAAGGGCGTCTGCGCGCCTGCTTTAAACCGGTGGAGGCGTTGGTATGAGTACGGTAACCGACAAGAAAGTCTTGCTCGAAGTGGCTGATTTGAAAGTGCACTTCGACATTCATGATGACAAACAGTGGTTCTGGCAGCCGCCGAAAACTCTGAAGGCCGTTGACGGCGTGACGCTGCGCCTGTTCGAAGGGGAAACTCTGGGTGTGGTGGGCGAGTCGGGTTGTGGTAAATCAACCTTCGCCCGCGCCATTATCGGTTTGGTGAAAGCAACCAGCGGGCGCGTTGCCTGGCTGGGTAAAGACTTGCTCGGCATGAGTGACGTTGACTGGCGCAAAACCCGCAGTGATATCCAGATGATCTTCCAGGATCCGCTGGCCTCGCTGAACCCGCGCATGACCATCGGGGAAATCATCGCCGAGCCGCTGCGCACTTATTACCCAAAAATGCCGCGTCAGGAAGTTAAAGACAAGGTTAAGGCGATGATGCTGAAGGTTGGCCTGTTGCCAAACTTGATCAACCGCTATCCGCATGAGTTCTCCGGCGGTCAGTGTCAGCGTATCGGTATCGCGCGCGCCCTGATCCTGGAGCCAAAATTGGTGATTTGTGATGAACCGGTCTCGGCGCTGGACGTGTCGATTCAGGCGCAGGTGGTGAACCTGCTGCAGCAACTGCAGCGTGAAATGGGCCTGTCGCTGATCTTTATTGCCCATGACCTGGCGGTAGTAAAACACATCTCTGACCGCGTGCTGGTGATGTATCTGGGCCATGCGGTGGAACTGGGCACCTATGACGAGGTGTACCACAACCCACAGCACCCTTATACCAAAGCACTGATGTCGGCGGTGCCGGTTCCGGATCCGGACAAGGAAAAGGATAAAAAGATCCAGTTGCTGGAAGGGGAACTGCCTTCACCGATCAACCCGCCATCTGGCTGCGTGTTCCGCACTCGCTGCCCCATCGCCGGGCCGGAATGCGCCAAGACCCGACCGTTGCTGGAAGGTAGCTTCCGCCATGCGGTTTCTTGTCTGAAGGTTGATCCGCTGTAACCGGTGTTTTTCGCCAACAAAAAACCCGCCAAATTGGCGGGTTTTTTTATGCCTGATGGCCTCTTACTCTTTCCACAGAATGTGGCAAAGCTTGTGGTCTTTCTCACGGCACAGCAACACGCGGGCAAACACGTCGTTGATCGGCTCGCCATCGCTGTCTGCCAGGCCAATCACCACTTCGGCGAAAAAGTCCGGGTTCAGGTCAAAATCCACATGTTCTGACCAGTCTTCCGCCGGGTCATACAGTTCGGCACCACCGCGCTCCTCAAACTGCAGGTTGAACAGCAGAATATCCGCCGGATCCAGATTGTCGCCGGCCAACTCCAAAAAGATGTCGTAAGCCTGTTCCAGCGTTTCGTCTTCAGTAAGGCGGTTATTCAAATCCATAATTAAATCCCGATAACAAATGATTCCTCATTATACCCTATGAATTTCAAGTTGCAGCTAGGCGATCAGCTCATTCATCCTCAGATTGGTAGGGGCGCTGCATGCTGCGCCCGTTTTAATCGGGGCGAATTTGTTCGCCCCCTACGGAAAGGGTATAAAGCATGCCCGCTACGGCATTTATAGCAGCGGGCTGAAAAAGTAGAACAGGCGCTCAACAATGCGGTGCCAGAACGGCCGTTTCTGCCACTCTTTGGCATTCAGCAACTGCGAGCGGGCTATATAGTCATCCTGCACGCAGGCCAGATCGCTGCCGAAACCGTCATCGTCGATCACCAGTGTAATTTCGAAATTCAGCCACAGGCTGCGCATATCCAGATTCACTGTGCCAACCAGGCTGAGCTGGCCATCGACCAGTACGCTCTTGGTATGCAGCAGGCCATCTTCAAACTGGTAGATATTGACGCCGGCTTCCAGCAGCTCGGAGAAGAAAGAGCGACTGGCCCAGCGTACCATCGTGGAGTCATTGTCGCGTGGGACAATAATGCTGACTTCAACCCCGCGCAGGGCGGCGGTGCAAATCGCATGCAGCAAATCGTCACTGGGCACGAAGTAGGGGGTGGTCATGATCAACTGCTCACGCGCTGAGTAAACCGCGGTCAGCAGCGCCTGGTGGATCATTTCTTCCGGGAAGCCGGGGCCGGAGGCGATAACCTGGATGGTGTGACCGCTTTCCTGTTCGAACGGCATGATATTGACGTCCGGTGGTGGCGGCAGGATCCGTTTACCGGTTTCAATCTCCCAGTCACAGGCATAAACGATGCCCATGGTACTGGCGACCGGGCCTTCCATTCGTGCCATCAGATCGATCCACTGACCAACACCGGCGTCCTGTTTGAAATAGCGTGGATCAACCATGTTCATACTGCCGGTGTAGGCAATATAGTTGTCAATCAGCACCACTTTACGGTGCTGGCGCAAATCCATTCGGCGCAGGAATACGCGGAACAGATTGACCTTGAGTGACTCCACCACTTCGATGCCGGCATTACGCATCATGCCGGGATAGGGGCTGCGGAAGAACTGCAGGCTGCCGGCAGAGTCCAGCATCAGGCGGCAATGCACGCCGCGGCGCGCAGCGGCCATCAGGGATTCGGCTACCTGATCCACCAATCCGCCGGGTTGCCAGATGTAAAACACCATCTCAATATTATGACGCGCCAGCTCAATATCGCGGATCAGCGCTTTTAGCGTTGCGTCGGTGGTGGTGAGTAACTGGAGTTGGTTGCCCTTGACGCCATCAATACCCTGGCGGCGATTGCACAGCTGGAACAGAGGTCTGGCGACCTCGCTGTAGTCGGTGGCGAAGATGCGTTGGCTCTCTTTTAATTCGCTCAGCCAGCGTGCGGTAGAAGGCCACATCGCCTTGGCGCGTTCGGCGCGGCGTTTGCCCAGATGCAATTCACCAAAGGATAAATAAGCCACAATACCGAACAGCGGCAGAATATAGATAACCAGCAACCAGGCCATAGCAGAAGGCACAGCACGGCGTTTCATCAGAATACGCAGTGTCACACCGGCGATAAGCAGCCAGTAACCAAAGACCATGAGCCAACTGATTACGGTATAAAATGTTGTCATAAAGGCGAAAAATCCCGTTCGCAAACCACCAACGATGAGTGTACGCACAGAACGCTAAAGGGGAAACCTTTTCTCGGCGCTTATGTTGCAAAAATATGATTGGCTTAAGGCACTTGCTGTAAACAAAAAATACATTTTTCTCCGGTCATCGCGTCGCCCAGTCGGATTGAAATACGGCGAACTGAGGGTTGGATCGCTCAGCGAAAGGGCTATAATGCCCGCCGTAGGTTTTTGACGGATGAGTGACAAACGATGAGACGCAGTAGAAACGAGGTCGGCCGCTGGCGGATGCTACGACAGAGTCAGCGCCGCAGGCATCGCTGGTTGGAACGCCAGTCTTGCAGTAATCGACATATTATTCGGGTGCGGCGTCGCCTGGATGACCAGCACCGGCGTTCATTGCTGTTTGTGGTGGCCTACGAGTGGTAAAACAAAAACAGTCCCCTCAGGGACTGTTTTGCTAACTGCGGCAGGGGTTATTTCCCCAGATAGGCGTTAAGCATCCAAACCTGCTTTTCCTGTTCTTTGATGTAGTCGCTCATCAGTGAAGCCGTGCCTTCATCACCCGCATCGGCGGCCAGTGTCAACAGGTCGCGCTGCTGTTGCAGCAGCACCGAATAACCGTGCAGCAACCCACCCAGCGTGCCTTTATCGTCGGTAACGTTGGTGTCTTCCTTGATGTCGGAAGTTTTCAGATAATCGCTGAAGGCATGACGTGGCTGCGAGCCCAGGGTCAGAATACGTTCCGCCAGCTCATCCACCTTGGTCAGCAGATCGTTATAGGTTTCTTCAAATTTGACGTGCAGCTCAAAGAAATGCGGGCCGGAAATGTTCCAGTGGTAGCCGCGCACGTTCATATACAGCACCTGATAATTCGCCAGCAGCGCATTCAACGCTTCGGATAGTTTTGCCGATTGTTTACTGTCCAGGCCGATATGGTTTTTCGCTGCTTTCTTCGTCGTTGCCATAATAATCTTCTCCTGATTATTTGATTCGATGATTTACACAATATCCATAACAAACACAGTAACCGGATTTATCGCAGGGTTAAAGACGATCAAAAGCATCAATGCAATCGCTGAAACCAATAACGATAAATCCGACAAGCAAATTGCCAATTCAGTTTAAGCAGAATGCGCTAACAACAACAGCGGCTTCTTATCATTACTTGCGCAAGGCCATTTTTGCCACACCGGCACCCAGTACCATCAGCAATGCCGCCGCGATCAGCACCACGATAAATGCGCGGTCGAAAGCCAAACGGGCCAGTTGTTTAAGTTGTTCAGCCTGATCGGTGGCCAGAGTGACGGTCAGCCGCAGGGCTTCATCGATACTGTCGTAAGCGATAGCGCTTACCGGCAGAGTGCCAGGCAGCACCAGGCTGTGGCTGTAGATGGCGCTCATCAACCCGCCCAGCAAGGTGATACCCAGAACGCCGCCCAGTTCATAGGACACGTCTTCGATCGACGCCGCCATGCCGGATTTTTCTTCCGGGGCATTGAGCATGATGGCGGTCGACGCGGCGGTAATCGCACCACCGATGCCAAAACCGGCGATAAACAGGCAAACCAACTGCAACACCAGGTGACTCTGATAAAGCAGGGCCAGGCCGCCGATACCCAAACCGGTCAGGAGCAACCCACCGAATATCATGCTGCGCTCGCCGTAGCGTGGCAGCATTAATCCGGCCAGCGGACCGGCTAATGCAGAGGCCACGGGGATAGGCAGAATAAACAGCGCTGCTTGTAACGGGCTCAGTTCAAGTACCAGTTGCAGACGTTGAGTCAGCACCAGCTCCACACCGACTAACGCAATCATCGAAATCAGAGCGACGCCGACGCCGCCGGCAAACAGCCGATTCTGGAACAGCGAGAAGTCGATCATTGGATAACGCGCCTGACGCTGGCGGCGGACAAACAGCCAGAGCGAAAAAATACCGATGGCAGCTGCCACCGTTAACGCGGTGAAGGAGGGAGTCGCCTTGCTCAGTTCCTTCAGCGCATAGATGCTGCCCACCAGACCGGCCATGATCTGCACCGAACCGATGATATCGTAAGGGCGTTTATTTTCTCCGCCGCAGTGCGGTATCAACCGCCATGCCAACGGTAACACTACCATGACGACGGGCACGTTAATCAGGAACACCGACCCCCACCAGAAATATTCCAGCAACACTCCGCCAACCACCGGGCCAATAGCGGCACCACCGGAGGCGACAGCAGCCCAAATGCCAATCGCCAGGGCGCGTTCGCGTTCGTCGGTAAAAACGTGGCGGACAATGGACAGCGTGGCTGGCATCATCATTGCTGCGCCGACAGCGAGGAATACGCGGGCGGCGATCAACCATTCGGCTGATGGAGAAAAGGCCGCACACAGGGAGGCGACGGCAAACACGGGCAGTCCGGCAATAAACAGCCGTTTATGACCAATGCGATCGCTCAACATGCCTGCACCGGGCAGCAAACCGGCAACCACTAACGGGTAGGCATTCACAATCCATAATTTTTGCGAGGCACTGGCATCCAGCGCTAACGTCAGGCGTGGCAATGCGGTGTACAGCACCGTCATGTCGATGATGATCAAAAATAGCGCGCTGGAAATCATTGCCAAGATCAACCAGCGGTTGTTTACGTGCATAATATTATTCCAAAAAAGCGAGCGACGCGGATGCGTTGCCATAAAGTCACTACCCGAATCTGTCGGGTGGTATACTGACGCTAATATATATCCATACGTATGTATTGAAAAGAGGGTTTCTCAATGGGACGTCAACGCAGCATCGATCGTGACAAGGTTCTGGATGCGGCTGAAGAGATTGTTGCCACGCAGGGTGCCGCCGGGCTGACCATCGACTCCGTCGCCAAAGCGATGGGGATTTCCAAGGGGGGGGTGCAGTACTGCTTTGGTAGCAAAGACGCGTTAATTGACGCGATGTTCGATCGTTGGGGTAAGGCCTATGATCGGGTGTTTGATGCCATTGCCGGAGACGATCCCTCGGCCACCACTACCGTACAAGCGCATATGCAGGCGACCCGAAGCTCCGATCAGGCGTCCAGCGCCAAGGCGGCGGGGCTGATGGCGACCCTGATCCAAACGCCAGAGCATCTGGACAGTACGCGCGAGTGGTACCGCAGCCGGATCGCCGGTCTGGACTTAACCACCGAGGACGGCAAGCGCGCTCGATTGGCTTTCCTGGCCACAGAAGGGGCATTTATGCTGCGTTTCTTTGGCCTGATGGAGATTGACCAGCCAGAGTGGGACGCCATGTTTGCGGATATGCAGGCGCTGATTTTGCAAAATGGGGGGAATAGCTGAGTTTTTGCAAGTTAACGATTAACGCGGCATGAACCATCCGCCGCGTTAATATTGCACCCCGATACGAGGGGGTTATTTATAAGCTACGGCATTGATGGTTTCGAAGGAGGTTTTCCCTTCACGGCCAATGATCACGTAGTACTTCCCGCCTTTTTCATCCACCGCTTTAGACAATCTTGTGTGGTCGATGCCTACGGTATCATCGCCGTCTTGCGAGATGGTGACCGGGCCAATTTCGGTATGTTTTGCGGCTTCTTCCTTGGTGATCTCGATGGCTGCCATCGAAGAGAAAGAGGCGAATGCCAGTACTGCCAACAGATATTTAGTTGCTTTCATCACTATTCCTTTTTGAAGGGATAAAGAGTCGGTAAATCTGAACGTTGACTTCGGCTAAAGTGTAGGACAGCAGAGGCGATATTTCATTTAATGGCAAAAAGAAGTGGGTTTGAGTTTACCTATCACACTGATAGATGGCGGACCGGCAAGCTAAAAGAGTAGATTTATCGGACAAGATATTCCCTCGAAGAACCCTTTAGCCAGCCACTCCGTGCTGGCTTTTTTTTGCCTGTGATTTAGCGGAAAGGTAGAGCAATGCCTAACCCGCGGGGCGTGATTGAACTACAGCACTTGCTTAAAGGGTTTGACCGTCACCTCGGCAAAAACGCCGGCGGTGACGTAGGGATCCTGTTCGGCCCAGGCTTGGGCATCGGCCAGTGAGGCGAATTCCGCAATCACCGTAGAACCGCTGAAACCGGCACTGCCCGGATCGTTGCTGTCGATGGCTGGATTGGGGCCGGCAATCACCAGGCGACCTGCGTCACGCAGTGCCTGCAGGCGTGCCAGATGTGCCGGGCGTACCGACAGGCGGTTTTCCAATGAGTTGGGCACGTCTTGTGCGTAGATCAGATAAAGCATGTTTCACCTTTAAAATCATTGCTATAGAAGGGTAAATTTAAAGTAGCGCAAAAGGGGGGGCAAGGGAATGCCTACCCGCTGGAATTTAGCTGTGGCTGGCGCTTATGCCTTGAAGCGACTAGCTTTTATTCGTATAGTGCGGCCGCGCGATTTAATGAGACAAGGATTGAGAGGTGAGGAAATGACGGAACCGGTTAGAGATAAACTCGACTTGCCTGAGGGCAAAAGCAAACTGCTGCTGCACTCTTGCTGTGCGCCCTGTTCCGGTGAGGTGATGGAAGCCATTCAAGCCTCCGGTATCGAATACGCCATTTTCTTCTATAACCCGAATATCCATCCGCAAAAGGAATACCTGCTGCGCAAGGACGAGAATATCCGCTTTGCCGAACAGCACGGGGTGCCAATCATCGACGCCGATTACGATACCGATAACTGGTTTGCTCGCGCCAAAGGCATGGAGCATGAACCCGAGCGTGGTATCCGTTGCACTATGTGCTTCGACATGCGTTTTGAACGCACCGCACTGTACGCGCACGAAAACGGCTACGATACTATCTCCAGCTCGCTGGGTATCTCTCGCTGGAAGAATATGCAGCAAATCACCGACTGCGGAGTGCGCGCGGCGGAAAAGTACCCCGATCTGGAGTATTGGGATTACAACTGGCGTAAAAAGGGTGGTGCGTCGCGGATGATCGACATCAGCAAACGTGAGCGTTTTTATCAGCAGGAGTACTGCGGCTGTGTCTATTCGCTACGTGACAGCAACCTGCATCGTAAAGCGCAGGGCCGGCCGCTGATCAAACTGGGCGTGCTGTATTACGGCGATGAAGAATAACGCTGCATTGGTCAAAGATAACCCGCCACGGCGGGTTTTTTCGTTTTTACCCGGGTGAATCAGGTTAATGAAGCGTGTAAAAGCCTCAGTTAAAAGGCAAATAAAAGGTTAATATCCCCATGAGTTTACAGGTTTTAGCAATGAATAATGACGATTAGAGCGATAGTTGGCTATTCGTTATTGAATATGATTGCTATTTGCATTTAAACTTGGCGAACCAGAGGAAACAGAATCATTATGCCGCTAAAAAAGATGTTCCTTAATCGCCGTTTGTCCGTGCCAATTGTCCTGTCCGTTGGCTTACATAGCGCCCTGGTGGCGAGTTTGCTCTATGCCTCTGTCAAAGAGGTGATGGAGTTGCCGAAACCTGAGGATGCGCCGATCAGCGTCATGATGGTCAATACCGCCGCGATGGCAGAGCCGCCACCGCCTGCAGCGGCCGAACCTGAGCCAGAGCCGCAGGTGGAGCCTGAACCCGAGCCGGAGCCGGAACCGCTTCCAGAGCCGCCGCCAAAGGCGATACTGAAGCCTGAGCCGGTGAAACCCAAGCCGAAGCCAAAACCGAAGCCGAAGGTCGAAAAAACGGTTAAGCGTGAGCCGCAGAAAACCGAGCCGCGTGAGCCGTCGCCGTTTGAAAATAACCAGCCGGCCAAGCCTATTGATAGGGCTCCGGTGAAGCAGGCGCCATCCGCGCCGGTTGCGGGCAATTCGCGTGATGTCGTGCCGAGAGTACTGGTGCAATCTAAACCAATGTACCCGCCTCGGGCGCAGGCATTGCAGATCGAAGGCAAGGTAAGGGTACAGTTTGACATCGATAGCGATGGCCGTGTGAGTAACGTGCGTATCCTGTTTGCTGAGCCACGCAATATGTTCGAACGTGAAGTGAAGCAGGCATTGCGTAAGTGGCGCTATGAAGCCAAAGAAGCAAAAGGTCATATCGTGAATATCCGCTTCAAGCTGGATGGTTCGACCGACGTAAACTGATTGAGGTCTGCGCCAATAAAAAAGGGTCGCCCTGTGGCGACCCTTTTTACTGCCTGAATTCCGGCTTATTCTTCGAAACCCACACGGAAGTTCATCTTACCGTCGGGCAGGGCGCGTGAATTACCTTCGTCGTCTACGGCAACATAGGTAAACACGGCTTCGGTCGCACGGTAGCGCTGGCCGATAGGGGCAGAAGACACTTTCTTGACCCACACTTCGATGTTGATGGTGATCGAGCTGCGTCCGGTACGGATACAGTGTGCGTAGCAACATACCACGTCACCTACCGCGACCGGTTTCAGGAAGGTCATGCCATCCACTCGCACGGTCACGACACGGCCTTCGGCAATTTCTTTCGCCTGAATAGCGCCACCGATGTCCATCTGCGACATCAGCCAGCCGCCAAAAATATCGCCGTTGGCATTGGTATCTGCCGGCATCGCCAGCGTTCGCAGCACCATTTCGCCACTGGGTAAAGGTCGTTGTTGAGTCATAGCTGTCTGCTTATCAAGGAAGGGATTTCACTATACTGCCCGTAGCAAACGCCACGGGCATTAACAATTTTGTAACTATTTTTTCTGTTCTTCCGGCATGTGCCGATAGATATAAACGCCGCTGAGCAGGGTATACACCAGCGTCAGCGCGGTCAGGCCGAACACTTTAAAGTTAACCCAAACGCTCTGAGGCAGCCAGAAAGCGACGTAGATATTCGCCAGGCCACAGACCAGGAAGAAGACGGCCCAGGCCAGGTTGAGGCTGTTCCAGACTTTATCCGGCAGCGTCAGCTCTTTGCCCAGCATGCGTTGCACCAGTGGCTTTTTGAGCACCAGTTGGCTGATCAACAAGGCCAGTGCGAACAGGCAGTAGATGATCGTAACTTTCCATTTGATAAACAAATCGTTATGGAACACCAGTGTCAGGGTGCCAAACACCAGGACCATCAGGAAGGTGATCAGCGTCATCTTCTCGATTTTGCGGTATTTAAACCAGGTGAACACCAGCGCCAGGGCGGTAGCAACAATCAGCGCGCCAGAGGCGACGTAGATATCGTAGAGCTTATAAAATGCAAAAAAGACAATTAACGGGAGGAAATCAAGAAACTGCTTCATAAATCAATCCATCATCTGTTCATCGGCCGACTATACCGGATTTGGCGGGCTCTGTGTACCGCTGGCAAGCGCTGATTATCGGCGTTTGGCCGCCGGATTTCCGCCATGAAAGCAGGAATTTGCATAAACTTACGATTGAGGTCGCGAGTTCGCGGCGGGCAGATTGCCAGTACGGCATTGGCATCGCATGATACACACAATAATAGCCGGATAATTTATAACGGAAAACAGTTTATGCAGTGGAAATCTCTCCAGGCGCTGACGCCCGGTTTGACGCATTTATTAGGGTATCAACGCAGTTGGCTGAAACCGGACATTCGCGCCGGGCTTTCCGTGGCCGCCGTGGCCTTGCCGGTGGCGATTGCTTACGCCGAGCTGGCGGGGGTCAGCCCGATAGTAGGGTTATATTCCTGTATTTTACCGATGGTAGCCTACGCGTTTTTTGGCTCCTCACGCCAACTGATTGTGGGGCCGGATGCGGCGACCTGTGCGGTAATTGCCGCCGTCGTGACGCCATTGGCGGCGGGCAATATGGAGCGCCACTGGCAACTGACCATAATGATGACCGCCATGATGGGCGCCTGGTGCCTGTTAGCCAGCCGCTTCAAGCTGGGTGCGCTGGCGGACCTGCTCTCCAGACCGATTCTCAGTGGGCTGCTGAACGGCGTGGCGATCACCATTATTGTTGATCAGATTGGCAAGGTGCTAGGTTTCGGCGTGCATCCGGCGCAGTTAATCGAACGTATCTACGCGTTGCCGGGCAACCTGATGCACAGCGATTGGCTGACCATGTCGGTGTCGTTACTGACGCTGATTACGCTGATCGGGTTTAAAAAATGGCGGCCCAACTGGCCGGCGCCGTTATTTGCCATCGTTCTGGTGACCTTTGTTACCTGGGCCGGCGGGCTGCAGCAGCATGGGGTGGTGACGGTCGGCGGTTTTAGCGATGTATTGCCCATCGTGCAGTGGCCGGATTTTCAGCCGGGTTTACTGCGCGACATGGTGATCCCAGCGCTCAACCTGGCGGTGGTGAGCTTTGTCAGCATGATGTTGACCGCCCGCAGCTTTGCGGCGAAAAACGGTTATGAGGTGAACGCTGACGCTGAGTTCCGTGCGCTCGGGCTGGTGAATATTGTCTCGGCGTTGTCGCAGGGGTTCGCCATCAGCGGGGCAGATTCGCGCACCGCGGTCAATGACGCCAACGGCGGCAAGAGCCAACTGGTGTCGATCATTGCGGCGGCGGTGATTGCCTTTGTGCTGTTGTTTCTGATGGCACCGTTGCAGTTTATTCCAGTCGCGGGGTTGGGCGTGGTGCTGATGTATGCCGCCTGGTCGCTGCTGGATATTCGCGGTATCTGGATCATGCGGCGTCGCAATGCCCAGGCCTTCCGTCTGGCGATGTTTACCTTCCTCAGTGTGCTGCTGGTGGGGGTGATCAGCGGCATTGGCCTGGCGGTATTATTGGGTCTGATGCAGTTCCTGCGCACGGTGTTCCGCCCGACGGAGCAGCTGCTGGGCGTTAATGACGAAGGCATGATCCACTCAATGGGCAACAATAACGGCATTAAAGCGGTGCCCGGCGTGATGATGTACCGCTTCAACTCGCCGTTGACCTATTTCAACGTGGCGTACTTCAAGCGGCGGATCTTGAACCTGGTCGACAGCACGCCGTTCCAGCCGCGTTGGGTGGTGGTAGACGCCGTTGCCAGCTTTACCCATGCCGATGTCAGCGTATTGGCGGCCATCGACGAATTGAAACGGGATCTGTTACAGCGTAACGTGAAGCTGGTACTGGCAGGGCGGCGAACCGAACTGACGCGCTGGTTCCGTATCAATCGGTTGGGGCGCGATCGGGAATTAATCCTGGTGCCGGATTTGTATTTGGCGCTGAAGCTGATTCAAAGTAAAGAGCAGGCGGAACCGCCGGTGGCTCAGTAAGCAAAAGGGCACGCCGAAGCGTGCCCTTTACATTCCTGCTGCAAAATTAGCTGCGCAGCAGCATATACAGACGGAACAGGTAAACCAGCAACAGGGCGGAAACCAGGTTGCTCAACGCAGTCAATACCACGCTGGCGACGTTCGGGGTCAGCACCGAAAGGTGGCTCACCATAAACAGCACCAGCAGCTTGGCTGCCAGCCACAGCATCATCGCCGGAACAATCACACGCGCATTGGCGAAAGCCAACTTGCAGCTCAGCTTAATCGAGGCAAACACGCCTTTCTTGTCGGTAGCGGTGATCACCGGTGCCAGCGAGAAAGCGATCGCCATGATCACGCCAGGTACCACAAACAGCGTCAGGCCCAGTTGAATCAACAGCGTGCAGATGAACAGCAGCAACAGCAAACGCGGCAGTTCCGGCGCGGAAGCACCGATAGCGCGCAGTGCGCTGATGCGCTGCCCCTGGGAAACCAGGCGAATCAATGTCAGCATCCCGCCAACCAGCAACACGTTGCCCACTAATGCGGAAAAGGTGGCGGCGGCTGAAACCTTCAATAACACCATCTGTTGCTCAGGCGTCATTTGTTGAATGATTTCCTGGATCCCCATACCGGCGGATGCAGCAAAGTCACCTTCCGTTGCGCTCAGGATCTTCAACTGTTCGACATCAGGACTGAAAGCCTGATTGAGCAGTACAGAAATGAACGCGGTCAACAGCGCCAGCATCAGGATACTGGTCAGTTGGTTACGGAAAAAATTAAAACTGTCACGGTACAACGTGTTGGCCGTGATAGGCATGCAGACTCCTTGGCATCGAGAAACAGAGATAAATCAAAATCAGTGGGCGATTGTACCCTGTTCCTGGCCGCTGTGGCACCCCGTGAAGTGCACTGCGACGATTTCTTCGGCGATCGCCGTTATCGTTATCTTTCAAGCCGCCACCTTTAGCCTGGTTCTCGCCAGATTCGTCTCCCCTGATCCGGTCGAAGGATGAAAATGTCTCCCCGTTTATGCTACTTCCCCATAACTAAACATGTAGATAATTTGCAACAAAAGTGTTTTTTGATTCAGATCAATTCTTGATTTATTAGCCCCTTAGGTAACCTTGTTTTTAGTAGGATTTAAAATTTTTACACATAAGATGTGATCTCGATGGGATCATAAATACCCGTAAGTAGGTATATTCCCCCTGGATGATAACCACACAAATGGAATGGATAATGAAAAAGACAACTCTGGTGGTATTGGCGGCGATGATGGCCCCTATGTTGGCAAGTGCACATCAGGCAGGCGATTTTCTTTTCCGCGCTGGCGCAGCAACGGTGCGGCCAAATGCCGGATCGGATGACGTGCTGGGGCAAGGCTCATTCAGTGCCGACAATAATACCCAGCTTGGTCTGACCTTCGGCTATATGGTCACGGACAATATTGGTGTCGAACTGCTGGCCGCAACGCCGTTTCGCCATAAAGTGGGGCTGAATGGCAAGGCGGTGAACGGTGATATCGCCACGGTGCGCGATCTGCCGCCAAGCCTGATGGCGCAATACTACTTTGGCGATAAGCAGGACAAACTGCGTCCGTACCTGGGGCTGGGGGTTAACTACACCACCTTCTTCGATGAGAAATTCAACGACAACGGTAAAAGCGCCGGGCTGAGCAACCTGAGTTTGAAAGACTCCTGGGGCGTGGCCGCGCAGGCGGGCCTGGATTACAACCTGGATGAGCACTGGATGCTGAACATGTCAGTGTGGTGGATGAACATCGAAACCAAAACTCGCTTTGACGATGCGGACGGTAATCATCACAGCATTGATACGCGTTTGGATCCGTGGGTGTTTATGTTCGGGGCAGGGTATCGCTTCTGACAGGGGTGAAACAGGGAGGCGCATGCAGCGCCTCCGTTTAACTTTTACTACTTGATATTCATCACGTTCTCAACGGATTTTACACCCGCAACGCCACGAGTCACCTGCACCGCACGGTTGGCATCGGCGCTTGAGCTGACAAAGCCGCTCAGTTGCACGCGACCTTTAAAGGTCTCGACGCTGATTTCGGTAGATTTGATGGTTTTATCCGCCAGCAGCGCTGACTTCACCTTGGTCGTCACTACCGTATCGTCAATATAACCGCCAGTCCCTTCAGATTTCGCTGTTGGCGCGCAGGCACTCACTGCGAATGCCACAACGGCTGCCATGCATAAGACCGAAAGGGTTTTAAATAGCTTCATAAATTACTCTCCATGCAATGTTATTGTTGAAACTACATTCGGGTTTTCACCTGAAAACGTAGCGCATTCCCCCAAATAAAGAAATGCCCGACGCGCAGGGTTAATTGTGAGACAAGAATCGGGTTTGTTCAAATCTAAGGTGTAAAAAAGTAGCACAACTTTGAAGAGAAACAATATGTTAACAACGGGCACAGATTCTCCGCGCCCGTTGCTGGCCAATTACGCTCGGGTTGCGGCCTTCATTTCACTGACAAAGGCCGCCAGTCGCGTCAGCATTTCGGCCGGTTGCGCTTGGTTTTGCTCGATAATCTTGACGATCGCCGAGCCGGATATTGCCCCGGCAGCCCCGGCCTGCAGTGCATCACGCACCTGAGCCGGCTCGGAAATGCCAAACCCTTGCAGCGGTGGGGCTGCATGGTATTCACGCAGTTTGTTCACCAGGTGATGCAGTGGCAATTGCGCGCGACTTTCGGTCCCGGTTACGCCAGCGCGTGACAACAGGTAGGTGTAGCCCCGGCCGTGTGAGGAGATTTCGCGCAGCAAATCGTCGTCGGCATTTGGCGGACAGATAAAGATTGGCGCGATGCCATGGCGGATAGCGGCGGCACGGAAGGGGGCGGACTCTTCATACGGCACGTCGGCAATCAGCACCGAGTCTACGCCCACCTCGGCACAGCGTTGGTAAAACGCATCGATACCTTTATGGAACACCAGGTTAGCGTACATCAGCAGGCCGATAGGAATGTTGGGGTGCTTCTGACGGATCGCGGCCAGCATTTCAAAGCACTGGGTTGGCGTGACGCCAGAGGCGAATGCGCGCAGCGCCGCACTTTGAATGGTCGGGCCGTCCGCCAGTGGGTCGGAGAACGGGATACCCAATTCCAGCGCGTCAGCACCGGCTTCAACCAAAGTATCGATGATTTGCAATGACAGTGTCGGGTTTGGATCGCCGAGGGTCACGAACGGGACGAAGGCGCCTTCCTTGTTGCTTGCCAGGCGGTCGAACAGTTGCTGGTAACGTTCCATCAGATTTCTCCCCGAGCTTTCAGAATGTCGTGAACGGTAAATATGTCTTTGTCGCCGCGTCCGGACAGGTTAACCACCAGGATCTGTTCCTTTTGCGGTGTTTCACGGATCATTTTCAGCGCGTGTGCCAGGGCATGGGAAGACTCCAGCGCCGGGATAATCCCTTCGCTACGCGACAGCGCTTTGAAGGCATCCAGTGCTTCATCATCGGTAATCGACACATATTCTGCGCGACCGATGCTGTTCAGATAAGCGTGCTGCGGCCCAACGGAAGGGAAGTCCAGCCCCGCAGAAATAGAATAGGACTCTTCAATCTGGCCTTCGGAAGTCTGCATCATCGGCGCTTTCATGCCGAAATAGATCCCCACATGGCCGTGCTTCAAGGGGGCGCCGTGCTGGCCGGTTTCAATACCCAGCCCGGCGGGTTCAACGCCGATCAGACCCACGCTGGCGTCATCGATAAAGTCAGCGAACATGCCGATGGCGTTGGAGCCGCCACCGACACAGGCCAGCACCGCATCCGGCAGGCGACCTTCGCGTTCCAGCATCTGCGCTTTGGTTTCCTCGCCGATCATGCGCTGGAATTCACGGACGATGGTTGGGTACGGGTGTGGGCCTGCTGCGGTACCCAACATATAGTGGGCGGTTTCGTAGCTGCCAGACCAGTCGCGCAGCGCTTCGTTACAGGCATCTTTCAGCGTAGAAGAACCGCTGTGCACCGGGATCACTTCCGCACCCATCAGACGCATGCGGAAAACATTAGGTGACTGGCGCTCAATATCTTTGGCCCCCATGTAGATGCGGCACTTCAGGCCGAGCAAGGCACAGGCCAGGGCCGAGGCAACGCCGTGCTGACCGGCACCGGTTTCGGCGATGATTTCGGTTTTGCCCATGCGTTTGGCCAACAGTGCCTGACCCAACACCTGGTTGGTTTTGTGTGCGCCGCCGTGCAGCAAGTCTTCACGTTTCAGGTACAGCTTGGTTTTGGTCCCTGCAGTGAGGTTTCTGCACAGTGTCAGCGCCGTTGGGCGACCGGCATAGTTTTTCAGCAGGTCGATAAATTCAGCCTGGAACTCCGGGTCGCGCTGTGCGCTGACAAAGGCTTCTTCCAGTTGTTTTAAGGCCGGCATCAGAATCTGCGGCACATATTGGCCACCAAATTCGCCGAAGTAGGGGTTAAGCAGCGTCATTTTAGTTCCTGTTATTATCCGTTAATGATCTTCAGTAAGCGCGCAGGGTCTGAAACACCGCCGCCAGGCGGGCAGGATCCTTAATGCCGGGCTGGCTCTCAACGCCGGAGTTAAAGTCAAGACCGGCGCAGCCGAGTTTGGCCGCGTCAACACAGTTGTCTGCGCCCAGGCCACCGGCCAGCATCACGTTTTCCAGGTTTTCACCCTGGAGTACCGACCAGTCGAAACGTTGGCCGGTGCCGCCCGCGCCGTTATCCAGCAGGTAGCGGTCAACGTGCTGCAAATCGCGCTTTGGCAAATGGTCTTTCACGTTCAGCGCCTTCCAAATCTGACAGTCGATCGGCAGTTCGGCACGCAGGGCGGTGATATAAGTTTGATCTTCCGCGCCGTGCAGTTGTACTGCTTTCAGGCCCAGACGCTCGACGGTCTGTACTACCGTTTCTACCTGCGCGTCACAGAATACGCCGACGTATTTCAGCGGAGCGCCGGAAATGACTTCACGGGCGCGGTTGATATCAACATAGCGCGGGGAGCGTCCGACAAAAATCAGCCCACCGTAGACAGCACCTGCCTGATAGGCCGCGGCGGCATCCTGCGGACGGGTTAGCCCACAGACTTTATTGTCACCGAGCATCACCCGGCGCACGGCGGCGCGCAGGTCGGGTTCCGACATCAGTGCACTGCCAATCAGAAAACCGTTGGCAAAGTGACTCAGCTCGCGGATCTGACCGTAGTTGTTGATGCCGGACTCGCTGATCACGGTCACACCGTGCGGCACGCGTGGCGCCAACTGACGAGTGCGATCCAGATCGATGCTCAGATCGCGCAGATCGCGGTTATTGATGCCCACCACGCGCGCTTCCAGAGCAATGGCTCGTTGCAGCTCTTCTTCACTGATCACTTCGGTCAGCACGCCCATGTTCAGGCTGTGCGCCACCGCGGTTAACTGACGGTATTGCTCGTCATTAAGCACCGACAGCATCAGCAGGATGGCATCGGCTTGATAGAAGCGAGCCAGGTAAATTTGGTACGGGTCGATAATAAAATCTTTGCACAGTACCGGCTGTGTCACCGTCTTGCTAACCAGCGGCAGGAAATCGAAGCTGCCCTGGAAATATTTTTCATCGGTCAGCACCGAGATCGCCGAGGCGAAATCCTTGTAGACCTCAGCGATTTCTACCGGATCAAAGTTTTCGCGGATCAACCCTTTGGAAGGGGATGCCTTTTTACATTCAAGAATAAACGCCGTTCTGGCTCCCTCTAACGCGTGGTAAAAACCGCGTTCACTCGGGACTATTTCATTCTGAAAACTGGCCAGTGGCTGTTGTTGCTGTCGTGCTGCGACCCATTGCGCTTTGTCACGAACAATCTTGTTGAGCACGGTTTCCTGCATCATTTATCCTCTTGCTGCCAGTGCGGTGACGCGCTCGTAAGCTTGCCCGCTGTGAATCATGTCCAGTGCCTGCTGCGCATTTTGGCGCAGGTCTTCATGCCCGAATAACTTCAGCAGCAGCGCCACGTTAGCGGCTACCGCAGCGGCGTGCGCCGGGTCACCTTTACCTTGTAACAACCTTGCCAGAATGTCACGATTTTCTTCCGGTGAGCCGCCCAGCAGGGCTTCCAGCGGATAGCTTTGCAGCCCGAAGGACTGTGGCGTCAACTGATAGCTTTCAATTTCGCCGTTGTTCAACTCGGCCACATGGGTAGTCGCATGAATCGCCACTTCATCCATACCGCCGCCGTGCACCACCGCTGCCCGTTGATAACCGAGCACCCGCAGGGTTTCGGCAATCGGCAGCACCAGTTCCGGACTGTAAACACCGATCAGCGCCAGCGGTGGACGTGCCGGGTTGATCAACGGGCCGAGCACGTTGAACACCGTACGGGTTTTCAGTTGCTGGCGTACCGGCATCGCATGGCGGAATCCGGTGTGATACTGCGGGGCGAACAGGAAGCACACACCCAGTTCGTCCAGTGCCTTACGCGCTTCTTCTGCCGGCAAATCCAGGCGAATGCCAAATGCTGCCAGCAGATCAGAGGAGCCCGACCGGCTGGAAACGCTACGGTTGCCGTGTTTGGCCACTTTGGCACCGCATGCCGCCGCCACAAAGGCACTGGCGGTGGAGATATTAATGCTGTTGGTGCCGTCACCACCGGTGCCGACGATATCGGCAAACGGGTAATCCGGGCGTGGGAACGGCAGGGCGTCGGCCAGCAGCGCTTTGGCCGCTCCGGCGATCTCTTCTGGGCGTTCGCCGCGAATTTTCATGCTGATCAGTGCCGCTGCCAATTGGCTTGGTTCCAGCTCACCGCGCACGATGGCGCTGAATAACTGCTGACTTTCCTGTTGGTTCATCGACTCTGAACGGTACAGTTTTTCAAGAATAGTTTGCATCGTCGTATCCCTCGTTATTTCGCCAGCGCCCAGGCCAGCGTCTGCTCAAGCAAACGCACGCCGTGGGTGGTCAGGATCGATTCCGGATGGAACTGAAAACCGCATACGCGATGCTGGTCATGACGTACTGCCATCACCATCTCGCCAAACTGGGCGTTGACGGTGAGCTCGGCCGGGATATTGCTGCCGACCAGTGAGTGATAACGTGCCACCGGCAGTGGGTTCACCATCCCGGCAAACATGCCTTCGCCATCGTGGCTGATGGCCGAGGCCTTGCCGTGCAAGATCTCACCGGCCTGGCCAACGTGGCCGCCGTAGGCTTCAACAATCGCCTGATGTCCCAGACAGATGCCGATAATCGGCAACTGGCCGCGCAGGCGTTGTAACAGTTCCGGCATGCAACCGGCTTCGGACGGGGTACCCGGGCCCGGTGACAGCATCAGAACCGGCTGTTCCAACTGCTGCAGGCGTTCGATAATCACTTCGGCAGAAATCTGGTTACGGTAAATCACCACCTGATGACCGCTGGCACGCAGCTGGTCGACCAGGTTATAGGTAAAGGAATCAACGTTATCGAGCAGTAAGATATCGGCCATCAGAACACCTCCTTGGCCTGGTGCGCGCTGGCAATGGCACGCAGCACGGCACGTGCCTTATTACGGGTCTCATCGGCTTCCGCCTGAGGAACAGAATCCAGCACCACGCCGGCGCCGGCTTGCACGGTAGCAATGCCGTCTTCAACATACGCGGAGCGGATGACAATACAGGTATCCAAATCGCCGGTGGCGGTGAAATAACCGACTGCACCGCCGTAGCTGCCGCGACGCGTGCCTTCAGAGGCGGCAATTAACTGCATGGCGCGTACTTTTGGCGCACCGCTCAGGGTGCCCATGTTCATGCAGGCCTGGTAGGCGTGCAGCACGTCGAGGTCGGCGCGCAGGGTGCCAATCACCCGGGAAACCAGGTGCATCACGAATGAGTAGCGGTCCACTTTGGTCAGGTCAGCCACATAGCGGCTGCCGGCCTGGCAGATGCGCGCCAGATCGTTACGCGCCAGATCGACCAGCATCAGGTGCTCGGCCAGTTCTTTGTGGTCGGTGCGCATTTCCAGCTCGATACGGCTGTCGAGATCCAGATCCAGCGAACCATCGGCGCGACGCCCGCGAGGACGAGTACCGGCAATCGGGTAGATCTCGATTTGGCGGTTGCCGGCATCGTATTTCAGCGCGCTTTCCGGCGAAGCACCGAACAGGGTGAATTCATCATCCTGCATATAGAACATATACGGGCTTGGGTTGTTGTCCTTCAGCGTTTGATAAGCGGCCAGCGGGGCCGGGCACGGCAGTGAGAAACGGCGCGATGGTACTACCTGGAAGATTTCGCCCTGACGGATGGCCTGTTGCAATTCGCTGACGACCGCGCCGTATTCTTCATCGGTCTGGTTGCAGCTCAGCTGCATGTCTTCCAGTTTCTGGTGTGGGATCGGCTGCGGTGTCTGTTTCAATTGAACCTGCAGCTGTTCCAGGCGCTGTTGCAGACGTTGCTCTTCTGCCGTGTCGGCAGTGAAAACGCTGGCCTGCAGACGGGCCACGCCGCGTTGGTGATCCAGTACCAACAGGGTTTCTGCCAGATAGAAACAGAAGTCCGGGCAGCGCTGATCCTGACGCAATGCCGGCAGGTCTTCGAAACCGGCGACCAAATCGTAGGCAAACAGGCCGCCGAGCATTACCGCTTCACGTTCGTCAGCCGGGGAGTCAACCAGCGTCAGCAGGGTGCGCAGTGCATCAAACACCGACAGCGAACGCAGGCGGGCATCTTCATCCTGGATGGCATCAATCACCGGGAAGATCAGTTCACGTCCATTAGGACGCACCTGGATCTGGACTTCGGTCGGCAGTGCCTCATCCAGCAGCGGCAGCATCGCCGCGCCGTTGGCGGTCAGCGCCTGCAGCGTCACGGTGCGGCCCAGAGCGGTGATGCGCAGGGCACTGTCGATCACCAACAGGCTTTGCAGGTTTTGCTTGCTGTTGATTTCAGCCGATTCCAGCAGCAGGGTGGCCGGGCGAGCACCGCACAGCTGGTGGAAAATGGTGGTCGGATCGCCCCGGTAACTGGCCTCCGCTTTCAGTAATTTGAGTTGTGGTTTGGTGTTCATCATTGGTGGTTCCAGTTAAAATTTGTCCATAAAAAAGCCCGCGTTACCAGCGGGCTTAGGGAATCTGCAGTGTCAGATGACAGGTATGCGTGATTACTCCGCCCGAGAAAGGGAGTGACGCCACCAACGAAGAAGAGAAGTTTGCTTATTCATTTCTATGCTCTCTTGTTTATCATCCAACCAGGGAACTGCCCTGAACTTGTGTACTAGTTAACTGGTTCGTGGGAATAAAGTCAACCCTCTTTTCGCACAATGTTTTAGCGACAGGCGTGAATTATTTTCATCAACGGGAAGGGGCCATGGACCAGAATAGATTTCCGTCCGCCGGGCGATCGCGGGTATGATAGAAGGCCAAGCCATTGCCGGATATTCCTTTTGACAGACAGCAACCCCCAACCTTCCGCATTTACTCTCTACGACCTCCACAGCCATACCACCGCCTCTGACGGCTATTTAACGCCGGCGCAGTTGGTGCAGCGGGCGGTTGAAATGCGGGTGGGCGTACTGGCGATTACCGACCACGACACCACCGCGGGCCTGGCCGCAGCGGCTGCCACCATTGCTGAGTTGTCGCTGCCGTTGCAGTTGGTTAACGGGGTAGAGATTTCCACGCTGTGGGAAAACCACGAGATCCATGTCGTGGGCCTGGGGATAGAGACCACGCACCCGGCGATGGTGCAACTGTTGGCCGAACAGACCGAACGCCGTCACCTGCGCGCCCATGAAATAGGTGTGCGACTGGCCAAGGCGCGTATTGAAGGTGCTTTTGAAGGCGCACAAAAATTGGCAGATGGCGGGGCGGTGACCCGTGGCCACTTTGCCCGTTATCTGGTGCAGATCGGCATGGCCGATAATATGGCGCAGGTGTTCAAGAAATACCTGGCCAAAGGCAAAACCGGCTACGTTCCGCCACAGTGGTGTACAATAGAACAAGCCATTGATGTGATTCATCAATCCGGCGGTCAGGCGGTGATAGCTCACCCAGGCCGTTACGACCTGACGGCCAAATGGCTGAAGCGGTTGCTGGCGCACTTTGCGGAACATGGTGGTGATGCCATGGAAGTTGCGCAGTGTCAGCAGGCGCCGCATGAGCGTTCGCAATTGGCGAAGTATGCTCAGGAATATCAATTATTGGCGTCGCAGGGCTCTGATTTCCATCAGCCCTGCTCGTGGATCGAACTGGGCCGTAAACTGTGGTTACCCGGCGGCGTTGAACCCGTGTGGCGTGACTGGCCGCAGCCACAGTTGGCCAAAGTCGATTGATTTAACGTGGGCGATGCCGCCCGCGTGCATCATTTTTAGGAGCAAGTCATGAGTCAGCTTTTTTATATTCATCCAGACAATCCCCAACCGCGACTGATAAATCAGGCGGTGGATGTGTTGCGTAAGGGCGGCGTGATCGTTTATCCCACCGATTCCGGTTACGCGCTGGGCTGCAAGCTGGAAGAGAAGTCGGCAATGGAACGTATCTGCCGCATTCGTCAATTGGACGGCAATCATAACTTTACGCTGATGTGTCGCGACCTGTCTGAGCTATCGACCTACGCTTATGTCGACAATACCGCGTTCCGACTGATCAAGAACAACACCCCCGGCAACTACACCTTCATTCTGAAAGCGACCAAGGAAGTCCCGCGCCGCCTGATGAATGACAAACGCAAAACCATAGGGTTACGCGTGCCGTCGAACCCGATTGCGCTGGCGTTACTGGAGGCCTTAAACGAGCCGATGATGTCGACCACGTTGATGCTGCCAGGCAATGATTTTGCCGAATCCGATCCGGAAGAAATCAGCGAGCACTTGGGTAAACAAGTGGATTTGGTGATCCACGGTGGCTTCCTGGGACAGCAACCGACCACGGTGGTCGACCTGACCGAGTCTGCACCGGAAGTGCTGCGCGAAGGGGCGGGTGACCCAACGCCTTTCCGTTGATTCATCGCGGTAGTTTTTGCTCATTATTCTGAAAAGTGGCCGAAACGGCGTCATTTAGGGTTAAAGCCGCTATTCTACAGTATCAAAAATAGATAATAGGCAGGATGCATAGCGATGATTAAGCGGGTTTCTCTTTTAGCGGCCATATTGTTTTCCTCTGCGGCCAGTGCAGGTTTTTATTCCGGCAGCGCCTTGCTGTCTGAGACCAGCGGCTATGTGAAAAATAAAGCCGGGGCTGCCACCGTTGCCGAAGCGCTCGATGGCGGGATGTTTATGGGCTATGTGGCCGGGGTATTCGATACCTTTTCGATGCAGGGCAATCGCAATATTTGCCCGGATGCCGGTATGAGCGTGGGCATGGCATCAGATGCGGTCATGCAATATTTAAATGAACACCCGGAACAGCTGCACTATTCAGCACCTTCGGTGATTATGCTGGCGTTAACCGCCGCTTACCCTTGCGAACGTCATTAAGATTGTTCGTTTAGTGCGTATTCTTTCATTAGGTGCGAAGCCTGTTTGTTAGCATCATTTCCCATAGATGAGATCGATAAACGCTGTCATTTTACCACTAGCGCATAAGTCCCTAAGTGATTTAGGGCAATGACGTTTAGGAGACAAAATGACAGCGTTTCGCCATGGCACTCTTTCCCTCGATTATCACGATTCCGGCTCAGGTCCGCTGACATTGGTCTTGCTGCCCGGCTGGTGTGAGCCGAAAACCGTTTTTGCCCCTTTTACCGCACTGGCGGAGCAACAATACCGGGTGATCACTCTCGACTGGCGTGGCCACGGGCTGTCCGCCGGCGGTGTCGGTCTTGCGCTGGGCGCTGAGGATTTACTGGCGGATTTGCGCCAACTGTTACTCGAGCTGCGGGTGGAGCGGTTTGCGACGTTGTCGGTGGCACACGCCAGTTGGATTGCGGTGGCGTTGGCCGAGAGCTTGCCACAGCAGACGCAAGCCATGGTCTTTCTCGATTGGATCATGACTCAGCCTGAACCAGCATTTTTCGATTCGGTGCAACAAATGCAGCGGCCAGAAAAATGGCTGGCGGCACGTGATGAATTGTTTAGTTTCTGGCAGGGGGGAATTGAGCAACCACGGGTCAAACATCATCTGACTGTCGAAATGGCGCAGGAAGATTTTCGCGTTTGGCAGGCGGCTGGCGTAGCGATTGAACAAGCCTATCTGCAATACCGTTCGCCACTTCATCGACTGAGTCAATTAAGCTCCCCTCCGGTTTGTCGGCATATTTACTCGCTGGATCGTGATGACGATTACCTGCGGCACCAACAGGCGTTTGCCGTTGACCATCCGTTCTTCTCGGTTGCGCGGCTGGAAGATGCCCGCACTCATCTTGGTATTCTCGAGCAGCCGGAGGCGGTATATCGGGAGGTTGACAATTTCCTCGGTCATTAAATAACAGCAGTTGTTTATCTAACGGGTCTGCGCCCGTTTTCCCCCGGGTGCTGAAGACATCAATAGCTTTCGATAATCGACCCGGTAATAAAGTGGGTTTCAACCCTATTGAAAGCCTGTATAATGCGCGGTTCGATCTATGTAAACGTATTGTTACTGTCGTGGCGCCTGACGCCGCGGTGGTCATCCCCCCGACGCCTGTGAAGGCGACACTAGAGGTTGCTCAATGAGCGAGAAGTTACAGAAAGTTTTAGCGCGCGCCGGCCATGGCTCGCGTCGTGAAATCGAAACCATTATTGAAGCCGGCCGCGTCAGCGTCGACGGTAAAGTCGCCAAACTGGGTGATCGCGTTGAAGTAACCGCTTCAATGAAAATCCGTTTGGATGGCCACGTGGTCTCGGTTAAAGAATCCGAAGAAGCGGTTTGCCGCGTACTGGCGTATTACAAACCGGAAGGCGAACTCTGCACCCGTAGCGATCCTGAAGGCCGCCCGACGGTGTTCGATCGCCTGCCTAAGCTGCGTGGCTCACGCTGGGTGGCGGTAGGGCGTCTGGACGTCAATACCTCAGGCTTGCTGCTGTTCACCACCGACGGTGAACTGGCGAACCGTCTGATGCACCCAAGCCGTGAAGTTGAGCGTGAATATGCGGTGCGTGTATTTGGTCAGATTGATGACGAAAAAATCAAGCAACTGAGCAAGGGCGTTCAGCTGGAAGACGGCCCGGCCGCTTTCCGCACCATCAGTTTCCAGGGTGGCGAAGGCATTAACCAGTGGTACAACGTTACCCTGACCGAAGGGCGTAACCGCGAAGTTCGTCGTCTGTGGGAAGCGGTTGGCGTGCAGGTGAGTCGCCTGATCCGTGTGCGTTACGGCGATATCGATCTGCCGAAAGGCCTGCCGCGTGGCGGTTGGACCGAACTGGACTTGCCGGCGATTAACTATCTGCGCGAACTGGTTGAATTAAAACCGGAAACCGTTAGCAAGATGCCGATTGAGCGTGAACGTCGCCGCGTGAAAGCCAATCAGATCCGTCGTGCCGTCAAGCGCCATACCCAGGTGGCTGGCAGCGGTCGTCGCAGTGCGGCAGGCAGCAAGCCTGGCAAACCCGCCAAGCGTAGCTAGTCATTACGCCGCAACCCTCTCCGGGCTGCGGCGTTTTCTTTGCTTTACCAGTCAATTCCCTGTTGTGCCTTGATACCCGCGTCAAACGCGTGTTTCACCGGTCGCATCTCCGTGACCGTATCCGCCAGTTCCAGTAAATCTCTATGGCACCCCCGCCCGGTGATAATCACCGTCTGGTGCGCAGGACGTTGTCGTAGCGCCTCCAGCAGCTCATCCAGCTCAAGGTAACCGTAGCTGACCATGTAGGTCAGTTCGTCCAGTAGCACCAGATCCAGGCTGCTGTCGGCCAGCATACGCTTGCCGTGTTGCCATACGGCCTGACAAGCTGCGGTATCGCTGGCTTTATCCTGGGTTTCCCAGGTAAAACCGGTGGCCATCACCTGAAACTCAACGCCGTGCTGCTGCAGCAGATTCTTTTCACCGTTCGGCCATTCTCCCTTGATGAACTGAATGACGGCGGCTTTCATTCCGTGGCCGACGGCGCGTGTCAGGGTGCCAAATGCTGCGGTGGTCTTGCCCTTGCCGTTACCGGTGAAGACCAGCAGTAAACCCCGTGCATCCTGAGCCGCAGCGATGCGGGCATCGACCTGTTCTTTCAGGCGCTGCTGACGTTGTTGGTGGCGATCTTCAGCCATGATAAAGCCCCTTTTATTCGGCTGCGCCGGGTTTACGGTTTGGCTGGGCATCGAAGCTCATGCCGGTTTTACGGCGGCTGTCATCGCCCATCAGATAGAGGTAAAGCGGCATAATATCAGCCGGGGTTTTCAGCTTGCTTTTGTCTTCGTGTGGGAAGGCTGATGCGCGCATTTGGGTGCGTGTTCCACCAGGATTGATGCAATTTACCCGCAGATTGCGACTTTTGTATTCATCGGCCAACACCTGCATCATGCCCTCGGTGGCGAACTTGGACACCGCATAGGCACCCCAGTTGGCACGTCCGGTGCGGCCGACGCTGGAACTGGTAAAGACCAGCGATCCGGCGTTGGATTTCAGCAGCAGTGGCAGCAGCGCCTGAGTGAGCATAAAGGTCGCGTTGACGTTCACCTGCATCACCTCGTTCCACATTGCCATCGACAGCCCGGCCATGGGAGCGATATCACCCAGCAGACCGGCGTTATGCAGCACGCCGTCGAGACGTGGCACATGAGTTGTTAACGCTTCAGCCACCTGTTGGCACTGTTCCTGGGTGGTATGCAGCAGATCCAGCGTGATGATGTAGGTTGGCGCACTGCTGATTTTTGCGATCTCGGCTTGTACCGCCTGTAACTTGCTTTCGGTACGCCCCAACAGCACCAGCTGTGCGCCAAATTTGGCGTAGGTGAGTGCCGCTTCGCGACCGATGCCATCACCGGCGCCGGTGACCAAAATAATACGTTTTTCCAGCAGATCTTGTTTAGGTTGGTAATGCACAATAATTCCTCGCGCCTTGGTGGCTGGTCTCCCGCTTACGTCGGGGAGAGAGTGGATTGAGAGGCCATGACAGGAGCTAAGGCTCGACCGCATGCAGGGCCCCGCAGCGAATTTGGATCATCATGTTGATGAATAATCCGTGTTATATGCCTTAAATGGATCGTATTTTCAATGATTAGGCAGCAGAATCGGCATTCTTTTGTAACAAAAAGGGAACAACAGCGGCTTGGTTAAGCCCAAATGTGCCCACATAGTAAAAAGGTATCACAAGGATTTTTTATTTAGCCGCGACAGCCACCGCGTCGGTTGGCTAGAATGAATGAGATCATACTAACAACCTGTTAATAAAGGCGGAATCTGTGGAGTTTATATCTGTTTATGGCCTGTTTTTGGCCAAAATCGCGACGGTAGTGATTGCTATCGCCGCGCTGGCGTTGCTGGCGGTCAGCCTGGGGCAACGCAAGAACCGCCAGAAAGGGGAACTGCAGCTGACTGACCTCGGCGAACAATATCGCGACATGCAGCGTGATATGCGGCTGGCGCGCATGGGCGATGCGGAACAAAAGGCCTGGAGCAAACAGTTTAAAAAGCAGACCAAGGCCGACGATAAACTGAAGAAACAGCGTGCCAAAGCCGGCGCGGTTGAAGCCACCAAACCTTGCCTGTACGTGCTGGATTTCAAAGGCAGCATGGATGCCCATGAAGTGACTTCACTGCGCGAGGAAATTTCGGCGGTGCTGGCGGTAGCGACACCGCAGGATGAAGTGTTGCTGCGCTTGGAAAGCCCTGGTGGGGTGGTGCACGGTTACGGCCTGGCGTCATCGCAACTGGCACGTTTGCGTACCGGTGGTATTCGCCTGACGGTAGCGGTCGATAAAGTGGCGGCCAGCGGAGGTTATATGATGGCCTGCGTGGCGGATCGCATTGTTGCAGCGCCCTTTGCCATCATCGGTTCTATCGGCGTCGTGGCGCAAATCCCTAACTTCCATCGCCTGCTGAAAAAGAATGATATTGATGTAGAGTTGCACACCGCCGGTGAGTTCAAACGCACGCTGACGCTGTTTGGCGAAAATACCGAGCAGGGGCGTGAGAAATTCCGTGAGGATTTGAACGACACCCACGAGCTGTTTAAACAGTTTGTTCATCAACAGCGTCCATCACTGGATATCGACAGCGTGGCGACCGGTGAGCATTGGTTCGGCACCCAGGCGAAAGACAAAGGGCTGATTGATGCCATTGGCACCAGTGACGATTTGTTGATCGCTGAAATGGAAAACCACGAGGTGGTTGGGGTGCGCTATGCACGCCGTAAACGCATGATGGACCGTTTTACCGGCAGTGCGGCGGAAAGTGTCGATCGTCTGCTGTTACGCTGGTGGCAGCGGGGTGAAAAGCCACTGCTTTAAACCGGATGTTTTAACATCATGGGGGCCAAGGCCCCCTTTTTTTATGCTTAATCGACCAAATGGTATTTATCAGAAAACACGTGGGCCAAGTGTTTAAACATATTAAATACAGCGGTAGTTTTTATCGTTGGCAATCCAACCGGATCCAAAAAGAATTCACCGCGGAAAACTAAAACGCTGCCTTTTTGTTCAACATCAGTGGCAACCATACCATGCAGATATTCATCATGCTGGCGAATAAGTTTATTTGCTTCTTCCAACAGGGCTTCACGAGCAATAGGTGAGGTATCAGTGCGCATTTATTACACTCCAATGAAAAATTCTGCACATATTCTAACGCCAGTTCGCATTTATCCGCAAACAGACTAAGGTTTATTTGCCGTCTGGATGGCTAGCACTATCCGCCGATTGGCGAAATCTGTCTTTCCGTGCTAATTAGGTTGCGTGACGCTTTTTATCAGGTACAGTGTGGGATTTTGCGGCGTCGGGTGGAAGGTTTTGTTTACGCCATGAATGAGTTTCACACAGCCGTACTTCTGGGGCATGAGTGAATAGTAGGCAGGATCAACAACTTGCGCTCAGGTTGAGCAGTTAAACAGCCAATAGAAAAAAACATGTTGATCTCTTGCCAGACTGCCGCAATATAAAAAAGAGATATGAATCGCTGCGGCACGGCGAGATAAAAGACTTCTTTTTAGAAGAAATAAAATTAGGTAAAGGTAAATATGGGTAAAGCTCTCGTAATAGTTGAGTCCCCGGCAAAAGCCAAAACTATTAATAAATATTTAGGTAATGACTACGTGGTGAAGTCCAGCGTCGGTCATATCCGTGATTTGCCGACCAGTGGCTCAGCCAGCAAAAAGAGCGCTGACTCAACCGAAGACAAAGCCAAGAAGAAAGTTAAAAAAGATCCGACGACGGCGCTGGTAAATCGCATGGGCGTCGATCCTTACCATGGCTGGGAAGCGCAATACGAAATCCTGCCGGGTAAAGAAAAAGTTGTTGCCGAGTTAAAGTCGTTAGCGGAAAACGCCGACCACATTTATCTCGCAACCGACCTTGACCGCGAAGGGGAAGCCATTGCCTGGCACCTGCGGGAAGTTATCGGCGGTGACGACAAACGCTTTAGCCGCGTGGTGTTTAACGAAATTACCAAGAACGCGATCCAAAATGCGTTCAAACAGCCCGGCGAACTGAATATCGATCGTGTTAATGCCCAGCAGGCGCGTCGCTTTATGGACCGCGTGGTGGGTTACATGGTTTCGCCGCTGCTGTGGAAAAAAATTGCCCGTGGCCTGTCCGCCGGGCGAGTGCAATCTGTTGCGGTTCGACTGGTGGTGGAGCGTGAGCGCGACATCAAAGCCTTCGTGCCGGAAGAATACTGGGAGTTGCACGCCGATCTGTTGGCGAAGGGTGATACCGCGCTGCAGATGGAAGTGACACATGCCCACGACAAACCGTTCAAACCGGTTAACCGTGAGCAGACCCACGCCGCACTCAAACTGCTGGAAAAAGCCCGTTATACGGTGCTGGATCGCGAAGACAAACCGACCAGCAGCAAGCCGGGTGCGCCTTACATCACTTCTACCTTGCAACAGGCGGCCAGTACCCGTTTGAGCTTTGGCGTGAAGAAAACCATGATGATGGCCCAGCGGCTGTATGAAGCAGGTCACATCACCTATATGCGTACCGACTCCACCAATCTGAGCCAGGATGCGCTCGAGATGGTGCGTGGTTACATCGGTGACAACTTTGGCGACAAGTACCTGCCGAAAGCCCCGAATCAGTACAGCAGCAAAGAAAACTCGCAGGAAGCACACGAAGCTATCCGTCCGTCGGATGTGAACGTGCTGGCCGAGCAGTTGAAGGATATGGAAGCGGATGCGCAAAAACTGTATCAGCTGATATGGCGCCAGTTTGTTGCCTGCCAGATGACACCGGCGCAGTACGACTCCACCACGCTGTCGGTGAAAGCCGCTGATTACCAGTTGCGCGCCAAAGGCCGTACGCTGCGTTTCGATGGCTGGACCAAAGTGATGCCTGCGCTGCGCAAGGGTGATGAAGATCGCACCTTGCCATACGTTGAAGTAGGCAGCGATCTGGAACTGCAGAAGCTGATCCCAAGCCAACACTTCACCAAGCCGCCTGCGCGTTACAGCGAAGCGTCATTGGTAAAAGAGTTGGAAAAACGGGGTATCGGCCGTCCATCGACCTACGCTTCGATCATCTCAACCATTCAGGATCGTGGCTATGTGCGGGTCGAAAGCCGCCGTTTCTACGCCGAGAAAATGGGTGAGATCGTTACCGACCGTTTGGAAGAAAACTTCCGCGAGCTGATGAACTATGACTTCACCGCACGCATGGAAAACGGCCTGGACCAGGTAGCGAATAACCAGGCCGAGTGGAAAGCGGTGCTGGATGAATTCTTTGCCGAGTTCAGCGAACAGCTGGAAACGGCGGAGAAAGAGCCGGAAGAAGGCGGCATGCGCCCGAATCAGATGGTGATGACCAGCATTGATTGCCCAACCTGCGGTCGCAAGATGGGTATCCGTACTGCCAGTACCGGCGTGTTCCTGGGTTGCTCCGGCTATGCATTACCGCCGAAGGAACGTTGTAAAACCACCATTAACCTGGTGCCGGAAACGGAAGTGCTGAACATTCTCGAAGGGGATGACGCGGAAACCAACGCGTTGCGTGCCCGCCGTCGTTGCCAGAAATGCGGCACGGCGATGGACAGCTACCTGATCGATAACCAACGCAAGCTGCACGTGTGTGGTAATAACCCGGCGTGTGACGGCTATGAGATCGAAGAGGGCGAGTTCCGCCTGAAAGGGTACGACGGTCCTGTGGTTGAGTGCGATAAGTGTGGTTCTGAAATGCACCTGAAAATGGGGCGCTTCGGCAAGTACATGGGTTGCACCAACGAGACGTGTAAAAATACCCGCAAGATCTTGCGTAATGGTGACGTTGCACCACCGAAGGAAGATCCGGTTCCCTTGCCGGAACTGCCATGTGAAAAGTCGGACGCTTACTTTGTTCTGCGTGACGGCGCTGCCGGTGTGTTCCTGGCGGCTAACACCTTCCCTAAATCGCGCGAGACCCGTGCGCCGTTGGTGGAAGAGCTGGCCCGCTTCAAGGATCGTCTGCCTGAAAAACTGCGTTATCTGGCGGATGCGCCGGTGGCCGATGCGGAAGGCAACAAAACCATGGTGCGTTTCAGCCGTAAAACCAAGCAGCAGTATGTCTCTTCGGAGAAAGACGGCAAAGCCACCGGCTGGTCCGCTTTCTACATAGATGGCAAATGGGTTGAAGGCAAAAAGTAAATTTGCAGTCTGAATGCAACATTAAAAACCAGCCCATGTGGCTGGTTTTTTATTGGCTAAAGGGGCTGAACGGATCTATCCTTTGCTGTTTTTTCCTTCCTAGCGCCAGGGTTTCACCTTGATAGCAATGCAAAATAATCGTTACCACAGTGTGACGTGGATCTATACTTGAAGCTGTAGCGTGATATAGTGGTTATATAAAAAGTTTTTTTATGATTAAAGCTTATTAACAGCGGCGGTTTCTTCAGCGTCTGGGTGAAACACGGTGTTTAGGGCTTGTTACTTTTCAGCATACCGGGGCGACACCGATATACCTGGCTGCGGCTCAACGCAGTGTTTAACCTAGGATGGTATAAGATATGAAATTGCAGCAGCTTCGTTACATCGTGGAAGTGGTTAACCACAACCTGAATGTCTCCTCGACGGCAGAAGGGCTTTACACTTCACAACCCGGTATCAGCAAGCAGGTGCGGATGCTGGAGGATGAACTGGGCATTCAGATTTTCGCCCGTAGTGGTAAGCACCTGACTCAGGTGACGCCGGCAGGTCTGGAGATTATCCGTATTGCGCGTGAAGTCCTGTCCAAGGTAGATGCGATTAAAGCCGTCGCCGGCGAGCATACCTACCCGGATAAAGGCTCATTGTATGTGGCTACCACCCATACCCAGGCGCGTTATGCCTTGCCTAACGTGATTAAAGGTTTTATTGAGCGTTATCCGCGTGTCTCGCTGCACATGCACCAAGGGTCGCCGACGCAAATCGCTGAGGCCGTATCCAAAGGCACCGCAGACTTTGCCATCGCCACCGAAGCATTGCACCTCTACGACGATTTAATCATGCTGCCTTGCTATCACTGGAATCGCGCGGTGGTAGTGAAGCCCGATCACCCCTTGGCTGGCAAAAGTCACATCACCATTGAAGAGTTGGCGGCTTATCCGATCGTCACCTATACCTTCGGCTTCACCGGCCGTTCCGAACTGGACACCGCGTTTAACCGTGCCGGCCTGACGCCACGTATCGTCTTCACTGCGACCGATGCCGACGTGATCAAAACCTACGTACGTCTGGGGCTTGGAGTGGGTGTGATCGCCAGCATGGCCGTGGATCCGGTGCAAGATCCAGACCTGGTGACGGTGGATGCACGTGATATCTTCACTTACAGCACCACCAAAATCGGCTTCCGTCGCAGCACCTTCCTGCGCAGCTACATGTACGATTTCATCCAGCGTTTCGCGCCACATTTGACGCGTGACGTGGTCGACAGTGCCGTTGCGTTGCGTTCCAACGAAGAGATCGAAGCGATGTTCAAGGACATTTTGCTGCCAGAGAAGTAAGCCGTTAGATTAATGGCTGATAGCAGGAGGGGATACAACCCCTCCCTGTTTTCACTTTTTCGACCTGTTTACCCCGTTTACCCATCCAGCTCGTCCTTCTCAAAGACTCCCAACTGCTTAGCTGCCACTCATTGCCAGTTTCTGTTGCACGGCCAGCAGGGTGCGTCGTCTTATCCAACCGCTGGCCGGACGAATTGCCCCCCAATAGCAGGCGAAACGAGCTTTTACCTGAGGTGTAGGGCACCAGACGAAGGTTTCGGTGCTGAGCGTGGCCAATCCGGCACTGTCCTGTGTGACGTTAAAGCGCAGCACCAGTTTGGCGGCATTGGGATCGCTGTAATGGTAAAACTCCTCGGCACTGGCCAGACTTGCCACCCCCATGGTAGGGCGCCAGAAACGGCCAGCCAGTCCGAGGGAGATTTCATTACTGTTCTGATGCAACAAGGTAAAGGTATTGAAACCAAATGCAGCAGTCGGCTCAGCGCTCTTGGTATCGGTGAACCATTGACGGAGTTTAGCGGGTAACTGGCGTAGCATCAGTAACCGACTGATGATCGGATCCTCGGCCATATCCAGCGCAAGCACGGCCTGAATAATGGCCTCAGGCAGGGCATTAATGGGGGCTGACTGATGCTTTTCATGGAAGCTGAAGGCGGGAATATAGGGTGGTGCGCCATCCCAGCGCTGACATTCACGTTCACTGACGAATCCCAAAAATGCCACTACTCGCTCCTTAGAGTTAAAATATGACTTTGGCATCACGGCCAATGCTGCGCGGTAAGTCGCAAGTTGTTCATCGAACGGCTGGAAAGGAACCTTAACAGATAGCTATCGACGCGGGAACATGACTCCCTTGCTTTTCTGTGCTCAGTGCAGACCATGTCTAACCCGTTGGGAAAAAACAACTTCTCCATCCTTGATTACTTCTGCCTATCGTTATGATCAATACGTGTTGTTATCAAAACGTTACATCATCTTTGTGTTATCTTTAAATAAGACCTCAGTGATTACCCTGTTTTAGACATAATAAGAAATGGAGGAGCTATGTCGTCCGATCTTCGTGAAACAAGTATGGATAAGCTGGTTGCGCTCAATAGCGAGTATCGCTATTACAGTTTGCCACTGGCAGCGAGACAGTTGGGTGATATCGACCGGCTGCCAAAATCAATGAAAGTGCTGTTGGAAAACCTGCTGCGCCATGTGGATGGCGACACCGTACAGGTTGACGATCTGAAAGCTATCGTTGGCTGGTTGCAGACCGGCCATGCCGATCGTGAGATTGCCTACCGCCCGGCCCGCGTACTGATGCAGGATTTTACCGGCGTGCCCGCGGTGGTGGATTTAGCCGCGATGCGTGAAGCGGTACAGCGCTTGGGCGGCAATGTCGACCAGGTCAACCCGCTGTCGCCGGTCGATCTGGTGATTGACCATTCGGTCACCGTTGATGAATTCGGCGATGACGAAGCGTTTGAAGAAAACGTACGCATCGAAATGGAGCGCAACCACGAGCGCTATACCTTCCTGCGCTGGGGGCAGAAAGCCTTCAACCGTTTCCGCGTAGTGCCGCCGGGCACCGGTATCTGTCACCAGGTTAACCTGGAATACCTCGGTCAAACGGTGTGGCACACCGACGAAAGCGGTCAACGCATTGCCTATCCGGATACCCTGGTGGGCACCGACTCCCACACCACCATGATCAACGGCCTGGGTATTCTTGGCTGGGGTGTGGGCGGTATCGAAGCCGAGGCGGCAATGCTGGGCCAGCCGGTATCGATGCTGATCCCGGACGTGGTGGGCTTTAAACTCACCGGGAAACTCAGCGAAGGCATTACCGCCACCGACCTGGTGTTGACCGTCACCCAGATGCTGCGTAAGCACGGGGTGGTCGGCAAGTTTGTCGAGTTCTACGGTGACGGCCTGGCTGATTTGCCGCTGGCCGACCGAGCGACCATTGCCAACATGTCGCCAGAGTTTGGTGCGACCTGTGGCTTCTTCCCGGTGGACGACGTGACGCTGGGTTATATGAAACTGAGTGGCCGCAGCGATGAACAAATTGCGCTGGTAGAAGCCTACGCCAAAGTGCAGGGCATGTGGCGTAACCCTGGTGATGAGCCGGTATTTACCAGTACCCTGGCGTTGGATATGTCGACGGTGGTTGCCAGCCTTGCCGGGCCGAAACGCCCGCAGGACCGTGTGGCACTGCCTGACGTTCCTAAAGCGTTCAATGCCGCAACCGAACTGGAAATCGGCAACCAGCAACGTAAATCTGAATTCAAACCTTTCACTTTGAACGGGCAGCAACACGAGCTGCATAGCGGCGCAGTGGTTATCGCGGCCATTACCTCCTGTACCAATACCTCTAACCCCAGCGTGATGATGGCAGCCGGTCTGCTGGCGAAAAATGCGGTGAAAAAAGGGCTGAGAACCAAGCCCTGGGTAAAAACCTCGTTGGCGCCGGGTTCCAAAGTGGTGACCGACTATTTCGATAGCGCCAAGCTGACCGCCTACCTGGAAGAGCTCGGCTTTAATCTGGTGGGTTATGGCTGTACCACCTGTATCGGTAACTCCGGGCCATTGCCCGATCCTATCGAGCAGGCGATTAAAGAGGGTGATCTGACCGTAGGGGCGGTGTTGTCCGGTAACCGTAACTTCGAAGGCCGTATCCATCCGCTGGTGAAAACCAACTGGCTGGCCTCGCCGCCGCTGGTGGTGGCCTATGCGCTGGCCGGCAGCATGAAGGTTGACCTGTCCAAAGACCCACTGGGCGAAGGTAGTGACGGCAAGCCGGTTTATCTGAAGGATATCTGGCCAAGCAGCCAGGACATTGCCCTGGCGGTGGAGGAAGTTCGCACCGAGATGTTCCACAAGGAATACGGTGCGGTGTTTGACGGTGATGCTAACTGGCAGTCGATTCAGGTTGCCGGTTCGGCCACCTATCCGTGGCAGGAAGATTCCACCTATATCCGTCATCCGCCGTTCTTCAGCACCATGAAGGTGCAGCCGGATCCGGTACAAGACATCAAGGACGCGCGCATTCTGGCGATCCTGGCCGACTCGGTGACTACCGACCATATCTCGCCAGCGGGGAATATCAAACGTGACAGTCCGGCGGGGCGCTATCTGAGCGATCATGGCGTTGCAGCACTGGACTTTAACTCCTACGGCTCACGCCGTGGTAACCATGAAGTGATGATGCGCGGCACCTTTGCCAATATTCGCATCCGTAACGAAATGGTACCGGGGGTTGAAGGGGGCTATACCCGTCATATTCCGTCACAGAATCAGCTGTCGATCTACGATGCCGCGATGCAGTATCAGCAGGAGCAGGTACCGCTGGCGGTGATTGCCGGTAAAGAATACGGTTCCGGCTCCAGCCGTGACTGGGCGGCGAAGGGGCCGCGTCTGCTGGGGGTACGAGTGGTGATTGCCGAGTCATTTGAGCGTATTCACCGTTCTAACCTGATTGGCATGGGCATTCTGCCGCTGGAGTTCCCGGCAGGCGTGACGCGCAAAACGCTGGGGCTGAGTGGCGATGAGCAGATTAGCGTCAGCGGATTGCAAACGCTGAAACCGGGGCAAAATGTGCCGGTGCTGATCACTTTTGCAGATGGACGTAAGGAAGTGGTTAATACCCGTTGCCGTATCGATACCGGTAATGAGCTGACCTACTATGAAAATGACGGCATTCTGCACTACGTGATCAGGAAAATGCTGTAATAAAAAGGGCGCCTGTCATGGCGCCCTGATTTTTCCTTGGGGGAAATTACTCTTGGTCCAGCAAATGGCCCATTTTCGCGGCCTTGGTCGCCAGGTAACGTTCATTCTTCGGGTTACGTCCCACGATCAACGGCACTCGCTCGCTAATGTTGATACCGGCTTCCGTCAGGATCTCAACCTTTTTCGGGTTGTTGGTCAACAAACGCACCGCATCCACGCCCAGCAGTTTGAACATGTCTGCACACAGGGTGAAATCTCGTTCATCAGCGGCGAAGCCCAACTGGTGGTTGGCTTCTACCGTGTCGGCGCCCTTGTCCTGCAGCGCATAAGCGCGGATCTTATTCAACAAACCGATATTACGACCTTCCTGGCGGTGGTAGAGCAGAATACCGCGACCTTCTTCTGCGATATGCTCCAGTGCCGCTTCCAACTGAAAACCACAGTCACAGCGCAGGCTGAATAATGCATCACCGGTCAGACACTCAGAATGAACCCGTGAGAGTACCGGCGTCGCGCCAGAAATATCACCGAACACCAGCGCCAGATGATCGTGACCGGTAGCCAGTTCTTCGAATCCTACCATCAGGAAATCGCCCCAAGGTGTTGGCAATTTGGCCTCTGCCACCCGTTTAAGCTGCATGTTGCTCTCCACAAATACATCCGATTCAATCATGGTTGCGCATCCTACGTCCGGCACAGAGAACTGACCAGTATTAAAATGCGCAACGACGATCGGCATTTCATTAATTATCGACTATTTTGCCATAACTTCTTGCCCTGAGGTGCTCAGCAAATCGGCATCCGGTGTTTTCAGCCAATTATTATTGAATTAGGTTATATATCTGTTTAATTTTTAGAGTGTTATCAATATTACAAGATTGTTACACTGGTAATCGGCTTATGCAAAGGACGATAGGAATGTTTGAGATAGCAAAACGCACCGCAGCAGGCGCGATAGTGCTGTTGCTGATGCCGTTGGCCGCGTGGCTTTCCGGTTGGCAATGGCAGCCGGGCGGCGATGGCCGACTGTTAAAAGGCCTGTACTGGCTGACCGAAACGGTCACTTCGCCCTGGGGGATTATCACCAGTATTATTCTCGGTGCCTGGTTCCTGTGGTGCCTGCGCTTCCGTATCCGGCCGGCGATAGGTCTGTTGGTGTTGCTGAGCGCATCGATTCTGATTGGTCAGGGGGTGAAGTCTTTGATCAAGGATCGGGTCCAGGAGCCGCGGCCGTTTGTGTTGTGGCTGGAGTCTGCTCATCAGATCGATGAAAAGTACTTTTACTCGCTCAAGCGTAAAGAGCGGGGCGCGTTGGTAAAGGAGCAATTGCAGGATCAACCTCTGGTACCGGTATGGTTGCGTGAGCACTGGCAGTTTGAGACCGGTTTTGCATTTCCTTCGGGGCATACCATGTTTGCCGCCAGTTGGGCGCTGCTGGGCGTAGGGCTGTTGTGGCCACGTCGGCACTATAAGACCGTGGCGGTATTAATGCTGTGGGCAACGGGCGTCATGGGTAGCCGTTTGCTGTTGGGCATGCACTGGCCACGCGATCTGGTGGTGGCGACGTTGATCAGTTGGTTGTTGGTGACAATAGCTTGTTGGTTGGCACAGCGCTGGTTTGGCCCTTTGACACCGCCGCCGCAAGAACAGCAGGAGATTGCGGAAAGAAGCTCGCCCCATAAACACTAGGTGACGATGTCACTTATCGCGGCGCCGATATGGCGCCGCATTAACCCCTTACATTTCCCTTCGTTGTAATTCTTATCAACGCCCCCATATCCTTATTAATCTATTATTTTGAGAAGCTTTCTCATTAATTTGTTCGAGAGCGTCGTTTACTGTCGAATATGCCAGCAGATATGTGGTTTTATCGTGCCGCAGGGTTTCCCTGCCACGATGGGAAATGCTAACTTAAAGGTTAGGGACGCCACGTATAGGCATAGTTCATCCGATTAACTCGGCATCGCGGGAAAGAATGTGAAATATTTGCTGATTTTTTTGTTGGTTCTGGTGATTTTCGTGATTTCAGTCACGTTGGGCGCGCATAACGATCAGGTTGTAAGTTTTAATTACCTGGTTGCGCAGGGCGACTATCGCGTATCGACCCTGTTGGCGGCGTTGTTTGGCGCCGGTTTTGTTCTCGGTTGGGTCATTTGTGGCCTTTTCTATCTGCGTACCCGCATTTCGCTGGGGCGGGCTGAGCGCAAAATCAAAAGGCTGGAACTGCAGCTTGAACAACCTGCTGAATCGGCAGCTCCGTCCGTTGTCAGCAAGGAATAACCTTCTATGTTAGAGCTGCTGTTTCTGTTGTTGCCCGTGGCTGCCGCGTACGGCTGGTACATGGGGCGCAGAAGTGCTCAACAGGATAAACAACAGGAAGCTAACCGTCTGTCACGCGAGTACGTGGCCGGGGTTAACTTTCTGCTCTCCAACCAGCAGGATAAAGCGGTTGATCTGTTCCTTGATATGTTGAAAGAGGACAGCAACACCGTTGAGGCCCACCTGACGCTGGGTAACCTGTTCCGTTCGCGCGGCGAAGTAGACCGTGCCATCCGCATCCATCAGGCGCTGATGGAAAGCGCTTCTCTGACCTTCGAACAACGCCTGTTGGCGGTGCAACAGCTGGGGCGCGATTATATGGCCGCCGGCATGTACGACCGCGCGGAAGACATGTTCGGCCAGTTAATCGGTGAAGAAGATTTCCGCATTTCCGCGTTGCAGCAACTTTTGGTGATCCATCAGGCCACCAGCGATTGGCAAAAAGCCATCGACGTGGCGGAAAAACTGGTCAAGCTGGGCAAAGATAAACAGCGTATCGAGATCGCCCATTTCTACTGCGAGCTGGCATTGCAGGCGATGGGCAGTGACGATCTCGATAAGGCGATGAGCTTGCTGAAACGAGCAGCCTCGGCCGATAAGCAGTGTGCCCGGGTGTCGATCATGGTAGGGCGCATTTATATGGCTCAGGGGGAGTACGCCAAGGCGGTAGAGTCGCTCAAGCGGGTGCTGAATCAGGATAAAGAACTGGTTAGCGAAACCTTGCCGATGCTGCATGAGTGTTACCCACATCTGGAGCAGCAGCAGGATTGGTCGGACTTCCTCAAACGTTGTGTGGAAGAAAATACCGGCGCTACCGCTGAATTGATGCTGGCGGAAATTATTGAACAGCAAGAAGGGCGTGATGTGGTGCAGGTGTATATCAACCGCCAATTACAGCGCCACCCGACGATGCGGGTATTTTATCGCTTGATGGATTATCACCTGGCAGATGCGGAAGACGGCCGAGCGAAAGAAAGTTTGTTGCTGCTGCGTGATATGGTCGGTGAACAAATACGCACCAAACCGCGCTATCGCTGCCATAAATGCGGTTTTACCGCACATTCTCTTTATTGGCATTGCCCGTCGTGTCGAGCCTGGTCATCGGTTAAACCGATCCGCGGGCTGGATGGACAATAACGCACAGTAATACGCAACAAAAAACGGGGCTAAATTAGCCCCGTTTTTTTATGAGAATAGCGCTTTATTTTTTCTTGCCGGCTTTGACGCCACCTTTCAGCAACTGACGCAGCTTCTTCAATTCTTTCTGGTTCAGCGGTTGCTCAATCTCTTCTTCAATACCCTGGTTGTCGATTTCACCATGGTGCAACTCCGCCGATTTCTTAGCGGCTTTTTCCGCCTTAGCCGGGAAGTCGAAGCTATGTTCAAGACGTTGGCAAACCTCAGCGCTCAGAGAAAGTTGGTTATCGGCGGCAATGGCACGAATTTTTTCTTTGAGTTCCAGAGGGATTTTAATGGTTAGTGTAGATATCTCGCTCATTTTGAAGCCTTTCTGCGGGAGGATTGCCTTCAAGCTAAGCCAGTCGTGAGTGAGAGTCCAGTGTGTAATAAAAATTTAATATTTCTGTAACATTTTCGTGGGGGAATAACGAACGATATGGCGGGGGAAATAGAGGTAGAGCCCGGCGTACCGGGCCCCATACCTAAAGCACTTATTTGTAGATGACTGCGGTGCCGCTCAGCATGTTATTACCACCGGCTGAGATAATGCGGTAGCTGCTGGCACCCTGGGCTTCTGCTTTGGCGGCCAGTTTGCTTTCCAGGCTGCTGAGGGTAGTCGCATGACCTGCGGAGACGACACCGGAGGCGGTCAGGCTGGTGGCCTGCTGCAGGTCAACCGGCTCAGCGGCGAAGGTGGCGAAAGAGGTCATGGCGATAGCGGCAGCGGCTGCAAAATATTTGATGCTTTTCATAAGAAACTCCAGTCTGTTTGTTTTGGTTGGAAGCCGTTTGCTTCCGATGTGTTGAATAATAAAGCATCCACGCAGATTTAAAATCTGATAATGCTGAGTGTGTTATTCAAATTATTTGATTGATAATTTACGCATCTTTACGGCGCTTTACGCAGTCTGGGCTAATGGCATTCGGGCTATATTGACGCTTGATGACGAACCAGGGGCTAACATTACTTAACCGCAGAGCGCGCTGCGGCTGGGATTTCTGTCGGCTGACATGTAGAATGCGGCGGTCAGTTTGGCGGGTTGTTACCTGGTTATGTCCATTTTACAGAAGGTAGAAGAAATGAAGTCTGAAAATAACATTAATAACAATGACTTAAAATCATTTCCAATCATCGTTGCGCTGGATTACGCGGACAAAGGTGCCGCACTGGCATTGGCCGATCGTATCGATCCGCAGGACTGCCGGTTAAAAGTGGGCAAGGAAATGTTCACCCTGTTTGGACCGCAACTTGTGCGTGATTTGCACGACCGCGGTTTCGACGTATTTCTGGATTTGAAATTCCACGATATTCCCAATACCACCGCCCGTGCGGTAGCGGCAGCGGCCGAGTTGGGCGTATGGATGGTTAACGTCCACGCCAGCGGCGGTGCGCGTATGATGACCGCCGCCAAAGAGGCGTTGTTACCCTATGGCGCGCAGGCGCCGTTGTTGATCGCCGTGACCGTGCTAACCAGTATGGAGGCGGAAGATCTGCAGGCTATCGGTATTGACCTCTCTCCGGCCGAGCAGGCGGAACGGCTGGCGCGGCTGACCCGCGATTGCGGGCTGGACGGCGTAGTCTGTTCTGCGCATGAGGCCGAGCGCCTGAAAGCGGCCTGTGGCCAACAGTTCCAGCTGGTTACGCCGGGTATCCGCCCTGAAGGCAGTGCCGCAGGCGATCAGCGTCGCATTATGACGCCGGTGCAGGCACAGGCGGTGGGCGTTGACTACATGGTGATTGGGCGTCCGATCACCCAATCCGCTGACCCTGCCGCCACGCTGAGCGCCATTCGCGCATCACTGGCTTGAGGAGATGACCATGAAGGACGATAACAGCCGCCTGGTCTATTCCACCGACAGCGGTCGCATCAAGCAGGAAGAGGTTAAGCCAGCGCGCGACAAGGGTGACGGCATCGTACGCATTCAGCGTCAGAGCAGCGGCCGCAAGGGGAAGGGCGTTTGCCTGATCTCGGGCGTTGACCTGGATGATGCGGCGCTGGAAAAACTGGCGGCCGAGCTGAAGAAGAAGTGCGGCTGCGGCGGTTCGCTCAAGGAGGGTGTTATTGAGATCCAGGGCGATAAGCGCGATTTGCTAAAACAGCTGCTGGAAGCCAAAGGAATGAAGGTCAAGCTGGCGGGCGGTTGATCGCCTAAGGTGAATTGCCATGCCGCGGTGCAATACTGCGGCATGGCTTAGGGTGATGCTGCCGGGCGTTAACCCGTGAATGGCAATGAGCCATTGACTGAAGATAAAACAGACCTGAAATAATCTTTATTATGGTTAATACGTCAAAGCGTAAACGCTTTTGCCAGCCTGTCGGCAGAGGTATCCGGATTGCGGCCGATCGGGTTATTTGCCTACCTGATGACCAATGATGCCCCCAACGGCGGCCCCGCCGAGCGTACCCAGTGCGCTACCATCGGTCAACACCGCGCCGCCTACAGCCCCTGCACCGGCACCAATAGCGGTGTTACGGTCACGTTTGGACATGTTGGAACAAGCGCTGAGTGAAAACGCCAGCGTAAGCGCCAGAGCGGCGGTGGCGAAACGTTTATTGATAATCATCATAATGACTTCTCCTTAGCATTGGCTTATGGGAGTGCCCTATAAGTATAGGCATGAACCCTAAATTCGGCCTGCTGTTGGCTCCCAAAGCGTATCGATATAAAAAATGGCATTTTTTGTTAAAGGCAGAACAATTGAAAAGCCAGAAGCGCTCTCTCTGCCAATATCCACTATAAGCTTCTGCCTGACGATAAACAGGTAAATAGTCTTAAAGTCCATTCCCCGCCTCTACAGGCCATTCACTCCGTGCCCCCACAGTTCTCGGTTTCCAGCAGAAGGCTACGCGGTCTTTAGCGATTTACGCCATACCCTCTAACAGCTGGCCTGCCGACAATATTCCCAACAGGTTTAACCGGGAAAGACACATGCTTAATGAACTCAAGCAGCAGGTATTAGAGGCCAATCTGGCCCTGCCACGCCATCATCTGGTGACGTTCACCTGGGGTAACGTCAGTGCTGTCGATCGCCGTGAAGGGCTGATGGTGATCAAGCCTTCAGGAGTGGAATACGAAGTGATGACCCGTGACGACATGGTGGTGGTGGAGCTGGAAAGTGGCAAGGTGGTCGAGGGGAGTAAAAAACAGTCATCGGACAGTGATACCCACCGCGTACTTTACCTTGAGTTTGGCGCCGCCGGAGGCATTGTTCACACTCATTCACGCCACGCCACCATCTGGGCGCAGGCGGGGCTGGACATTCCTGCCTGGGGCACCACGCACGCCGATTATTTTTATGGCGATATCCCCTGTACCCGGCAGATGCAGAATGAGGAAATTAACGGCCGCTATGAATGGGAAACCGGCAGGGTGATTGTCGAAACCTTTGCCAAACGCCAGTTGGATCCCGCGGCGATCCCTGCGGTGTTGGTGCATTCGCACGGTCCTTTTACCTGGGGGAAGGATGCGGAAAACGCGGTGCATAATGCGGTGGTACTGGAAGAGATTGCCTATATGGGGATTTTTTCAAACCAACTGACGCCGGGGTTGGCGGGTATGCAGCAGACGCTGTTGGATAAACATTACCTGCGCAAGCACGGTAAAAATGCCTATTACGGCCAGTGATCTTCAGAACGGCCGCCGCTCGACGGCCCTTCGTTTTTCTGCCTGACGCTTAGTCGTTCACTATATCCAACTGTATTCCCTGGCGTTTCAACTGGTGTTGGTATTCCAGTGACAGCCGCGAATCGGTGATCACCCGATGCACCTTTCCCTGCTGAGTCAGCGGATTGGGCTGGATTTGGCCAAATTTGGATGAGTCGGTCAGGACAATATTTTCCACGCCCTTCGCCAGCACGGCATTAACCACGTCGGCGCGCATCATATCGCGGCCGGTAAAGCCGGTATCTGCATGGTAGCCGTCAATGCCGATAAACGCCTTGCTAAAATGAACCTGCTGAATGCATTGGCGCGTTAAGGGGCCGACTACGGTTTCACTCTTTTTCTGATACATGCCCCCCAGCACGATCACCTCGCAGTCGGTCTCTTTCAGTAGGTTGGCGATGTAGTGGCTGACGGTGATCAGCGTGATGCGCTTGCGCTCGGCAATGTAGCGAGCCAGCAACGCGTTGGCGCTACCACTTTCGATAAAGATGGTTTCATCGTCGTTAACCAGCGACGCGGCATACTGCGCCAGCTTTTGCTTGAGGGTGAAGTTGGACATCATGCGCGCATCGACGTCGTCACTTTCCAGCGCCAGCGCGGAGCCGTGTACCCGCTTCAGATAGCTGCGCTTCTCCAGCAGGTTCAAATCCTGACGGATTGTCACCTCTGAAACGCCTGTGGCGGCAGCCAAATCGCTGACGCTGATGCGTCGGCGGTCGTTAACCAATTGCAATATTGTCTGTTGTCTTGAATTCATATCAACCTGATGTGCGGCCACCAAGGTGCGGCCGCTAATATTTATTGTTTAAATAGTATGTTCTGTTCGCGCAATAATATCATCCTGCGCGTCAGGGGATAATGCGGTAAAGAAAGCGGAATATCCAGCAACGCGAACCACTAAATCACGATATTGGTCAGGATGTTGCTTCGCTTTCAGCAGGGTTTCCCGCGACACGATGTTGTACTGCACATGCCAGCCCTGGTAGGCCTCAAAGAAGGTACGCAACATCAACATCAGCTTTTCGCGATCGGCCGGGTTCTCCAGCGTGGTCGGATTCAGCTTCTGGTTCAGCAGCACGCCACCGAGGATCGACGCGGTGGGTAACTTGGACAGCGAGTTGAACACGGCGGTAGGCCCCAGGTGATCGGTACCGGAGGCCGGGCTGGCGCCTTCCGCCAGCGGCGTATGTGCTTTGCGGCCGTCCGGTGTTGCCAGGGTGGCGGCTCCAAAGGGCACGTTAGCCGAAATGGACGAGGTGCCGGCGTAGTAAGTGCCGCCGATCGGGCCACGACCAAAACGGGTGTTGTGGTACTGCCTGAGTTCATCAATGTAGGTCTGATAAGCCCGCACCAGCAGTTGGTCAACTTCATCCACGTCGTTGCCGTATTTTGGCGCGGCGTTGAGCAGCCGCTGGCGTAACTGTTCTCCGCTCAGCCCGTCAAAGTCATTGGCCAGCGCAGCCGCTAACTGCTGCTGACCGATCACGCCCTGTTCGAACACCAATTTGCGGACTGCCGCCAGGCTGTTGCCCAGGTTGGCGATGCCGACCTGCAGGCCTGAAACCCAGTCGTATTTTGCCCCACCTTGCTTAATGCTTTTACCGCGCTCAATGCAGTCGTCCACCAGGGATGAACACAGAATATCGTGAGCGTTTTCTTCCAGCACGCTATCGACCACGCACTCAATTTCAATCGACTTACGGGTGAAATAGCGGATCTGGCGGTCCCAGGCCCCCAACACCTGGTCGAAATGGCTGAAATTGCCCTGTGACAGCGCCAGCTCCTGCGGCAGGAATATTTGGCCGGAAGTGGCATCGCGCCCCTGTTCCAGCGCCGCCAGCAACACGCGGGCGAAGTTGATAAAGCTCATGCCGGTGCAGCGGTAGCCCCATTTACCGCCTACTGCGGTTTCGATGCAGCCGATTGCCGCGTAGTCATAAGCATCCTGCGGTTCCACCCCCAGCTTGATAAACTCGGGAATGACGATTTCGTCGTTGTTGAAGGCCGGCATGCCGAACCCGCAGCGGATCACCTGCACACAGGCGTCGAGAAAATCGCTGCTCATCCCGGCGTGGTAGCGCACGCTGAGGTTGGGTTGGGTAGAGCGCAGGCGACCACAAGATTCCAAAATGGTGTAGGACAGGGGGTTAACCGCATCGCACGGCTTGCCGTCGAGCAGTTGCTGCCCACCGATAGTCACGTTCTGGTACAGCGGGCTGCCTGCCGAGGCTTTGGAGTGCGAGCCGGAACGGATCTTGTTGATCTCCAGCAGTTTCAGCCAGCAGCTGTGCAGCATTTCAATCGCGCGTTCGCGCGGCAAAGTCTGCTCCAGCTCGACATCACGGCGATACCAGGGATAGAGATATTGGTCGAGACGACCAAAGGACACTGAATGCCCGTTGGATTCAATTTGTAGCGTCAACTGAATGAAGTAACACAGTTGCAGAGCCTGCCAAAAGGTCTGTGGCGGACGGTGGGCGATCAGCTTGCAGTTTTCTGCGATGGCCAGCAACTCCTCACTGCGCCAGTGGCGGCTTTCCGCCTGGGTCATGCTGCGGGCCAACCGGGCAAAGCGCAGGATATGTTCGCTCAGTGCTTCCAGCGTCAGGTCGATGGCCTTCAGGAATTGCTCCTGCTGCAGTTCTTGCCAATCGGTGAGCCGGATGCGGCTGCGGCGCTCATCCACTTTGTCACGCAGCCCGTCGAGGCCTTTCTCCAGTAGCAGTGGGAAATTTACCGCCAGGTGCGCATCCCCCGAGGTCATATTACCTTCGGCCTTGATGATGCCGGTGGCCAGCAGGGCCTTTTGTTCATCGGTGAACATGCCGTAGCAGCGGTCCTGTACCGTTTGGCCCCGCCACCATGGGCATATCCGGTGCAGGATTGCCTTGTTCTCCTCGCTGACGGAAAAGCCGGCACCCGGACGGTCGGCCAACTGGTCTATCTCATCTTCGATCCAACCGACGGTATATTCCGGGAAAATCGGCGCGGCGCGTAATTCGCTGGCCTGGTTGCCGATAATAAGCTCATCGTTGTCAATTCGCAGCGTGCGTTTGGCCAGATGGTTGGCCAACGCCAGTGCCCGGCGCACCGGTAAGGGTTTGTCCAGATGCTGCTGATAGGCCTCGGTATAATGCTGTGCGCGTTCGGTACAAACTGGCGGTTTGACAATATGGATCAGCGCGTTCTTATGGGCCAGAGTACGTGCGGTCAGGGTGGTCAGGTCCAGCGTGGTCATGATGTTATCCTCGCAAAATGGCGGTCAGCCCTTTGGCTTCGGCGTACTGCTCGGCATAGGCCAGCAATTCGGGCGCATCCAGTGGGGTACGGGCAGCGTGATAAGGTTCGCCGAGCAGGTGGTATTTATTGATGCCCAGCGTGTGATACGGCAGGAAATGGATCTCTTTGGCACCGGCTTCATCGGCAGCGAAATCGACAATCGCACGGACAGAATGGCGATCGGCGTTAAACTCTGGGATCAGCGGGACGCGTACGGTAGTTGGGGTGCCCTGGGCGGCCAGTCGGCGGAAGTTATCCATCACCCGTTTGGCGGATCCGCCGGTCCACTGTTTGAAACGTCGTTCATCGACGTGTTTCAGATCCGCCTGCATCAGGTCAAGCCAGGGCAGTGAAGGGGCGATGTGCGACCACGGGGTATGCAGGCAGGACTCTACCGCGGTATGAATACCGGCTTCATGACCGCGACGCAGCAGTTCTTCCGCTACGCTCGGTTGCATAAAGGGTTCTCCGCCAGACAGCGTCAGGCCCCCACCGGTACGTAAATAAAAGGGCCGGTCGCGCAGTACCTCGGCCATGATATCGTCGATATTGACTGCGTTACCGCACAGGCTGAGTGCGCCGGTTGGGCAACGGGCGGCCAATGCGGCATAATCTTCGTGGCTGAGCAAATCGCGTTGGATCACCAGCTTGTCGTCTATCCGCCGGATTGCCGGTGAGTTATCGTCACCGCACAACGTGCAGCCGTTTAGGCACAGGCGAGGGTCGAACAACAGGTCTGCCTGTCGCGCCCGGCTTTCCGGGTTCTGGCACCAGAGGCAGCCAAGTGAGCAGCCCTTCAGAAACACCACGCTGCGAATGCCGGGGCCATCATGGGTGGAATAGCGCTGCAGATTGAAGATCACGAGTCACCTGTCATTCAGTTGCTTTACTGATGTCATTAAAGTTGTTTCGAATGAAAGTTGATTTGATTTCGATCAAATATAAACGCATTGCATGTCCTACTATGATGAGAGTTTGAATTCGCCCACAGAAGATTCAGGAGTCCGTAATGGAGCTTTATCTCGATACCGCTGATGTGAACGCAGTAAAACGCCTGGCGCGCATCCTGCCGTTGCACGGTGTGACCACCAATCCAAGCATTATTGCCAAAGAAGGGAAGCCAATTTGGGAGGTGTTGCCGGCGCTGCGCGATGCGCTGGGGGGCACCGGCAAGCTGTTTGCCCAGGTGATGGCCAACGATGCCGAGCGCATGGTGGCGGAAGCGGCGTTGCTTCATCAGCGAGTGCCGGGGCTGGTGGTGAAGGTGCCGGCAACGGCAGAAGGGCTGGCCGCGATTAAAAAACTGAAGGCGATGTCGATCCCTACTTTGGGGACGGCGGTCTATGGCGCGGGTCAGGGGTTGTTGGCGGCGCTGGCGGGGGCAGAGTACGTGGCGCCTTACGTTAACCGTTTGGACGCGCAGGGCGGCGACGGTATCGAAATGGTGCATGAGTTGCAGCAGTTGCTGACGCTGCATGCGCCGGGGGCTCGGGTATTGGCTGCCAGTTTTAAAACGCCGCGTCAGGCGTTGGCATGCTTGCTGGCGGGTTGCCAGGCCATCACCTTGCCGGTCGACGTGGCTGAGCAGTTCCTTGCTGCCCCGGCGGTTCAGGCAGCGGTAGAAAAGTTCGAGCAGGATTGGCAGGGGGCGTTTGGGACTAACTTGCTGAACTGAAAAGTCGTCTTTTAGCCTGAGATACTCGGGCCTAGCGCACCGAGGGGCAACTCCGGCAGCTAAAGCTGCTACGACCCCTTCGGCACGCTCTCCCTAATAACGGACTTTTAAGTTGTCTGAGGGCGCGGAAGCGCCCTGGTTATCACCAGTCGGAGTTAGCCATTCTCACGCAGCACGATCGGCGACTCTTTCACCGTTGGCTGGCTGGCGTTCAGCGCACGACGGATCACAAAGAAGGCGGAGACCAGCATGGTGACCGCTACCAGCATAAAGAAAGCACAGAGCGCGGCGTTAATCTGGTTGCTGAACACGATGGTTTCCATATCCTTCAGCGTTTTAGCGGGGGCGATCAACGTACCTTGCTCAATACCGTTAGAAAATTTCTTCGCCTGCGCCAGGAAGCCGATGCTCGGTTTCTCATGGAAGATTTTCTGCCAGCCGGCGGTCATTGAGGTGATAAACAGCCAGACGGTCGGCAGGATGGTCACCCAGGCATAGCGCTGTTTTTTCATTTTAAACAGCACCACGGTACCGAGGATCAGCGCCATCGACGCCAGCATCTGGTTGCCGATACCAAACAGCGGCCACAGGGTGTTGATACCTCCGAGCGGATCAACTACCCCCTGATACACAAAGAAGCCCCAGCCGGCAACGGCCACCGTAGTGCCCGCCAGATTACCGAACCACGAACGGTTGTTGGCCAGCCTTGGGATTGCCACGCCGACCAAATCCTGCACCATAAAGCGACAGGCGCGGGTCCCGGCATCGACGGCGGTCAGAATAAACAGGGCTTCAAACAGAATGGCGAAGTGGTACCAGAACGCCATCATCGCACGGCTGTTAAATACCTCGGTAATGATGTGTGCCATACCCACCGCAAAGGTCGGTGCGCCACCGGCACGCGACAGAATCGAATGCTCCCCGACGTCTTTGGCAATCATCGTCAGGGTTTCCGGGGTGATCATAAAGCCCCAGCCGTTGATCACCTGCGAGGCACTTTCCACCGTGGTGCCGATCAGCGCCGCCGGTGAGTTCATGGCGAAGTAAACGCCCGGGTCGATGACCGAGGCGCAGATCAGGGCCATGATCGCCACGAAGGATTCCATCAGCATGGCACCGTAGCCGATAAAGCGGATATGGCTTTCACGTTCCACCAGCTTCGGCGTAGTGCCGCTGGATACCAGTGCATGGAAGCCCGAAATCGAGCCGCAGGCGATGGTGATAAACAGGAACGGGAACAGCGAACCGGCAAACACCGGGCCACTGCCGTCGATAAAGCGCGATACCGCCGGCATTTTCATCTCTGGCATGGCGAAGACGATACCGACCGCCAGCCCGATAATGACGCCAATCTTCATAAAGGTGGACAGATAGTCACGCGGTGCCAGCAGCAGCCACACCGGCAGCACCGAGGCGACGAAGCCATAGACCACCAGCACCCAGGTCAGCGTGGTGCCGTGTAGCGTGAAGAAGGGACCCCAATAGGGGTCTTGAGCCACATTGCCGCCATAAATGATCGCCAGCAGCATCAGGGCAAAGCCCACCACCGAGATTTCAGCGATTTTACCCGGCCGGATGAAACGCATATACACGCCCATAAACAGCGCGATAGGAATGGTGGCGGCGATGGTGAACAATCCCCATGGGCTGTCGGCCAGGGCTTTTACCACCACCAGTGCCAGCGCAGACAGAATGATAATCATCACCCCCAGTGCGCCCAGCATGGTGATCACCCCGGCAAAGGCCCCCAGTTCCTGCTTGGCCATTTCCCCCAGCGAGCGACCGTCGCGGCGGGTGGAAATGAACAGGATCAGGAAGTCCTGCACCGCACCGGCCAGCATTACCCCGACCAGGATCCAGATGGTGCCGGGCAGAAAGCCCATTTGCGCCGCCAGGATCGGGCCAACCAACGGCCCGGCACCGGCAATGGCGGCAAAGTGGTGACCAAACAACACCCACTTGTTGGTAGGAACATAATCCAGCCCGTCATTGCGACGCTCCGCCGGCGTCATGCGACGATCGTCGAGCTCAAATACTTTTTTGGCGATGAACAGACTATAGAAGCGGTAAGCGATGCTGTAGCAGGCAATCGCCGCCACCACCAGCCAAACCGCGTTGACATGTTCGCCACGGCTAAGGGCCAGCATGGCGAAGGCAAATGCGCCCACCAACGCCACCACCAGCCAGATGATCCCGGACTTGACGTTCTTCATCTTCAACGACTCCTTGGTGTGCAGAAATAAACAAAGCGATGCTGTTATGGATAATGGATACCCATTAAAAGTAGGAGTTTTGCGCGTGAAGAACAGCAGGTCGGATGAGAAATGTGATGCTGGTTAAGTAATGACGTAAAAACAATGTGATGAGATTGTTGCGGTCATCGGCAGGCGAAAAAAAACACCGGAGGTTGACCCGTCCGGTGTTTGTCTGACGTGAGATAACTCTCGCGGGGTTAGGCCGCCGGTCTGGCGATCACGCTGCGGGTTTCCATACGCACTTCGGCGATGGTGACCTGCAGGCTGTCACCCTGACGATAGACGACTTCGCCTTTGATCTGCACCGTGCCGGTGTCCTGGCTGCAGACCATTTCATCACGCACCGCGTGAATAAACGGCGCCGGGATAAAGGCCACCGCACCGTTGTCCAGCAGGCGCACACGCAGGCCGCCGCGGGTTACGTCGATGATTTCCGCATTGAAGCGCTCATCGGTGCCGGCTTTATCTTTCAGGTAGCGAGCGTACAGCCAGTCACCCACGTCGCGCTCCGCCATGCGGTTCAGACGACGGCGTTCGGCCAACTGGACGGTCACTTCATCCTGCGGCTTCTCAGCGGACTGCCCGGTAATAATGGCTTTCAGCAGGCGGTGGTTAACCATGTCGCCGTATTTACGGATCGGTGAGGTCCAGGTGGCGTAGGCTTCCAGCCCCAGGCCGAAATGCGGGCCCGGTGTAGTGCTGATCTCGGCATAGGTCTGGGAACGACGGATGCGGCTGTCGAGGAACTGGGTCGGCTGTGAATCCAGGTGACGGCGCAGTTCGCAGAACCCGTCCAGCGTCAGCAGTTTCTCGGCTTCGGCTTCTACGCCGTTAGCCTGCAGCACGGTAACCGCCTGCTCGACCAGCAGCGGATCGAAACCGGTATGCACGTTGTAAATACCGAAGCCCAGGCGGTCGCGCAGCACGATAGCGGCGCAAACGTTAGAAGCAATCATGCACTCTTCAACGATGCGGTTAGCGCTGCGGCGCTGCTCGGTGACTATCTCCAGCACTTCGCCTTTTTCGCCCAGCACAAAGCGGTAGTCAGGGCGATCCTTGAACACCAGAGCGTGCTGGTGGCGCCAGGCGTTACGCACATCGCATACGCGCTTGAGCAGGGTAATTTGCTGTGCAATATCGTCACTCGGCGGTTGCCAGCCGGCAATGCCTTCCAGCCAGTCGGACACTTCGTCATAAACCAGTTTGGCTTTTGACTCGATCTCGGCGGCGAAGAACTGAATGTCGTTAGCTAATGCGCCGTCAGCGCCGACGGTCACGCGGCAGGCCAACACCGGACGGCGTTGGTTCGGGCGCAGTGAACACAGGTTTTCTGACAGGTCACGGGGCAACATTGGGATGTTGAAGCCCGGCAGGTAGTTGGTGAAGGCCCGCTCGCGGGCGATTTCATCCAGCGGACTACCTTGCTCGACGTAGGCGGTCGGATCGGCAATGGCGATGGTCAATTGCAGTGAGCCGTCACCGTTGTCCTGTACCAACAGGGCATCGTCCATGTCTTCGGTGCTGGCACTGTCGATGGTGACAAAGTTCAGCGCAGTCAGGTCTTCACGCGGCAGCGAAGCGTCCGGTTCGCTGATTGCGATCATTTCCGGGGCTTCTTTTTCCAGATTGTGACGGGCCAGAGTTACCCACCACGGCGCCAGGTGATCTTCACCTTCGGTAATGAAATGGGTCAGATCGGCGTTAAAACCACGATCGCCCTTCAGCGGGTGGCGACACATCTGGGCAACTGCCCAGTCACCGGCCTGGAAGTTATGCTTCAGATCACGCGCTGGACGACATGGGATCGCGTCTTTCAGCAAAGGATGATCGGGCACGATGGACAAGCGGTCATCGCGCTTTTGCACACGGCCGACAAAGCGCGACAGGAATGGCTCGATCAGGGTTTCCGGCTCGGCGATTTCGCGTTCTTTCTCGGTGTGCAGGGTCGCGCTCACCCGATCGCCGTGCATGACTTTCTTCATGTACGGTGGCGGAATGAAATAACTTTTTTGACCGTCTACTTCAAGAAAGCCAAAGCCTTTCTCAGTCCCTTTTACTACGCCTTCAACGCGCGGGGTCTGAGAGTGAAGTTGCTGTTTAAGCTGCGCCAGCAGCGGGTTATCTTGAAACATATCGTCCAGTGAATGGGTTGTGAGTGGCAAGATTTGCGGCTGACAGTTTTACGCGAATCACCTGCTGCGAGCAAGCCTAACGTCGCGGTTTCCCGCGTTGGCTCGTGATTTAATGGAATATCGAGCGTTCAATCGTCGGCAGGAAAAAAACCGGCTCAGAAGGCCGGGAAGAAGCGGAGCGAAATCAGCCCTGATGATTAACGCGCCCAGCGTAAACCGGCGCTGCAGGTCAGGCGATACGCCGTGTCGGTTGCGCGACGCAACGGCGGATTTCTACCGGTATCGACTTGGAGGTCGGCGTGCCGGTGCCGTCACCAAAACTGGCCAGCGGCACCAGCGGGTTGGTCTCCGGGTAATAGGCCGCCAGATTGCCGCGCGGGATATCGTAGCTCACCAGTTTGAAACCGCTCACTTTGCGAGTGATGCCGTCATTCCACAGGGTTTCGATCTCCACCAGTTCACCGTCCTGCATATCCAGTGCCGCCAGATCTTCCGGGTGAATAAACAGCACTTCTCGCTGGCCATACACGCCGCGATAACGGTCATCCAGCCCGTAGATGGTGGTGTTGTACTGATCGTGCGAGCGTAGGGTTTGCAGCGTGAAGGGGGCCTGGCGACCGTCCAACTGCGGGAAAAGACTGTCCGGTAATGGGGCCGCGCCAAATTCCGCTTTGCCGCTGGGTGTCGCGAAGCGCAGTTCAGCGGCGGCGTTACCCAGATAGAAACCACCCGGTTGATCGCAGCGATGGTTAAAATCTTCGAAGCCGGGAATAGTGGCGGCGATGTGATTGCGGATCAACGAATAGTCATCTGCCAATTCCAGCCAGTCGAGCTGTTGGTTGCCCAGTACCGCATCGGCAATACCGCAGACAATGGCGGTTTCCGAGCGCTGGGTCTCCGCCAGGGGTTTACCTACGCCTTCAGATGCATGCACCATGCTGAACGAGTCTTCCACCGTGATGTACTGCGGGCCGCTGGCCTGCAGATCCTGTTCGGTTCGGCCGAGGGTCGGTAGGATCAGGGCGTCCTTGCCGGTAACCAAATGGCTGCGATTAAGTTTGGTACTGATATGTACCGTCAGGTCACAGCAGCGCAGGGCGCGGGCGGTGCGTTCGGTGTCCGGTGCGGCAGCGGCCAGGTTGCCACCCAGCGCCAGCAGCACCTTCACTTCGCCACGCAGCATCGCTTCAATCGCCTCTACCGTGTTATGGCCCGGCTCACGTCGCGGCGAGAAGTTAAAATGCTGTTCCAGGCTGTCGAGCAGCGCCTTGGGTGACTTCTCATCAATACCCATGGTGCGGTTGCCTTGCACATTACTGTGGCCGCGCACCGGACACAGGCCGGCGCCCGGTTTGCCCAACTGGCCGAACAGCAGTTGCAGGTTGGTGATCTCACGCACCGTCGGCACTGAGTGTTTATGCTGGGTGATGCCCATCGCCCAGGTACAGATCACTCGTTCAGCACCCTGATAAATGGCTGCCGCCTGGCGCAACTGCGCTTCACTGAGGCCGGACTGCTGGGTTATTTGCTCCCAGGAAGTCGCATCCACCTGGGCCAGATAGCTCTCTACGCCAACGCTGTGCTGTTCAATGAATGCCAAATCGAACAGGCCCGGTTCACCGGCCGCCAGACGTTGACGGTGGCCTTCCAGCAGCGCTTTCACCATGCCGCGTACCGCCGCCATATCCCCGCCGAGATTAGGCTGGAAATAGGACGAACTGATCGGTGACGACTTGGGGGTCAGCATTTGAATTGGGCTTTGCGGATCGGCAAAGCGCTCAAGGCCGCGTTCGCGCAGGGTATTAAAACTGACGATACGTGCGCCACGACTGGCGGCATTTTTCAAACTGTGCAACATGCGTGGGTGGTTGGTGCCGGGGTTCTGACCAAACACGAAGATGGCATCGGCCTTTTCAAAGTCATCCATACGGATGGTGCCTTTACCCACGCCGATGCTTTGTTTCAGGCCAACACCGCTGGCCTCATGACACATGTTGGAGCAGTCGGGGAAATTACTGGTGCCGAGCATACGGCCAAACAGTTGATACAGATAGGACGCTTCGTTGCTGGCGCGGCCCGAGGTATACAGCTCGATTTGGTTCGGGTTATCCATCTGGTTGATGTGCCGGGCGATCAACGCCAGCGCGTCTGGCCAACCGATCGGCTGATAATGGTCAGTCTCGGCGTTATAGCGCATCGGGTGGGTGAGGCGGCCCTGATATTCCAGGAAGTAATCACTTTGCTGCTGCAGGGTGCTGACGCTGTGGGCGGCAAAAAATTCCGGTTCCACCGCATTACGCGTGGCTTCCCAACTGACCGCCTTGGCGCCGTTTTCGCAGAAACTGAAAGTGCTGTGATTATCATCGCCCCAGGCACAGCCTGGGCAGTCGAAGCCGCGGGCTTTATTTACGCGCATCAGGTTACGCAGGTTTTTCAGCGTCTGCTTGCTGTCGAGCACATAGCGGGTGGTGGCTTCGAGAGAACCCCAGCCGCCCGCCGCGCCGGTATAGGGCTTTATTGACGGTTTGAATTTCATATTGGTCTTCGCAGGTGGTTGTAGCTAAAAAGTGAACGCTTTTTTAAGCGCTTTCAGTATTTATGTCACAAGTTTAGGAGGGGGCGGCGCCAGCGTCTAATCGAATGGGGCTATGACGGCATAGAGCCGGTTTATCGCGCCGTCGGCCTGAGCAAACAAATCGTTGCATAATGACACCCGCTGAAAAAGAGTAATGATTCCGCTTTCCTCACAATTAATGCAGTCTATGCCTCGGATTATATTGGTATTTTATTTCGCCCACAGGGCCTGAGGAACAGCGATTGAAGCGTTCAGTATTGGTGGTGATCACCGGAATTTTGCTGCCGTTGGCGGTACAGGCGGCAGATGCGCCGCTCAGCTTTCCCCTTAATACCCCACCGGCGATAGACGCCGCCTCTTACGTATTAATGGATTACACCACCGGTCAGGTGCTGGCGCAGGCCAATGCAGACCAGCGCCGTAATCCGGCCAGCCTGACCAAACTGATGACCGGGCTGGTGATCGATCACGCACTCGACCAGCACAAGATTGGCCTGGATGACCTGGTGACGGTAGGTAAAGATGCCTGGGCTGGGGGGAATCCGGTCTTCAAGGGTTCATCGCTGATGTTCCTGAAACCAGGTGACAGGGTCACGGTTCGCGATCTCAGCCGTGGCATTATCATTGATTCCGGTAACGACGCCTGTGTCGCCATGGCGGATTACGTGGCAGGGAGTCAGGCCGCCTTCGTCAAGCTGATGAATGAAAAGAGCGCTCAGCTGGGTCTGCAAAATACCCATTTTGAAACCGTCCACGGCCTGGATGCGCCGGGGCAATTCACCACGGCGGGCGATCTGGCGGTGATTTCACGCGCCATCATTATGAGTGAGCCGGCGGAATATCATATGTACAGCGAGAAATCGCTGACCTGGAACGGCATCACCCAGCAGAACCGCAATGGGCTGCTGTGGGACAAAAACCTGCGGGTGGACGGCCTGAAAACCGGGCATACCGAATCTGCCGGCTTTAATATTATTGCCTCTGCCACCGAAGGTGACCGCCGACTGATTGCGGTGGTGATGGGCGGTAAAAGTTCGAAAGGACGAGAAGAACAGGCGCGTAAACTGCTGACCTGGGGCCTGCGTGATTTCGCCACCGTGCATCTGTTCAATGCCGGGCAAAGTCTGGGCCAGGAGAAAGTGTGGTACGGCGACCGCCATGAGGTCGCGGTAGGCAGTGCGCAGGATCAATACTTCAGCCTGCCGAAAAGCGAGGCGGGTAAACTGAAAGCGCAATATGTGATCAATACGCCGCGTCTTGATGCGCCGTTGGCACAGGGGCAGCCGATCGGTGAAATTCGTATCAGCGACAACGGCAAAGTACTGAAAACCTTGCCGCTGGTGGCGTTGCAACCGGTCAATCAGGGCGGCGTATTCTCGCGCCTGATGGACTATGTGAAGCTGAAAATCTGACCCTCCGGGCGCAGGGCGCTGCGCCCGAAATCCTGCAGCGATGATATGTCCTTGACGATGGCGGTGACGACCTTATCTAAATATGAGAGTTACTAATTAAATAGTCCTCAAATATTTTTCACATTGAACAATCCCACTAAAATGTTAGGATATTTCCGATTGTAATCAAGGTGATTGCGATCTGGTTAAGGCGTCGTCGTTATTTGGCTGCCTTAAACAATAGTTAAAAATTTATCTATGGGGATAGGGAAGTGAAAAAATTGATTGGTGTAACAATGCTGGCCTTTCTACTGTCAGCATGTGACAAACCCAAAATAGATGCGTCAACTGACGAGTCCATGAAAGAGTCCATTCAAAAGATTAGGGAAACACTCCCCCAGGAGAAGCAGCCTCAATTTGATGACGCGCTTAAAGTAGTCGCGTTCAGTCAGGTAAGCATGCGGGACCTCATGCAGGCAGGAGTGACTAAAGACGCAGATTTTGTACAAAACAAAATGAAGACTGCTCTGGCGGGTAAAACGGGTGATGAAGTTATCTCTTATGCCGAAACAATCAAGCTGGAACGACAAGAAAGAGAAAAAGAACAGGCTCTGCAAGAGATTACTGAGTTAGAAAACAGAAAAAAAACCTCTGCAGAAAGTGTTGAGCAACTGAAAGCTTTTAAAGTGACGAGCTCCCGGTTTTACTTCCAAAAAGAAAAATATGGAAGCGATCAGCCAATCATTGCGTTAAGTGTAGAAAATGCCACGCCTAAAGCGGTATCTCGTGCTCATTTTAAGGGGGTAATTGCCAGTCCCGACAGATCTGTTCCCTGGTTTAGCGATTCATTCAATTATGAAATTGCCGGTGGTCTTGAGCCTGGTGAAAAAGCGGATTGGGCTTTGGCCCCTAATCGGTTTTCTGACTGGGGAAAACTAAAGCTACCGGCGGACGCTGTATTTACCGTCACGGTAGTGGGAGTCGACGATGCTAATGGCAAGCCTATTTTTGGTAATGCGGAATTTACAAAGCGTGATGCTGTACGCCTTGACGGACTGAAGAAAAAGTACTCCGTGAATTGAAGCTATCTTGGTAAACGTTCCCAACCCGGCAACTGAGCCGGGTTTTTTATGTCCTGCTTATAGGAACGACGGGCCGATCCAAGACTTGCCAAGATAAGGATTATCATAAAAAATATTGTTACAGTGTCCTGTAACGCGCAGGAGTGTTTTAGTCAGTATATTAGTTATGCATGATGGCCTCCTGCAACCTTTGCTGTAATAGCTGGAAATAAAGAAAATCGATATAAAACAACTGATTTACCTGTGTAATCTCGAGCGTGAGCGCCACTTTGGTCGGGCGGCAGAAGCCAGCTTCGTCAGCCAGCCGACGTTATCCATGCGGTTGAAAAATCTGGAAAAAGAGTTGGGTGTTTCGTTGATCAACCGTGGCAACAACTTTGAAGGTTTTACCGCCGAAGGTGAGCGGGTGCTGTCGTGGGCGCGTGAGATTGTCTCGGTCTATCAGGGACTGAAGCTGGAGGTGGAGTCGCTTAAGCACGGTCTTAACGGCACGCTGCGCATCGGTGCCGTTCCTCAGTGCAGCATTTCACTGGCGCAAATGTTAAAGGCGGTCAGTGAGCGTTTCCCTCAGTTGGATTACCGGGTGTCGGTACTGAGTGCCGATCAGTTACTCGAGGCGCTGACGGCACATACCGTGGATATTGGCATTGGCTTTTTTGAGCTTTCTACGTTGCAGGAGCTGCATTTCCAGTCGCAACCGCTGGCGGATGCCGGTGTTGAGCTGGTGTACCACCCCGAGCATTTCCCCGAATTGGCAGGGGATGCGCCACTGACGCTGGATGAAGTGGCGGCACTGCCGCTGTGTTTGGCGGAACCGACGCGTTACTTCCGCCGCTACCTTGATCAAAACTTCCGTGAAGCCGGTTTGACGCTGCATGTGCGCATGGAAACCACCTCGATATTCCAATTGCTGCAGGGCATTTTTGTTGGACTGGGGTGTGGGGTGTTTCCGCACGGTAACCTGTTGCCGACCATGATGCCAGAGTTGCAACGCCGACCGATCGCCATCGCGGCGATGTCACGCCATGCTGCAGTCGTGGCTGCCGAGCCGGGGCGCGCATCGCCATTGGCGCAGCATTTCTTTGATGCCGCGCGCGGTTGGCTATTGCGGTAACTATTCCGCCTGGCTTTCGCCGAGGCGCTGTGTATCCCCCAGGGTTTGGCGTAAACGGTTCTCCCAGGCATAGAGCGCCCCGGTGAGGATCACGTCCAGCGCCTGCGCCTGATTCAGCCCGCTGTTAAACAACGGCTGTACGCTGCGTGGCGTGAATTTTTCCGGCGTGCGGGTCAGGTCTGCAACCACCCGGATCACCGCCTGAGAAACCGAATTATCGGTACTCTCCAGCCCGTGATGAGCATTGTCGAACAGGGCATTGACCAATAAGTCATCTTCAATATCCTGCGCTACGGTGGATGCGCAGTAGCGGCTGCCGTTAATGCGGGAAACCGCCAGCGTCGCCAGCGCTTTCAACCGTGCCGAAAGGCCATAACCCTCGGCGTTGATGCTGTTAAACACGCCATTGCGCTCACGCAGTGCCGGGGCATCATGAGCCAGCAACAGATAATAAGACTCACTGCGGGCGTCGGGATGGCTTTGATCGAGTACGTCGAGCTGTTCAGCGCGGGCCTCTTCCAACACCACCGACGGTAGCCGTGATTGCCAGGCCAGTTCTTCCTGCGTGAATTCCACGCCCTTTGCATCCTCTATGTTCGGAAAGCCGGGCACTACACCGGTTGGCCGCCCGGCTAAGGCCGCGACACCGGCAACCACGCGTGCCTGATAGCTGACAAATCCGATAATTTGTGAGAACGCTACGATGTCCGCCGGGCTTAACCCGACGTCGCTGAGCTGTTGTAAGGCTTTAGGGCAAATCAAGGTCGGCTGACTGGCGAGTTGGCGGGCATATTGGGTGATTTGGGCCAGGCGGATATTGCTTTCACGTGAGGCGTCGGGGCTGTACAGCGGGGCGAGGCGGGCCGCGTAGTGACTACAAAGAGACTGAACCCCGGTCACCTGAGCGACAGTCAGTGCAGTGCTGAGACGATCATAAGGTGACAATGTCACAAATCGGGTTAATTCGAGCTGATCCGGGAACAGCACGTGATAACTGGCAAGCGAGGCGTTAAACACCCCGGCGCGGGCGGTCAATGCGCTGTTCAACGCTTCGTCGGCAAAGGCTCCCAACCCCAGCAGGAAGCGATCGCGGATGCCGGCCGCCTGTGGCTCCAGCGGTTGGTCACCCCGGACGCTGCTTTGGGTTTCGTGATACCACTGGGCATTATGTTGTCGACGTAGTAGTTCCATAGGGGAGGATCCTTAATCAAGAGCAATAGCCACCGATGCGTAAGGCAGCGGCAGCAAGATAAAAAGGCAACATGCCTGTAGAGGGGCACGAAATGACAGGATCAGCGCTGACTATCGCAACACAGTGTGTGGCCATAAACAGAGAAGCCTGCGGCTAAAGTGAGCAAGAACTGCGTGAGTCGGCGATTGCGGGGGCTGGTCATCAGTGCGATATCCTGTCGTTTAATAAGCTCAACGTAGGGGATATCCTCACCGATTCGATTGGCGAGATAAAATAATGTTAAGTGCTAATCAATAACTGAATGGAATAAAATATAATGAGATATAACAAAATTGTAATTTGTATTTGAGGATTTTGGCTAAGCGCCATGCCGTTTCGGCAATAAAAAACCCGCTCGGAAGCGGGTTTTTACGATCATAGGGGTCAGAATCTGCCGCCATCGCGCCGCCAGGCATCGGCGGTAAGGGCTTCGCCGAAGTGGCTGGCGATCAGCCGTTTGGTCAGTTCATGCAGCGGGGAAGCCAACACTTCGGCGGTGCTACCGCGTTCGACGATTTCCCCTTCGTGCATCACCATCACCTGATCGCTGATGTGTTTCATCATCCCCAGATGCTGAGTTACATAGATATAGGAGATGCCGTGTTTCTCCTGCAGCTCCAGCATCAGGTTGATGATCTGCGAGCGCATCGACATATCCAGCGAGGCCAGCGCCTCATCGGCAACGATCACCTTGGGTTGCAGGATCAATGCACGGGCCAGCGCTACTCGCTGTTTCTGACCGGAAGCCAACATGTGCGGGTAATAATTGGCGTGGTCCGGCAGCATCCCCACCTGGCGCAGCGTCTGGTTGATATGCTGCTCGCGCTCGGGGGCAGCCATTTCGGTATTCAGCCGCAGCGGGGCATCCAGCAGTTGGCCGATACGCTGACGCGGATTGAGCGAAGTGCTCGGATCCTGAAATATCATGCGGATGCGCTGGCTACGATAGCGATAATCGCCATAGTCGAGCCGATGGTCATCAATCAACAGTTCGCCGGATGAGGGTTCCACCATGCCGGACAGCATCTTGGCCAGCGTAGACTTACCGGAACCGTTCTCGCCGATGATGGCCAGCGTTTGCCGCTCACGCAGGGTAAAGCTGACCGATTTCACCGCTTCTACGTGTTGACGACGAAACAGCCCGGTGCGGTAACGGTAGGTTTTGCTCAGATTGCGCACTTCCAACAGCGTTTCCATGTTATTGCTCCTCCATGTTCAACGGGAAGTGGCAGGCGAACAGGTGGTTTTTCACCGGGCGCAGGCGTGGCGTTTCAATACACTTTTTCTGTGCATAGGGGCAGCGTGGCCCCAGACGGCAACCGATCGGCAAATGTTCCAGCGACGGAATGGCCCCCGGCAGGGTATTGAGTCGGCTTTTATGCGGTAGCGCGCGGCCGAAGTCCGGCATTGAGCGGATCAGCGCCTGAGTGTAAGGATGGTGCGGTGCGGCCAGCAGGTCTTCGCACTGGGCACTCTCCACCGTCTGGCCGCAGTACAGCACGTTGACCCGATCCGCCCATTTGCTCATCATTTGCAAATCGTGGCTGATCAGCAAAATGGTGGTGTTGTTGTTTTGGTTCAGGCGCGCCAGCAGGCGGAAAATCTGGGCCTGGGTGGTCGGCTCCATGGCGTTGGTCGGCTCATCGGCAATCAACAGGCGCGGCTGATTGGCCAGGGCGATGGCGATCATCACTTTCTGGCACTCACCGTCGGTCAGCTCATAAGGGAAGCTGCCCATAATGTCTTTATGATCCTTGATGCCCACCCGGTGCAGCAGCTCAATAGCGCGGCGTTTGCGCCAGTTAAAACGTTGCCACCAACGGCCCTTATAGGTCCAACCGGGGATCGCCTGCGCCAACTGACGGCCGATGCTTTCGGAAGGATCCAGACAGGACTGGGGTTCCTGGAAAATCATCGAGACGTTATGCCCGACCAGTTTGCGTCGTTCGCGCGGGGTTAACTGCAGCAGATCGATATCGTCAAAGCGGAAGCGGTCCGCGGTAACGCGCCAGTTGTCTTTGGTGACGCCGCAGATCGCCTTGGCGATCAAACTCTTGCCCGAGCCGGATTCCCCCACCAGGCCGCGCACTTCACCTTCGCTCAGCGTCATGCTAACGCGATCAACCGCTTTGACCGGCCCTTCGGCGGTCATAAATTCAATCGTCAGGTTGCGGATATCAAGTAATGGCATTATTCCACCCCCGTATTGATTGCGCGGCGCATACCGTCGCCCAACAGATTAACCAGCAGCACGCTGATCAGGATCGCGGCACCGGGCAGCATGACCGTCCAGGGGGCGACATACACCAGCTCCAGCGAATCGCCGAGCATGGCTCCCCATTCCGGGGATGGAAGCTGTGCGCCGAGATCGAGAAAGCCGAGGGCGGCAATATCCAGGATCGCCATCGACAGGGCGCGAGTGAATTCAGTCACCAGCACCGCCACGATATTTGGCATCACGGCGTACCACAGGATCTGCATCGTAGAGGCACCGTCCAGGCGCACCGCGACCACATACTCTTTTTCCAGCTCGTCGTGCACTGCGCTGTAGATGGTGCGCACCATGCGTGGCAACAACGCCAGCCAGACGGCCAGCATGGCGTGTTCGAGCTTGGGCCCGAGGAACGCCACCACCACAATCGCCAGCAGCAGCGAAGGGATGGAAAGCAGGGTGTCGAGAATATGATTGAGCACCGCAGAACGAAAACCGCGAGTTACGCCGGCAAACACCCCGAGGATCACCCCGACAAGGGCGGCGGCCACCGTGACCAGCAGTGCGGCACCGTAAGTGGAAGCGGTACCGGCCAGCAGACGGCTGAGAATATCGCGGCCGAGGTCGTCAGTGCCGAGGAAGAAGGAGACGTTGCCGTAACGCGACCAGGAAGGCGGCAGCAGTTGATAACCCAGGAACTGTTGGTCTAGCGCATAAGGCGCCAGCAGGCTGCCAAACAGGGAAAGCAGCAGCAGCGCTATCACGCCGTAAAAGCCAATCATCGCCAGCGCATCGCCGTAAAAAATCCGCCAGGTATAGAGCAGCGGGCTCGGCATTTTCTTTTCGCGGTATACGTTATCTAAGGGCATACCATTCCTTATGTTTCAGTGGGTTGGTGGCAGCACCCAAAATATCGGCCAGCACGTTAATGGTGATCACCAGCGTGCCGACCACCATCACACCGGCGGAGATCGCCGCATAATCCTGCTGGCGGATGGCGTTAATCATCCAGCGCCCCAGCCCCGGCCAACTGAACACCACTTCGGTGATCATTGCCAGCGTCAGCATGGTAGAAAACTGTAGCCCCAGCTTGGGGATGATCGGCGGCAACGCATTATGCAACACGTGGCGGCGGATAATGGTGAAACGAGATAACCCGCGGGTCGCGGCGGCCTTAATGTAGTTCTGGCTGAGCACGTCGTCGGTGCTGATGCGCATCAGGCGCACCACCTCGGTGGTCGGTGCCACCGCCAGTGCGGCGATTGGCAGGATCATGTGGCGCAGTGCGCTGCCGATCATTTCGCTGCGATAGGGTGAATCGGACAGCCAGGCGTCAATCAGGGCGAAACCGGTGATCGGCTTAACCTGATACAACAGATCGAAACGGCCGGAAACCGGCAGCCAACCCAGATGCAGTGAGAAAAACAGCATCAGCAGCAGCGCCAGCCAGAATACCGGCATTGAAAAACCGAGCAGTGCAAAAGTGCTGATGGCCGTGTCCTGCCACTTTCCGCGCATCACGCCGGCCAGAATGCCCAGTGGAATGCCGATAAACAGCGCCAGGGTGAAAGCGAGAATGCACAGCTCCATGGTTGCCGGGAACACTTCAGCCAACTGTTCGCTGATAGCCTGACCGTTAATGCTGGAGACGCCAAAATCCCAGTGCAACAGACTGACAAAGTAAAACTGGTAGGCGTCCAGCAGGGCGGCACCGTTCAGCGGCGCACGCGGTGTGAAATAGCTCAGGCTAAAGCTGACCAGCGTCAGGAAGAACAGGGTGATCAGCAGCAGCAAGAAACGGCGTAAGGTAAAGATAATCACTTTTTCGGCCCCTCCGCAGATTCACGGAACACGCCGGCAAATGACGCATTGCCGAACGGGCTCAGTACCAGTCCTTTGATGTCGTAACGATAGGCCTGCAGGCGTAATGAAGACGCCAGCGGCAACACTGGCAGTTGTTGTTCGAGAATTTTCTGCGCCTTCTGATAGTTTTCGATTCGCTGCGCCAACTGCTGTGACAGCAGGGCATTTTGCAGCACTTCGTCGAACCCCGGGTCACACCAGTGAGCATAGTTGGTTTGCGAGCGGATTGCCGCGCAGCTCAGCAATGGACGGAAGAAACTGTCCGGGTCGTTACTGTCGGTGGCCCACCCGGTCAGGGTCAGATCGTGATTCATCTCCATTAGCCGTGCTTCCTGGAAACGGCCTTCGACCGGCACGATGGTGACTTTAATCCCTACCTGGGCCAAATCGGCCTGGATCAGCTCGGCGGTTTTCAGCGGGCTGGGGTTGTAGGATTGCGACGCGGTAGGCACCCACAGACGCAGGTTCAGTGACTCAATGCCAGCCTGTCTCAGCATTTCGCGTGATTTGGCCGGATCAAACTCGGTGACGTGCGCATCATTGTCGTACGCCCAGGAGGCGCGCGGCAAAATGGAGGCGGCCGTTTCTGCCGTGCCGTAGTAAATCGACTGCATCAGACGCTGGTTGTTGATCGCCAGCGAAATTGCCTGACGGACTTTCAAATCGTCAAGCGGCGGTTTACGGGTGTTGAAGGCCAGATAGGCAATATTCATCCCCGGGCGCAGCGTCAGGCGCAGGCGCGGGTCATCACGCAGGATCGAAAGCTGGCTGGCGGCCGGGTAGGCCAGCACATCACACTCGCCGGTCAGCAGCTTGGATAACCGACCGGTGCCACCGGCACCCAGGTCGATCACCACCTGTGGCATGCGCGGTTTGCCTTTCCAGTACACGTCGTTGCGCGCCAGGCGAATATATTGCCCCGAGCGGTATTCATTCAACAGGAAGGGACCGGTACCGACCGGTTCACGGTCGATCATCTCCTGGCGGCCTTCACGGGTCAGGTCATCGGCGTATTCCGCCGACAGCACCGGCGCATAATGGGTCGCGATATGCCATAAGAAAGAGGCGTCCGGCGCTTGCAGGCGGATCTCAACCGTGTAGTCGTCGAGCTTTTTCACGCTTTGCACCGAGTCGCCAAACTGCAGGCTGTCGAAGTACGGATACTCGCCGCCGTTGACGTCATGATAAGGGTGCTTTTGGTTAAATACGCGCTCGAAGCTGAATACCACGTCATCGGCGTTCAGTTTACGGGTTGGTGTGAACCAGGCGGTGGTCTGGAAAGGTACGTCCTTGCGCAGATGGAAACGGTAGGTTGCGCCGTTATCCAGCACTTCCCAGCTTTGCGCCAGTTCTGGGATCAAGCGGTAGGTGTAGGGGTCGACATCCAGCAGGCGGTCGTACAGCTGTGCAGCCAGGGTATCGACCGTCAGGCCGCTGCTGGCCATCTGCGGGTTAAAGGTGTTCAGTATGCCGCTGACACAGTAGACAAAGCCGCTCTGGCGGATGTCCGGCAACGGGGGAGCCGCGGTGGGCGCAGGAGGTGTTGAGGCCAGGGCGGTGCCCGCCAGGCAACTCAACGACAAAATCCAAAGGGGTAAACCACGCATAGAGGCTTCATGGGTTAATAAGCAATAGCATTAGTGTATCGCACTCTGGCGAACAGCCCAATCCATTGAGCAAAATGGCTGAGTTTTCTGCTACTTGATTGAACAACTCCCCCGTATTGGCAAAAAAGTTACAATTGATATGTTATAACATATCAAAATCATGTTACCGTTCTCTGGCAATGTACTGATAATCGCAAGGGGATGTATGAACATGGTTGCACTTCCACCACGCCAACCGCTGCCGGATGCGCAGGCCTGGCAGGGCGCAATGAGCGAGGTTGGGCTCGATTGGGTAGGGATGCAAGGGATCGCTCTGCCGCTGGAATTGGCAGGCAAGCCGCTGATGGCAAAGGTCAATGCCGGGATCAATCTGCGAGCCAGTCGCCAGGGTGCGCGCGGGATACATATGTCGCGCCTCTACCTGGCGTTGGATGAATTAACCCAGGGCGAACTGACGCCGCAGCGTATTAGCGATCAACTGCAGGCCTTTCTGGCGTCACAGCCAGAGAACAGTGACCGCGCCAACCTGAGTATCAGCGGCGAACTGCTGCTGTCGCGCCCGGCGTTGCTGTCGCCTTATCGTGGCTGGAAAGCTTACCCATTGAAAATTGACGCCACGCTGACCAGCGAACTGACCCTGTCCCTGACGGTCGGCGTGCCTTATTCCTCCACCTGTCCGAGTTCGGCGGCGCTTAGCCGTCAACTGGCGCAGCAGCAATTTCAGTTTGATTTCGAACACTCCCCCGAGAAAGTCGATCAACAGCAGGTGATTGACTGGCTGGGCGAACAGGGCATGCCTGCCACGCCGCACAGTCAGCGCAGTTGGGCCTGGGTGACGGTCACGCTGAATGAGGGTGAAGCCGCCTTGCCGGTGGTCAATTTAATCGATCGCATCGAGCATGCGCTGGGTACACCTCTACAAACGCTGGTGAAACGTCAGGACGAGCAGGCATTTGCCCTGGCTAACGGCCAGAACCTGATGTTCTGTGAGGATGCCGCACGCCGCCTGTATCGGATGCTACGTAGTCAGTGCAACCACCGTGCGTTTTCGTTGCGGGTGGAGCATCAGGAAAGCCTGCACGCCCACAATGCCGTGGCGGAATTGAGCTGGCAGGAGGCCGAGCATGCTGCGTAAAAACCCCAGTGGCCACCTGCCTCAGGTCTCGCCGAAAGCCTATATCGATCCCACCGCCATTATCTGTGGCCGGGTGATTGTCGAAGACTTTGTCTACGTTGGGCCGTACGCGGTGATCCGCGCGGATGAGCTGAATGCGGCCGGGGACATGGAGCCGATCATTATCGGTTCCCACTCCAATATTCAGGACGGCGTGGTGATCCACTCGAAAAGCGGTGCGGCGGTCACCATCGGCCGCTTCAGCTCTATCGCTCATCGCGCCATCGTCCACGGCCCGTGCCGCATTGAAGATCGGGTATTTATTGGCTTCAACAGCGTGCTGTTCAATTGCCACATCGGCTCCGGCTGCGTAGTGCGCTACAACGCGGTGGTGGATGGTGTGGCGCTGCCGGAAAACCTGTACATCCCGTCAACCGAACGCGTCGGCGCCGACAGTGACCTGTCGCTTTACTCGCAGGTCGATCGCGGCGCGCTGCAATTTTCTGAAGAGGTGGCCGCCACCAACATCGAACTGGTGCGCGGCTACCAGGCATTACGCAATGAGTTTTGAGTGAGGACTCCATGAATCCATTACCCGTAACCGTGCTTTCCGGCTTTCTCGGCGCCGGTAAAACCACGGTGTTGAACCATATTCTGAATAACCGCCAGGGCATGCGCGTGGCGGTGATCGTCAACGACATGAGCGAAGTAAACATCGATGTCGCGCTGGTCGAGAATGAAGTCCAGCTCGATCGCCAACAGGAAAAGCTGGTGGAGATGAGCAATGGCTGCATCTGCTGCACGCTGCGTGAAGATCTGTTGATTTCGGTGCGTGAACTGGCGCAGGCCAGCCGGTTTGATTATCTGCTGATCGAGTCCAGTGGCATCTCCGAACCCTTACCGGTAGCGGAGACCTTCACTTTTGAGGATGAGCAGGGGGAAAGCCTGTCGCACTTCGCCCGCCTGGATACCCTGGTCACGGTAGTAGACGGGGTTAACTTTATCCAGCAGTACCAGCAGGCACAGTCGCTGCAGGAAGCGGGGCAAAGCCTGGGCGAAGATGATTTGCGCAGCGTGGCCGATCTGCTGATCGAACAGATTGAGTTCTGTGACGTGATGCTGGTGAGTAAAACCGACCTGCTGACTGCGGAACAGCAGGGCGAAGTGATGGCGCTGCTCGCCAGCCTGAATCCGGATGCCAATATTATCGCCATCTCCCCCGGTAAATTGCCACTGGAGGCGGTGTTGAACACCGGCAGCTTCAGCTTTGACAAAGCGCAGCAGGCACCGGGTTGGCTGAAAGAGCTGCGTGGCGAGCACCTGCCGGAAACGGAAAACTACGGCATCAGCAGTTTTGTCTATCAGGCGCGGCGACCCTTTGCACCGGATAAATTCTATCGGGTGATCAATGGCGACTGGGGCGGTGGCAAGCTGCTGCGATCCAAAGGCTTCTATTGGCTGGCGACGCGTCCACGTCAGGCTGGGCAATGGAGCCAGGCCGGTGGCATCGCTCATTATGGTCTGGCGGGCACCTTCTGGCGCGCTATTGCGCAAGATAACTGGCCGCAGGATGAAGAGACCCAGGCGCAGATTAGGGAAAAATGGGTCGAGCCTTTTGGTGATATGCGTCAGGAACTGGTGTTTATCGGTCAAAATCTGCAGCAGGCCGAAATCACGCGTTTGCTGGATGCCTGCCTGCTGAACGACGAGGAGATGGCGGCCGGTGTGGACTATTGGCATGAGATGGCCGACCCCTTCCCTGAGTGGTAATTGCACAATGACAGTGTGGTAATGAGAAAAATTCTCAACAAAGTGCTTTACAGGTGATACTGAGAACTATTATCATCACCTGGCAGTTCACGGAAGGCCACAGCTTGTGGCTCTGCTGTGAAAGGCACGACATTGCTCACATTGCTTCCAGTGTTTTTTAAGCCAGCTCGGGTGCTGGCTTTTTTTTTGCCTGTTATTCTTCTTCTGCCTCGCCATTTTGCAACAGTGCGTGCTTTTTCAGCATGCCGCGCAACTGGTGATAGGTCAGCCCCAGCAGCTCCGCCGCCTTACGCTGATTAAATCTTCCCTGTTGCAGCGCCGCTTCAATCAGAGATTTTTCCTGCGCCAACTGCCAAGTTTTCAAATCCAGCGGCAGTGTGGGACGTTCATCACCTGTCTCGCGTTCGGTGGGCAATGGCAGGGTTTCCCGTTGGGCGAACGGATTGATGATGATTTCATCCAACGCGCTGTCACTGGTACCGTGCCGATACACCGAACGCTCCACCACGTTTTTCAGTTCACGCACGTTGCCCGGCCAGTGATAGCCGAGCAGGGTGTCTCTGGCACGCTCGGTAAAGCCGGGGAACAGCGACAGCGACAGCTCGCGACACATCTGAATCGCAAAGTGTTCGGCCAGCAACATGATGTCTTGCTGCCGCTGGCGCAGCGGTGGCAACTGCACCACGTCGAATGCCAGCCGGTCGAGCAAGTCGGCGCGGAATTTACCCGCCGCCGCCAGTGCAGGCAGGTCGTCATTGGTAGCGCACACCAGCCGGACATCAACCTGCAGCGGCTGGCTACCGCCAACGCGTTCCAGGTGACCGTATTCAATTACCCGCAGCAGTTTCTCCTGTACCAGCATTGGGGCGGTGGCCAGCTCATCGAGAAACAAAGTGCCGCCGTCGGCACGTTCAAAGCGACCAAGATGACGTTTCTGCGCACCAGTAAAGGCACCGGCCTCGTGGCCGAACAGCTCGGAATCCAGCAGGTTTTCGTTCAGCGCCGCGCAGTTAAGCGAGATAAACGGCCCCTGCCAACGGTTGGAAAGGTAATGCAGACGGTGGGCAATTAACTCTTTACCGGTACCACGCTCGCCGATCACCAACACCGGCTTGTTCAACTTTGCCAGTTGCGAGACTTGCTCCAAGACTTCGACAAAGGCATTTGCTTCGCCCAGCAGGTTTTCTAACTGTTCGCTCATGATGAAATTCGCCAATGTTTGGTGAAAATAATCACTCTACAGCAAGCCCGCAGAGAGTCAAAAATAAATAGTTGTTGTTATTCAATGGAATAAAAGTTGGCACGGGTTTTGATTAAGTCTTAGGGAAATCTGTATGACCTAACGCGGCGCTTCAGACGCCATCAGAACCAAGAGGAAGTGAATTATGGGTATTTTTTCTCGTTTTGCCGACATCGTGAACGCCAACATCAATACGCTGCTGGATAAGGCGGAAGATCCGCAAAAGCTGGTGCGTTTGATGATCCAGGAGATGGAAGACACGCTGGTTGAAGTGCGTTCTACCTCAGCGCGAGCGCTGGCGGAGAAAAAACAGTTGCTGCGCCGCATTGAGCAGGGTGAAAACCAGCTTAGCGATTGGCAGGACAAAGCCGAACTGGCGCTGCGCAAAGAAAAAGAAGATCTGGCCCGTGCGGCACTGATCGAAAAACAAAAAGTGGCCGACCTGATTGCTACGCTGACTCATGAAGTGTCTACCGTAGAAGAAACGTTGGCGCGCATGAAAAGCGAAATCGGCGAGTTGGAGAACAAGCTGACCGAAACCCGCGCTCGCCAGCAGGCGCTGACATTGCGTCACCAGGCGGCGTCGTCTTCACGTGACGTGCGCCGTCAGCTCGACAGCGGCAAACTGGATGAGGCGATGGCACGTTTCGAGCAGTTCGAACGTCGCATCGACCATATGGAAGCCGAGGCGGAAAGCGTCATCATCGGCAAAAAGAAGTCTCTGGATCAAGAGTTTGCCGAACTGAAAGCCGACGATGCCATCAGTGAGCAACTGGCGGCGCTGAAAGCTAAAATGAACCGTTCTGAGTAAGGCGACAGCGGCCACGGTGATGTGGCCGCTCACCAAGACGCATTGAGAAGGAAAAGAAATGAGTGCTCTATTACTTGCCATTCCGTTGACAATCTTTGTGTTGTTTGTCGCACCGATTTGGCTTTGGCTGCATTACAGCAATCGGCAACAAAACGGCATTCAACTGAGCCATCAGGAAATGCAGCGTCTGGCGCAGTTGGCGGAAGATGCCAAGCGCATGCGTGAACGCATTCAGGCGCTGGAAGAGATCCTCGATGCAGAACACCCGAACTGGAGACAGTCTTGATGAACAACACTCTGGGCAGTAAAAAGCTTTATCGCGTCCCTGAAGAAGGCATGCTGAAGGGCGTCTGCGCCGGTCTGGCCCATTATTTTGACGTGCCGGTGCGCCTGATCCGAGTGATCGTGGTGCTGTCGATGTTCTTCGGACTGTTCTTCTTCACCCTGATCGCCTATTTCGCCCTGGTGTTCGTGTTGGATGAAGCACCGGCCAGCCGTTTTGACGGCGAACAGCAAAAAACACCGCGCCAGTTGCTCGACCAATTAGAGTATGAGCTGGGCAGTGGCGAACAGCAACTGCGGCAGGTTGAGCGTTATGTCACGTCGGATACCTTCGGCGTACAGAGTCGTTTCCGCAAGTTATAACCCCGCCTTGAGTGCAATGGCCTGCGCGTGGCGCAGGTCAGGCATTGCAACTGACATCATCCTTTTGAACAAAATTGTGCCGGAGGGCATTGATAATGAAAAAAACCTATGCCGTAAACGCCGTTAAATCCGGTGGATTTAAACAAGGAGCCGGTACAATGTTGAAGACATTGTCTAAAGTCATCATCATAGCGTTACTGAATTACGGCCCGGCAGGGGCGGCCGGTTGGCTGCTGCGCACCGTGGGCCGCAAACCGATTCGCTTTGTCCTGGCGCTGGTGCTGGAACCGCTGTTCCGCAAAGGCCTGAACAAGGTATTTGGGCGTTATGCCAAGGAGAACAATGAAACGACTGCAAAATGAGTTAACGTCGCTGGTCAACCGCGGGATGGATCGCCATCTGCGTCTGGCGGTGACTGGCCTGAGCCGCAGCGGCAAAACCGCCTTTATCACCGCTTTCGTCAACCAATTGCTGCACGTTCACAGTGGTGCACGTATGCCGCTGTTCTCGCCGGTGCGTGAAGAGCGTCTGCTGGGTGTGAAGCGCATTCCGCAACGCGATCTCGGCATTCAGCGTTTTACCTATGATGAAGGGCTGGCACAGCTTTATGGCACCCCGCCGAGCTGGCCGACCCCGACGCGTGGCGTCAGCGAAATTCGCCTGGCGTTGCGTTACCGTTCCAACGACTCATTGTTGCGTCACTTCAAAGACACTTCAACGCTGTATCTGGAGATTGTAGATTACCCTGGTGAATGGTTGTTGGACTTGCCGATGCTGGAACAGGACTATCTGGCCTGGTCACGGCAAATGGCGGGACTGCTGCAGGGCGATCGCGCCGAGTGGGCCAAGCCCTGGCTGGAACTGTGTAAAAGCTGCGATCCGCTGGCTCCGGCCGATGAAAACAAGCTGGCGGCCATCGCCCAGGCTTATACCGATTACCTGCTGCGTTGCAAAAGTGAAGGGCTGCATTTTATTCAGCCGGGCCGCTTCGTGCTGCCGGGCGATCTGGCCGGTGCACCGGCATTGCAGTTCTTCCCCTGGCCCAATGTCGACAGTCTCGGTGAATCCAGGCTGGCACAGGCGGATAAACACAGCAATATCGGCATGCTGCGTGCGCGGTTCAACTATTACTGCCAGACCATCGTCAAAAACTTTTATAAAGAGCATTTCGTCCGCTTCGATCGTCAGATTGTACTGGTGGATTGTCTGCAGCCGCTTAACAGTGGTCCGCAGGCGTTCAACGACATGCGGCTGGCGCTGACCCAACTGATGCAGAGTTTCCACTACGGTAAGCGCACGCTGTTTCGCCGGTTATTTTCGCCGACCATTGATAAACTGATGTTTGCCGCCACCAAGGCCGATCACATCACTGCCGATCAGCACGCCAATCTGGTGTCGTTGCTGCAACAGCTGGTGCAGGAAGCGTGGCAGAACGCGGCGTTTGAGGGCATCAGCATGGACTGCGTCGGGCTGGCTTCGGTGCAGGCTACCGAGAGCGGTATCGTTGACCATCAGGGGCAGCGGATCCCAGCGTTGAAAGGCAATCGCCTGAACGACGGAGCGCCGCTGACCGTATTCCCCGGCGAAGTGCCGGCGCGTTTACCGGGGCCGACGTTCTGGCAAAACCAGGGCTTCCATTTTGATCAGTTTCGCCCCCGCGCGATGAGTGTGGATAGCCCATTGCCGCATATCCGTCTGGATGCGGTGATGGAGTTTTTACTGGGAGATAAATTGCGATGAGCGAGCCGATAAAACCGCGTATCGATTTCGAACAGCCGTTGCAGCCACCGCAGGAGCCTGTGTTACGCGCCAATGTGGCCTTCGATGAACAGCAGGCGGAAAGTTTTTTCCCGGCGGCACCGGAGCTGGAGCAGGAAGAGGAAGAAGGGCGCGCCGAAGGCATTATCAATGCGGCGCTGAAACCCAAGCGCAGCCTGTGGCGAAAAATGGTCACCGCCGGGCTGACGTTGTTCGGCGTCAGTGTGGTGGCACAGGGCGTGCAATGGGTACATACCGCCTGGGTGCAACAGGATTGGATTGCCATGGGTGGCGGTGTTGCTGGCGGTTTGATTGTCTTTGCCGGAGTGGGCTCGGTGGTGACCGAATGGCGTCGGCTGTATCGCTTGCGTCAACGGGCAGAAGAGCGAGATGTGGCACGCGAGCTGTTGCACAGTCATGGATTGGGTAAAGGGCGTGAGTTTTGTGAGAAGCTGGCGCGCCAGGCCGGGCTCGATCAGGGACATCCGGCATTGCAACGCTGGCAGGCTTCGCTGCATGAAACCCAGAACGATCGTGAGGTAGTGGCGCTGTACGCCAAGCTGGTGCAGCCGGTATTGGATAATCAGGCGCGGCGTGAAATCAGCCGTTCAGCCGCAGAATCTACGTTAATGATCGCCGTCAGCCCGCTGGCGGTGGTGGATATGGCGTTTATCGCCTGGCGTAATATTCGGCTGATCAACCGCATCGCGGCGCTGTATGGTATCGAACTGGGTTACTTCAGCCGTTTGCGCTTGTTCCGTCTGGTGCTGTTGAACATTGCTTTTGCCGGTGCATCCGAACTGGTGCGCGAAGTGGGAATGGACTGGATGTCACAAGACCTCGCCGCCCGATTGTCCGCCCGAGCGGCGCAGGGTATTGGTGCCGGTTTGCTGACCGCCAGACTCGGCATCAAGGCAATGGAGCTGTGTCGTCCGCTGCCCTGGCTGGAGGGGGAAAAACCGAAGCTGGGTGATTTCCGCAGCCAACTGATCGGCCAATTGAAAGACACCCTGAAAAAGAGCGATAACAAAGCCAAATAATTTGCCAGCGGCGTCCACCCGGGCGCCGCTGTTCATTCTTGCAGCAATCATTCCCCGCTAACGCCAATACGTAACCCCCGCTTGACGAAAGACGATCACCCTGTAAATGCATTATATTTATCTGCAAATTTATTGGCAGTTGTGATAACTCTCTACAGATAAGCTAAAATGAGGCCGATGGTGTTATTCACTTGCGTTTAAAATCATCAACAACAGCGATAAATCAGAGTTCTGTCAACTTTTGCTGACAGATTGCTTCTACCGCTCGGGGTGAGAGAGTATCATCGTTATCAGTCATCCCCGCACCTGCAGAGATAAGGCCAATACTGATGCGTTTGGAAGTTTTTTGCGAAGACCGGCTCGGTCTGACTCGAGAGTTACTCGATCTTTTGGTATTGCGCAGCATAGATTTACGTGGCATCGAAATCGATCCCATCGGCCGCATTTACCTTAATTTTTCCCAGCTGGATTTCGACACCTTCCGCGCGCTGATGGCGGAAATCCGCCGCATTGCCGGCGTGACCGATGTACGCACAGTGAATTTCATGCCGTCTGAACGCGAACACCGTGCACTGCGCGCGCTGTTGGAGTCGATGCCGGAACCGGTGTTCTCGATCGATATGAAGGGCAAAGTCGAACTGGCCAACCCGGCGGCGCAGGCGCTGTTTGGGTTCAGCGAAGACAAAATCCGTAACCAGACGGCTACTGCGCTGATTGGCGGCTATAACTTCAACCGCTGGCTGGAGAGCGAGCAGACGACGCCGCAATCTGAACGGGTGGTGATCCGCAGTCAGGACTTCCTGATGGATATCACGCCAATCTATCTGGAAGACGAGAACCAGCAGAATGCCACCGTAGGCGCGGTAGTGATGCTGAAATCTACGGCCCGTATGGGACGTCAGTTACAGAATCTGTCGGTGAACGATGACACCGAGTTTGATCATATCGTTGCCGCCAGCCCAAAAATGCGCCACGTGCTGGAGCAGGCACGCAAGCTGGCGATGCTGGATGCGCCGCTGTTAATTGTCGGCGACACCGGTACCGGCAAAGATATTCTGGCCCGGGCCTGCCATCTGCGCAGCCCGCGTGGCAAGCAGCCGTTCCTGGCGCTGAACTGTGCGGCATTACCGGATGATGTAGCGGAAAGTGAGCTGTTCGGCCATGCGCCTGGCGCCTATCCGAATGCGCTGGAAGGCAAGAAGGGCTTCTTCGAGCAGGCACATGGCGGTTCGGTATTGCTGGATGAGATTGGTGAGATGTCACCGCGCATGCAGACCAAATTGCTGCGTTTTATTAATGATGGCACCTTCCGTCGCGTGGGTGAAGAACACGAAGTCCATGTGGATGTGCGGGTGATTTGCGCGACGCAGAAAAACCTGACCGAACTGGTGCAACGTGGTGAGTTCCGTGAAGATCTCTACTATCGCCTTAACGTGCTGACCATCACTATTCCGCCGCTGCGTGAGCGTCCGCAGGACATCATGCCGCTGACCGAACTGTTTGTGGCGCGCTTTGCCGATGAGCAGGGTGTCGCGCGGCCGAAGCTGGCGAACGATCTGGGCAGTTTCCTCAGCAAATACGGTTGGCCGGGCAACGTGCGACAGTTGAAGAACGCCATTTACCGTGCGCTGACGCAAACAGAAGGCTTCGAACTGCGCCCGCAGGACATCGTACTGCCGGAGTTTGAAGTTGAAATGTCACTCGGCGATGAGGTGATGGACGGCTCGCTTGACGATATCAGCAAGCGATTCGAGCGCTCGGTGCTGACACGGTTGTACCGTACTTACCCAAGTACGCGAAAACTGGCGAAACGCCTGGGGGTTTCACATACCGCGATTGCCAATAAGTTGCGGGAATATGGCCTCAGCAGCCGTAAGCCTACCGGCGAAAACGAAGAATAAAAAAACGGGCGCATAAGCGCCCGTTTCTACATTTAACTCTCAGAGGCCGGCATTCGTCGGCCTCTTGGTATTACTTCAGCGCAGCCAGCGCCGCATCGTAGTTCGGCTCTTCGGTGATTTCATTCACCAGTTCGCTGTACAGCACGTTGTCCTGGCCATCCAGCACCACAACCGCACGCGCAGTCAAACCTGCCAATGGGCCTTCAGCGATTTCCACACCGTAAGCCTGTTTGAATTCTGCGCCGCGCAGAGTGGACAGGGTTACCACATTGTCCAGGCCTTCTGCACCGCAGAAGCGTGACTGTGCGAACGGCAGGTCAGCCGAGATGCACAGCACTACGGTGTTATCCAGGCCGCTGGCCAGTTGGTTGAATGTACGTACTGAGGTCGCGCAAACGCCGGTATCAATACTTGGGAAAATGTTCAGAACTTTGCGTTGACCGGCGAAGCTGCTCAGCGCTACGTCTGACAGGTCTTTGGCAACCAGCGAGAAGGCTTTGGCTTGTTCGCCAGCCTGTGGCAGGTGGCCTGCAACGCTAACCGGGTTACCTTGAAAATGTACTGTCTGAGTCATTAGCTTGATTCCTTTTACAGGTGTTTATACAAAGGGCATGAGCCTAATTAAAGGGCCTTTCGGCCGCCTTTAACATTAGGTTCACACCCTGGCATCAGTTTATGTCAACAATTGTGGGTTGAATAGATAAAGTTTGCTAAATAGTTGTATATATTAGAGTGTGTCCAAAAAATCACCCGCGCATTCGTCCGATTTTATGCGTAATTTCTGCTCAGGAGCCGTTATGAGAAGCATGCGTTTTTATCCAGAAGCCTGGCCGTTGCATACTGCTTTTGTTATTGCCCGCGGCAGCCGTACCGAAGCCAAAGTCGTGGTGGTAGAAATTGAACAGCAGGGCGTACGGGGTATCGGTGAATGCACACCTTATCCGCGTTACGGTGAAAGTGAGGCGTCGGTGATGGAATTGCTGGCTGAGGTGGCACCGACTGTCGAGCAGGGGGTGACGCGTGAGCAACTGCAGCAGCTAATGCCGGCTGGTGCTGCTCGTAACGCCGTGGATTCCGCGTTGTGGGATTTAGAGTGTCAACTGAGTGGGCAGAACCGTTGGCAGCGTAGCGGTGTCGCAGAGCCGGAGCGTATTTTGATGGCGCAAACTGTCAGCATCGGTTCGCCGGAAGCCATGGCTTTCGCCGCGCGTGAACTTGAACAGCAAGGGGCGCGGTTGCTGAAAATCAAACTGGATAACCATCTGATCAGCGAACGACTGGTGGCGATCCGCGCGGCGGTGCCGGATACCACGTTAATTGTCGATGCCAATGAGTCCTGGCAGGCGGAAGGGTTGGCGGCGCGCTGCCAGCTGTTGGCCGATCTGGGCGTGGCGATGCTGGAGCAACCGCTGCCGGCGACGGATGACAGCGCACTGGAAAACTTTATTCACCCGTTGCCCATTTGTGCAGATGAAAGCTGCCATACCCGGGGTGACTTGCTCAAGCTGGCCGGTCGTTATCAGATGGTTAACATCAAGCTGGATAAAACTGGCGGCCTGACAGAGGGGCTGGCGCTGGCTGAGGCGGCACGGGAACAGGGCTTCGCCATCATGCTCGGCTGTATGCTTTGCACTTCGCGGGCGATCAATGCCGCATTGCCGCTGGCACCGGGCGCGCGATTTGTCGATTTGGACGGCCCAACCTGGCTGGCGAATGACGCTGAACCAGGGCTGGCGTTTGAATGTGGGGCGATTAATCTCGCCCCACAACCGATTTAACCCGGGTAAGTCAGTAACTCTACCATCGCGTCCAGGTAGTTTTCGCTGGCGGCATCGGCCGAGATAGGGGGGAATTCCGCAGTAATGCAGGGCAGTGACAAATCGGCGCACCAACTGCCGAATGACCCCGGTGTTTCATAACCGACGCTGGTGACCAGCGGCAAGGCAAATTTATGCGAAAGCCAAACGCCGAGCTGGGAACTGGCCGGGTCTTCAATACAGGCCAGAGGCTCGTGGAACGACACCACCCAGTGCGGTTTCAACCGGTGGATCAGATGGCATAGCGCCTGGGTTTCCGGTTCGGATCCGGGGCGGCCGCCGGTCGAGAGTTTAACATCCCGAGCCTCCGCCGCACTGTTCCAACGGTAAACCGTATCACCGGAGCGCCAGTTGGCCGCCGGGAAGTTACGGTTCAGATCGACCCCGTTGGCATTGGCACGCAGCCCTAGCTGGCAGCCGTCGGGATTGACCGCCAGCACCACATGGTGACGCAACTGATTGGGTGCGATGCTGCGTAATGCGCAGGACAGGGTAACGATAGCGGCGCTTTCGTCACCGTGGGTGCCGGCAATAATCAGCCCGGTTTCCGGGCCACTGACGGCTGCCGGAAAATAAAGTAGCGGCGCGCCCAACAGCGAACTGCCGTAATTCTCTCCTGCAACGGCCAATTGGCCACGGTCACTGCGCGGTCGATGCTGGATCATGATGGTTCCCTGATTTAAAGGTCGAGAGTGATTATCATTTTATTCAGTGTATTACGCTTTCGCTTAACTTTCCCAGAGCAATTTCTCACCTGATAACAAAATTGATTGTCCTAAATTATTGAACAGTGAATCCGATTATTGATGGCTGGCAGACGATCTCCGGTTCGCTACACTGGCTCTATCGTGAACAAATAATTGGAGCTCATCATGAAAGCCATTGCAGTCAAACAGCTAGGTGCTACGCCAGAACAGGTAGAGATCGCCAAACCTTCGCTACAGCCCGGACAAATACTGGTCAAAATGGCCGCTGCCGGGCTGAACCCGGTTGACTGGCGGATAGCTGACGGCATGCTGGAAGGAAAATTGCCGCATGTTTTCCCTTTGGTGATCGGTACTGACGGTGCTGGCGTGATTGAGGCCATTGCTGATGATGTTACCGGATTCAGCGTCAATGAGCGGGTAGCAGGCAAGTTTATGTTCGGCATGGTCGGTGTCGGTAGCTACGCCCAGTATGCGGCGATTGATCAACGTGCGGTGCTGGCAAAGGTACCTGATGAGGTGAGTTTGACCAAGGCGGCGGCAATGCCGATTGCCGCCGGTACCGCGCTAAAACTGGTTGAAAAGTTGCAACTGCCCGCGGGTGCGACGCTGCTGGTGGTGGGGGCGACCGGGGGGGTTGGGCGTTTCGTTATCCAACTGGCCAAACGTCAAGGGCTGAAAGTGATTGCTACCGGCGGGGCTGATGCCGAGGCCGCATTGCGTGAACTGGGGGCTGAGAAGGTGATTGATCATCACCGGGCACCCGTGCTGCAGCAGGTGCAGCAACAATATCCGCAGGGCATTGACGGCATGATCGATCTGGTCAGCAATGCCGAGGCTTTCAGCGCGTTGCTGGCCATCCTGCTCAAGGGCGGTGTGGCGCTAAGCACCATTTGGTCGGCAGTTCCAGAACAGATGCAGCAACAGGGCCTGCGCGGCGGTAACCTTGAGGCCCAGATCAGCGCGGATGAGCTGGAGCAACTGTTGCAGAGCGTAGCGCGCGGGGAGTTGCAGGTGCCGGTGGAACGTCTGGTATCGATTAAACAGGCACCGGAAATGCTGGCGCAAAGCAAGGCTGGCGGCTCACGCGGCAAAACCGTGCTGAATATTGATTGGTGAAGTCAATAAAACCACGCCAGCTATTTTGTTCGCTGTTGTTATACTATCGGCAAAGCTAACCCAATTACCCAACAGGGGATTTAACATGCCAGTAGCCAGAATAGTTGCCAGCTATAGCGAAAATGATAAGGATACCATCACGCTGCTGTGCGGTGTGGACGAGGAAAACCAGATCCGTCAGGGTGAATGGTTTGGCGTGGTGAAGAACGATGACGGGCGTGGCGATGAGTCCAACTATCCGTTTACCCTGCACGTCGACTACCAGAAAAACAGCTTCTATCTCGACTATGGTTTTGACGATGCCGAGTCACGTCAGATGCAGAAAACCGATATCCATGCCAAGCCGTTGGCCGAGAAAGGTTTCTTCACCATTTTTGATGAAGAAGAGGGTGAGGAATTCAGCTACCGCATCAATAGCATTCACCTTTACGAATAATCACGTTCGTTAAGCGAGAAATGCCCGTATCGACATCGTCGTGCGGGCATTTTTTATTGCCTGGCCCCCAGTTTTTACATCTTGTCCGCCTGGAACTCTAGGTGAGACTAATCTTGTGCTATAAGATAAAAAATTCAGATGGTTAACGGGGGATGAATCAGAATGACGAGAAAAAAAATTCAACAGGGTTTTCGTTTGGCGTTGTGTGCCGTGGCGATCGGCGCAGGGTTGAGCAGCGCGATGGCAGCGCAGGTTCCCCCAGGTACCACGCTGGCGGAAAAGCAGGAGATTGTTCGCCATATTAAAGATGAACCGGCCTCACTCGATCCGATCAAAGCGGTAGGCTTGCCGGAAGCGCAATTGGCGCGCGATCTGTTTGAAGGGCTGGTGAATCAGGATGCCAACGGTAAGGTGATCCCTGGCGTGGCCACCCGCTGGCAAACCACCGATAACCAGACCTATATTTTCACTCTGCGTAAAGATGCGCGTTGGTCTAACGGTGACCCTGTCACGGCAAAAGACTTTGTTTATAGCTGGCAACGGCTGGTCGAGCCGAAAAATCTGTCTCCTTTCGCCTGGTTTGCCCAGTTGGCCGGCATTCAAAACGCGGATGAAATCGTTACTGGCAAGCTGCCCGCCGATAAGCTGGGCGTCACGGCGCTGGATGATTACACTTTTAAAGTGCAGTTGAACAAACCGGTACCGTATTTTGTCAGCCTGACCGCCAACTTCAGCCTGTTCCCGGTTAACAAGGCAGTGGTGGAGAAATTTGGCAATGACTGGACCAAGGTCGGCAATCTGGTCGGTAATGGCGCGTTTAAACTGCAGGAACGGGTGGTCAACGAGAAGCTGGTGCTGACGCCAAACGAGCACTATTGGGACCATGCGCATACGGTGCTGACCAAAGTGACCTTTGTGCCGATCAACCAGGAATCCAACGCCACCAAACGTTATCTGGCCGGCGATATCGATATCACCGAGTCCTTCCCGAAGAATATGTACCAAAAGCTGTTGAAAGACATTCCGGACCAGGTCTATACCCCGGATCAGCTCGGGACCTATTATTATGCCTTTAACACCCAACGTGCGCCGACGAATGATGTCCGGGTACGTAAGGCATTGTCTTACGCTATTGATCGCAAAATTATCGCCGAGAAAGTGTTGGGCACCGGTGAAAAACCGGCTTACCATTTCACACCAGACGTCACCGCCGGGTTTAAGCCAGAGGTGAGCCTGTTGCAACAACAGCCGCAGGCGGAACTGGATGCGCAGGCCAAGGCGTTGATGCAGGCGGCCGGTTATGGTCCGAACAATCCACTGAAGTTGACGTTGTTGTATAACACTTCGGAAAGCCACCAGAAAATCGCCATTGCCGTGGCTTCAATGTGGAAGAAGACGCTCGGCATCGACGTGAAGCTGCAAAACCAGGAATGGAAAACCTACATCGATAGTCGTAACACCGGCAATTTCGACGTGGTACGTGCTTCCTGGGTTGGCGATTACAATGAAGCCTCGACCTTCCTGTCGTTGTTAAGCTCAACCCACAGCGGCAATATCGCCAAGTTCAAGAGTGCGGATTACGACAAGCTGTTGGCGCAGGCCAGCCATGAAACCAATCCGGCGGCGCTGACCACGGATTACAATAAGCTGGAGCAGATCATCGCCGATCAGGCGCCAATCGCACCGATTTATCAGTATACCAATGGCCGATTGATCAAACCCTGGGTGAAAGGTTATCCGATCACCAATCCGGAAGACGTGGCTTACAGTCAGACGATGTATATTTTGAAACACTGACAGGTTGCGGTATCCCCATAAGTTTTCCTCAAGCCCCGCTGATTGCGGGGTTTGTTATTTTTATGGCAGAGGAATGGCGTAATTTATGGGGTAGCAAACAAGGCAGCACCCGCCGTCGTTGAAGGGAATACACAGCTTACGTCGTGCGCACAGCCGGGAACGATCAGCAAATCACGTTTGGCGTGCGGAGCAATAAAGCGCCGGTCGTAAGCAGCATAGGCCAGGCCACGTTGCAGCCGATAGGGGCCCTGGGCCTGCGCCGCGCAGGACTTATCGAGAATTTTGTAGAAAGTGCCGGGCGCGTTGCCGGTATCTTTCTCGCCTTCAATATAGGTGATATTGGCCGTGGCATAACGTTGCCGCACCGATTCACGGTTTTGATCGAGAAAGGCCGGAATGGCCTCAATACCGTATTTCCAATGATTGACCTTCGGACAGGCGTCACTGTTAACCTCAACCCAGTCAAAGCTGCAGTTCCCCTGTTGCTGGCAATCACGCCAATCGGCGGGGTGGGCATTTTTTATCGGCTGCGGCCGGTGGCTATCAAAATAGAGCCAACTGCCAGGGTCGGCTATGACATAACGCATTTTCACGCCGGCTGGCGGATGGGCAAAGCCGACATAGTGCTGCACAAATTGCGCCCCGGCGGAGAAACCGGCGACGGTGACCGACTGTAGCTTTGGCCATTTTACTTGCAGCTCGGCAATCAGCCGATCAACAGCGGCAAATGAGGTCGTGTTCCCCTGGTGGTCCAAACCGCCTTCTATCCAGGAACTGCAGCTCCAGAGTGCATCACCTGGCTGGGCTGGCGGAACGCCAGATGAATGACAATGTACGGCCTGCGCATCGCTAACCGGGAACAGTGGGGCGACTAACAATGTGTCCTCAGTTCTGGCAGCAAGTTGAGCGGCTTTCAGCGCCGCAGCCAGGGTTTTCCCCGCGTCTCTGGGATGTCCGTGCAGCACGATTAACGCGTTGTGTGGTGTGGGACCATGGGATTTTGCTACGAAGTAAGGCAAGCTGCCTGCCGACTCACCCAATTTGACCTGATATGCATCAGCGATAGTGTTGAGTGAGTTATCTGCGGCAAACAGCGGATGAAACGACGCCGGAGCAAATGCCAAAACGGAGGCTAACAAGAATGTCGAGGTGGATTTCATCGGGTGTCCGGCCGTGCATTGTGCGTTATTTATCCATGTTAGCGTATAAGGCCGTTCCAGGTGCAGCATTCGCACGGCTTCATCTTTGATCCGCCTACCATTAACGCTAGACTCTGGAATAACTGAACAGCAGAGGGGATGAGGAATGGAAGTCATTGAGGGACGCGAGTTACAGGTTCCTGACGCAGTGTATGCCTACCAGCTCGATGGCAAGGGCGGCGTAACATCGATTGATGACGATGATAAAGTCACCTGTGACGAGCCTTGCTGGCTGCATCTCGATTATGCACACCCCGCCAGCGCCGAATGGCTGGCCACCACATCGCTGCTGCCGGATGCGGTAAGAGAGGCGTTATCCGGTGAGAGTTCGCGACCGCGCGTCAGTAAAGTGGGCGAGGGAACCATGGTCACGCTGCGTAGCATTAATTTTAATGCCAACTCGCGGCCGGATCAGTTGGTGACTATCCGTGTCTACATGACCGATAAACTGATTGTTTCCACCCGCCATCGTAAGGTGTATTCCATCGACCAGGTAGTGAACGATCTGCAAACTGGCAGCGGGCCGACCAACAGCGGTAACTGGCTGGTGGAAATATCGGATGCACTGACCGACCACGCCAGTGAGTTTATCGAGGATCTGCACGACAAAATCATCGATCTGGAAGATTCGCTGCTGGAACAACAGGTTCCTGAGCGCGGGCAGTTGGCACTGATCCGCAAACAATTGATCGTACTGCGTCGCTATATGGCGCCGCAGCGTGACGTATTCTCCCGGCTGGCCAGCGATCGCTTGCCCTGGATGAATGATGACGACCGTCGCCGTATGCAGGACATTGCCGATCGGTTGGGGCGTGGGCTGGACGATCTGGATGGCAGCATTGCGCGCACCGCGATCCTTTCTGACGAAATCACTACCGTGATGGCTGATGCCATGAACCGTCGTACCTACACCATGTCGCTATTGGCGATGGTATTTTTACCTACCACCTTTTTGACCGGGTTATTCGGCGTTAACCTGGGCGGCATTCCTGGCGGTGGCAATCCTTTCGGTTTTGCTGCGTTTTGCCTGACGCTGACCGGATTGGTGTTCGGCCTGGGCTGGTGGCTGAAGCGGCGTCGCTGGTTGTAGCCAAAAAGCGCCGATAACCCGGTTAACATTGAGCGATATCAACTTTTGCCGGGGGGAAATGGGGCATGATCTATCTCGCAGGTGAATGCAACGTCAAGCGATGGGCGTTGCGCTCCATAATTGTCTTACTTTCTTATATTTAGAATTACTGCATAGCACATTGATTCATACGATGCCGGTTTAATCACCGGCATTTTTTTGTCTGCAATTTACCCCGTCAGGCTGCACTTTCATCCCAGAAACTGGCCTCGATCTTATGTCCATCCAGGTCACGAACAAAGCAGCCATAATAGGCTTCACCATAGTGCGGCCGTGAGCCGGGTGCTCCTTCATCTGTTGCCCCTGCCTGCAGCGCCTGGCGGTAGAAATCATCAACCTGTTGTTTACTGGTGGCGAAAAACCCCACGTGCAGGCCATTGCCGTTCGTGGCCGGTTTACCGTCAATTGGCACTTGCAGCCAGAATTCCGGATAATCACGCCCATAGCCAATGGCACCAGGGTGTTCCAACACCCGTCGACAGCCTAGTGCGGCGAGAGTGCGATCGTAAAAATCGGCTGCGGCGTCAAAATTATTGCTGCCGAGAGAAACGTGAGACAAGCAGGGAGTGATGTTCATCGGTAATCTCCAGGGTGACTGTATAAAAACACAGTATAGGATAAAAACGGCGCTGTCCGATGAATTCTGCTGAAATTGCGAGCGGGATCGACAACAGAGGAAGGGAAAGAGCCGCCCGCGGAGAACGGGCGGCAAAACGGCTTATTTGATTTCGAGAACGTCTAAACGGACCGGGACGGCTTCATCCGCGTCTTCCGGTTGCCAGCCGACTGGCTGCATCGGAAGATCTTCACGGTCAAAGGCCAGATCGCCACCGTCAACCACTTCGCTACCGTGGTGGATCCCCTTAAAATCAAACAGGTTGTAGTCACTCAGGTGCGAAGGCACCACGTTTTGCATTGCGCTGAACATGGTTTCCAGGCGGCCCGGATAACGTTTATCCCAGTCACGCAGCATGTCACCAATCACCTGGCGCTGCAGGTTGGGCTGCGAACCGCACAGGTTGCACGGGATAATCGGGAAGCCTTTAGCGACCGAGAAACGCTCGATGTCTTTTTCACGGCAATAAGCCAGCGGGCGAATCACCACGTGTTTACCATCGTCACTCATCAGTTTAGGCGGCATGCCTTTCAGTTTGCCGCCGTAGAACATGTTGAGGAACAACGTCTGCAGAATGTCGTCACGGTGGTGGCCAAGGGCAATCTTGGTGGCTCCCAGCTCGGTAGCGGTGCGGTAAAGAATGCCGCGGCGCAGGCGTGAACACAGTGAGCAGGTGGTTTTGCCTTCCGGGATCTTGTCCTTGACGATGCTGTAGGTGTTTTCCTCAACGATCTTGTATTCCACACCCAGGCTTTCCAGATAGGCAGGCAGGATATGCTCGGGGAAACCAGGCTGTTTCTGATCGAGGTTGACCGCAATCAGTGAGAAATTGACCGGTGCGCTCTGCTGCAGGTTGCGCAGAACCTCCAGCATGGTGTAGCTGTCTTTGCCGCCGGACAGGCACACCATGATGCGGTCGCCTTCTTCAATCATGTTGAAATCGGCAATCGCCTGGCCCACGTTACGACGCAGACGCTTTTGCAATTTGTTCAGGTTGTACTGTTCTTTTTGACTAACTGTTTGTTGTTCTGACATTTAAATCGTGCTCGTTCTCAATTGGGGGCACTATGGGCATGAAGTTTTAGCCAGCGAGTTTAGCATTCTATAGGCTGATTGGGTCATTATTCCTTTATTTCATGGCCGCAAAGGCGCCTTGCCGACCTCAATACACGCGAGCACGCGGCAGATCGCTGACCCGTGTGGTGTATGCGGGGGAGAGAAACTCTCGTTTCATCGACCAGGTCTGCTGATTGCCTTGTCCGGCAAACCAGACTCCAGCGCGCCCGGACTGATTGATCTGATCCAAGGCTGCCATCAAGCGTTCACTGTTGGGGCGCGGCTGATACTCGTCGAACAGGTTCAACTGAGCGACGCCTTGCGAGTAAAAGTCCTGCAGCATAACGCCGGCTTTTAGATAGCGATGGCCGGGCTGCCAAATCTTGTCAAGGCATCGAATCGCGGCGGCGATGATGTCGCGGGTATCTTGCGTCGGCGTGCTGAGTCTGATGCTCGCGGTGTTGCCGTAATACTTTTCGTTGGTTGAGAAGGGGCTGGTTTTAACCCATGTATTGATATTCCGGCAATATTGGTGCTCTTCACGCAATTTTTCTGCCGCGCGTGAAGCGTGCATGCAGATAGCCTGATGCATATCATTGTACTCAGTGACGCGATCGCTGAATGACCTGCTGCAAATGATTTGCTGTTTGGTGGGGGCAAACTCCTCAAGTGACAAGCAGGGTTCACCACGCAGTTCACGCACCGTGCGTTCAACCACCACGCTGAAATGCTTGCGGATCATTGTGGTGCTTGCATCTGCCAGCTGCAGTGCGGTTTCGATCCCCATATTCCGCAGTTCTTTGGTGAGACGTCGTCCGATACCCCAGACTTCTTCTGCCTGCACCAAGGACATCAATTTTCGCTGCCGTTCCAGGCTGGAAAGGTCAACCACGCCGCGGGTTTGCTCCCATTTTTTTGCCGCGAAGTTCGCCAGTTTTGCCAGGGTTTTGGTCTGGGCAATACCCACGCCTATGGTAAGCCCGGTATTACGCAGCACTTTGGTCCGGACCTGGTGCCCGAACGCTGCCAAATCGACACAGTTTTGTACCCGGGTAAGATCAAGGAAGCTTTCGTCGATGGAGTAAATTTCGACCCGTGGTGCCATCTCTTCGAACACGGCCATCACTCGCATCGACATATCGGCATACAGCTCGTAGTTGCTGCTGAATGCGATACCGCCGGCACGCTCAAAATCGCGCTTTATTTTGAAATAGGGCGCGCCTGTTTTCAGGCCCAGAGCTTTTGCCTCTTTGCTCTGTGCTACCACGCAACCGTCGTTGTTCGACAGCACAACCACCGGTCGGCCACGCAGATCCGGACGCCACAGCGTTTCACAGCTCGCATAGAAGCTGTTTACATCGGCCAGGGCGTACATTATTTCAGCCTGGTGATGGTTGAAACCACCACGCCGACGATGTTCAGATCATCGCCGCCATCCCGCAGCGGTATTGGCTGGAAGTTTGGATTCATTGGTTCAAGCTGTTTGACAGGACGCAGGCAGAGACGTTTAACCGTGAACTCGCCTGCGATGCTGGCGATCACGATATCGCCGTGACAGGCACCAATGCTTCGGTCGACAACCAGCAGGGATCCGTCGGTGATCCCGGCTTCAATCATGCTTTCCCCTGAGGCGATCAAAAAGTAGGTGGCCGACGGATGACTAATGCAGTATTCGTTGAGGTCGATCCTCGCGTGTATATAGTCTTGCGCAGGATTCCCATATGCACTCATTCTAGCCATATATTGTCAATCCTGGAGAAAATACAGCTGCTTTTGATTGACCACAGTAGTGCTGCTCGAAGCCTTATACATGATTTACTGTCCTATTAATTGACTGTGTTTATATACAGTATTATAGGTGTGAGGGAATGAATCAAGACTGTTTTTAGACGGCGCTCCGAATGTTTTGAAGTTTGGGGAAATTTAGTTCACAGGAGCTTGTATGGTCTAATCATTCCGGACACTTTGTTAGAGATATAATGAGCAACGCTAACGAGGTGAGAATGCGAAAAAATCATTTACTCATGAGTTTAAACAAGAGTGCGTCAATCTGGATCTTCAGCCTAAGTACCCGGTGACTCAGGCTGCTGAAACAATGAATATTTTCGCACCGATTTAGCCAGTGAAATGATGCCACACTGGAAGATCCACCGCAGGACAACCGGACCCACATTTTTGCCGTACTTCTGACCAATCGCCGTTAACACGGCATGCTGGAACAGACCATTTTTCCCTTCTGCAAACGGTGCCCAGGCTTCCGGCTGAATGCTACAGCTTTGCATCCACGGTACAGCGTGTAATTGCTGGTTGAAGGGGTTAACTTCACCGTTATAACATTACGGTCTGTCAACCTGCGGAGGTTGATGTTGGAATTCGGGCAATGACCTTAATTTCAAAATCGAATCCCGCAAGCCAGGTAACGCCAACGGCTGTCCAGTTCGGGTAAGGGGGCTGCGGGAAAATGGACTGTTTCACCTGCATGATCGTCGGAAACTGATTTTCCGGGTCAGTATGAAAGGTGGTGACATCGAGCAGGTCGTCAAACGTACAACCCGCTGCTGCAAGAGTCGCTGCCAGGTTATCAAACGCAAGTTGCACCTGCGCGGCAAAATCCGGCTCCGGCGTACCGTCGGCGCGGCTGCCAACCTGACCGGAAACGAACAACATATCGCCAGAACGGATCGCGGCGGAATAACCGTGCTCTTCATAGAGAGCATGGCGGTTGGCAGGAAAAATAGGTTCACGCTGAATCATGGAATTTCCTTTCTTAAGTCAATGTGTGATGCAGGATGCGTGATATGCAAAATTGATTTAATATACGCGGCGTATGTTGAATTAATCACACATACGCCGCGTATGTCAAATGACATCCGTTACGTATGTCAAAAAGGAGATCGTATGGCCGTCAAACGCCGCGCCGAAACAATGGAAGAGAACCGCGCTAAATTGATTACGGCAGCGCGGAAATCCTTTGCCGAAAGGGGTTTTGCTGCCGTATCAATGGATGAATTAACCGCCAGCGTTGGCCTGACACGTGGGGCGCTATACCACAACTTTGGTGATAAAAAGGGGCTGCTTGCCGCTGTTGTTGCTCAAGTAGATGGTGAAATGGCACAACGAGCCAAAGCCGCCGCCGCGAATGCCGGTGACGACTGGGAAAGGCTGCTGGCTGAAGGGATTGCCTACATTAAGATGGCGCTGGACACAGAAGTAAGGCGCATCGTTCTGCTTGATGGTCCGGCTTTCCTTGGGGATCCGGCACAATGGCCCAGCCAGAATAGTTGCCTCGAATCCACCCGCCAGACCGTCATAAAGTTGATCGAACGCGGCGTACTTAAATCGGTTGACGCGGATGCCGCTGCACATCTGTTAAACAGTGCCGCGCTGAACTCCGCACTTTGGATTGCTGCGAGCGACGATCCGCAACGGGCGCTGCCAAAAATTATTGAAGTGTTTACTCAACTGGCAAGCGGCTTACGGAATAGTTCCAATAAACTGCGATGAGACGTTTATATGGTGCAGTGAGCCAAGACCTTATAGTTCATATAGGTAATTGCATTTGATTTGACAGTCAGCCATGTGCTGTGAGTTCAACGGGTCGCTGCAACGCTATCCTTAATCAAGGGGGACGTTGCCATGAAACGAAGAACGCGCATTTACTACACGCCAGAGCAGAAAG
>NZ_CAMISV010000004.1:0-524785 GCF_946227095.1 Serratia proteamaculans
CCCATGCCGAACTCAGAAGTGAAACGCCGTAGCGCCGATGGTAGTGTGGGGTCTCCCCATGCGAGAGTAGGACACTGCCAAGCATCAATTAAAGCAACAAGCCCTACGTGAAAGCGTAGGGCTTTTTGTTTTATCTGTCGTATATCGTTCTGCTCGAGCATGGGTATGCGAAAAGCCCGTCGGGAACGGGCTTTAACGCCGCTTGCGGCGGCCCCGAAGGGGGGAGTCTCAGGATGAGACGAGTATTGTAGGACACTGCCAAGCATCAATTAAGCCAAGAGGCCATCCGCAAGGATGGCCTTTTTGCTTTTCGTCTTCAAAAAGCGTATGAGTTCCATCTGTACCAACGCAATGAAACATTTTCACCTTCCCGTTGAACACTCGACATTGTGCCCAAAAACCGCTATCTTCGGGCATCTAGAAGTCTAAACGTTTAAATGGATATGTGAGGATTAAGCAATGCCGATTCGTGTTCCTGATGAGTTACCTGCAGTCAGTTTCTTGCGCAATGAGAATGTCTTTGTGATGGCATCCTCTCGGGCAAAAACTCAGGAAATCAGGCCGCTGAAAGTGCTGATCCTCAACCTGATGCCAAAAAAGATCGAAACAGAAAACCAGTTTTTACGCCTGCTTTCCAACTCTCCGCTGCAAATTGACATTCAACTGCTGCGTATCGATAGCCGCGAGTCGAAGAACACGCCGGCGGAGCATCTGAACAACTTCTACTGTGATTTTGAAGACATTCAGGATGAGAACTTTGATGGCTTGATTGTCACCGGTGCGCCGTTGGGGCTGGTTGATTTCTGCGACGTTGCTTACTGGCCACAGATTGAACGGGTGATTGATTGGGCCAAGAACCATGTCACTTCCACGCTGTTTGTCTGTTGGGCGGTACAGGCTGCATTGAACATTCTGTACGGTATCCCGAAGATGACCCGTGAAGTGAAACTGTCGGGTGTTTATCAGCATCAAACACTGCAACAGCACGCGTTGCTGACCCGCGGTTTTGATGAGACCTTCCTGGCTCCCCATTCACGCTATGCGGACTTCCCCACGGAGATCATCCGCCAGTACACGGATTTGGATATCCTGGCCGAATCAGAGCAGACCGGGGCCTATTTGTTCGCCAGTAAGGACAAGCGCCTGGCGTTTGTTACCGGGCACCCGGAGTATGACGCGCTGACGTTGGCGGGTGAGTATTGTCGCGATAACGAGGCCGGTCTTAATCCTGTGGTACCGCTGAATTACTTCCCCGATGATAACCCCGAACTCACACCAAAAGCCTCCTGGCGCAGCCATGGTCACCTGTTGTTTGCCAACTGGCTCAACTACTATGTTTACCAAATCACACCGTACGATCTGCGTCATATGAACCCGACTCTCGAGTAACCCTTTTACCCCAATCGGCGGCTGAATCGAGGCCGCCGACGCGACTTATCCCTCATCTGCACCCCTTCTTTTCTTCGCTATTCTAGTAAAAATCATTGTCTAACAATCACTTAAATTAATTCGCATCAGTTTATGGAACCGGTTTCCTTACTGGTGTTCATTGTTATTTATATTAACTAATTGATAATAAAAGGTTAATAAAATATTTTATATTAAAATGGAAATCGTTTTTGATTTTTATTTTTAGTTGAGTATTCTTAGATCCAGAGAGAAGAGATCTGACCAGTTAAGGATCGTTTTATCGGCCCTGATCCACACTGATTTTTGATGAAGATGCGCCGGACTGGCTAGCGGCAGCGGTGCGCAACGATGGGAAGGAGCAAGACAATGACGCAACAGATAGTAGGCACGGAGTTAACGTTTACGCAGGGTTTCACCGCTGCTGAGCGGCAGGTGTTGACGGATGACGCGGTCGAATTCCTGGCGGAACTGGTGAGTAAGTTTACTCCACAGCACAACAAACTGTTGGCTGCGCGTGCCTGCTGGCAGCAGAAGATCGATCAAGGTGATCTTCCAGACTTTATTTCGGAAACTGCTTCCATTCGTAATGGTGAGTGGTCTATCCGCGGCATACCTGAGGATTTGCGCGACCGTCGGGTGGAAATCACCGGTCCGGTTGAACGTAAGATGGTGATCAACGCCCTGAACGCCAATGTGAAGGTGTTTATGGCGGACTTCGAGGACTCACTGGCGCCGAGCTGGGACAAAGTGATCGATGGCCAAATCAACCTGCATGACGCGGTGAACGGCACCATCTCTTACACCAATGAAGCCGGCAAGATTTATCAGTTGAAGCCGAACCCGGCGGTATTGATTGCTCGCGTACGCGGCCTGCATTTGCCGGAAAAGCACGTGCAATGGCAGGGGGAAGCGATCCCGGGCGGCCTGTTTGATTTCGCGCTGTATTTCTTCCACAACTATCGTCAACTGTTGGCCAAAGGTAGCGGCCCTTATTTCTACTTGCCGAAAACCCAGTCCTGGCAGGAAGCCGCCTGGTGGAGCGAAGTCTTCAGCTTTGCCGAAGATCGTTTCTCCCTGGCACGCGGCACCATCAAAGCCACGGTGCTGATCGAAACGCTGCCGGCGGTATTCCAGATGGACGAGATCCTATATCACTTGCGCGATCACATCGTCGGTTTGAACTGCGGCCGTTGGGATTACATCTTCAGCTATATCAAGACGCTGAAAAATCATGCCGATCGCGTATTGCCGGATCGTCAGTCGGTCACCATGGAAAAGTCATTCCTTAGCGCCTACTCCCGCTTGCTGATCAAGACCTGCCATAAGCGCGGTGCCTTTGCCATGGGCGGTATGGCGGCGTTTATCCCGAGCAAAGACGCTGAGAAAAATGCCTGGGTGCTGAACAAGGTCCGGGCGGATAAAGAGCTGGAAGCCAATAACGGCCACGACGGTACCTGGGTGGCACATCCAGGCCTGGCGGATACCGTCATGGAAGTGTTCAGCCGGGTGCTCGGTGAGCGCCGGAACCAACTGGAAGTGCTGCGTGAAAACGACGCGCCAATCAGTGCTGCGCAGCTGCTGGAACCTTGTGACGGTGAACGTACCGAAGCAGGCATGCGGGCCAATATCCGTGTGGCGGTGCAATACATCGAGGCCTGGATCTCCGGCAATGGCTGTGTGCCGATTTACGGCCTGATGGAAGATGCGGCGACGGCAGAAATTTCCCGAACCTCTATCTGGCAGTGGATCCACCACGAAAAGAGCCTGAGCGATGGTCAGCTGGTTACCAAGGCGCTGTTCCGCCAGATGCTGAAAGAAGAAATGTGGGTGGTACGTGAAGAGTTGGGTGAGGCCCGCTTTAACGCTGGCCGGTTCGAAGAGGCTGCGCGCCTGATGGAACGTATCACTACGCAAGACGAATTAATCGATTTCCTGACTTTACCTGGCTATGAGCTGCTGGCCTGAACCTGTTCCTGACCATTAACCCTACATTATTGAAAAGGATAAAAATTATGTCTACCTCTCGTGCTCAACAGATCCAACAGCTGGAACAGGAATGGAAGTCGGCCCGCTGGGAAGGGGTCACCCGCCCATACAGCGCGGAAGACGTGATTAATCTGCGCGGTTCGGTTAACCCGGTCTGTACGCTGGCGCAGAACGGCGCCGCCAAGCTGTGGGAACTGCTGCACGGTAAATCACGCAAAGGTTATGTCAACAGCCTGGGGGCACTGACCGGCGGTCAGGCGTTGCAGCAGGCCAAGGCTGGCGTCGAGGCGATTTACCTGTCCGGCTGGCAGGTGGCGGCCGATGCCAACACCGCGTCTGCGATGTACCCGGACCAGTCACTGTATCCGGTCGATTCCGTACCGGGGGTGGTTGAGCGTATCAACAATACCTTCCGCCGCGCCGATCAGATCCAGTGGGCCAACAAAATTGAACCGGGCAGCAAAGGTTACACCGACTACTTCCTGCCGATCGTGGCCGATGCCGAAGCCGGCTTTGGCGGCGTGCTGAACGCTTTCGAACTGATGAAGGCGATGATTGAAGCCGGTGCTGCCGGGGTGCACTTCGAAGACCAACTGGCGGCGGTGAAAAAATGCGGCCATATGGGCGGTAAAGTGCTGGTGCCAACTCAGGAAGCGATCCAGAAACTGGTTGCTGCGCGTCTCGCCGCTGACGTACTCGGTGTGCCGACGCTGGTGATTGCGCGTACCGATGCCGATGCTGCGGATTTGCTGACCTCTGACTGCGATCCTTACGACCGCGAGTTTGTTTCCGGCGAGCGCACTGCCGAAGGTTTCTTCCGTACCCATGCCGGTGTTGAGCAGGCGATCAGCCGTGGCCTGGCATATTGCCCTTATGCTGACCTGGTGTGGTGCGAAACATCCACGCCGGATCTGCAGGCGGCCAAGCGCTTTGCCGATGCGATCCATGCCAAATTCCCCGGCAAGCTGTTGGCGTACAACTGCTCGCCGTCGTTCAACTGGAAAAAGAACCTGGACGATCAGACTATCGCTCGCTTCCAGGAAGAGCTGTCAGCGATGGGCTACAAATACCAGTTCATCACGCTGGCAGGCATTCACAGCATGTGGTTCAACATGTTTGACCTGGCGCACGCCTATGCGCAGGGCGAGGGCATGAAGCACTACGTCGAGAAAGTGCAACAGCCGGAGTTCGATGCCGTGGCTCGTGGTTATACCTTTGCCTCACACCAGCAGGAAGTGGGCACCGGTTACTTCGACAAGGTGACCACCATTATTCAGGGCGGAGCCTCCTCGGTGACGGCGCTGACCGGTTCGACGGAAGAACAGCAGTTCTGAGGCGGCAACGCTGACAAGTGGTAACCCGGAGCCTGCTTATGCAGGCTCTATTTTCTGGCGGGAGGTAAGGATGGCGGCAAAACTGGAGCTGTTGATCGCACAGACGATCCTGCAGGGCTTTGATGCACAGTACGGCCGCTTCCTGGAGGTGACCGCCGGTGCGCAGCAGCGTTTTGAGCGGGCGGACTGGCCGGCAGTGCAGCTGGCGATGAAAAAGCGTATCCATCTGTATGATCATCACGTCGGCCTGGTGGTCGAGCAACTGAAGTGCATCACCGGGCAAAAATATTATGATGCGGATTTCCCCAGCCGGGTGAAGGCGGTGTATACCGATCTGCTGCCTGAGTACCCGCGCTTTGAGATTGCCGAAAGCTTCTTCAATTCCGTCTACTGCCGGCTGTTCCGGCACCGCGATCTGACGCCGGAGAAACTGTTTGTTTTCAGCTCCCAGCCGGAAGGGCGCTTTCGCGATATCCCGCGCCCACTGTCACGCGATTTCACTGCCAACGGCGACGTCTCGGCGATGCTGTACAATCTGCTGACTGATTTACCTCTGCGGTTACCGTGGGAAAACTTATCGCGCGATATTGATTACATCACGCTGGCGTTGCAACAAAGCTTCAGTGTGCAGCAGTTGGCTGGAGCGACGTTCCAGATCGCCAACGAACTGTTTTACCGTAACAAAGCGGCCTGGTTGGTGGGTAAGCTGCGAGTGGCAGACCGGGTTTATCCTTTCCTGTTGCCAATCCATCACAGTGATTCCGGCGCCTTGTTTATTGATACCTGCCTGACCAGCAAGGCCGAGGCCAGCATCGTGTTCGGCTTCGCCCGTTCTTACTTTATGGTTTACGCCCCCCTGCCGGCGGCGATGGTCGAGTGGCTGCGCGAAATCCTGCCGGGCAAAACCACCGCCGAGCTGTATATGGCGATCGGCTGCCAGAAGCACGGGAAAACAGAATGTTACCGCGAGTACCTGACGTTTATGAGCGGTTCGCAGGAGCAGTTCATCATCGCGCCGGGGGTCAAGGGCATGGTGATGCTGGTCTTTACCCTGCCGTCGTTCGATCGGGTGTTCAAGGTGATCAAGGATGAGTTTGCGCCGCAAAAAGAGGTGACGCAGGCGCAGGTCATGGCGTGCTACCAACTGGTAAAGGAACACGACCGCGTGGGGCGCATGGCGGATACCCAGGAGTACGAAAATTTTGTCGTCGACAAGGCGCGTCTCAGTCCGGAATTATTGGCGGAACTGCAGCGTGAGGTGCCGGACAAGCTGGAGGATCTGGGCGATCGCATCGCGATCAAGCATCTGTATATGGAAAGACGCATGACGCCGCTGAATCTGTATCTGGAGCAGGCTGATGAACAACAGATGCGCGACGCGATAGAAGAATACGGCAATGCGATCAAGCAACTGGCCGCCGCCAATATTTTCCCCGGCGACATGCTGTTCAAGAACTTTGGCGTGACCCGGCACGGGCGAGTGGTGTTCTACGATTATGATGAGATTTGCTACATGACCGAGGTCAACTTCCGCGATATTCCGCCGCCGCGCTACCCGGAAGATGAGTTGGCCAGCGAACCCTGGTATAGCGTGTCACCCAATGATGTGTTTCCGGAGGAGTTCAGGCATTTCTTGTGTGGCGACCGGCGCATCCGACAGGTGTTTGAAGAGATGCATCGCGACCTGTTCGAGGCCGATTATTGGCGCGGGTTGCAACAGCGCATCCGTGATGGACATGTGGAGGACGTGTTTGCTTACCGTAAAAAACGCCGTTTCAGCCAGCGCAGTGGGGCGGCGCTGCCCGCAACCTCCGCCACGGCTTAAGGGCGCAGTTCATCACCGCGCCCAATACGATTAAGCTTTCGCACCCGCAACGGCGGCGCGCGCCAATTCGGTGATGCGTGCGTAGTCGCCGCTTTCCAGCGCATCTGCCGGTACCAGCCAGGAGCCGCCGATGCACAGCACGCTTTTCAGCGCCAGATAGTCACGATAATTGTTCGGTGAAATGCCACCGGTTGGGCAGAAGCGCACCTGTGGGAACGGGCCGCTGATAGCCTGCAGCGCTTTCACGCCTCCGTTGGCTTCCGCCGGGAAGAATTTAAACTCACGCAGGCCGTGATCCATGCCCAGCATCAGTTCCGACACGGTACAGATACCGGGAATTAACGGGATTGAACCGGCAGTGGCTGCTTTCAGCAGATCGGCGGTCAGGCCCGGGCTGATGGCGAACTGGGCACCGGCATCGGTCACTTCCTGCAACTGCTGTGGATTAATGACGGTACCGGCGCCGATAATCGCATCTGGCACTTCTTTGGCAATGGCGCGGATCGCGTCCATCGCGCAGGCGGTGCGCAGGGTGACTTCCAATACCCGTACGCCTCCGGCTACCAGGGCTTTCGCTAAGGGTACCGCGTGTTCCAGCTTGTTGATGACGATCACCGGGACTACCGGTCCGGCCATCAGGATCTGCTCTGCGCTTGTCTTCCAATTTTTCATCAATGGTTTTCTCCAGTTATGGCCGCCGCCGTCGGCTGCACGGCCATGCTATCGGTTAAAATTTAATACAGCAGGCGCCCTGTTCGGCCCCGGAAAGCTGGCTACGCAAGGCACCGAACAGTTCACGACCACAGCCGATATGTTCTGCGCTCAGGTCGGGCTGGTAAGGCGCGCGCTGGGCCAACTGCTTGGCATCGACCAATAATGCCAGCTCGCCAGTGCGGCCGTTCACGCGGATCAGGTCACCGTTTTGCACCTTGGCCAACATGCCGCCGGTGTAGGCTTCCGGGGTCACGTGGATGGCGGAAGGCACCTTGCCGGAAGCGCCGGACAGGCGGCCATCGGTCACCAGGGCCACTTTAAATCCACGGTCCATCAGTACGCCCAGTGGTGGCATCAGTTTGTGCAGCTCGGGCATACCGTTGGCCTGTGGTCCCTGGAAGCGCACCACCACTACGCAGTCACGATCCAGCTTGCCGGCTTCAAACGCCGGAACAATGTCATGCTGGCTTTCAAATACCACCGCCGGTGCTTCGATAATCTGGTTGTCCGTCGGTACCGCCGAGGTTTTCATGACCGCCCGGCCGAGGTTACCGGCCAACACTTTGGTACCGCCGTGATGCTCGAAAGGCTCATCTACGCTGGCGATCACCTTGGCATCGAGCGACGTCTCCGCCCCTTCACGCCAGGCCAGTTGGCCATTGTCCAGCCACGGTTCCTGGGTGTAGCGCGCCAGGCCAAAACCGGCCACGGTGTGCACGTCTTCGTGCAGCAAGCCGTGCTTTAACAGTTCGCGTACCACCAGGGCGACGCCACCGGAGGCCTGGAATTGGTTAATGTCTGCCGGGCCATTCGGGTAGATACGGCACAACAGCGGCACGGCGTCCGACAGCTCGGAGAAGTCGTCCCAGTTGATAATGATGCCGGCAGCGCGAGCCATGGCCACCATATGCATGGTCAGGTTGGTGGAGCCGCCGGTCGCCAACAGGGCAACGATGCCGTTCACCACCACTTTTTCATCCACCAGCTGGCCGATCGGCAGATAGTTGCCGGCAGTCTCGGTCAGGCGGGTCACCTGACGGGCAGCGGCGTCGGTCAATGCATCGCGCAGCGGTGTATCCGGGTGGACGAAGGAAGCACCCGGCAGATGCAACCCCATCACTTCCATCACCATCTGGTTGGTGTTGGCGGTGCCGTAGAAGGTGCAGGTGCCGATGCCGTGATAGGAGGCGGCTTCGGCCTCCAGCAGTGCCAGACGGTCAGCCTTGCCTTCGGCGTACAGTTGGCGTACCCGTACTTTCTCTTTGTTCGGCAAGCCGCTGCTCATCGGGCCGGCGGGCACAAACAGCGACGGCAAGTGGCCGAAGGACAGGGCGGACATCACCAGCCCCGGGACTATTTTGTCGCAGATGCCGAGGAACAATGCGCCGTCGAACATATTGTGCGACAGGCCGATGGCGGAAGACATGGCGATCACGTCGCGGCTCATCAGCGACAGCTCCATGCCGTCCTGCCCCTGGGTCACACCGTCGCACATTGCCGGTACACCACCGGCCACCTGGCCGACAGCCCCTACCGCGTGCAGTGCCTGTTTAAGCTTTTGCGGGTAGTTTTCGTAGGGCTGGTGGGCGGACAGCATATCGTTATAAGCGGTTATGATGGCGATATCGCTGCGCACCATATTTTTCAGCGCGGTTTTGTCATCCGGCTGGCAGGCGGCAAAGCCGTGTGCCAGGTTGCCGCAGGCCAGTTGTGCGCGATGAACGGTTTGTGAACGAGCCGCCTCAATGCGTGCCAGATAGGCGGCGCGGTTGTGTTTGGAACGGTCGATGATGCGTTGTGTGACACGGGATAGGGTTGGATTAATCATACCTTCCTCACATGCTATTGTTATAGACGCCGCCTGTGGCGGTGCCCCCGGTGGTGGATTGCGGCCCTGATGTGCAAAGGCCGGGGGCGCTGTTATGTCGTTATGGCGTTTTAAAACAGGGTGAACGCGACCATGCCGATGATGCCGCCCACGCTGCCCAGAATGGTTTCCATCACCGTCCAGGTTTTCAGCGTTTGCAGCTCATTGGCCCCGGTAAATTTACCGAACAGCCAGAAGCCGGCGTCGTTGACGTGGCTGAGCACGATAGACCCACCGGCAATACAGATTGCCAGTGCGGCCAGTTGTCCGCCGCCGAGCCCCAGTTGACTGGTTACCGGCAGCACCAGGCCGACGGTGGTCAGACAGGCCACGGTGGCGGAGCCCTGGATCACCCGCACCATGGCGGACAATACAAAGGCTGCGACGGCGATCGGCAGACCGGTGCCGATCATGGCATCACCCAGTGCCGGGCCGACGCCGGAATCCACTAGGATCTGTTTGAATACGCCCCCGGCACCGGTCATCAGCAGGATGATCCCGGCGGGCTGGACCGCCGCAGAGCAGATGGCCAGCGTTTGCTCGTTGGTCATGCCGCGTGGTTTTGCCAGGCCATAAATCACGATTAAACAGGCGACTAAAATGGCGATAAACGGGTGGCCAATGAACTCCAGCCACTGTTGTAACTGCGAGCCAGGCGTGACCAGGCGGGCACCAATGGTTTTCATGCCGACCAGCACCAGTGGGCAGAGTACCAGCGCCAGGCTAAGGCCAAATGACGGCAGGTTGGCGGTGTTCAGCGTCGGTTCGTTTTCATCCGCCGGCATCGGCCAGTTCACATAGCGGCTGATAAAGCTGCCGTACAACGGGCCTGCAATCAGCATGCCGAGAACCGCGGCGACCAGGCCGATGGCGATCATCCAGCCGAAGTCGGCCTTCATTTGGGAAGCCAGCAGCATCGGTACCGGCCCCGGCAACAAGAATGAAGCGGCGGCGGCGACACCGGCAAACAGCGGAATGGCCAGCTTAACGATGTTGCCGTCGGTACGGCGCGCCACGGCAAACACGATGCCGATCAGCAGTACCACGGCCACGTCAAAGAACAGCGGCAGGGCACAGATCAAACCGGCGATACCGAGAGCGAAATGAGCCTTGCTCTGGCCGAAACGTTTCAGCAAATGTGCCGCAATTTGATCCAGTGCACCGACCTCGTGCAGTATCTTGCCGAACATTGCCCCCAGTGCCACCACGATGGCCAGGAAGCCCAGTGTGTCGCCCATGCCTTTCTGCATGGTATCGGCGATGCGATCGAGCGGCATGCCGGAGAAGATCCCAGCAGCGATAGACACCAGCATTAACGCAACGAAGGCGTGCATACGCGCCTTCATCACCAGAAACAGCAGTAAGAGAACCGAGCCGACTGCGGTACCGACCAGCGTTACAGTATTCACGCGCACACATCCTGTGGCAGGAAGCTCTGGATATGCCGAACGGTGTCGGCGATCACGCCTTCCAGCGGTTGGTTGATGTCTACAGACATCACATCGCTCTCGTCTGCGCCCGGCTGTTCCAGTGCGGCAAACTGCGTCACCAGCATCTGCGGTTTGAAGAAGTGGCCGTTACGTGCCGCCAGGCGGGCTTCGATCACCGGGAAATCACCGTGCAGGTAAATGAACGACAGGTTGCCATTACCAGCGCGCAGGCGATCGCGGTAGTGTTTTTTCAACGCTGAACAGACGATGACCGAGACATTATTGGTGCGCTGCATGGCGAAGGCGGCATCGTTGAGTGCAGCCAGCCACGGGGCACGATCTTCATCATTCAGCGGTTCACCGGCGGCCATTTTCAGGATATTGCTACGCGGGTGCAGAAAATCGCCGTCGAGGAACCCGGCGGACAGTTGGCGGGCCGCTGCGGCGGCCACAGCGGACTTACCGCTGCCGGAAACGCCCATAATGACGTAAATACGGTTTTGATTATTGGTCATGGCTTAGCTCCAAAACGACAAGTGGCGTTACCCTGCGTCAGTTGTTACCGGTAACATGTTATCGGTAACATTGTCGAAGGAAGTTTCGCCAGTTGCAATGGGCTTTCGCAGGCAGGATCGCTAACTGTGATCGGCTTCAAGTTTTTATTGGACGGGATAAACAGGATCGGTACAGCGTTTTACATGCTGACAACAGTGGGGGCGAAACAGGCCAGGATGGGGGGAGATGGCTTGCACAATGGCAACGCCACTGTGCAAGCTTCTATTGCTCTAACCGCCGTTCGATCTCCAGTTTGGCATTCGCAGAATGGTTCGCGGAATTCTGGACTGCCCCAGTTTGGGGTTAACTCACAACGAATAACCCCAAGAAGTACAAAATATTCAATAAAATACCGCAGATGATGGTAGCAACCACCGGGGCAGCAATTTTCAATATTGGCCGTCCCAGCGCTTCGTTAAGGAAATAAAGTGCGGCGGTGATGCTGAACCCGGTGTAGCCCGCCATCTTGATAGAGGCGAAAATGGCCCCGATCATCAAGGCGAATTCCATCAGCATATTCATGGCGTTGCGGATACTGTCAGAAGCATTGCGAACCGAAGGATAGTTGCTCAACCAACGACCAATAGAGCGTAATAACAGCACTTCCAGCGTGATGGTTAACGCACCAAGAATGGCCGCCAACCATGGAGATGGAGCCAGATAGCCCACGGTGAACACAAAGGTAAATCCAGCTACCGCGTATACGCCCGTCGCCAGCGCAGTGGTGGCAATCAGCGGAATAAAGCCTAATCCCCGCATAAATTCAGCCAGTGCGGCCTGGTTCACCAACGCCGAGGATTCCTCGGGTGAGACCCCAGGTGCCCAGGCCTTTGCCAGGGTATAGATAGAGACCTCAGAACCCCCAAACAGCTTCAGGCTGGCAACCGTTGATATCAGCGCACCGGTAATGGCAAGTAGCGGTAGGTTTTTGATAATTCGTGAGGTTCTTTCTTCGAAAACGGAGGCTCCATGATTTTGCTCATGGTGTTTACGCTGGGAGATATCACGAAATATGGCTATGCCTAACAGCATGACCATGCCAACGAAAATCTCAATGGACTCAGGGAAAAGCAAAGGATAAAAACGCACCACAATGACACGGGCCATCAGCACCACGATGGCGGCCAACAGGCTGTGACGCCAGCCGAATTGATAAAAGATAGCCACCAACGGGAACAGGGCAAAGGCCGAAATCACCGGGCTGGAAAGTTCGCCCAACGACCCCAGAATATCCACCGGGAGGGCGGTGAGCAGGGTATTGATCGGAACCAGACTGGTTAAGACCAATACGCCCCAGACCATGCCTAAGGTGAAAGCCAGGTAGCTGTTAAATGCCAGCACGCCGATGATGTCGGTAGGCAGAAACAGTAACCAGCTGTTCAATAGACCGGTCGATAAGGTAAATGAGATCCCGACGGAAGCCACAAAACCGATGCTCAAGCCAAATGCTATGCTCCCGGCTTCCCGGCGGTTCATATTGCCTTCGACCAGTTGCGGCAGAATGGGACGAATGCCATCGTGAAATACCGCCACGGACCGATGAGAAAGCAGTGAGGTCATGCCCGTGAGCAAGGCGACGATAACAATATGCAGATATTGCTCCATGACGGCCTCCTTAATTCAAGTGAGCAATCAATATCGGAACGGCATGTTCAACATGTTCCACCGAAAGGCCAAAAGCGACTCTCCCTTCATTGATCCATTTAACTATTTGCTCTTCTTTTGCCTGTATTCCTGGTTTGGCAATGGTGCAGCACCGGTTGTAGCCGATAATGGCGATAGCAATAGATAACGCGGCTCCGGCTCCGGTATTACAAGCGCCAATAAAATAGTCCAATTCGCCGTTTTTGACTTTACTGGCCGCTTCCATATCGTTTTGGATAAAACACTCAAATTTACCGGGGGCGGTAGATTCAATAACCTGTTTGATTTGCTCGCGTTGTAAACCTGCTATACCGATCTTTTTCATTATTATTATCCTCTGAAGAAAGTGTTGGGATTGTCGCGCAGCATAAGATCAATTTCCTGCTGGTGGATCCCTGCCTGTAATAACATAGGAACAAAAATATCAATGAGATAGCTAAATCCGGGGCCGCCATTGGTCGCCAGATGTGAACGACGGGTGATATCCATAGAGAGCATAACCTGGCCTAATAACCCTCTCTGAGATAGAGCCAGTAAGGTGGCAACGCGTTTTTCATCCGGGTAATAATTATTTTTGCCGATAGTATCGAATTGAATCAATGCACCGGTTTCCAGAATACGCAGCAATGTCTCCCATTGATCGCGAAGGTCACAATGACCGATAACAATATGTTCTGCGGCGACGCCGTGATGCATTAATAATTGAAGCTGTTCCAACCCCATGGTACTGAAGCTGGTGTGGGTAGAAATAGGTTTCCCGGTGGCCAAATGCGCCAGGGCGGCGGCGTGGAAGACTTTTTCTTCCGTTGGAGTAATAACGTCTACACTGCTGCCAATTTCTGCAATAACGCTTGCGCGCAACGAGGTACCGTCAATACCTTGTTCTATTTCGTCGATCATTTCCTGCGCCAGTTGCTGAGCGCTGTGTTGTGCAACATGGGGCGGATAAAACTCCTGCTGGTAATATCCGGTTGACGCCAGGATGTTAATACCGCTTTCTTGCATCAAATCCAGCATGAATTGTGGGTTTCGCCCCATATAACGGTTGGTGACCTCAACCAGGTTCAGTACACCCTTATTGACCAGCGTTTTCATTTCATCGACGAGTAAGGCGTAGCAATCCAGTCGACAATCCATATCTCGTTTGAACGGTGACAGATCGATATGCAGATGTTCGTGCGCATAGGTGTAACCACGACGATCAAATTGCGGCGATGGATTCATAGTTGCCCCTTATTGAGCTGGGAAAAGAACGAATGACCACTTTGTGGTGGGGAAGCGCCAAAGGCATCACATACCGTGGCCCCCACGTCAGCCAGTGTTGAGCGTTCGCCGAGATCAATGCCTTGAACGCCGGCGCGCCAGAAGAGTAATGGCACTTTTTCTCGCGTATGACGTGCATGGCCAATGGTCGGATCATTACCGTGGTCGGCCATGACCAACAGTGCGTCATCTTCCCCAAGCAGTGCCAGTAATTGAGCAAGATAACTGTCTACGATCTGCAGCCGTTCGGCATAACGGTCGCTGTCTTCGGCATGACCCGCGAGGTCTGTTTCCTGGATATTGGTGCAGATAAACGCTGGGCCGGGTTGTTGGATCTCCTGCAAGGTCAATTGCATAATTTCTGATGAGTCGGCAATGCCCGGGTAATTGGTGCCATCAGGATTAATGACAATATCGGCGACTTTACCGATGAGTACTGTGGGAACGCCGATGTGATGCAAACTGGCTGCAGCTTGTACGTTCTGATCAACGCCGTAACCGAGATGAACCACGGTAAAGCCATGGCGATAGACACCCGATTTTGGCGCGTTTATCCCAACGTAGGTGTCCGCAGATGTCTGAGCAGCGTCGTGTAAGGCTGCATTACTGCCGATATTGCCGCCAAAGACGATGACGCGGCTCACCTGAACCTGGCTACGAACAATATCGCCAATAGCGCGAACCGTGGCGAAATCAATGGCGTCCAAATTGGCGGTCACGTTATAAACCTGACCAGGATCGGTTTCGAGATTATCGCCAATGGCGACGGCACCGTTGACGCGCAAATAGCATAAACCCGCTTTTAGCGCGACACGTTCTACCCGAAAACCGGCGTTATTGAGCGCCTGGGCAACCTGCTCCCTTACCAGGGAAAAGGGCATGCGTAATGGGGCGGTAGGGCGAGTGCCCATGATTTCCTGATGCCCCATAAAGGAGTCTGCGCCTTGATGTTGCAAATTTGCAGTGCCGTAGTTTGCGGCCGGAGAGGGACGCATAACGTTATCCGGTTGAAAACCCAAAGCATCAATCAGGCCTAATTTTTCTAACGTTGGCAGCCTTAATTGGCTGTGCTTTTGTAAAATATGACCACAGGTATTAGCCCCTTTATCGAGAGGACGTAACTGAGGGACATCGTCCATCGCGCCAATACCAAAGCCATCTAAAACAATAACCACAAACTTGTTCACCGGAAATCTCCTGAGTTGTTGAGTTTATTGCCCTGGCTGTCGAATACTCCGGCAAGCTGCGGGTTTCCTTGCGAAATTCCGCATACCATGACGACATCGCTGCGAGTTACAAAAATTTGCGTGCGAAAACACATCACTACGGCGCTCCCGACGGGAAATTGCCCGTTTAGCCCCAGGTAATAATCAATGCTGTGATCCTGCGGCGGTACCACCTCGGCTTGATGCATCTTGCCGTCTGGGGTGAATATCAGCGCATGCCTGACATGGCTGCGCCGGTAGTGACCGCCGCCATAACAGAGACTGATGTTTTTATAATTATGTGAAATTTCAGTCAGATATAGCATTGCCAACGATTCGGGCTCGGTGCCGAAGGCGTTGGCGGGGACGGTACCTGTAAAGGCATGCCCGGGCTCCACATGAGTAGCGCCAAGCTGTGCGAGCAGCGCGAGGGTTGAGCAACTGTTGGCCGAAGGCGCATTGATCTGATCTATTTGAAAACCGGCTTTGCGCAGGCGCGCTGCCGCTTCGATCAGGGTGGAGAAATTGGGGGTAATCTGAGGGATATCACCCGCTTCCTGGCTTAGCAGGCACGGGAAATGGGTGACACCAAGCACCTTCACGTGCTCCAACTGGGTGATTTGTCTGGCAGCAGCCACCACTTCATCCAGCAAGAACCCGCCCTCCTGGCCTGGGTAGAGATCATCGTCCGGGTGATAGACCTTCAGTAATAAAGCTTGCGTGAGATTTAATTTTTGCGCCTGTACGGCAATGGCGCGCGCCTTCGCGACAGAGAACACGGTAATCGCCTCGGGGCGTTGCATCAGGATGGCTGCAATTTCACCGTCCGGGATCTGGACGAGGTGCCCGACATGAGACAAAGGCACGCCATGCTGCATTAATTGCCGCGCCTCTTTAAAATCGACGGCAGTGACACCAGGAAATCCCTGGGCAATGATGCGCTGGCACAACCAGGGATTACGCCCAAACTGCTTGCTCATGACATAGGGGGTCAGGTGATGCCGATGGGCCGTGTGCAGGATACGCCGGGCATTTTCCTCAACGGCATCCACATCGATCACGTAGCTGTCCGGGCGAATAATGCGCTGTTGCCACAAAGACAGTGCAGCGCTGATTAACTCAGGGTTTTGCCGTTGTAATGCGGTAATAAACATCGTTCCCTATACTCCTGGTTGTCGTCCCTGGACTTAATATTCATTTATTTGAATATTTATGAGAAATAAACTTGAGGCTCACAGTTGGCTTAAACTGTACCAATTGGCCAGCAGGTAGCCTTCTTCATCAGGATGGAGTTCGACGTTGAAGTTTTTCATGAGTGCCGTGTTTAGCTCTCGTATTTCTTCTAATTTTCCGGCTTCAGCGATCTCCGCCAATATTTCGTTATCCAATGGGGAAACCGGTTGTTGCTGACGGCAGCGCATGAGTGCATTTGCCATATGTGCGATGGCTAACCAGCCTTGTTCTGTCGGAAGAGGTCGCAGACAATAATGGCGTTGCAGTTGCTCGATGACCGCCAACATGCCTTGATAAATATCTTCATCAATCACTTTGGCTTGTCGCAGTGTATCCAGGCCCTGATTTATCATCCTATATCCTCATTTTTTTGAACATATAATATGCGATGTTAAGTGAGGTAAACGGGGGCGACAACTGCCAGGCGATTGTTATTTGAACAGGATCACAAAGATCGTCGGGCGCCGTTTCCGGCGCCGGTGATCTTAGGCTGCGACTTACTTATCATAAGGCGTAGTGTAACCACCAAAATCATAAACATATTGCAAGATGGCCGTGCCATTTTCGTCGGCATGATTTTCGTGATTAACCAATAGGGCAACGACGCCTTCCGCACCGCGTAAGTGTGCGCCAGCCAGCAAACCCGATAAGGTGATCTCTACGCTATCAGGACGACTGCCCGGTGGTGTTAATGGGGGCTGGCATGCGCTCCAGCGGAGGGTTGTTCCCAGGTAATCACCCAGATTTTTTCCCAGGGCGGATAACTGTAAAACAATATTTTGGTATTTATTATCAAAATGGTCGAGGGCAATAAATTCTTGTTTATCCGGGTTAATGACATCATCGAAAGAGTTAATATCATGTTTTCCGGTAAATGTTCCCTGCCAGGTATTAACGTCAGTAACGTGGATTTTCCCTTCAGGGAATACCATTATTTTATCACGCACCCCATTGGACCAATTACTGACGTCGACATCTGAATAATACATGGGTAAACCATTGCTGTCATAATGACTGTAATAGCCAAGATCCCAGAGGTCATGCTCGCTGAACTGATAGCCAACAAAGCCCAGGTAGTTCATCACAGCATATTGCATGGCCCGAAACATTTCAGGGGCGGAGGAACCGCGAGTATAGAATTTATCCACACCTAGCTTAATGAAGTAACCTTTCACTGAGGTGGTACTGATTTTTGGAATGCCATTTTTATCACGGATCACGCGGCCGGGATATTCAACTTGCTGATAAGTTACTGCTTTATCATCTTCATAATGTTGATCGTAATAGTGGGCTTGCAGGGGATCGATTGAGCATTCAAATGTCCTTATTGCGGTAAGAAAATCAGTGTAGTCGCCGTGATTATTGTTTTTTGTGTGTTTCATTTTTAAATTCCTTATCTATATACCTAAAGGCGTGGATATAATGTCTGGAACAAAAGTCACACTGTTACCTTATACCTCTTGGTGGGTATTAATATGAAATGAGGGGTTCTGCTGTGATGGGGCTGTAAACCGTTATTGGCATTAATTATATACAACACTTAATTAATAAAACGGCTCTTCCTTTCCGGATAGGACATTTTTCTGATGTTCCAGCAGTTGTTTTTTGTCAACCTGCCGTGCCACCAGGCGTTGGATCAGCGTGTCATCGTTGCGGATCAATAATACGGCTTCGGTGGCTTGGGTATATTGGGGCTGGCCTTGCAAAGCGATGGCAATCAAATTGCTGCTGGCAAAATTCTGCACGACGTTCCAGATTGCTGCATCAATATTGCCTTTTTCAATTTGAGTCAGACAGTCGTGGTAGGGCGTATCGATGTATTGTACGTTTTTGTCCTGAAAGTAGAGTTCTGACAACTGACGTTGATCGGGCGAGCGGGGATCCAGGCCTACGCGATGGATATTATTTTGCTCACCACGGCGGCAAACCATTTGGTGCTCTGAAACATAAGATCCCGCGCCTAATTCCAGTGCAATGCGGGCTTTTCCGTCCTGTAGTACTTGCCTGGCAGCCAAACGGGAAACCACCGCCATATCGTATATGCCGTCCAGCAGGCATTCGATGCGTACGCTTGCTCCGCGCATGTGTGCGTAATAGAGGGGGATTTGCCCAAACTGAATTTTCAGGCCGCTGGCCAGGCCTTCATAAAGTTTGGTATAGGGCAGCGGCATGGCGCAAACCAGATTGCCAATATCGGCTTGCGCCAGAAGTGCCTGATAATCTAGTTGTTTTAATCGCGTACCGTTGCGCCCACGGCGTTCCAATTGAATACAGCCACTGGTTTCCAATGATTTAAGCGCGTTCTGTACAATGCCAACGGAGAGGCCAAAACTTTCTGAAAGCTCATCGATAGTGCGTAAACGATTCAATGGCTGCTCATCCAGCAAATATCGGGCAAGCTGGATAATCGCAATGCCTTCTTTCTTAATGAACTTATCTCTCATTGGCGGCTCATTGGGCGATAAAGCGCATAATATTCGATTATTTGAAGTTTTAATGCAACGACGGTGCTCACTTTTTAACGCACACCGCCATATTCCAGGCTGATCTCTTTCGCTGCATGGATCACCAGCGCACCCAGCTCAATCACGCGGTTGTCGGTAATGCGTGATACCGGGCCGGAGATCGATATAGCGGCGAAGGCTTCACGGTGCTCGTCGAAGATGCAGGCCGCCACGCAGCGCAGGCCGAGCGCATGTTCTTCATCGTCAAAGGAAAAGCCCTGCTTGCGGATCTGCGCCAGACCTTCCTTCAGGTTGTGCGGCGTCAGGGTATGTTGGGTATAGGTTTGCATACCCTTTTTATGCAGCAGTTTGGTGACCTGCTCATCCGACAGGGTGGAAAGAAAGGCTTTCCCGGCGCCGGAAGCGTGCATCGGCAGTTTGCCGCCAATCGGTGCCGACATGCGCATCAACGCGGTGCACTGCACCTGATCGATAATAATTGCCTGGTACTCGCTGGTGTCCAGCACTGCCAGATTAACCGTTTCGCCGGACTCTTCCATCAGGCGGCGCAGCGTTGGGTGCACCATCGCCAGCAGGTTGCGGCTCTGCAGGAAGCTGCTGCCGACCACAAAGGCATGTGAGCCGATGGTCCATAGGCCCAGATCGCCCACCTGACGCACGAATCCCTGCTGTTGCATGGTGGTAAGCAGGCGGTGGGTGGTGGAGTTCGGTAAGCCGGCCTGTTGGGCCAGATCGGTTAGCGCCACGTTACCCTGTGCTTCGGCAATGTATTCCAATAATTTCAGGCCACGGGTCAACGACTGCACCTGACCGGTGGGCGCACTGGCGGCCGGGGATGCAGCACGGGGCTTTTTGCCGCGTTTGGCGGGAGCAGGGGTGACCATAATCCACATTCCTTTTTCCGTATGATGGAATTCATTTTCGTTTTTTACGTATGAATTGCAAGTCGTCAATCAGCTCATCGGATCTGTTGTCCGACAACCTGAAAAACTCTCAATTAGCGCTCCCCCCTCTGCCACCACAACCTGTGCTAGGATGGCTCGTTGGTTTTTGCAGCAATTGAGCGATGGGCTGGATCGGTAATTGAAGGGGCTACAGTGACAAATCGAGTAGAACAACTGCGCCGGCAGTTAGCGCAGCGAATTTTAGTGTTGGACGGCGGCATGGGCACCATGATCCAGAGCTATCGTCTGGAAGAGAGCGACTTTCGTGGCGAACGTTTTGCCGACTGGCAGAGCGATCTGAAAGGCAATAATGACCTGCTGGTGCTGACCAAGCCGGAAGTGATTACCGCCATTCACTACGGCTACCTGGAAGCCGGGGCCGATATTCTCGAAACCAATACCTTCAACTCCACGCCTATCGCCATGGCCGACTACCATATGGAGTCGCTGTCCGCCGAGATTAACTATCAGGCCGCCTGCCTGGCACGAACCTGCGCCGATGAATGGACCGCCCGCACGCCAGAGCAGCCGCGTTACGTGGCCGGGGTGCTGGGGCCGACCAACCGCACCGCCTCTATTTCACCGAACGTCAACGATCCGGCGTTCCGTAATGTTTCTTTCGATGAGCTGGTGGAAGCCTACCGCGAATCGACGCGGGCGCTGGTGGAGGGCGGCGTCGATCTGATCATGATCGAAACCATCTTCGATACCCTGAATGCCAAAGCCGCCGCCTTCGCGGTGGAAACCGAATTTGAAGCCCTGGGCGTTGCGCTGCCGATCATGATTTCCGGCACCATCACCGACGCCTCCGGTCGTACCCTGTCCGGCCAGACCACCGAAGCCTTTTATAACTCGATGCGTCACGTCAAGCCGCTGAGCTTTGGCCTGAACTGTGCGCTGGGCCCGGACGAACTGCGCCAATACGTTTCTGAGCTGTCGCGCATCTCGGAGAGCTACGTTACCGCTCACCCCAACGCCGGTTTGCCCAACGCCTTCGGTGAATACGATCTGGACGCGCAAGAGATGGCGAAACAGGTTGGCGAGTGGGCGAATGCCGGCTTCCTGAATATTATCGGTGGCTGCTGTGGCACCACGCCGGAACACATTGCCGCGATGGTCAAGGCAGTGGCGGGTGTACCGCCGCGTCAACTGCCGGAGATCCCGGTAGCCTGCCGTCTGGCTGGCCTTGAGCCGTTGAACATCGATGCCAAAACGCTGTTCGTCAACGTGGGCGAGCGCACCAACGTCACCGGTTCAGCCCGCTTTAAACGGCTGATCAAAGAAGAGAAATACAGCGAAGCGCTGGCTGTGGCCCGTCAGCAGGTGGAAAGCGGCGCACAGATTATCGACATCAACATGGATGAGGGAATGCTCGACGCCGAAGCGGCGATGGTGCGTTTCCTTAACCTGATCGCCGGTGAACCGGATATTGCCCGCGTGCCGATCATGATCGACTCCTCCAAATGGTCGGTGATCGAGAAAGGCCTGAAGTGCATCCAGGGCAAAGGCATTGTTAACTCAATCTCGATGAAAGAGGGCGAAGAGGCCTTTATTCATCATGCCAAGCTGGTGCGCCGCTACGGTGCTGCGGTGGTGGTGATGGCATTTGACGAGGCAGGCCAGGCGGATACCCGCGAGCGCAAGTTCGAGATTTGTCGCCGCGCCTATAAAATCCTGACTGAGCGCGTTGGCTTCCCGCCGGAAGACATCATTTTTGATCCGAATATTTTTGCCGTCGCCACCGGTATCGATGAGCATAACAACTATGCCGTCGACTTTATCGAAGCCTGTGCCGACATCAAAACCCACCTGCCGCACGCGATGATCTCCGGTGGCGTTTCCAACGTCTCGTTTTCATTCCGTGGCAACGATCCGGTACGTGAGGCGATCCACGCGGTGTTCCTGTATCACGCGATCCGTAACGGCATGGACATGGGTATTGTTAACGCCGGGCAGTTGGCGATCTACGACGATCTCAGTGCCGAACTGCGCGAGGCGGTGGAGGATGTGATCCTCAACCGTCGTGACGATAGCACTGAGCGCCTGCTGGAACTGGCGGAAAAATACCGCGGCAGCAAAGATAACGAAGTGGCGGTACAGCAGGCGGAATGGCGCGGCTGGCCGGTCGAAAAGCGGTTGGAATATTCGCTGGTCAAAGGCATCACCGAGTTTATCGAACTGGATACTGAAGAAGCCCGGCAGAGAGCGGATCGCCCGATCGAAGTGATCGAAGGGCCGCTGATGGCGGGGATGAACGTGGTTGGCGACCTGTTCGGCGAAGGCAAAATGTTCCTGCCGCAGGTGGTGAAATCTGCCCGCGTAATGAAGCAGGCAGTGGCCTATCTGGAGCCGTACATCGAGGCCAGCAAAGAGAAAGGCTCTACGGCAGGCAAAATCCTGCTGGCGACGGTGAAGGGCGATGTGCACGACATCGGCAAAAACATCGTTGGCGTGGTACTGCAGTGCAACAACTACGAAATTGTCGATTTGGGCGTGATGGTGCCGACGGAGAAAATCCTCAGAACCGCGCGTGAGCAAAACGTGGACATCATCGGCCTGTCGGGGCTTATCACCCCGTCGCTGGACGAGATGGTCAACGTGGCAAAAGAGATGGAGCGTCAGGGCTTTACCCTGCCGTTGCTGATTGGCGGCGCGACGACCTCCAAGGCCCATACCGCGGTGAAGATTGAGCAGAACTACAGCGGCTCAACCACTTACGTACAGAATGCCTCGCGCACCGTGGGTGTGGTGTCGGCGCTGCTTTCCGCCACCCAGCGCGATGACTTTGTGGCGCGTACCCGTAAAGAATATGAAACCGTGCGTATCCAGCACGCGCGTAAAAAACCGCGTACCCCGCCGGTTGACCTGCAGAAGGCCCGTGATAACGCCATGGTGCTGGATTGGGAAAACTATCAGCCGCCGGTGCCGAAGCAGTTGGGTGTTTATCCGGTTGAGGCCGGCATTGAGACGCTGCGTCATTATATCGACTGGACGCCGTTCTTTATGACCTGGTCGCTGGCGGGTAAATATCCACGCATTCTGGAAGACGAAGTGGTGGGGGAAGAGGCCAAACGGCTGTTCGCTGATGCTAACCAGATGCTGGACCTGCTGGCTGCCAACGGCAGTCTCAACCCACGTGGCGTCTATGGCCTGTTCCCGGCCAACCGCGTCGGCGACGACGTTGAGGTGTACCGCGACGAGAACCGTGATGAGGTGCTGGTGGTCAGCCGCCACCTGCGCCAGCAGACCGAAAAAACCGACTTCCCGAACTACTGCCTGGCGGACTTTGTCGCGCCGAAAAGCAGCGGCAAGGCCGACTACTTCGGTGCCTTCGCGGTAACCGGCGGTCTGGAAGAGGATGAACTGGCGGCGGCCTATGATGCGCAGCACGATGATTACAATAAAATCATGGTCAAAGCGCTGTCGGACCGTCTGGCGGAAGCTTTCGCCGAGTACCTGCATGAGCAGGTGCGCAAGCTGCACTGGGGCTTCGCGACCGAAGAGAACCTGAGCAATGAAGAACTGATCCGCGAAAACTACCAGGGCATCCGTCCGGCACCGGGCTATCCGGCCTGTCCGGAGCACACCGAGAAAGCGGAGATCTGGCGCCTGCTGGATGTTAACCGCCATACCGGCATGGTGTTGACCGAGTCCTTCGCCATGTGGCCGGGGGCGGCAGTGTCTGGCTGGTACTTCAGCCATCCGCAGAGCAAGTATTTTGCGGTGGCGCAGCTCCAGCGCGATCAGGTGGAAGACTATGCGGCGCGTAAAGGCATGAGCGTCAGCGAGGTTGAACGCTGGCTGGCACCTAACCTCGGCTACGACGCCGACTGATCATCCTTCTTTAGGGGCGCGCTGGCCGCGCCCCTGTCATTGTGCCTCCACATCAATGTGCAGCGCGTCGTAACGCCAATATTCCAAATCACAATCAATCACCCGATCGTGCTGATCGCGGTTAACCCGGGTAATAAACAGCGCCGGGCTGCCGTAGGTCACTTTCAGCATCGCGGCCGCTTCCTGCGGCAGCAAGGTAGGCAACATATCGAAACGCACCCGGCCATAGCGAATACCGTAGCGTTCGGCGTATAGCCCGGTCAGCGACTGGGTTAAATCTTCGTCCAGAATACCGGCAAAGTAGGCGGGATTGAGGTAGTGCTCGCAGTACAACACCGCGCGGCCATCGATATAGCGCAGCCGACGAATGCGGTAAACCTCGCTGCCGGGCGGCAAAGCCAACCGGTGGCACAGGTCGCCGTATAGCGGCAGGGTGGCGGTGTCGATCACGTCGGTGTGGGCATCACGCCCCTGTTGCTGCGCCATGGCGTGGAAATGGCTGCGCTGCAACGGGTTGTACACCAGCCGTGGCGGCGAGATAAACCAGCCGCGCCTGACCTGACGGTAAATCACCCCCTGCGCCTCCAACTGGCCGAGCGCTTCCTGCAGCGTAATGCGGGTGGTGGAAAACTGTTCACTCAGGGCGCGTTCAGAAGGCAGTTTGCCATCGGCGCTGAATTCCCCGTTGGCGATACGGTTAGCCAGAGTCTGGCAAATCGTCGCCACGGTTGTTGTTCCTTCACTCATGCAACAGTTGCCCCATTTCAGTGCTTATCGCCCCAGTTAAGGTAGACCAACGGCAGCCCTGTGACGCACCAAATACGATAAAAATGCTGCTTTTTTAGACTGACATATAATTATCACATTCGTCCGTTAGATTGGCTTGGTTCTTGCTGGACTAGTCCAGCCACTTCCACACTACCACCCGGAGCATCAGTTATGAAACGTTTGTGCGCTTCTGTGTTAACCAGTGCCATTGTCCTGTCCAGCCAAATGAGCTGGGCTGCCGATTCCGACCTTGCTGCGCTGGAACAGGCTGCCAAGAAGGAAGGGGAAGTCAACAGCGTCGGCATGCCGGACAGCTGGGCCAACTGGAAAGACACCTGGCAGGATCTGTTGACCAAGTACAGCCTGAAACATGCCGACACCGACATGAGCTCGGCGCAGGAAATCGCCAAGTTCGACGCGGAAAAGAGCAACGCTACGGCGGATATTGGTGATGTGGGTGCGGCCTTCGGTCCGATTGCAGTACAAAAAGGGGTGACCCAGCCGTACAAGCCATCCACCTGGGATCAGGTGCCTGACTGGGCGAAAGACAAGGACGGCCACTGGGCGCTGGCCTATACCGGCACCATTGCCTTCATCATCAACAAGAAACAGGTGAAAGAGATCCCGCACAGCTGGGCGGATCTGCTGAAGGGGACTTATCAGGTCACTATCGGTGACGTGGGTACCGCTTCGCAGGCGGCCAGCGGTGTGCTGGCGGCGACTTACGCTATGGGCGGCAATGAAAAGAACCTGAAGCCGGGTCTGGAGTTCTTCGGCAAGCTGGCCAAGGCCGGGCGTTTGAGCCTGAGTAACCCGGTGATCGCCTCGCTGGAAAAAGGCGAAGTGCAGGTTGGCGTGGTTTGGGACTTCAACGGGCTTAACTACCGTGACCAGATCGACAAAACCCGCTTTGAAGTGCTGATCCCGTCCGACGGCTCAATCACTTCCGGCTACACCACCATTATTAACAAATACGCCAAGCACCCGAACGCCGCCAAGCTGGCGCGTGAATACATCTTCTCTGATGCCGGCCAGATTAACCTGGCGCGTGGTTATGCCCGTCCAATCCGTGCCGAACATCTGACGTTGCCGGACGATGTTAAAGCCAAATTGCTGCCGGCCGAACAGTATAAAAATGCCCATCCAATTGCCGATCCGGCAGCCTGGGAGCAAAGCGCCAAAACGCTGCCGCGTCAGTGGCAGGAAAACGTCATTATGTTTATGCAGCAGTGAGTTAAACCATTATGAAAACGATCCTCGTACTGCTGGACGGCCTGAACTATCAGGTGGCGCATGACGCCATGGGCTATCTGCAGGCTGAATGTGCGGCAGGGCGTGGACGGTTGTATCAGTTGGAGAGCGAGCTCCCCTCGCTCTCCCGACCACTGTATGAATGCATCCTCACCGGCGTGCCGCCGGTGGAGAGCGGCGTGGTGCATAACCAGGTGTCACGCCTCTCGCATCAGCAGAGCGTGTTTCACTATGCGCGTGCCGCCGGGCTAACCACCGCGGCGGCCGCCTATCATTGGTTCAGTGAGCTGTACAACCGTACCCCGTTCGACGCCGCGCGCGATCGCCATACCGACGATACCGGACTGCCGATCCAGCACGGTCATTTTTATTATGACGACCGCTACCCGGACTCCCATCTGTTTGACGACGCGGAAAGTTTACGCCGCCGTCATCAGCCCGATTTCTTGCTGATCCATCCTATGAATATTGACGACGCCGGGCACCGCTTCGGTCTGTCTTCGCCGCAGTACCGTAATTCGGCGCGCAATGCCGACGGGGTATTGTCGCGCTATCTGGCCGACTGGTTGGCTGATGGCTATCAGGTGATGGTCACCGCCGATCACGGGATGAATGACGATCGCAGCCACGGTGGCGTGTTGCCGGAAGAGCGTCAGGTGCCGCTGTTTGTCTTCGGTAGCGCATTCAGCCAAAGCGACGCCAATCCGCAGCAAACCGACCTGTGCGGTACGCTGTGCGAACTGTTACAGGTGGCGCATGACAAGCCGCGTTGCCGTGCGTTGTTGGCATAAGGGCGAATAATGAAAGCTAAGTGGATTGCCGCGCTGTGCCTGCTGCCGTTCATCCTGCTGTTCGGCGCGTTTCAAATAGCGCCGCTGGTGTGGATTGCGATCAGCAGCTTTTTCAGCCAGACCAGCGGCTGGGGGCTGGGCAACTATGTTGATGTGCTGACTTCGCCGTTCTATCTGCAGGCGTTTCAGTTCTCGCTGGAGATTTCCCTCTGGTCGAGCGTCTATGGGCTGTTGATTGCCCTGGTGGGCAGTTACTCACTGCGCCAGCTGGGCCAGACGCGGTTCCATGATTTTGTGATGTCGTTTACCAACATGACCAGCAACTTTGCCGGGGTGCCGCTGGCGTTCGCCTTTGTCATCCTGCTGGGGTTGAATGGTTGCCTGACCTTGCTGCTGCGCAAGTACGGCCTGATGGAGAGTTTTAACCTTTACTCCAAAACCGGGCTGATCGTGCTCTATACCTACTTCCAGATCCCGCTTGGGGTGCTGTTGCTGTACCCGGCCTTTGATGCGCTGCGTGAAGACTGGCGCGAATCGGCATCGCTGCTCGGCGCCAGCCCGTGGCGCTATTGGCGGCATATCGGCCTGCCGGTGCTGGCTCCGGCGCTGATGGGCACCTTTGTCATCCTGTTGGCCAATGCGTTGGGTGCCTATGCCACGGTGTATGCGCTGACCACCGGCAATTTCAACGTGATACCGATACGTATTTCTGCGCTGGTGGCGGGGGATATCTCCCTCGATCCGAATCTGGCCAGCGCGCTGGCGATGCTGCTGGTGGCGATGATGGCGTTTATCACGCTGATCCATCAATGGCTGTTGCGCAGGAGCTACCTCAATGCTCGCTCATAATATTGCGGAGGGCGGCCATGTCGCGTTTTGAAACCGGTTATCACCGTGTGGTGAGCGGCCTGCTGTTGCTGATCCTGCTATTACCGCTGGCAGCGACGCTGATTTATGCGCTGGCCACCCAGTGGGGCGCGACCATCCTGCCGGACGGGTTTACCCTGAAATGGCTGGTGGCATTATGGAGCGATCCGCGCTTCTTGCTGGCGCTGTGGCACTCGCTGCTGATCTGTTTCGGCACTCTGGTGTTGGCGGTGGTGGTGATTTTGCCGATGATGTTTGTAATTGCTTACTATTTCCCCAAGCTGGATGCGGTGATGAACGTGCTGATCCTGCTGCCGTTCGCCGTGCCGCCGGTGGTGTCGGCGGTCGGGCTGATGCAGCTGTTCGCCGCCGATCCGCTGCCGCTGCTGGGTACACCATGGATCCTGATTGGTTGTTATTTCTCCATCGCGTTGCCGTTTATTTACCGTGCCATCAGCAACAACATGCAGGCGATCAACCTGCGTGATCTGATGGATGCCGCACATCTGCTGGGGGCCAGCACCTGGAAAGCCGCATTATTGGTGGTGCTGCCGAACCTGCGCAAAGGCGGGATGATCGCGGTGCTGCTGTCGTTCTCTTTCCTGATTGGCGAATTTGTCTTCGCCAACCTGCTGGTGGGCAGCCAGTACGAAACGTTGCAGGTTTACCTGTTCAACATGCGTAACGGCAGCGGCCATTTCACCAGCGCACTGGTCATTTCTTATTTCGCCGTGGTGCTGCTTGTCACCTGGTTGGCGAACTTACTGAATAAAAATAAGGGCTAACCCGATGGCTTATCTCAATGTCACCCGCCTCAACAAACACTATGGGCAGACCCAGGTGTTTCAGGATATCGATTTCACCGCCGAGGAGGGCGAGTTTGTCACGCTGCTCGGGCCGAGCGGCTGTGGCAAGTCCACGCTGCTGCGCTGTCTGGCGGGGCTGACTTCGGTCGACAGCGGGCAGATCCTGCTGCAGGGCCAGGATCTGGTGCCGGTGCCCCCGCAAAAACGCGGTATCGGCATGGTGTTTCAGAGCTATGCGTTATTCCCGAACATGACGGTGGAAGGCAATGTGGCCTTCGGCCTGAAAATGCAAAAGCTGGCGGCCGGGCAGATCCAGCAGCGGGTGCAGGAGGTGCTGGCGCTGGTGGAACTGACCGAACTGGCGAAGCGTTATCCGCATCAGCTGTCCGGCGGCCAGTGCCAACGGGTGGCGCTGGCACGCTCGTTGGTGACCCGTCCACGCCTGCTGCTGCTTGATGAACCGCTCTCGGCGCTGGATGCGCGGATCCGCAAACATTTGCGCGAACAGATCCGTCGGATCCAGCGTGAGCTGAACCTGACGGCCATCTTCGTCACCCACGATCAGGAAGAAGCCTTGACGCTGTCGGATCGCATCGTGCTGATGAATAAAGGACAAATCGTGCAAAGCGGCGATGCCGAAACCCTGTATACCCAGCCGGCCGACGTTTTCGCCGCCGGGTTTATCGGCAACTACAACCTGCTGAGCGCCGAACAGGCGACGGTTTTGACCGGCAGCACTTACCGCGGTAAGGTAGCTGTTCGTCCGGAGTCCATGACCCTACTGCCTGCCGGGCAGGGGATCGCCGCGGTGATCCTCAACCACAGCCTGTTGGGCAACGTGGTGCGCTATCGGGTTCAGGCCCGTGGCGTGGAGCTGCTGGTCGATGTGCTCAACCGTTCGGTCGAGGATTTGCGGCCTGACGGCAGTGAAATTGGGCTACACTTAGAAACTGTTACATTACGGGAAGTTGCATGACATCGCTGCGGCATTCAATGATAACTCCAGGGTAATTCCTGCCGTTGCGTTAACCCTCCAATAAGCGGTCTGCAGCCTGTTGCCGCTGTCCTGCCCGATACACGCCTGGCAGGCAGGATAGCTTGCTGTGTCTTGCCGGGCGTGAATGGAGTGTATTTTCCGTGTTGACCCTTCTTCATCTGCTTTCTGCGGTGGCGCTGTTGGTGTGGGGTACCCACATCGTGCGCACCGGGATCATGCGGGTTTACGGCGCTAATTTGCGTCGGGTATTGAGCGACAGCGTGGAGAAAAAACCGCTGGCGTTCGTCTCCGGCATCGGCGTGACCGCGCTGGTGCAAAGCAGCAACGCTACCGCGCTGCTGGTGACCTCTTTCGTTGCTCAAGGGCTGGTGGGGCTGACGCCTGCGCTGGTGATCATGCTCGGCGCTGACGTGGGTACCGCGCTGATGGCGCGAATACTGACCTTTGATCTCTCCTGGCTATCACCGCTGCTGATCCTGGTCGGCGTGTTCCTGTTTCTCAGCCGCAAGCAAACCCGGGTGGGGCAAATGGGCCGGGTGTGCATCGGCCTCGGGCTGATTGTCCTGGCACTGGAGCTGATCGTCGCAGCTGCGACGCCGATCACCCAGGGCGCGGGAGTGAAGGTACTGTTCTCGTCACTGACCGGCGATGTGATGCTGGATGCCCTGACCGGCGCGTTGTTCGCCATTGTCAGCTATTCCAGCCTGGCGGCGGTGTTGTTGACCGCCACCCTGACCGCTTCCGGCGTGATCTCACTGAAAGTGGCGCTGTGTCTGGTGATTGGCGCCAATCTTGGCAGTGGCCTGCTGGCGGTGATCAACACCAGTGGCCAGAACGCCGCCGGCCGTCGGGTGGCACTGGGCAGCCTGTTGTTCAAGCTGATCGGCTGTGTGCTGGTGCTGCCCTTTGTCTCTTATCTGGCAGACGCGATGGCCCGGCTGCCCGGTGAGAACGAAGAGTTGGTGATCTATTTTCACGTGTTCTACAACCTGATCCGCTGTCTGGTGCTGATCCCACTGGCCGGGCCGATGGCACGGCTGTGTGAAGCGCTGATCGCCGACGTGGCGGCTGACGATCCCCGGCTGCGACCACGGCATCTGGATGCCAGCGCATTGGATACGCCGACGCTGGCTTTGGCCAATGCCGCGCGTGAAACCCTGCGCATGGGTGACGTGGTAGAACACATGATGATCCTGCACCGCGAAGTGCTGCACGGTAAGATCGGGCAGGATAAAGAGGTGCGTCGATTGGATGATGACGTCGACGTACTCTACACCGCCATCAAGCTGTATCTGGCGCAGATCCAGAAAGAGGATCTGGGCGAGGAAGACTCGCGCCGTTGGGCAGAAATTATCGAAATGGCGCTCAACCTGGAGCAGGCCGGGGACATCATTGAACGCATGACAGGCGATATCGCATCGAAGTCGCATGCGGCGCGGCGGGCGTTTTCGGCCGAGGGGCTGGCGGAGCTGGACACGCTGTATGAGCGACTGATCGGCAACCTGCGGCTGAGCCTGTCGGTGTTCCTGTCCGGCGACCTCACCAGCGCCAAGCGGTTACGACGTTCCAAGCATCGCTTCCGTATTCTGGATCGCCGTTACGCGCATGCGCATGTTGATCGTTTACACCAACAGAACGTGCAAAGTATCGAAACCAGCTCGCTGCATCTGGGGCTGTTGGGGGACATGAAACGCCTGAACTCGCTGTTCTGCGCGGTAGCGTATAACGTGCTGGATCAGGATGAGAAGGATGACGAGCGCGAGTGGGAGGATACGCCGAGCACGCTGTAAAAAAATGCCCCCGGCTGAACCGGGGGCATGATTTTGATTATTTACCGCCAGTTATTTACCTGAGAAAACACCCGCCTTGGCATCGGCAGTCTGGCTATTGCCGTAGCCGCCGACCGGTGTCTCCAGATTCACCACGCTTTTACCGGCGATCCCCAACAGTCCACCGGCAGAGGCGGCCGCATCCAGGTGACCGCCACCCTGATAACGGCTGCCCGCCACGTCCTGTTGTTCCAGCTTGCCGTTACCCAGCGTCACCTCACCTTGTTGGCTGCGGATCTCAGCGCCGGTCAGGTGGGTGCTGCCCTGCACGTTCAGCGTCACGTCATTTTTCCCACTAATGGCGGATTGCACGCCAACCGCATCGTTATTGACCACGTCGGCGTTGACCTTGAACTGACCCTGCAGCCCGGCGGGGCCGGTCAGGCTCTCTTTGGACTTGTTACCGAGGAAGCGAGCGCCGCGATCCCACAGCGGTGCCTGCTCTTTTTCACCCACCAGGGTTTCCGGCAGGGTCACTTTGCTATCGGCCTTGTTGAAGCTAACCGCGCCGGTGGTGTCCTGTTTGGGATCAAGACGACGGGCCACGCTGTTGTACTTGTCGGTGGTGGCGTCAGCGACCTTGTTGATACCCCCTTCCAGTTTCTCTTTCACATTACCGGCATAGCGCGGAGTGCCCACTTTCGACAGTTTGGAGGTGATGCTGCTGGCCGGATCGTTGGTATGGTTCAGACCGACGTCCACATTGACCTTAACGCTGCTTTCGCTGTCTTTGCGGCTCTCGACGTGCAGGTTGCCACCGACGTTGCCCTGTACGCGTTCGGCATCGATCCGGCCACCGGCCAGAGTGGTGTCCTTGCCGCTGTTGATCGTCACTTCGTTGGCGTTAATCAGACTGTTGCTCTGGGTGGTTTTCTGCAGCTTGTCGACGCCGACTTTTACCCCGGCACCCAGGGTATGGGTATCGCTGCCGCTGGTGGTATCAACCTGGCCGTTAGCGTCCTTGTTGAAGGATTGGCCGCCTTTGGCATTCGCCTTCAGCCCCAGGTTCCAGTTGTTTTTCTGCTCCTGATTTTGCACCGATTCCAAGACCACACCGCCGTGCTCGGCATTCAGAGCGACGTTACTGCCTTTGACCTCGGTCCCTTGCAGGTGTAACGCCTGGTCGTCACTGCCTTTGGCGGTAATGTTCACAGCACCACCGCTGGTGATTTTTCCCCGCTGCCGGGTGGTGGAAGATTCATCGACCTTGGCGATGTCAAATGCACCGCCGAGGGAAATGCCGCCCGCGCTTTTTTTGTCGCTGTCGGTGCTGTTACCGCCAATATCGATATTCCCTGACAGCGTATCGTCCTTACGCGTCTGGTGCGACTCGGCTGCCTGTAGCGCCACCTTATCGCCTGCCTTCAGCGTAACGTCGCCCTGGCTGGTGACCGTGCTGCCTTGCAGCGTCAGCCCACGACCGGCCTCCAGTTCTACGCCCTGTTGCCCACCGATGTGACTAACCTGTGCGCTGCTGCCGTCGCTTTCCCCCACGCTGCGATCGCCGCCCAGCCCAACACCGAAGTTTTTGGTCTCCGGGGTGGAGCCACCTTTGGCTGACACTTTGACATTGAAACCGTTGTGGCTCTCATGACTGCGGTCGGTAGCCTGCTCGAAACGGATGTTGCCGTCTTCGGCTTTCACCTGAGCCTTACCCTGGCCGGCATCCAGTGAAGTGCCCTGATAAACCGCATCCTGCTTGACCTGGATGTCGATGCCATTGGCGGCGGTGATGCTGCCGGTCACGGCCTGGCTGCCGGTGCTGGCGCTATGTTTGTTGCCGCCTTCACCTTTGCCGTCGACGTTCAGGTCATTGCCGGTGTTGGTGTAAACGCGCACGCTGGCACCGCCACGGGTATCGCTTTGGCTCTGCTGTTGGCTATTTTCCGCCGCTTCACTGCGGTGGCTGTCCGCCTTCAGCGTTACGGCACCCTGATTGGTTTGATATTGGGTCCCGCGATCCTGCAGTTCCCTGCCAGCGTTAACCGCAATCTCCCCGGCCTTAATGGTGCTGACCACGGCCTGCGAACTGCTGTTACTGTTTTCGCTGCTGCCGCCGTTGGCAGCGACGTCGATCCCGACGTTTGGCAGACCGATGCTGCCGATATCGTTAATCACGCCGTTGGCGTCCAGCTTGGCGGCTTTGCCCACGGCGCGTTCAACCGGGCGGGTGATGGCGCTGTAATCAACGTTGGCACCGATATCCACGCCGACGTCGGTTTTGCGGGTATTGCTGCTTTCGCTGTCCGTGGCGGCCAGATGGGCCACGCTGTTGGCATTTTCCTGATATTTACCGCCAACCTGATGCTGTGCACCTTGCTGAGTCAGTTGGTCATTGGCGCTAATCGTCAGGTTGCCTTTGATATCACTGCCTGAGGTGACGGCCTTGCTGCTTTGCGAGTGCGTTTTGCTGTTCTCGTAACCGCCTTCAATACCCGAGCCGACTTTATCGATGCCGCCGGTGTAATAGAACCCACCGCCGACTTTGGTTTGCTCGGTGTCGCTGGTGGTCTTGTTGTCAGCCGCCAGGAAGGCGACGTTGTTGCCGCTGACGCTGGCATCCCCCTGGGTGGTCACCAGTTTGGAGCCGCTGAAGGTCAGGTCTTTATCCGCCTTCAACGTCACGCTGCCGCCGCTCAACATCGACGATTGTTGCTCGCTACGGGTGGTTTTCTCGCTGTCGCTGGTATGTTCTATGCGTAAACCGGCGCGGTATTGCTTATCGCTTTTTTCGTTGGCATAGCCGTTGATCGCCAGCGCGGTTTTCTGCTCGTCAACACGTTGCTGCTGTTCTGCCGCGCTGACATTGAGATTGCCACCGGCTTTGATGTCCAGCTTGCCGCCGCTGGTCACTTTGCTGCCCACCACGTCGGTATCCTGTTTGCTGACCAGTTGCAGGTTGGTATCGGAAACCAGTTCACTGGCGGTGGACTGCTGGTGGCTATTGTTGGACTTTTGCGAACTGCTGGTAATGTTAAAGGCGGTACCGGTGCGGGCATTGATCTTGTCGACGTTGGTACTGAGCGCGTTATCAATGCGCAGGCCTCCGGCGCTGGCTTCAACAAAACCGCCCTGGCTGCCTTTGACCTTGCTGCCGGTAATGGTTACGCCCTGTTTGCCGTTCAGCCACAGGGTGCCATCGGCGGTCAGGTCGGAAGCGTTGCTGACTTCGTGGTGGTGACTGTTGTCTTTGTTATCGCCGCCGCCGATGCCGCCCCATGAGGTTTTATTGTCACGCACCGATTTGGCGTTGGCGGTCTTCTGCACGTCGATGTTGATCTGGTCGTTGGCATTGACGGTCAGATCGTGCGCTGCATACACTTTTGCCCCCCGAGCCTCCACACGGTTACCGGCACTCAGCGTCAAATCGCCCCCGGCATGCAAATCGCTGGCCTTCAGGCTTTCGGTTTCATTGCTGTTATTCCAACTGCCGGTGCGCAGGCTGGAGGTATGGTTACGCTGATAGCCGCGTTCACTGGTTTTCTCCCGCTCAACCAGCCCGGCGATCTGGACATCGTGTTTGGCTTCAATTTTCAGTGAGTTACCTGCCCCGACAGTGGCACCGAGCAGTTTCACATCCTGAGCGGTGGCGGTCAGGGTGGCATTTTTGCTGGCGCTGACGCTGCTGCCGACCTGCTGGTGCTGTTCATTCTCACGGGTGACGTCGTACTGCCAGGAGTAGAACCATTGGTCGTTGGTATGGCCCTGAGTTTGCTTCAGTTGCTGGCCGTCGAGCGTCAGGCTGGCCCCCTGCAAAGTAACCTCTTCGCCGCGAATATCGGTGGCGGTCAGATGGTTGCTGTTATCGGCCAGCAGGCTGATATTTTTGCCCACAAGCTCGGTGCGGGTCAGCTTTTGGCTGGTGTTACGGTCGTTGATGTAGATACCGCCGCGATAGTTTTGGTAGTTCTCACCGCTGTTACGGCTACTGCTGTCATCACTAATCTGGCTTTCGGCACGAATGTTGTCTGCCTTCACCCTGATTTCGTCGCTGCCCTGCAGCTTGCCTGCCAGCTTCACGCCGCTGCCTGCTGCGGTGTTGATGATGTTGATGCGTCCGGCCTGCATGCTGCCAAGATAGTAGCTGTCCAGCGCGCTCAAGGGTTGCTGGCTGCTGAGCACCTGCGCGTCGCGTGAGACGCGGTTATTGCCGGTGACAGCGTTGATAGCCGACACCGTCTTGTCACTTTTCTTATCAAATACCGGGGTGACGATCACCTCGCCGCGGCTGTCGATACGCGGGGCAATCAAGTCCAGTACGCCACCGGCGTTCAGTTTGCCATCCAGGCTCAGGGTGTTGCGATTACCCAGCGTGCTGTAACCCTGCAGCATGCCGTTTTCCACCATCGGGTTACCCACCACCAGTGATGAGCGGCTGGTATTGATAAAACCGCAGCCGTCACAGCTGATGCCGTTCGGGTTGGCTAACACGTAGTCGGCCGCCATGCCGAAGATTTCCTGCTGGCCGTGCAACAGCGACGGGTTGCGGCTGATCACTTCATTGAGGATCACGCTGGCCGCCTGGTTGTTCAGGTTAGGGTTGGCACCCAACTGACCGGCCAACTGAGACAGTCCGGATTCGCGTGAGTTATTCAACACCGCGCCGGGCTGGTTGACGTTGAAATCCTGATATTGGTTATGTGACAGCCCGTGGTCATTCGGCGTGACAATATTCACCACCTGTGCGCCGTTACCGGCGGTGGAAACCCCGGGGCCGTTAGCCCCGTTGGCCGCCACAATATCACCGGCGTAACCGTTGCCGAGTGAGGCGAGAATGATCGCCAGTGAAGCGGCCAACTTGCCCGCCGCCGAAAGCCTGAAGTTATTATTTTTCATCCATGTATCTCCGTATATCGCCGTGTGGTACTGCAAAAAAAACAACTGACTAAAAGGTGTACGAGAAGCGGGCCAGCACCTGGATCGGGTCGTCCGGCAGGGTATTACTGGACAGCAGCCAGCCTCGGCTGGCTTCGACGTCGATGATGGCGCGCTGATAACGCAGGGTGGCTCCGGCGCTCAGTCCGGCGCTGCTTTGCCAGCCCGAAGGCCGATTGTCACGGGGCAGCACCCGGCCGACGTCGCCGCCGAGGCGAGGGGTAAGGGTGCTTTGGCCCAGATTAAAGCTGCGGGACAGGGTATTTTGCAGATACCAGCCGTTATCGCCGGACAGCGTGCTGCGGCTGAAACCGCGGATCGCGCTGCGGTCGGTCAGGCTGAGCCATTCCACGCCGGGCAGCCGGTCGCGGCTGTATTGCCCGTACAGCAGGTTGCTGAGCTGGTAACTGGAACCGGCCAGGGTGAAGCGTTGGGTGAGGTTGGTGAACAGCTTGCCCTTGGTGAATTGGGCATCAGGCAGACCGGCACCGCTGTGGCGATCGGCACCGAACCACGGCAATCCTTGCTCCACGCTGAGGTTGGCGCTGATCAACCCGGTAGGCAGGATCTGCAGGTGGTTAACCCCCAGTTCGAACAGGCTGAGTGTCGGGCTGCCTAGACCGATACGTACGCTCTCGAAATAGTTATTGATGCGCTTGTGGGTCAGTTGGCCGCTCAGGGCGTTGATCTGATCGCGATCGCGGTAAAACACATAGTCGCCGCGCAGACCGTACTGTTGAGTCTGACCGTGCAGTTTATAGCTGTTGAACACCAACTGCTGACGGTTCATGTATTGCGAATAGCTGGCAAAACCGCTGAAGGTAAAAGCGCCGTAGGGCAGAGAATAGAGCAGGGTATAGGCACGGTTGTAGCGCTGCGAGGGATCCTTCAGCGTACCGGCGACGTTCAGACTGGCAAAGTCCGACAGGCCGAACGGGCTGTCCAGCGTTGCCGTGCTGCGCGCTAACCACTGGCCGGTATTTTTTTGGCCATAATTGTCCAGGGTGGCAGACAGCAACCAGGGTTTGGCATGTTGGTTGTGCAACCGAATAATAGAACCCCCGGTTTGGTTGCCTGGCAATATATCCAATCGGGTTTTGTTCGATTGCAAACGATTGGCCTGATCCAATCCCTGATCGAGCTGGGTTAATTTCAGCGGCTGACCTTCCAGTCCTGGGAATAATAACTGGCTGTTAACCCAGCGATCGCCTCCTTCTATTTTTTCGATAAACCCTTCGGTGACCCGCAGGCCCAATTCGCCCTCGGCATTGGGGCGAATAAACTGTACGCGGGCGGTGATATAGCCTTTATCAAGATATAAACGGGTGAGTTCGCGGGTCAGACGGTTGATGTCATTACTGCTGATGCAACGCTGTGGCAATGCGCTGAGTGCCGCCAAATCTTTCGCCGACAGCAGAGTAATGCCCTGCAGATACACGCCGCCGATGGGCAGGCACTGGGCAGAACGTGGCAGTGCCGGTGGTGCGGGTTCGGGTTCTGCCAGTAATTGCTGTTGTTTAAGCTGTTGGTAGCGTCGTTGCTCGATCTGTTGATTGACTTCACGCGTGCCGTCTTGCAAAGCGCGGCGTGATTCGCCCATCGGCGAGAAATGCTCCATTTCCGGCAGGGTAGCGGCAGGGATCGCGGTGCTGAACAGCAGCACCAGGGCGGCGGTTTTTTTAATCATTGTAATCCATTATGAGAAGCCGCCGGAGCGGCCTGCTCAATCCATGAGGTCAATATACGGACGGCCAGCGGCCGGCCCGAAATAGCGAGCGACAAGCACATTGCGTGATATCTCGACTTGCCGCAGGCAAATTAAGACGGTGGGTATATATCTAAATAATAATTAGGCTGCTTGTTTTAATTTTCAGATCCCTTGAGTTAATTAACTAAAAAAAGTAATTAACCTCTCCGCCATTTAAACTTTATCGGCACGGATAGGAAGAATCTGAATTTTTATTTTGTCGGGGGATAATAGAGGATGAGGGTAATTCTGACAATCCGACCAGTGGGAAATACGAAATTTCGTAGATGGGATGGGGCGCAGTCATTTGCGCCCCGGAGTGAAATTATTTTTTGTTGATCGGCCGACCGGACCAGTAACCCGCCAGCAGTGAACCGGACAGGTTGTGCCACACCGAGAACAGGGCACCCGGCAGTGCGGCCAGCGGTGAGAAGTAGATTTTGCCCAGCGTCGCCGCCAGCCCGGAGTTCTGCATGCCAACCTCAATTGCCAGCGTGCGGCAGGTAGATTCGTCAAAGCCAAACAGCTTGCCGCCCCAGTAACCGCTCAGCAGCCCGATGGCGTTATGCAGGATCACCGCGATGATCACCACCAGCCCGACCGAGGCGATATGGCTTTGGCTACCGGCCACCACGGCACTGATGATTGCCAAAATGCACACCATCGACAGCGCCGGCAGAATGGGCTCAATGCGTTTGACGGTTTTGGTAAAGGTGTGATGGACGATCAACCCCAGGCCAATCGGGATCACCACGATCTGCAGAATGCTCAGCAGCATGCCCATGACATCGACGCTGATTTCGGTATCGACGTACAGACGGGTCAGCAGCGGTGTGGCGAAGACGCCCACCAGCGTGGAGACCGCCGAAATGGTCACTGACAGTGCCACATCGCCTTTGGCCAGATAGATCATTACGTTGGAAGCCGTGCCGCTGGCAACGCTGCCTACCAGGACCATACCTGCGGAAAGATCCGGTGGCATGTGAAACAGCATCGCCAGCAGCCAGGCCGCCAGCGGCATGATCAGGTAATGCAGAAAGATCCCCGCCGCCACCGGACCCGGGCGGGACAGCACGCGCCTGAAGTCATCCAGCCGCAGCGTGACGCCCATGGCGAACATGATCAGCATTAACAGCGGACTGACATAGGGGCCGATGCCGGTAAAGGTGGTGGGGGTGAAGTAGGCGGCGACGGCGAGCAGCACCGCCCACAGGGGGAATAATCGGGTAAATTTTGCCAGCATGAATGTGGTTTTCCTTAGCCAAATAGAACGATGGGATGGAGTTGTGTTTTTTTGCGGGTTCAGCGGACTGAACCCCTACGGTTATGAACTGATTTTTTAGATGTAGGGGCGCAGCCTGCCGCGCCCGCAAGGGATGATAATAGTTTATTCGAACAGATTGTGGTGCAGGGTACGTACTACTTGTTCTGCATCGTTGCCCGGTACCAGGAAGCACAGGTTATAGCTGCTGGCGCCGTAGCAGATCATGCGAATATTGAACGGGTCGAGCACGCCAAACACTTCTTTGCCCACGCCGCAGGCCTGGGAAAGCTTGTTACCGATCAACGCTACCAGCGCCAGATCCTCTTCGACTTCCACCCGGCACAGTGATGACAGCTCGGTCAGCAATGAGGTGGTCAGCAGGCTGCCGCCGGTAGAGGTTGAGCCGGTAGTGTCCATAGTCAGCGCTACGCTGACTTCGGATGTGGTGATCAGATCCACCGAGATGTTGTGACGCGCCAGAATGTTGAACACTTCGGCCAGGAAGCCGCGTGCATGCAGCATGTTGAGGCTGTGCAGCGTCAGCAGGGTTTGCTTGCGGCGCAGTGCCAGCGCACGGAACAGCGGCGGGTTCTCGGTGGTGTTGCACACCAGAGTTCCTCCGGCGGCCGGATCTTTGCTCGAGCCGACAAACACCGGAATATCACTGCGCACGGCCGGCAGCAAGGTGGCCGGGTGCAGCACTTTCGCGCCGAAGGTGGCCATTTCTGCCGCTTCTTCAAAGCCGATTTTATCAATGCGTTTTGCCGCCGGTACCACACGTGGGTCGGTAGTGTAGATGCCCGGAACGTCGGTCCAGATATCCACCCGACTGACGCTCAGCGCTTCGCCCAGCAGTGCTGCGGTGTAATCGCTGCCGCCACGGCCCAGCGTGGTGGTACGGCCTTTCGGCTCGCTGCCGATAAAGCCCTGAGTGACCACCAGCGCTTCTTGCAAACGCGGTTTGAGCAGAGACTGGGCCAGCTGTTTCAGCACCGCGTTGTCTGGCGCGGCGCGGCCGAAATGGTCGTCGGTGTGCATCACTTTACGCACGTCAAACCACTCCGCCTGTACCTGGCGAGCACGCAGGATCTCCACGAAAAGCAGGGTAGACATCAGTTCGCCGTGGCTGACCAACTCGTCGGTCAAGGCCGTTGAGGTTGCCAGCGCCGCCGCTTCGGACAGCATGGCGATGTTTTCCAGCATGCGGTCGATTTCATCGCGAATAACCGTCGGGTTATCGAGGCGATCGAGGATGGCGTATTGGATGCGACGGATTTCATCGAGCTGGAAATGGCGTTTGTCGGCATCGCTGCCTTCGGCCAGAGCCACCAACAGGTTGGTGACGCCCGCGGAAGCGGACAAGACCACCAGGCGTACGTCCGGATTGGCGAGTACGACGTCGGCGCTGCGGTTCATGGCTTCAAAATCGGCAACGCTGGTGCCGCCGAATTTGGCGACAACGGTGGAATTCTGGGGTGCTGCTTGGTTCATGTAAAAACCTCGTGTCAGGGTGGCTCTATTCAGAGAGCGCTTTTTTCATAGCCTTGGCACAAGGGAGGAGCGATAAACGGGGGCAGGCGTAGAGGTTAAAGCTACGGTACACCCAGAAGCGCCCCACCTTGCTGATTGTCATTACGGACAATCCCTGGTGACAACCCAGAGGATTCAGCCCCTGTAGTCGATACGATGAATGCCGCACATCACCTTACCTCGGCGTCGCTCCCCCTCAAGTGCCGTCATGGGAAAACGGCTCCTCTGACACTCTACCTGGGCGACGCACCTCTTCTGGCTTGCGCACCGGGTGCGCAAGTAGGCTGTAAGGAATAGCCGGTAATCGCGCTGCTGTCAACGTCCGGACGTTGAGGGATTTTCATCTTGAACCAGTGCAATCAACGTACAGGGCATCGCCGGGACGAAACCGGTACCAATGGGTTGCAGAGTGCCATCCTCCCGTTGGCTAAATAACGGAATAATCCCCTGATTTTTTTCAATATATTCCAGCCAGCCAAAGTTTTCGTTCAGCTTGGTCGCCTTGATGGTGGCACCGTGGGCGATCAAGCTGCTCAACCGGGCGTAGGTGGCTTCTTGAGAAAACAAAACTTCATGCCGACGGAAGCGCGAGCTTTCCCCACTGTTGCCACGGCCTTTCAGCGGTGCACCGGAACGGATGGCGAACACCTGTCCCTCGCCAAAAATATGACCGAAGTGATAGACCGCCAGCGCATTCTGATGGCGGTTGGGTGACAGCGCCAACACCTGCGCGGTATCGCTGAGATCGAGGTAGTTCTCGGCATGCTCGGAGTAAGCATGGCCATAATAGGCGGGGATGCCGTCCATGCGCGCCTGACGGTAATACTCCCAGCTGCTGTCGGTGACAATCACCGGGATATTCATTTTTATCAACGCCTGCGCCAGCATACGCGCCACGCTGTTGGCGCCGACGATCAACACTCCGCGCGGTTTTTGCTGCTGCACCCGCAGCCAGCGCGCCATCATGCTGCTGGTCAGGCTTTGCAGCACCACGGTACCGATGATCACCGCGAATACCACGGTCACCAGTCGATCGGCACCTGGGTAGCCGCTACGCTGCAAAGTCAGGGCGAACAGCGAACTGACGGCTGCGGCGACGATGCCGCGCGGCGAAATCCAGCACAGCAGCAGCCGATCGCGCCAGTGCAGGGAAGAGCGCCAGGTCGACACCGCAATACACAGTGGTCGGGCGATAAACTGCACTACCAGCAGCAGGCCCAGCAGTGGCCAGCCCATATTCCACAGCGCCTGGATATCAAGCCGCGCCGCCAAAATGATAAACAGCGCTGAAATCAGGATCGCCGACAGCTCTTCCTTGAACGCCAGTATGTCGCTGGTATCCACATCGCGCATATTGGCCAGCCAGATGCCCATCACCGTGACGGTCAGCAGGCCCGATTCGTCGGCAATGGCGTTGGACACGCCAAAAGCGGTCAGCATAATCGCCAGTACCGCCAGGTTTTGCAGGTAGCCCGGCAGCCAGACGCGGCGCAGCGCCAGACCCAGCAGGTAACCGAACAGCGCACCGGCGACCAGGCCGACGGCAGCGGTGATCCCCAGCGTGTAGAACAGGTGGATGTAAGACTCGGAATGTTGTTTCAGTACGATAAATTCAAACACCAGCAGGGTGAAGATAGCGCCGACCGGGTCGATCACTATGCCTTCCCAGCGCAACACCTGGTTGATATTGGCGTTGGGCCGCACCACTCGCATCAGCGGGGCGATGACCGTCGGGCCGGTAACCACCGTGACCGCGCCGATCAGCGCGGCCAGCTCGGGCGGAAAGTCCAGTAGCCACCAGCAGGCCACACCAATCACCAGGAAGGTCATCAGCATGCCGATGGTCACCAGGTTGCGCACCACGCCACCGAGGCCACGTATTTCCTCGACCCGCAGCGTCAGCGCCCCTTCAAACAGAATAATGGCGACCGACAGCGACACCAGCGGGAACAGCAGATCGCCAAACAACGCGTCCGGTTGAACCAGATGCACCACCGGCCCCAACACCACGCCAAACACCAACAGCGGCAGAATGGCCGGCAGGCGCAACAGCCAGGCCAACCACTGCGCCAGCAGTGAACTCAAGCCGATAACCACCAACATCAACGGGGCAGATAATTCCATAGTCATGTCCTTCGTGTTTCAAAGCGCAACCTGTTGGCGCGCATCCTTCGCCTAATTACGTCAATGACGTGGTGATAACCTGACACAGTTTAGTGACAGTTAACTAACCCTGATAACAGGCTGTTATCCAAAAGTATAGGGGAAGAGCTGAAACGATGCGGCGGCGTTTGACAGTTAGCGCCTATCGCAAGAAAAGAGATCATAATCACAGTCGAACAGGCTACAATCGGACAACCACGTCACCTTTATTCTCAAGCCTAAGAGTGTTGCTATGAAAAATATCAATCCTAGTCAAACCGCTGCTTGGCAAGCCCTGCAGCAACATTTTGAACAGATGAAAGATGTGCAGATCAGCGATCTGTTTGCTCAGGACAGTGAGCGTTTCTCCAAGTTCTCCGCCACCTTCAACGATCAAATGCTGGTGGACTACTCTAAAAACCGCATTACCGCGGAGACCCTGGAAAAGCTGCAGGCACTGGCGAAAGAGACCGATCTGCAAAGCGCGATCAAATCCATGTTTGCCGGTGAGAAAATTAACCGTACCGAAGACCGTGCGGTGCTGCACGTAGCCCTGCGCAACCGCAGCAACAGCCCGATTATCGTGGACGGCAAAGACGTAATGCCGGAAGTGAACGCGGTGCTGGCCAAAATGAAACAGTTCTGCGACCGCGTGATTGGCGGTGACTGGAAAGGTTACACCGGCAAGGCCATTACCGACGTGGTGAACATCGGTATCGGCGGTTCGGATCTCGGCCCTTATATGGCGACCGAGGCGCTGCGCCCTTACAAAAACCACCTGAATATGCATTTTGTTTCCAACGTCGACGGCACCCATATTGCCGAAACGCTGCAGCCACTGAACCCGGAAACCACCCTGTTCCTGGTAGCCTCCAAAACCTTCACCACCCAGGAAACCATGACCAACGCCCACAGCGCGCGCGACTGGTTCCTGAGTACTGCCGGCGATCAAAAACACGTGGCGAAGCACTTCGCGGCGCTGTCCACCAACGGCAAGGCAGTGGGCGAGTTCGGTATCGATACCGCCAACATGTTCGAGTTCTGGGACTGGGTCGGCGGTCGCTATTCCCTGTGGTCGGCGATTGGTCTGTCGATTGCACTGTCACTGGGTTACGAGAACTTCGAGCAGCTGCTGAGCGGCGCGCACGCGATGGACAAACACTTCGCGCAAACCCCGGCGGAGCAAAACCTGCCGGTGCTGCTGGCGCTGATCGGCATCTGGTACAACAATTTCTTCGGTGCAGAAACCGAAGCCATCCTGCCGTACGACCAGTACATGCATCGCTTTGCTGCTTACTTCCAGCAGGGCAACATGGAATCCAACGGTAAATATGTCGATCGCAACGGTAACCCGGTGGATTACCAGACCGGCCCGATCATCTGGGGCGAGCCTGGCACCAATGGCCAGCACGCGTTTTACCAGTTGATTCACCAGGGGACCAAACTGGTGCCTTGCGACTTTATCGCCCCGGCCATCAGCCACAACCCGCTGAGCGACCACCACGCCAAACTGCTGTCGAACTTCTTCGCACAGACCGAAGCGCTGGCGTTCGGCAAGTCGCTGGAAGTGGTAGAAGCAGAGTTTGCCGCACAGGGCAAAACGCCGGAAGAGGTTAAGCACGTGGCACCGTTCAAGGTGTTTGAAGGCAACCGTCCGACCAACTCCATCTTGCTGCGTGAGATCACCCCGTTCAGCCTGGGCAGCCTGATCGCGCTGTATGAACACAAGATCTTCACCCAGGGCGCGATCCTGAACATCTTCACCTTTGATCAGTGGGGCGTGGAGCTGGGCAAACAGCTGGCTAACCGTATCCTGCCGGAATTGGCGGGTGACGAAGCGGTCAGCAGCCATGACAGCTCAACCAATGCGCTGATCAACCGCTTCAAAGCATGGCGTTAATTACCGCCTGAATTGATGCCAATAAAAAACCCGCCGCGGCGGGTTTTTTTACGTCTGAATGATTACAGATTGATCGGCACTTCGAAACTGATGCCTGCGCCCACGTCGTCGGCGGTGCTGGCGTTGTTATCGGTGTACCACAGGCTGGTATCAAACTTGACCTGCGAGTCGAAGTTGTAACCCCAACCCAACTGAATGCCTTTCAGCGTATCGGATTTCGGGAATGCCTGGTTAATTGACTGGCTGTTCGGGTTCACTTTGGCGTACACCAGACGGGTGCTCCAGCGTTGGCCATCATCCAGTACCATTTCTACTCGGCCGGACAGCATCTGACCGTCGCCACCCATAGCATGACCCAGCGGATAACCCTGCTGGTAGTAGCCGCCTTTGTAAGTGTAATGGGTGTAGACATAGTTTTTACGGCTCATATCGGAGCGAGTATCAGCCCCTTCGATATACCAGTTGATGGTAGTCGGGCCCCACTCCGGGTGGCCTTCCAGGCCCAGCAGGTAAGTGTTTTGCGAAGGCAGATAACCGGCTTCATCCTCACCCACCAACTGACCGTATAAACTGACCGGCAGGCCAATCAGCGGCTGCATTTTCAGCTTGAAGTCGAAACCGGCAAGCTGGTTACCCGGATCGTTGCCCTGACCGGAGTCATCGTTGTCATTGCCTGTAAACGCATCCCAGAAGGAGCTCCAGGACTGCGGGCGACCTTGACCACCCCATTGCATGATGCGCGAAGCGCCCAGCTCAAGGAAGTTGGTCGGCATCATGGTTAAACGGCCACCGATCAGTTTGGTGTGTGGTACCGAAGAATACTGTGACAACTGGCCAGCAGTCAGTTGATACTGCCAGCGGCCAATCCACGACAGCCAAGGGGTTTCAAACGGCGATTGGTCGGCACGCTGCAGCATAAAACCGGCAACTGGTCGTGCGGCGTCGGAACGGATCAGGCTGCCGTCATAACCCGGCCCCCACCATTGGGACACCTCACCGAAGGACAACCACTGGTTCCAGACTTTTACTGCGCCGTAGGAGCCATTCATATTGAATTTGGAGCCATCGCTGACGCGTTGATCGCCCTCGACCGACCCCTGGACGCGCACGTCCCAGAATTCGCCGTTGGCCCCGGCACCAACAGTCAGGCTTTGGTCTGCATATTGGTTCTGGCCGAAACCCTGCGGTGTGCCCGGTTTGTCGGTGGCTGCATAGCCGCTGACACGAATATTGGCTTTTAAGTCACCGACGCGACGTTGAACGCGGTCGAGGACGTTTTTCTCGGTATTGGTTACCGGTTTGGCTTGTGAAATAACGGAGGTGATTTCTTCCTGGCTCAGCGGCCAGGTAGACAGGCTGACGTTGATGACACCACGGTCGGACAGCCAGGCGAGGTCATTACGCAGGTCATTATCAGGGGTTACCAATCCGCTGGCATGGCTGCTTAATGCACAGGTAAACAGGCCTGCGGCGACCAGTCCGTTAAGTTTAGCGCGCATAAATAAATATTCCCTTGTTAATTCGAGTTGTTTGTTTTATGTAAAGATCTATGACCCATCATAGTTGACATTTCAATTTGCTACAAATATATCCATATGAAACATTTATTTATAACAGTATGAATAGTATTGAATTTTTCTTGGCGCCGCGCGGATATTAATTTTTAAGATAATGCCTATGTTAGGATGCGCGGATAACTACAGTGGTATTGATGGGGAATATTTATGGCAAAAACCTCCCGCTCGGTGATGATCGCCAAAGGGTTACAACGGGTACTTAATGTTGGACTGCTGCTGCTGGCGGCGATCCTGATCGTCTTTTTGGTTAAAGAAACCATTCATTTGGCGAAAGTCTTATTTGTTAACAACGAGGAGTCGACGTCCTATCTGCTGATTGAAGGAATTGTGATTTACTTTCTTTACTTTGAGTTTATCGCATTGATTGTAAAATACTTTGAGTCGGGTTATCACTTCCCGCTGCGTTACTTTATTTATATCGGCATTACCGCAATTATCCGTTTGATCATTGTGGACCATGAAAATCCAATCGATACGCTAATTTATTCTGCCGCGATATTGTTACTGGTGGTGACGCTTTATCTGGCCAATACCGACCGGTTAAAAAGAGAATAATAGGCATAAAAATGGCGGCCCATAGGGGCCGCCGAAGACACAGGTATAGAACGAAGTACAGCAAGCGCATTACAGTGGCAAAAACCCTTTAACCCTTGACCCCACCGGCCGTCAGGCCCCCAACCAGCCAGCGCTGCGCCAGCAGGAATACGGCGGTAATCGGAATGGCTGATAGCACCGCCGCAGCGGCAAAGTCGCCCCACAAGTAGTTTTGCGGATTCAGATATTGCTGCATGCCCACCGCCAGCGTGTAACTGTTGACGTCACGTAACAGCAGCGAGGCGACCGGTACCTCGGTGATGGCGGCGATAAACGACAGAATAAACACCACCGCCAGAATCGGCACCGACAGCGGCAACAGCACCAGGCGGAAGGCTTGCCACGGGCTGGCACCGTCCAGCGCTGCGGCTTCTTCCAGCGAATTATCGATGGTCTCGAAATAGCCTTTGATGGTCCAGACGTGCAGCGCGATGCCGCCCATATAGGCGAAGATCACCCCGCCGTGGGTATTCAGGCCGATAAACGGGATGTACTGGCCCAGGCGATCGAACAGGGCGTACAGCGCCACCAGTGACAACACCGCCGGGAACATCTGGAAAATCAGCATGCTTTTCAGCAGCGTGCTTTTACCGCGAAAACGCATGCGGGCAAAAGCGTAGGCGCAGGTGGTGGACAGCGTGACGATGCCGATGGCGGTGATCACCGCGATCTTGATCGAGTTCCACAGCCACAACAGTACCGGGAACGGCGGTGGGGTGACGCTGCCGTCGGCGTGCGTCACGCTCATGCCGAGCGCCAGCCGCCAGTGATCCCAGGAAATCTGCTCCGGTATCAGGCTGCCGGTGGCAAAGTTGCCGGATCGCAGCGAGATAGTGATCACCATCAGCAGCGGGAACATGATCAGGGCGATAAAGCACAGCATCAGAGTATGGGTCATCCACAGGCGCAGGCGCTGGGATTTGGGTTGGACCATAGCCATTATTTTTCTCCCTAGTCGAAGTTCATCTTGCTGGCTTTCAGATTCAGGATTGCCAGGGCGCCTACCAGCAGGAAGATCAGCGTGGCAATTGCCGCCGCCAGCCCAAAGTCCTGTCCGCCGCCGCCTTCGAAGGCGATACGGTAGGTATAGCTGACCAGCAGGTCGGTATAACCGGCCGGTGTGGTAGTCCCGATCATATCCGGTCCGCCGTTGGTCAACAGTTGGATCAGCACGAAGTTATTAAAGTTGAAGGCGAAGCTGGCAATCATCAGCGGCGTTAGCGGCTTAATCAGCAGCGGCAGAGTGATGCGGAAAAAGTTCTGCATCGGGGTAGCGCCGTCCATTGCCGAAGCCTCGTACAAATCGTCAGGGATCGCCTTTAACAGCCCCATGCACAGGATCATCATGTACGGGTAGCCCAGCCAGGTGTTGACGATCAAAATCATGCTCTTGGCGGTGATGGGGTCGCTGAACCAGGCCGGTTTGATGCCGAACAGATGGCTGAGCATCATGTTGATTTCACCGAAGCTTTGGTTGAACAAGCCTTTGAAAATCAGAATCGAAATAAATGATGGCACCGCGTAGGGCAATATCAGCATCACGCGGTAGATGGCTTTGCCTTTCAGTGCTTCCCACTGCACCACGCAGGCCAGCACCATGCCTACCGCCACGGTGAGGATCACGGTCATCACCGAGAACACGATGGTCCAGATAAAGATCGACACGAACGGCTTCTTGATGCCTTCATCCTGCAGGACGCGCAGGAAGTTTTTCCCACCGATAGTCACGGTATAGCCTGGGCTGAGGGTCTCTTTGGCCCAGTTGCCGTCGGCATTCACCGCCTGATAGAAGCCAATCTCCGGGTTTGGCCGGTATTGAATATGGGTTTGTTGGTCGGTCAGCTGATTGCTGTCCTTATCCAGTGCGTAAAGCGGGGTGGTGCCGGAAAACTGGCGCAGGGAACTCATGCGCAGCTCACCGCCGTCCGGTAACTGGGCTACCAGTTGGCTCAGCGCCTGGCGGTTTTGAGTGATCACCCGCAGCGTGGCGCGTTCGCCTGTCGGTTCGCTGCCTTCCTCAACCAGCTTCAGCGTTTGCGGTGCGTTGGCATCAAAGCTGAAAGGCTGGGAAATCAGCTGTTGGCCGCTGTCCGGGTGGGTTAACTGCAGACGCCAGCGTTGGTTTTCCGCCGGATACAGGCCGAAGGTAAAGGTCTTGCCGGTCTGGAATTGACGCTGCATCAGCACTGACTGGGCGCGCTCAAAGGTGAGCTGGTTGGTGCTGCTGTAGTTGGTAAAGGCGATGGCAATGGTGCAAATCAGCGGAAACAGGACAAACAGTCCCATGCCGGCGATGCCCGGATAAACGTAGCGCCAGGCATAAGCACGACGGTTGGCGAAGACGTAAAGCCCGGCGCTGACCAAGATCAGCGTCAGAATGGCAAACAGGTATTCACCCTGTGCATACATCAACACAATCAGATAGCAGGTAACCAGGCTGAACAGGCCGATGACCAGCCATTTCAGTATGTCACTCTGCCACCACTTCGACTTTTTGCGCGCAGGTGACCCGGCGTGAGCTAATTGCATAGGGCGTTCCTTTCTGTGGAGCTACAGCGGGGCGCTGGTCCGCACCCCGCACAACGTAGTGTGTTACTTGGTAATACGGGTCTGTACGTCATCCAGTGCGGCTTTCACCGTCTGGCGGCCGCTGACGGCGTTGATCACCGCACTGCGTTCGGCGTACCAGAAGGCACTCATCTGCGGGATGTTAGGCATGATTTCGCCGTTCTGTGAGTTTTCCATGGTGGCGGCAATCTTCGGATCTTTCGCCAGCTGTTCCTGGTAAGACTTCAGCGCGACTGCGCCCAGCGGTTTGTCCTTGTTGACGTCCGCCAGCCCTTCGTTGGTCAGCAGGTAGTTTTCCAGGAATTCGGTCGCCAGTTCTTTGTTCGGGCTGGCGGCGTTGATCCCGGCGGTCAGTACGCCGACGAAAGGTTTGGACGGTTTGCCTTTAAAGGTCGGCAGCAGGGTCACGCCGTAGTTGATTTTGCTTTGTTCGATGTTGGACCAGGCCCATGGACCATTGATGGTCATCGCTGTCTGGCCTTTGTTGAACGCGGCTTCGGCAATCGAGTAATCGGTATCGGCGTTGATGTGTTTGTTTTTCACCAGATCGACGATGAACTGCAACCCGGCCTGTGAACCGGCATTGGCCACGCCAACGTCCTTGATGTTGTACTTGCCGTTCTCATACTTGAAGGCATAACCGCCGTCGGCGGCGATAATCGGCCAGGTGAAGTAGGGTTCTTGCAGGTTCCACATGATGGCGCTCTTGCCTTTGGCGCGCAGCTCTTTGTCCAGTGCCGGGATCTCTTCCCAGGTTTTTGGCGCTTGCTTGATCAGGTCTTTGTTATAAATCAGCGACAGCGCTTCCACCGCGATCGGGTAGCCAATCAGCTTGCCATCGTAGCGCACCGCGTCCCAGGTGAATGGGAACAGCTTGTCCTGGAAGGCTTTGGAAGGATGGATCTCGGCCAGCAGGCCCGACTGCGCGTAGCCGCCAAAGCGGTCATGAGCCCAGAAGATGATGTCCGGGCCGTCGCCGGTGGCAGCCACCTGCGGATATTTCTCTTCCAGCTTGTCCGGATGCTCGATGGTGACTTTGATACCGGTATCTTTCTCAAACTTTTTGCCGACTTCGGCCAGGCCGTTATAGCCCTTATCGCCGTTGATCCAGATAACCAGTTTCCCTTCCTCGATCTTGGCGAAGGCGGAAGAAGAAAGCACCAGGGTGGTCAGAGCCGAAAGCACCAGTGTGCGGGCGGTGGTAAAGCTGCGAGTCATAATCCAATCCTTCTTTTTTATGGGCACGTAAATCAAGGAGAGAGGTTTCGCGGTAATAGTGGGTCACAAAGCGACACATTCTCATCCTCCCCCTCTCTACGCCCCATGCCTGCGTAGTGTGATCCAGTTAACATTGCGCTCTATTCTGTGGTGTCAGACACAAAATAGGGGGACGATTTTTGCCAGGCAGATCACAGATTTGTCTTAAGCGTGGAACTTCTCACCGCTGCAGTCGTTCTCTCATCCTCCCATCTCCTCCCCCATGAAAAATTCTGTTACGGATGATTACCCTTTGTGGGGTTTACCGCACTATCGGCCACATTGATTTTCATTGCCACGTGCAGCAGGGAACCGGATTTATGTCGCCAATGCTTATCGCCACTCAGCCAACCCTGTACCGGATCCATCCGGTCAGTTTCCGCGATGGAAACGGGGACGGTGTAGGTGACGCTCACGGCATGATTGCGGCTTTGCCCTACCTGAGCACGTTGTCGATCGACGGCCTGGTGTTGCCGCAGGCATTGGCGGCACAAGATGACGCCGCCGTCGCCGCCCAAGGGCTGGCCCTGTGGTACTGCGATGGGCCAAACCACATTCGTCGCGCTGCGCTGCCACAGCAGTACCTGCGCAGCCCATTGGCGCTGGAAGTGGTGCCTTTTAGCGTGGAGAAGCTGGTTGAGGTATTGAATGCCCGTCGGACCACGCTGGCCGACAGCCTGTGGAGCACCGGTGATGCCGACCAGCCTCGGGTGGTCAGTCACTGGGGGCAGGGCAATTTGCGCTCCGCCGATGCTTTTTTGACGTTGCTGGCCATGCTGCCCGCGCCTATTTGTCTGTATCAGGGTGAGGAGCTGGGTCTGCCGCACGCGGCCGGTTTGCAGGATCCGCTCGGTGCGCAAACGCCGATGCCCTGGCATGAAGCGCCGGAGCAAGTGACCGCCGGTGAGATCCACTGGTATCAGCAGGTGGCGATCGAACACCGCGCATTGGCCATCAGCCGCCAACAGCATGACAACCACTCGACCTTACGTTACTGCCAGTCCCTGTTGGCATTGCGCCGTTTGCCGGTGATCCAACAGGGTGAACTGAGCGCCATCAGCCAGCGTAATGGCGTAGTTCGTTTACTTATTACCCATCAGGATCAATGCCTTGAAGCGCTGATTAACCTGCAGCCTTATACTCAGGCGGCCGCGCCGTCTGAGGCGACCTTGCCACTGGCATGGCAGCACGGCGCGCAGCAAGAGGGTCATCAATGGGTTTTGGCGGGTTTTGCGTCCGCCATTTTTACACGAAATGTTAACTGCGAAAGCAGGGGAGTAACGCATGGCTAGCGTCACATTGCGCAGCGTTTATAAGGCTTTCGGCGAAACGGTGATTTCCAAGGACGTCAATCTGACGATCGATGACGGTGAGTTTGTAGTGTTTGTCGGGCCATCGGGCTGCGGCAAATCGACGCTGCTGCGCATGATCGCCGGCCTGGAAGACATTACCTCCGGCGAGCTGATGATCGGCGATAAACGGATGAATGAGGTGCCGCCGTCCGAGCGCGGCATCGGCATGGTATTCCAGTCTTATGCGCTGTATCCGCACCTGTCGGTGGCCGACAACATGTCGTTCGGCCTGAAGCTGGCGGGGGCTAAAAAAGCGGAAATCAACCAACGGGTGAATCAGGTTTCGGAAGTGCTGCAACTGGCTCACCTGCTCGACCGACGGCCCAAAGCGCTGTCCGGTGGGCAGCGTCAGCGGGTGGCAATCGGCCGTACGCTGGTGGCGGAGCCGGATGTGTTCCTGCTCGACGAACCGCTGTCCAACCTCGACGCCGCACTGCGGGTGCAGATGCGCATTGAGATCTCCCGTCTGCACAAGCGTTTGCAGCGCACCATGATTTACGTCACCCACGATCAGGTCGAAGCGATGACGCTGGCCGACAAAATCGTGGTGCTGGACGCCGGGCGAGTCGCCCAGATCGGCAAACCGTTGGAGCTGTATCACTACCCCGCCAACCGCTTTGTCGCCGGTTTTATCGGGTCACCGAAAATGAACTTCCTGCCGGTCAAAGTGACCGCCGCAGAGCCGCAACAGGTCCAGGTTGAACTGCCTAACCGCCAACTGGTGTGGTTACCGGTGGAAGGCACAGAGGTACAGGTCGGCTCGAATCTGTCGTTGGGCATTCGTCCCGAGCATCTGTTGCCGGGTGACGCCTCTGAAGTTCGGCTGACCGGTGACGTACAGGTGGTGGAGCAACTCGGTAACGAGACGCAAATCCACATCCAAATCCCGGCAATTCGTCAAAACCTGGTTTACCGCCAGAACGACGTGGTGCTGGTAGAAGAAGGTGCAACATTCGCTATCGGCCTGCCGCCTCACCGCTGCCATCTGTTCCGTGAAGACGGTACGGCATGTAAACGGCTGCACCAGGAGCCGGGCGTTTAAAGCATCACAGTCTGTATAACAGGAGAATAATGATGACTACTCTGCGCAAACTTCCTCTGGCACTGGCAATCGCCGCTGGTGTGCTCACCACTCAGGCAATGGCCCTTGATTTTAAAGGCTATGCCCGTTCCGGCATCGGCTGGACCGGTAGCGGTGGCGAGCAACAGTGCTTCAAGGCCACCGGCGCCGACAGTAAATACCGTCTCGGTAACGAATGTGAAACTTATGCCGAACTGAAGCTGGGTCAGGAAGTGTGGAAAGAGGGCGACAAAAGCTTCTACTTCGACACCAACCTGGCTTACTCGGTTTCACAACGTTCTGACTGGGAAGACGTGACGCCAGGCTTCCGTGAAGTGAACGTGCAGGGTAAAAACCTGATCGAATGGTTACCGGGGGCCAATATGTGGGCCGGTAAGCGTTTCTATCAGCGTCATGATGTTCACATGATCGACTTCTACTACTGGGATATCTCCGGCCCGGGTGCCGGTCTGGAAAATATCGATCTGGGCTTCGGCAAGCTGTCTGCTGCCGTGACCCGTAACTCTGAGTCCGGCGGCTCTTACGGTTATCTGGATAATGAATGGAAGCAGCGCCCAACCGTCAACGATACCTTTGACGTGCGCCTGGCCGGTCTGGAGTTGAACCCGGGCGGTACCCTGGAGCTGGGTCTGGACTACGGTCGTGCCAATGCACAAGATGGTTATAGTTTGGCCGATGGCGCCAGCAAAGACGGTTGGTTGGTGACTGCGGAGCATACTCAAAGCATCCTGACTGGCTACAACAAGTTTGTCCTGCAATATGCCACCGACTCTATGACCTCACAGAACAATGGTCGTAGCCAGGGTGCCACTATCGACAACAATGGCAAGATGATCCGCGTGCTGGATCACGGTGCCATCGACTTCAACGATCAATGGGCGATGATGTATGTCGCCATGTTCCAGGATATCGATCGCGACAACAACAACGGCACCACCTGGTACACCGTGGGCGTGCGTCCAATGTACAAATGGACGCCAATCATGAGCACCTTGCTGGAAGCCGGTTACGACAACGTGAAATCCCAGCGTACTGGCGATCGCAACGGCCAGTACAAAGTCACCCTGGCGCAGCAGTGGCAGGCGGGCAACAGCATCTGGTCCCGTCCGGCTATCCGCGTGTTCGCGACCTACGCCAAGTGGGATGAGAAGTGGGGTTACGCTAACAGCGACTCCGGTGCCGGTTACACCTCGGGTACCGCGTACAACGACACCAGCATGCATACCTTCAGCCGCGGCAATGACGATGAAGTCACCTTCGGCGCTCAGATGGAAATCTGGTGGTAATGAGATAACGGGGAGAGCCAGGTGCTCTCCCCAACCTGTATTCGCCGACACCGTCTCTCTTGCCTGAGCTGCGTCGGATTCCGTGGGGTATAACAATGAAAAAGAATCTGCTGTCACTCTGCCTGTCACTGGCTCTTACCCTTGGTGCGCCATTGGTGGCCAATGCCGATACACCGGCCAATGTTTCTATCGCTCCGGCTATCAGTGCTGGCACGCTGCAAAGCCTGCCATGGCAACCGCTGGTGCCACCGGTCAGCCTGGATGTGAAACTGGATAATGTCAGCCCGCAAATTAATCAGGGTGACATTCAGGGCGCTATCGCCGCCTATACGCTGCCAGCCGATCGCGGCTCGCTGGAAGTGACGCTGAGCAGCATCAGCAAGAACAACTCAATTTATGCGCCGAGCGTACTGGTGCTGGATGAACACCAGCGCCCGGCGGCCTATTACCCAAGCAGCTACTTCCCTTATCAGCCACCGGGGGCGATGTCGTCCGATCGCCTCGAGGGCACGTTAAAACTGACCCCGGCGCTCGGCCAGAAACAAATTTATCTGCTGGTGTACACCACTCGTCAGGATCTGGCGAAAACCACCCGGTTGATTAACCCGGCGAAAGCTTATGCGCAGGGTGTGGGTAACGCTGCTCCGGATATTCCGGATCCGATTGCCAGCCACAGCACCAGTGGCACCATCAAACTGAAAGTGACGGCTGAACAGGGCAGCGGCAATATCATGATCGGTATGCTGCAGCCGGCACCTGCGGTGGCACCAGTAGTGGTGGGATCTACTGCGGTGGCTGCGGCAGCGCCGACTCCGGCCCCAGCACCGACCAAACCGGCGGAACCGATGTTGAATGACACCGAAACTTACTTTAACAACGGCATCAAACAGGCGGTGAAGGCGGGCGATATCGATAAAGCGCTGAAACTGATGAATGAGGCTGAAAAACTGGGTTCTACCACAGCGCGTGAAACGTTTATTGGCAGCGTGAAAGGCAAGGGGTAGTACCCGACGCTGCCGATGCTGGCTTGATGATTGGTGCGCCCCGGCGCACCTTTTTTCATTCGCGAGCCAGCGTTTCGCCGATCAACGCCAGCAGACGCGCGTTATCCACCTGCTGCATTATCCGCACCGGTTGGCCTTCGGGTTCCGGCATGCCGACCGTCAGGCGCAGACTTTCTGGCCGCCAGCGACGGGAGCTGCCCCGTGTCATTGCGCCTTCCAGCGCCACATCGACAAAATACGCCTCCGTGGTGACCAATTGCGGCTCCAGCAGCCAGGCGATGACCAGCGCATCATGGATCCAGCAGCCCGGCAGATGACGAGTATGGCGGGAATAGTCGATCCAGGGCTGGGTTGTGGCCCGCAGGTAGCGGCACAGCGGTGTGTCGGGCTGGGTCATTTGTAGCAGGTCTGCCTGGGTCAGCATGGTTTGCGTGGTGACATCCAGCGGGGCGAGCGTGATGTTGGCACCGCTGGTCAGTACCTGTCGGGCGGCCTCTGGATCCAGACCGAAATTGGTGTCCTTGATGTAGCCCTCGACGTTGAACACGCCCCCCATAATGACAATTCCCTTCACCGCCTGCGCCATCTGGGGGTACAACTGCAGGGCATGGGCGACGTTGGTCAGCGGGCCGATCGCCGCCAGGGTGATCTCGCCGGGGTGATTGCAGATCAGTTCGCCGATTGCGACGGCGGCGTTCGGTGCTGGTGTCGTCGCGGCTTGCGGGTAAGACGTATTACGCCACAGAGCGGCTAACTGCGGATCGGTAATCGCACGATCCAGATGGGCGCGCCAGGGCTCTGGCGCTTCATTCAATGCTCGCGCTGCGCCTGCCACCACGGGCACCTGATAACCGGTTTGTTGTAGCAGATGGCTGGCCACGGCAAAGCCGACGTCGCGTGGCGTATTGCCGGCCACGATGCTGATCAACTCCAGTGAGAGCTGTGGTTTGGCCGCCAGTGCCAGTGCCAGCGCCAGCCCGTCGTCAACGTTGGCACCGGGAATGCCGTTGCCGGGATCACAATCAATAATCAAACGCATAGCAGTTACCTGAATCAATAAACTAGCAGCCGCACGATCGGCGGATATGCAGCTGGAAGGCGAACTCGTGCAGCTCTGGCTGCGCGGCACCGGCGGCCAGCATGGCAATGGCCTGCCTGGCCATGGCGTCGATCGGTTGTTCGACCGCGCTGAGCGGCGGCACGCTGAACTCGGATTGCTGGGTGCCGTTAAAGCAAATAATAGCCAGATCGTCCGGCACCCGCAGCTGATGTTCCGCCAGCGCCGACAGACAGCCGAGCGCCTGCTGCTCGTTGGAAGTGAAGATGGCCCGTGGACGAGGCCCTTGCAGCATTTTCTGGCTGGCCTGATAGCCGCCCTGGCGAGTGTAGGGCGCTTCAAAAATCCACTCTTCGCGCGGCGTGATACCGGCCTCGAGCAGCGCGTCACGCCAACCGTTCAGACGATCCTGTGCATTGAGCATGGTCAGCGGGCCAACAAAAATGCCGATTTCCCGGTAGCCGTGCTGCAACAGGTGGCGTGTTGCCTGGCAGGCTGCATCGCGTTCATTGACGCGAATGGCGCAGATACCGGCATGGCTGTCGATGGTGTCGATCATCACGCAGGGGGTGCCGGAGGCGCGGATCAGATCGAACCACGGATGGCGATCGACACTGGTGTACAGCAGACCATCAACCTGACGGCGCAGCAGGTGGTTAATCAGGTCGTGCTCGCGCTGCCGGTCGTCGCCGGCGTCACCCAACAGCAGCACGCGGCCGTGATTGAACGCCTCGCGCTGTAATGCCCGTGCCAGCGTGGCGAAAAACGGGTTGGAAATGTCGGGCACCACTAACCCATAGGTCAGGGTATTCCCCGACGCCAGCGCCCGGGCGATATCGTTCGGCCGGTAACCGGTTTGCTCGATCGCCGCCAGCACCCGCAGACGGGTGGCTTCTGCCACCGGGCGCGGGCCGTTGTTGATCACGTAGCTGACGACCGCGACCGAGGTGCCCGCTACGCGGGCGACGTCGGCACGGGTGATGCGCCGCGCGGATTGATTATCCAAGTTAGGTTCCTGTGCGCCCTGATTACACCGCGTCCTGCGGCAGGTTAAGATCGCGGCCGCGGGTTTCCGGTGCAAAGAAGGTAGTGATTAAGCCAATGCCGGCCATTACAACAAAATAGCAGGCGACAGGCCACCAGTGCCCGAAACCGGCCAGCAGCGCGGTAGCGATCAGCGGTGCAGTGCCGCCGGAGAGGATCGATCCCAGTTCCTTGGCAAACGCCATTTTTGAGTAACGGTTTTTGACGCCGAACAGCTCCACGCCGTAGGCGGCCTGCACGCCAAAAATACCCAGCGATGCGATGCACATGCCGACCACAATCACCGAAATCACTATCGCCGGTTCGCGACTGTCGAGCAGCCAGAACGCCGGGAAGGCGTACAACACCAGTAACAGGCAGAACCAGCGGTAGGTAATACGGCGGCCGAAACGATCGGAAAGCCAGCCCGCCAGGGGGATCACCAGAAAACCGCACAGTGAGGCGATCATCACCGCCAGCGCCGGTACCGATTTATCCACCATCAGCACCTTGGCGACGTAACCCACGATAAAACCCTGGCACAGGTAAGAGGGGCCGTTTTCGCCAATGCGCAGGCCGAGCATGATCCAGAAGGCTTTGGTGCGTTGCAGGTAGCTGCGGTTATCCGCTGCAACGGGAGTGTTGTCCAGCATCCGCTGACGGTTTTGCTGTAGCTCGCGTTCAAACACCGGCGTTTCACGCACGTGGCGGCGCAGGTACAGAGCACCCCCAGCGATCAGGATGCTGGCGAGGAACGGAATACGCCAGCCCCAGGCGATCAGATCCGCTTTATCCAACTGCAAGATCAGCAACCACACCAGCGAGGCCAGCAGGGTACCGCTGTTGGAGCCGATCGCAATGATCGAGGCGACCAGCCCCCGTCGTTTGGCCGGGGCGTATTCCGCCAGCATCACCGCACCGCCGGAAAGCTCGGCCCCGGCACCAAAGCCCTGAGCAAAACGCAGGATCACCAGGCAGATGGGAGCCCAGACGCCGATTTGTGCATAGGAGGGGATCAGCCCGATCAACGTGGTAGAAACGCCCATCAGCGCCACCGTGGTGAGCAACACTACGCGGCGGCCCTTACGGTCGCCAATCCAGCCGAAAACCAACGCGCCGATAGGGCGGGCGATAAAACCGACGGAATAAGTGGCGAAGCTGGCCAGCAGCGCCACCATAGGGGTAGCTTCGGGGAAGAACACGTCGCCGAACACCATGCCGGCCGCCAGGCCATACAGGGCAAAATCGACATACTCCATGGCCGTACCGAGCCAGCACGAGAAAGTGGCGCGCCAGAATTGACCGCGCCCTTCTTTGGTGGCCAAACGTTCATCGGCCGCCAAGGTTTCGTCGGTGGCCTTTGGGGTTGCAAGCGTTGTTTCGCTCATGGCATTGATATCCTCTTTTCGTCTGCGCCACGCCTATGGCGTGATCGCGGTAAAGATAGTTTCCCTGGTGTCGGCAAGAAAGTTTGCTGACAAAGTGTCGGACTGATGGCGATTCAACGCTGCAGTACAAGGGTATCTACGCGCGTAGATAAAACAATGCTGCAGAGATGAAAGTTTGCTGAAGATCACAGAATCCCCATCGCTCCGGGAAACGAAGGTAAAGAAAACAGATGGCAGAAAGATGACATTGTGGTGCTTTTTCGTCACGTATTTTGCTGCGCATGACCCCACGAATCAGCCTGCCGCTTTTGAATTTCTGCGTTACAATGGGCGCCTGTTAACAGTTTGTTTGGTCTGGCGCGGCCGCAGGGCGCGGCGTCAGGCATGGAGTAGAACAATGTTTGGCAATCGGGATTCGATCCTACCGCCGCTGGAGTGGCTATCTGCGCAACATCCTCCGGTGCCCGCCGCCGTCAGCGACTGGCTGATGGAGCCAGGATCCATGACGCGCCGCTTCGAACGTCACTGTGGACGGGTACACGTTGAGCCGCAGCGCGAATGTTTTGTTACCCGCGAGCAACTGGGTGAAGAGGCCGAACACCTGCCGGACAGCCCGCGCTATTGGCTGCGCGAAATAATTCTGCTGGGCGACAACCAGCCCTGGCTGCTGGGGCGCACGGTGATCCCGCAGGAAACGCTGACCGGCCCGGATCTGGCGCTGGTGGATTTGGGGACATTACCGTTGGGCCGCTATCTGTTCAGCAGCGATGACCTGACCCGCGATTATATTCACATGGGTCGGCAAGATGCGTTGTGGGCACGCCGCTCCCGCCTGCGACTGGCGGGAAAACCGCTGTTGCTGACCGAACTGTTTTTACCGGCTTCACCGCTGTACGCTGCGGGCCGTGTAGACCCCGAATAATGAGGAGAGGAAATACCTTGGAGGGAAGCGTGATTCAAAGCAAATGGCAGGCTTATAGCCATCTGATGCGCATTGATAAGCCGATTGGCACCTTACTGTTGCTATGGCCGACGTTGTGGGCACTGTGGCTGGCGGGAAAGGGCGTGCCGTCGCTGTCTGTCCTGGTGGTGTTTGTGGTCGGGGTCTTCATGATGCGCGCCGCCGGTTGTGTGGTGAATGACTATGCCGATCGCGCCGTCGATGGCCACGTGAAGCGGACTGCCGGGCGGCCGATGCCGAGTGGCCGGGTGAGCGAGAAAGAGGCCAAGATCCTGTTTGTGGTGCTGGTGCTGATCTCGTTTGGGCTGGTATTGACGCTGAATGCGATGACCATCTGGCTGTCATTGGCCGCGTTGGCGCTGGCATGGGCCTATCCGTTCATGAAACGGGTCACCCATCTGCCGCAGTTTGTGCTGGGCGCAGCCTTTGGCTGGGGCATTCCGATGGCCTATGCCGCCGTTAGCGAGTCACTGCCGCTGAGCTGCTGGCTGTTGCTGCTGGCCAATATCTGCTGGACGGTGGCTTACGACACGCTGTACGCCATGGTTGACCGTGACGATGATCTGAAGATTGGCGTTAAATCCACCGCCATTTTGTTTGGCCGTTACGACAAACTGATCGTCGGTTTGCTGCAGTTCGCCACGCTCCTGTTGATGCTGTGGGTCGGCTATCTGACGCAGATGAGCGGCGCTTTTTATTGGTCGCTGTTGCTGGCAGGCGCTTTGTTTATCCATCAGCAAAAGCAGATCGCCACCCGCGAACGCGACGCCTGCTTTAAAGCGTTCCTGGATAACAACTACGTTGGACTGGTGCTGTTTATCGGTATCGCGTTGAGCTACTGGCAGGGCTAACGATTTACAGCAATAAAAAAGGCACCCGAGGGTGCCTTTTTCGTTTTAGTATCAGTGAATTAGTCTTCTTTCACTTCCACTGTGGCCGTCTCCGGCAGGGCGTTGGTTTCCGCCGGCATGCTGACGCTTTCAATGGTCAGTTTGATTTCCGGGGTAATCAAATCGCTCAGCATGTTGTACACCTCCATGGTGTGCTCACGGACCGCATCGCCGATGTCGTTGATGTAGCCTTCTTCACGCAGCGTCGCCACCAGGGTGGAGAATACCGCCTTATCAAAGAACTCCGGCGCGTTGATACCGTGCAGCACCGACAGACGCTGGGCCATGATACGGCTCTCTTTCTCCAGCGCACCGCGGTTGATGCTTGGATTAGCGCTGAGGATCGACATGGTGATGGCATAGCGTTGCAGCGTTTCGCGGACACCGGCAGCCAACAACTGCAGCGGACGGATACGTGCTGGATTCAGCACCAGATCCTCACCCTTATCGCAGATCAGCTGCTGACGGATCATTTCGTTGATCAGCGGTTGCAGCACTTCCGGCAGTTGTTCCTTGTCGTTATGCAGGAACAGTTCGGCCTTCAGCATCGGGTAAATCAGACCAATCTGCCGTAGCAGTTCGGCACGCGATACCCGGCGGTGATGCATCACGATAGTGGCGATCAGCGAAGGCAGAACCAGCAGGTGGTGGATATTGTTACGGTAATAGGTCATCAACACCGCCTGCTCGCGCGGCAGGATGATGATATCGCCGATGTTATCCTTCTCCACCTCGAACTTGTTCATGTTCAGCGCGTGGTCGAGCAACTCATCCGGCGTTTGGGTTGGCACGGTGACGTCGCTGGCATAAGGCACGTTGCGCATCAGTTGCAGGTAGCATTCCAACTGCTCAAGCAGCTGCTCACGGGTCAGCGAACGCTGACGTGAGGCCAACAGCGCCGTGGAACACAGGTTCATGGCATTGGCAGCGGCAGCATTGTTGATGCGAACCATGATCTTGGCCGCCAGATCGTTGACCGTTGGCGTCAGCCAGCTTGGTCGCTGGGATTCGATCGGGTCAATCGATTCACGCCACTGCGGCACATTCTGGTTCAGGTAGGTGGTCAACGGCAGTGGATCGCCGAAGTTGACGTAACCCTGGCCGAGATTGCGCAGCTTGCGCAGGCCGCGCAGCATCTGCAGCAGACTCTCTTTTTCCTTGGTCGCGCCACGCAGCTCTTTGGCGTAGGTGCCCACTTCCATCACATGCTCGTAACCGATGTAGATCGGCACCAGTGTGATAGGGCGGGTACCGCCACGCAGCATCGCCTGAATGGTCATCGACAGGGTGCCGGTCTTCGGCTCCAGCAAGCGTCCGGTACGGGAACGGCCGCCTTCGACAAAGTATTCCACCGAGTAACCGCGGGTAAACAGCTCGCCGAGGTATTCGCGGAACACCGTCGAGTACAGCTTGTTGCCTTTGAAAGTACGACGGATAAAGAAAGCGCCCAGACGGCGGAAGATCGGCCCGGCCGGCCAGAAGTTGAGATTAATCCCGGCAGCAATGTGCGGCGGCACCAGACCCTGGTGATACAACACGTAGGACAGCAGCAGGTAGTCCATGTGACTGCGGTGGCAGGGCACATAAACAATCTCATGGCCATCCTGCGCCAACTGACGCACGCGTTCGGCGTTAGTGACGTTGATGCCTTGATACAGCCGGTTCCAGGTCCAGCTCAGCACGCGATCGGAAAGGCGCACCGTCTCGTAAGAGAAGTCGGCAGCAATCTCTTCCATCAGCGCAATGGCATTCTGCTGGGCTTTTTCGTGGGAAATTTTCTTGCTGCGAGCCTCGTCTTCGACCGCTTTTTCGATCGCCTTGGACGCCAACAGCTTGTTGAACAGGTCCTGACGGGCCGGCAGGCTTGGACCGACGGCGGCCAGACGCTGACGCGAGAAGTGCATGCGTGCCACACGTGCCAGCTTTTGCGCAATGATTTTGTCCGTACCGTGTTCCGTCGCCATGCGGCGCAGCGAAACGGTATTGGAGAAACGGACAAAGCTGTCGCGGCCGAGCCACAGCACGGCGAAGAATTTCTGGACGCCGTTCAGTAGACGCAGATGCGGGGTGCCGTGACCTTCGCGCCCCGGAGAGCGGCCGAACATCACCGAAACCGGCAGCATCTGAATGTCGAGATCCGGATTACTGCGGTGCAGATCCAGATAGTCGTGGAACAGTTTTACCGACTCTTCTTTCGGCGTGTAGTAACGGAATACGCGCGGGCCGTCGTGAATAAACACGTGGCTGGGCAGCACGGTGCCGTCTATCTCCAGCGGATTGAGGGGGTCGGGCAGATCTTGCGCCAGGCACTGGGTGCGCAGCGTCAGCAAATCCGCCTTGGAATTATAAGGTAAAACATACAAAATCGGCCGTGAGGGATCCAACCCTAACTCCGTGACCGGATCTGAAGGGATAACCTTACTTCTTACCAACAGTTTGAGTGGTAAATTCAATAGTTTATAATAAATTTTACGCCAACCTGACATAACAACGTGAAGCCTCTTGTTAGCAATGCGCCGCAAGCATACCAGAATCCGGGTAGCAGATCTGTGGTGTTGGAAAACCGAGAGCCGGGAGCGTTTCCTGGCCTAGACTGTTTAATTATGACTGACCTCTGCGAAAGGCACTAAAAAACATGACAAAGCAAGCAACCGGCCTGACCCGTATTATTAAAGCGGCCGGCTACTCTTATAAAGGCTTTTCCGCTGCCTGGCAGCACGAAGCGGCATTTCGCCAGGAATTGGTGGCGACGGTGCTGGCTATCATACTGGCGATTTGGCTGGACGTGGGTGCGATAGCGCGCATTTTACTGATCGGATCGGTGCTGCTGGTGATGATCGTCGAAATCCTGAACAGCGCGATTGAAGCGATTGTCGACCGGGTGGGCACCGAGCATCACGAGCTCTCCGGACGGGCAAAGGATATGGGTTCGGCGGCGGTCTTGCTGGCGATTATTCTGGCGCTGTTTGTCTGGGGTTCGGTGCTGTGGCAGCACTTTGTCTGAGTGGGGGAGTCCTGTTGCGACGCGGGTCGCTAATCCCTGATTTTTATTCACTCTTCGGTTCCCAAGCCGCACTTACCTGTATATACTCACAGCAAGACTGTATAAACAAACAGGGGGCGGAATGAAAGCACTAACTACCAGACAGCAAGAGGTCTATGATCTGATTCGCGATCATATTTCGTCCACTGGCATGCCGCCAACGCGCGCCGAGATCGCCATGCGTCTGGGGTTCCGTTCGCCAAATGCCGCAGAAGAACATCTGAAAGCGCTGGCGCGTAAAGGCGTCATCGAGATCATCTCCGGTGCTTCGCGCGGCATTCGCTTGCTGATGGAAGATGAAGAAGGTTTACCGCTGATTGGCCGCGTAGCCGCCGGTGAACCGCTGTTGGCGCAACAGCATATCGAAGGACACTACAAGGTCGATCCTTCCCTGTTCAAACCCAGCGCGGATTTCCTGCTGCGGGTCAACGGCATGTCGATGCGTGACATCGGTATTCTCGACGGCGATCTGCTGGCGGTGCATAAAACCCAGGACGTGCGTAATGGCCAGGTCGTCGTGGCGCGCATTGAAGATGAAGTCACGGTCAAACGCCTGAAAAAACACGGTAACGTGGTTGAGCTGCTGCCGGAAAACAGTGAATTCCAGCCGATTGTGGTCGATCTGCGTCAGCAGAATTTCACCATTGAAGGTCTGGCGGTCGGTGTGATCCGCAACGGCGATTGGGTTTAATCCCCACGCTCAAACACCGTCCTCTGATTTAAGTCGCCCCAGCTCTGGGGCGATGTCATTTCTGACTGATTAAAACCGCACTGCCACGGGAACATTTCACTATGCGCCTGCTTTCCGCCTTCACCAGCGATACCGATAAAGCCCTGTGGCGCCTTGCGCTGCCTATGATTTTCTCCAATATCACCGTGCCGTTGCTTGGGCTGGTGGATACCGCGGTGATCGGCCACCTCGATAGCCCGACCTATTTGGGCGGCGTAGCGGTGGGCTCCATGGCGACCAGCTTCCTGTTTATGCTGCTGTTATTCCTGCGTATGAGTACCACTGGGCTGACCGCACAGGCGCTGGGGGCACAAAATCCACAGGGGTTGGCGCGTGCCTTTATGCAACCGTTGCTGCTGGCCGTGTTGGCCGGGGTGGCCATTGTACTGCTGCGCTATCCGCTGATTGAGTTGGCGCTAAAAATTGTCGGTGGTGGCGGGGCAGTGTTGGAGCAGGCTCGGTTATTCCTCGAGATCCGCTGGTTAAGTGCCCCGGCGGCGCTGGCCAATATGGTGATCCTGGGTTGGTTGCTTGGCGTGCAATACGTGCGTGCACCGGTGATCCTGCTGATTGTCGGCAATCTGCTGAATATCGTATTGGATATCTGGCTGGTGATGGGGCTGGGCTGGAACGTGCAGGGAGCCGCGACGGCGACTGCCATCTCTGAATATGCCACGTTGCTGCTGGGGTTAGGGCTATCCTGGCGAGTGATGCGCATACGCGGTATTTCTGTGCCGATGCTACGCCAGGCCTGGCGCGGTAATCTGCGGCGTCTGCTGGCATTGAATCGCGACATTATGCTGCGTTCATTGTTGCTGCAACTGTGTTTTGCCTCGCTGACTATTTTCGGTGCCCGGCTTGGCGGCGAAGTGGTCGCAGTAAATGCGGTACTGATGAATTTGCTGACCTTTACGGCTTACGCGCTCGACGGTTTTGCCTACGCGGTGGAAGCGCATTCGGGCCATGCCTATGGGGCCCGTGACGATAGCCAACTGCGTAAAGTGTGGCGTGCAGCCTGCCGGCAGGCCTGTCTGGTGGCGTTGGGCTTTGGTCTGCTCTATGCCGTCGCCGGCCAACAAATTATTGCGGCGTTGACCTCTTTACCGGAGCTGCGTGCGCTGGCGAGCCACTATCTGCCGTGGCAGGTGGTGCTGCCATTGGTGGGGGTATGGTGCTATTTGCTGGACGGCATGTTTATTGGTGCCACCCGCGGTGCAGAAATGCGTAACAGCATGGCAGTCGCGGCGGCTGGCTATGGCCTGACGCTGTTTACCCTGCCGATACTGGGCAATCATGGGCTATGGCTGGCGCTGGCGGTATTTCTTTCACTGCGTGGTATCGCACTCGGTTGGATTTGGCATCGCCACAGGGTGGATGGGACCTGGTTTGCAGCGGATTCGGCACGATAAAAAGCATTTAATCATTAGTTTTATTTATGTTTTTTATTCATATTGAGTTACATTTTCTTGAGCCAAATTGTTTCCGCTTACTTACTGTTATGTTGGGGTTTTTACTGAATTATATTTATTTGGTGAATTTTTATCCTGACTTTTTCCTTTTTATCGCTATCTGTAGCTATAGTTAATCATGTGGCTGGCGGAATGAATGGGAATAAATACTCCTTTTGTTCTGGTCGATTGACCAAAGTTATTACTCAGTTAAGACCAGCGACGATTTTTTAAAACTGACTAATCACAGGTAACGGAGAGGTTATGAACAAAGATCAAGCCGACGGTAACTGGAAGCAGTTTAAAGGGAAAGTGAAGGAACAATGGGGCAAGCTGACCGATGACGATCTGACTGTCATTGAAGGGAAACGCGAACAGCTTGTCGGTAAAATTCAGGAACGTTACGGCTACCAGAAAGAGGCGGCCGAGAAAGAAGTGAAATCCTGGGAAGACCACAACAAGTATCGCTGGTAGCGCGATGGGCCGCAGCGGATTGCGGCCACAGGCTACTTTTAAAGGTCTGGCGTTTTTATCCCCTTGACGCTATGGCCCCAGGTACAGGGAGGTACCTGAAAACCCAACCTATTTCTTCTTGATGGCGATGCTGTGATCGTGTTCGCCGCAGTCATGCTTGCTGTCACAGGCTTCTACTTCAACGCAACCCGCACACAGGCCATGGGCCTCCACCACGTTGTGACGCAGGACAAAGCCAGACTCCTTCGCCAGTTTTTGCAGCGTCTCTTCGACCCCTTCTGTCGTCCGTTCGGTCACCTGACCACAGCGATCGCAGATAAACAGCGCGGAAGTATGCGTCGGCTGTTCAAAGTGATGGCACAGCACGTAGCTGTTGGCCGACTCGACCCGATGAATGAACCCCTGTTCCAGCAGGAAATCCAGCGCACGGTACACCGTTGGCGGTTTGGCCTGGGGTTCGGCGACGCGCAGCAGATCGAGCAGGTCGTAAGCGCTGATGGCACCGGGCTGCTGTGCCATCAGGCGTAACACTTCCAGCCGCTGCGGTGTCAGTCGCACATTGCGTTGCTGACAGAGTTGTTCAGCCTGCGCCAGCAGCTTTTCCTGGGTGCTTGAGTTCATGGCAAATTTCCCGGTACGTAAAAAAGCCGATTTTACCATGCTTCGGCCGAATCGCCGAGAGTCGGCCCCTTTTCCTCTGATATGGCGCACTAATCGATGGGTTTACCGCCTGCCGCCAGCCTGGATTGTGACGATGTTCACACTTGGCGGCTGAAGTCGGAGGCAGTCAATCCTTAGCTGGCAAGTGAGTGTTGCAAGCGACTCGCTAATGCGGCCAGGTCCGGCGCGGGATTATGGCCAATCAGCATAAAACCATGACGGCCATCGGCCCAATAGACCACGTTCATGCCCTGACGGCGCTCGCTCTCTGCGGGCAGCGGCTTGCCCGATTGCTGAATTATGCACAATGCCAGCGCGCCATATTGCGCATCCTGCCAGGTCAATTGGGCGATACGCCGCTTGTCGTAAGCCAGCACGCGGGCGTTTTTCAACTCGGCGCCGCTCAGTATCAATTTCGGGGCCGAGAGGGCGATGCCTAGCCGCTCGCCGGTTTGCTGTAGCTGATGGGCGATCTGGGTTGCTGTGTCATCGAAGCCTGCCAGCGTTTCCGGGGTGTACAGCGCCATATACTGGGCGACCAAACCGCGCCAGTTCTCTTCTGGCTGGCTGAGCTGTAAATAGGCCCGATCGCCTGCGATGCCGAGTGCCAGAAAACCGACGGCGGCGGCTATCAGGCTACGCCGGCTGACACCGCGCTGCATTACAGGGGCGGTCAGAGGGCCTTCGGCCCGCAGCCGTTGTACCGGTGCTTCATCAAGCAAAGGATCAAATGCCTGTTTAAAGGGCAGGCTGCTACGTGCCAGTAAAGACAAACGCTCGGCCAGCGCCGGTTCGCCGACCAGGCGCTGTTCCAGAAGCTGGCGCTGCTGTGGATCCAGTTGATTATCCAGGTAGGCGACCAGCAGTTCATCCGCGCTGTAGGTTGAACTCATGATTGTTCTCCTTTTGCCTGCGGTGAGCGGGTTTGCAGCACGCTGTCGTTTGCCAATCTCAGGCGTGCCGCCGCCAGACGGCTCATGATGGTGCCAATGGGAACGCCAAGCACCTCCGCGGCCTCACGATAAGAAAGCTCCTCCACGTACACCAGAAACAGCGTATTTCGCTGCGCTTCCGGCAGCCGGTTCACGCGTTGCATTACCTCGTTAGCCCAAATCGGATCCTCGCTATTTTCTACCCCGGTCAGTTCATCGACGTCGACAAAACCTTGTCCCTGGCGGATATGCTGGGCACGGATCTCGTTAAGCCAGATGGAGTGAAGAATGGCAAACAGCCAGCGGTCCATACGCGTCCCCACGGCAAACTGTGCGGCACGCTCCAGCGCCCGCACACAGGTGGCCTGTACCAAATCGTCGGCAACATCCCGCCGGTGGGAAAGCACCAGGCCGTAGCGCCACAGGCGGGATAGATATTGACCGATTTCGTTGCGGATTGCGTCGCTACTGATGTTGGCCTCCGGCTTGGCTAGATCATGATTCTGGGTGGTGATCGATGGCCGCCGCCAGATCGCGGTACTCTTCGCAGCCCGTACCACACAGCGATTGGATCACCTTCAACTGCTCTTTCGCCAGGTCCTGACGACCCTTGACCATATAGGCTTCACCCAGATATTCACGGACTTTTGGGTATTTCGGATCCAGCGCCACTGATTTTAAATAGTAGCCGATCCCTTCATCGGTGCGGCCGAGCTTGCGGGTAGCATAGCCCCGGTAGTTGAGCGCCACGGCGGTGTTGGGATCCTTCAGGGTATTGAGCATATCGAGCGCTTCCTGGTAACGACCGCTTTTTGCCAGCGCATAGGCATAGTTCGCCCGATCGTTGTCATCGATCATGCTGCTTTTTTCCACCATGCAGGTCTTGGTTTTTGTATCGTATATCTGGCCTTTCGGGCAGGTAGGCGTAGTCTGGCCGCTACTGTCACCCCCCATTGCCAGGGCCGCCCCGGAAAACAGCAAAGAACCGGCAATGACAGGTAACAGCAGGCGTTTCACGAAACTGTTCATGGTTGTTTCCTCATTGGGAAGGGCACTGAGCTGCACCCCTGTCGAGTGAACACCTGGCAGGGCTTTTTTATTCGTTTTTTAGGGTTCTTTTTTAACCCGGCGGCACGGCGGTTTTCCCAATGCCGCCGATTGTCGTTATAATAGCCGTTTGCGGCAGCATGCCGTTCGTTGAAACCAGACAGAATCAGGTAGCCAGTAGCCCAGCATGACGACAGACAACAATGCCCCAAAATACGCCGCCAATCGTTTCTCCATCGCGCCGATGCTCGACTGGACCGATCGTCATTGCCGTTACTTCCACCGCCTGCTGACCAAGGAAACGCTGCTGTACACCGAGATGGTGACCACCGGCGCGATTATCCACGGCAAGGGCGACTATCTGGCCTACAGCGAAGAAGAACATCCGGTGGCGCTGCAACTGGGTGGCAGCGATCCGGCTGCCCTGGCGCACTGTGCCAAACTGGCCGAGCAGCGTGGCTATGACGAGATTAACCTCAACGTCGGTTGTCCGTCCGATCGGGTGCAGAATGGCATGTTCGGCGCCTGTCTGATGGGGCAGGCAACGCTGGTTGCCGACTGCATCAAGGCGATGCGTGACGTGGTGTCGATCCCGGTGACGGTGAAAACCCGTATCGGTATCGACGACCAGGACAGCTACGAGTTCCTGTGTGATTTTATCGCCACCGTGGCCGGGCGTGGCGAATGCGACATGTTCACCATTCATGCGCGCAAGGCCTGGCTATCTGGCTTGAGCCCGAAAGAGAACCGTGAAGTGCCGCCGCTGGACTATCCGCGGGTCTATCAGCTAAAACGTGATTTCCCAACGCTGACTCTGGCCATTAATGGCGGGGTAAAAACGCTGGAAGAGGCGAAGCAGCACCTGCAGCACCTGGATGGCGTAATGATGGGACGCGAAGCCTATCAGAACCCGGGGATTCTGGCGCGAGTCGACAGCGAACTGTTCGGTCGTCAGACCGATGTGATGGACAGCGTGGCGATTATCGAGTCGCTGTACCCTTACATCGAACGTGAGCTGTCGAACGGCACCTATTTGGGCCACATTACCCGCCATATTCTGGGCCTGTTCCAGGGCGTTCCGGGCGCGCGTCAGTGGCGTCGACATCTCAGTGAAAATGCCCACAAGCCAGGGGCTGACGCTCGTGTGGTTGAGCAGGCATTGGATTTGGTGCGCTTACCGCGTACCGAGATGGCGTAACAGAGATAAAAATCTGACTAAAAGTTAGTTGTTTTGACCAGGCATGTCGCGTTCTGTGATGTGCCTTTTTTTTAATTTCAATCACTTAGTTTTCACGCCGTGTTGGCACGCTTCTTGTAATAGCTCAGCAGATACTTTGTTTTGCGAAGGAGCAAAATCATGTTGGAACTCTTCTTTCTGGTCGGTTTTGTCGTCATGCTGATGGTGACCGGGATTTCGCTGCTGGGTGTGTTCGCCGCGTTACTGGTGGCAGCGGCATTTATGTTGATTGGCGGTCTGTTTGCGATGGTGATTAAGCTGTTACCGTGGCTGATTTTGGCGGTGGTGGTCGTTTGGATCTACCGTTCGATGCAGAAGCCGCAAATACGGCGTTACTAATTTTTGTCGAATAATCAGTCGGTCACGCTGAAATCTACGCAACAGACTTGCTCTGAATGCGGCAGCGATCACAGCTTGGTGCTTTAAATGCTAATGCGGCGCATTAGCCGTGTTTTTTACGTTTCCGGGCTGTTAGCATGTTTGTCGATGCAGCGATGCGACCCTTTTCATCACCGCAAGAGACAATAATACCCAATACGAGTGTTGCTCAAGCAACCCCCTGTCTCTGGCGGACTCTGCTCTACCCCTACAAACGCAGTAATAGAAAGGGCTCCGTAAGGAGCCTTTTTCTATTGGTCGCCATCCCGAGATATCAGGCTGCCGGCCAGGTATCACTTTCAAGCTGCAGCGTGCGTTCCAGAGTCATATTCAGCTCACACATGGCAGAATCCAGCATATCGCCGGAACCATGGGGTGCAGCAACCAATGCCATACACTGACTGTCTTTGAACTTCAGCCAATCACGTTGCGCCTGACGCCAGGCTTTTGGTGCGGCTTTAAACTTGAGAGATTCTTTATAGGCTTTGTTCAGCCGCGCATCCCAAAGATTGAATTCCGTTTCGATACAGGCTGCCATGCTTGGTGTGCCATTATCCGGCTTATTCATGCATTGCAGATAGGCAGCAGAGTAATGATATTCCATTAAAACGCTTTTCTCTGCGTTCTGGCTGGCGGCCTGTGCCGTTGCGATGAACATAGGGGCTGCGGTTAAAACCAGTGCTGCGGTCAGCATTTTTAGTTTCATTTCTAATTTATTTCCTTATTGATCAACATTAAATGCCAGCGGATCATATTCCATTAGTCGTTATTTTTCGATGCTGCGCAGCACTTTATGCTACCTTCCTTTTGTAAGGATATTTGTCTCAGCGACCGGGGATCAGCAAGCTTGAGCCGCTGGTGCTGCGGCTTTCCAGCACCTGATGCGCGCGTTGTGCATCGGCTAGCGCAAACTTTTGCTCTTCCTTCACGTCGACCTTGATCGCTCCGCTGCCAATCAATGAAAACAGCTCATTGCTGGCATATTGCAGTTCAGCACGGTTGGTAATGTAGCCGTTAAGCGAAGGGCGGGTGACGTACAGCGACCCTTTTTGGTTGAGCAGGGCCAGATCGACGCCGGTGACCGGGCCGGAGGCATTACCGAAGCTGACCATCAAGCCACGGCGCTTCAGGCTATTGAGCGAGGCCTGCCAGGTACTTTGGCCTACCGAGTCGTACACTACGCCGACTTTCTCGCCCTGAGTCAGTTCAGCCACGCGCTGGGCGATATCTTCCTTATGGTAATTAATGGTTGCCCAGGCACCGGCGTGTTTTGCCAGTTCGGCCTTTTCATCGGAGCCGACGCTGCCGATCAGTTTGGCCCCAAGCGCTTTGGCCCACTGGCAGGCAATCAGCCCGACCCCACCCGCGGCAGCGTGGAACAGGAACACTTCACCCGGTTGTACCTCATGGGTTTGACGTAGCAAATAATGCACTGTCAGTCCTTTCAGGAAGGAAGCCGCCCCCTGCTCAAAACTCAGGTTATGCGGTAACAGCGCCACCTTTTCTACCGCAACATTGTGGACTTCGCTGTAAGCGCCAAGCGTTGACTGGGCGTAAACCACCCGGTCACCCGGTTTCACCGCGCTGACGCCGGCGCCGACCTTGATCACCACCCCGGCCGCTTCGGTACCCAATCCACTCGGTAGCTTGGCGGGCGGGTACAAACCACTGCGGACGTAGGTGTCGATATAGTTGATGCCGATCGCCTTGTTCTCGACCTGCACCTCACCGGCTGCCGGGTCTACGGGGGTAAAATCAACGTATTGCAATACTTCCGGGCCGCCGGTGGCGGAGAATTGGATGCGCTTTGCCATTTCATTACCTCGTGTGGGAGTCTGATTTCACCCTACGCGTTTTAGCATCGACGATCCAGTTTGCCCTGGTGCGGATTGATACCTTTTTTGCATCGGTTATGCGCAGGAATCACAGATGAAAATCACGTATACTCTCGCGTCAGGATCCTCCATTCGCCACCGGATAAAGAATACGTTTCATGGCAGGAAAAAAACCAACCAACAGAACAAACGCAGACGAAGCCAGAGATCGCCCACGAGATCGTCAGATGGAAGGGCTGAAGATGCCGCCACATTCGCTGGAGGCGGAACAGTCCGTGTTGGGCGGTTTGATGCTGGATAACGAACGCTGGGATAACGTGTCGGAACGCGTAGTCTCCAACGATTTCTTCAGTCGCCCGCACCGCCTGATCTTTACCGAGATGCAGCGCCTGCTGGAAATGAGTCGACCGATCGATCTGATCACCCTGTCCGAATCACTGGAACAGCGAGGTGAACTGGATTCCGTCGGCGGTTTCGCCTACCTGGCCGAATTATCGAAAAACACCCCAAGTGCGGCCAACATCGGTGCTTATGCGGATATCGTACGTGAACGTGCGGTAGTGCGTGAAATGATCTCAGTGGCTAATGAGATCGCCGATGCGGGTTACGATCCACAGGGCCGCAGCAGTGAAGATCTGCTCGATCTGGCCGAATCCCGGGTGTTCCAAATCGCGGAAAACCGTGCCAGTAAAGATGAAGGCCCGAAAGGCATCGAGCGCATCCTGGAGGATACCGTTGCGCGTATCGAACAGCTGTATCAGCAGCCGCACGACGGTGTCACCGGGGTGGATACCGGCTACCAGGATCTCAATAAGAAAACCGCCGGTTTGCAGAAATCGGATCTGATCATCGTCGCTGCCCGTCCTTCGATGGGTAAAACCACCTTCGCCATGAACCTGTGCGAACACGCCGCGATGACGCAGGAAAAACCGGTGCTGATCTTCAGCCTCGAGATGCCAGGCAACCAGATCATGATGCGTATGCTGGCGTCGCTGTCGCGCGTAGACCAAACGCGCATCCGTACCGGCCAGCTCGATGACGAGGACTGGGCGCGTATTTCCAGCACCATGGGCATCCTGCTGGAGAAGCGCAATATGTACATTGATGACTCCTCCGGCCTGACACCTACCGAAGTCCGTTCCCGTGCGCGGCGTATTTTCCGCGAGCATGACGGTCTGAGCCTGATCATGATCGACTACCTGCAGCTGATGCGCGTGCCGTCCTTGTCCGACAACCGTACGCTGGAGATCGCCGAAATTTCCCGCTCGCTGAAGGCGCTGGCGAAAGAACTGCAGGTGCCGGTGGTGGCGCTGTCGCAGTTGAACCGAAGCCTGGAGCAGCGTGCCGACAAGCGCCCAGTCAACTCCGACCTGCGTGAGTCCGGTTCCATCGAGCAGGATGCCGACCTGATTATGTTCATCTACCGTGATGAGGTTTATCACGAGAACAGCGATCTGAAAGGGATTGCCGAAATTATTCTGGGTAAGCAGCGTAACGGCCCAATCGGCTCCGTACGCCTGACCTTTAACGGCCAGTGGTCGCGTTTCGATAACTACGCGGGACCACAATATGATGACGAATAATCAGCTAAGGAAGTGAAATGAAAGCGGCAACCGCTGTAATCGACCGCCGCGCTCTGCGACATAATCTGCAACAGGTGCGCCGTCAGGCGCCACAAAGTCGCCTGATTGCCGTTGTGAAAGCAAACGCTTATGGACATGGCCTGCTGGAAACAGCGCACACCCTGCAAGACGCCGACTGCTACGGCGTGGCGCGCATTGGCGAGGCGCTGATGCTGCGCTCCGGCGGCATCGTCAAACCGATCCTGATGCTGGAAGGCTTTTTCTCCGCCGAAGATCTGCCGGTGTTGGTGGCCAATAATATCGAGACCGCGGTACACAGCATTGAACAGCTTGAAGCGTTGGAACAGGCCACGCTGGCGCGGCCGGTGCCGGTGTGGATGAAGCTGGATACCGGCATGCATCGACTGGGCGTGCGTCCGGAACAGGCCGAGGCATTCTACCAACGTCTGAGTGCCTGCCGTAACGTGGTGCAGCCGGTTAATATCATGAGTCACTTCAGTCGTGCCGATGAACCTGAATCTGATACCACGCTGAAACAAATTCAGTGTTTTGAAAGCTTTGCCACCGGTAAACCGGGGCAGCGTTCAATCGCCGCGTCCGGGGGAACCCTGCTGTGGCCGGATGCGCACAATGAATGGGTACGCCCGGGCATTATCCTGTACGGCGTCTCGCCGATGGAAGGTTCCAAAGGCTGTCAGTATGACCTGCAACCGGCCATGACGCTTAAATCCAACCTGATCGCGGTGCGCGAGCACAAGGCCGGTGAGTCGGTGGGCTACGGCGGCACCTGGATCAGCGCAGGCGATACCCGTTTGGGCGTGGTGGCCATGGGGTACGGCGACGGCTACCCGCGCAGTGCACCTACGGGGACACCGGTATGGCTTAACGGCCGTGAAGTGCCGATCGTGGGCCGGGTGTCGATGGACATGATGTCGGTCGACCTCGGGCCGGATGCTACCGATAAGGTCGGCGATGAAGTGGTGCTGTGGGGCCAGGCGTTGCCGGTTGAACGTATTGCCGACTGCACCGGCATCAGCGCTTATGAACTGATTACCAAACTGACCCAGCGCGTGTCGATGGAATACATCGGCGAATAGCCTGTGAGGGGCCGGCGCCTGCCGGTCCCAATCATTAACGCGTTACTTCTTTACCGCCAACCACCGATCGATAATGCTCTGATACTCACCGGTCGCTTTGGCCAGGTGCAGCCACTGATCCACATACAGCTTCCAGCTCAAATCATCACGCGGCAGCATGTAGGCCTTCTCGCCGTACTGCATCGGTTTTTTTGGATTAACCGCGCACAGCTTCGGATAACGTTTTTGCTGATACAGCGCCTCGGAGGCGTCGGTGATCATCACGTCGGCTTTCTTGTCGACCAACTGCTGGAAAATGCCCACGTTATCATGGGTCAGCGTCAGCTTAGCTTTGGGCAGATAGGCATGTACGAAGGCTTCGTTGGTACCACCCGCCGGCTCCAGCAGGCGTACGGAGGGTTTATTGATCTGGTCGATGGTGCGGTATTTCTTCACATCAGTGCAGCGCACCAGCGGGATCTTGCCGTCGGTATCCAGCATGTCGGCGAAGAACACCTGCCGTTGCCGCTGTAGCGTGACGGAAATACCGCCCATGGCGATGTCACACTTGCCGGCAACAAAATCCGGCGTCAGGGTTTTCCAACTGGTTTTCACCCATTTCACCTTGGCTCCCAGGCTCTTGGCCAGCGATTCCGCCATGTCGATATCAATGCCTTCATAGCTGCCGTCTTCTTTCAGGAAGGTGTAGGGCTTGTAATCACCGGTGGTGCACACTTCCAGCGTGCCTTGCTGTATCACCTTATCCAGATGCGATTGTGCGCTGGCGCTCCCGGCGGCTATCAGCAGTGCGAGAGGTAATAACTTTTTCATCGGCGTCCTTTTTATACATTCGTGGTTTTATGCGCGCTTTAGCCGTTCATTGTTGCTGACTTGCGCGAGTTACCCATTTTTTATGCCATTAGCAGGTGGAAACGTTCGGCATTGCTGCTGCGCGCTTCACAACCTCGGCGGGGGAAGGGTATCCACAGTCAAAAAACTGATAGGCTGTAACGTCAACATTTATTAACACAGTTTACAGGTGGCTATGTACAACATTGACGATTTTGATATGAAAATCCTGACGCTGTTACAGGCCAATGGTCGCCTGACCAATCAGGAACTGAGCGATCTGGTGGGGCTGTCGGCTTCCCAGTGTTCCCGGCGGCGCATCAGCCTGGAGCAGGCGCAGCTGATCCGCGGCTACCACGCACGGCTGGCACCGGAGGCCGTGGGGCTAGGGTTGGTGGGGCTGATAGAAGTCAGTCTGACCCAACACGGCCAGGAGCAGATCGACAGTTTTCACCAGATGCTGGAGGAAGTGGACGCTATTCTTGACGCCTATAAAACTACCGGTGATGCCGATTATCTGCTGAAAGTGGCGGTAGCGGACCTGCCGGCGCTGGATGACCTGATTAGCCAGACGCTCTCGCGGCATAAAAGCGTGGCGCATATCAAAACGGCGGTGGTGCTCAATCGAATCAAGGAAAATGGTTTGCTGCCGGTGGCGAGATAAAGCTAAAACCGATCGCTGTTTTCCGTCTATATTAGGAACGTAACGCTGTGCCCGACCCACAATAATCCAGGAGAACAACCCGTGTTCCAGAACGTTGATGCCTATGCAGGTGACCCGATCCTGTCGCTGATGGAAAAATTCAAAAAAGACCCCCGTGCGCACAAGGTTAACCTGAGTATCGGCCTTTACTATGACGAGCAGGGCATTATTCCGCAGATGAAAGCGGTGGCCGCAGCGGAAGCGCAGCTGAATAGCGTGGATCACGGCGCGTCAGTGTACCTGCCGATGGAAGGCCTGCTGCCTTACCGTACTGCCATTCAACAACTGCTGTTCGGTGCCGAGCACCCGATGTTGCAACAAGGCCGCATTGCCACCATTCAGACCGTGGGCGGTTCTGGCGCGCTGAAAGTCGGTGCCGACTTCCTGAAAAGCTACTTCCCGGATTCGCAGGTGTGGGTTAGCGATCCGACCTGGGAAAACCACATCGCCATCTTTGGCGGTGCCGGCTTCAAGGTGAACACCTATCCGTACTTCGACAGCGAAAGCCTGGGCGTGAAGTTTGACGCCATGCTGAGCGCGTTGAAACAACTGCCGAAGCACAGTATCGCGCTGCTGCACCCGTGTTGCCATAACCCGACCGGTTCTGACTTGTCCAATGCTCAGTGGGATGAAGTGGTTAAAGTGATCGCCGAACGTGAACTGATCCCGTTCCTCGACATTGCCTATCAGGGCTTTGGCGGCGGCATTACTGAAGATGCCTACGCCATTCGCACTATCGCCGCAGCCGGTCTGCCATGCCTGGTGAGCAACTCGTTCTCGAAAATCTTCTCGCTGTATGGCGAACGCGTTGGCGGCCTGTCGGTGGTTTGTGAAAGCGAAGAGGCGGCCGGGCGCGTACTGGGCCAACTGAAGGCCACGGTACGTCGCAACTATTCCAGCCCACCAAACTTTGGTGCGCAGGTGGTGGCGAAGGTGCTGAACGATACGCAACTGAAAGCCCAGTGGCTGGCAGAAGTGGAAACCATGCGTACCCGTATCCTTGAGATGCGCAAAACGCTGGTGGAAGCGCTGAAAGTTGCTTTGCCGCAGCGTAACTTCGATTACCTGCTGGAACAGCGCGGCATGTTCAGCTACACCGGCTTCAGCGCGGCACAGGTTGATCGCCTGCGTGAAGAGTTCGGGGTGTACCTGATCCACAGCGGCCGTGTTTGCATGGCCGGCCTGAACCATAACAACGTGCATCAGGTGGCCGAGGCGTTTGCCGCAGTGCAGTAATATTGTTAGGGTGAATTAACGTTCATCGTAATGCGAAGGGAGCGATAGCGATATCGCTCCCTTTTTTGTTGTCGGTTTGCCGCCGGAGTTGCCGCAAACTGGATAGAGAATATACTGATTGAGGGGCGCTCACTCATGTGGCATCAGCAAACGCTAATCCTCAGCGCAAAAGCGCGTGGTTTTCATCTGGTTACCGAAGAGATTACCGACCAGCTAACCCACTTACACCGCCTGCAAACTGGCCTGTTGCATCTGTTGTTGCAACATACCTCGGCCTCGCTGACGCTGAACGAGAACTGCGATCCTACGGTGCGAGCCGACATGGAGCAGCATTTCCTGCGTCAGGTGCCAGAGAACGCACCCTATCAGCACGACTATGAAGGGCCGGACGACATGCCGGCGCACATCAAATCCTCTCTGTTGGGCACGTCCTTGACGCTGCCTGTCGGTCACGGGCGACTGATGCTGGGCACATGGCAGGGAATTTGGCTGGGGGAGCACCGCATTCACGGCGGTTCACGCCGTATTGTGGCCACGTTACAGGGGGAATAACCCAATGAATAACACAGCACTGCTGGAGTACTGCATGGCGAAGCCGGGCGCAGAACAGAGCGACCAGAACCAGTGGCAGGCCAGTCAGATCAAGGTCGGCGACGTGATGTTCGCCATGGTGTGCGAGGTGCAAGGACGACCGGCGCTGGCGGTAAAATCCAGTCCGCAACTGGCGGAGAGCCTGCGGGAACATCATCCGGAGATTGTCGCCTGCGAGCGGCTGAACAAAGCGCACTGGAATACGGTGTTTCTCGACGGCAACCTGCCGAACTCGCAGTTTTATACCCTGATCGACAGTTCATATCAGCTGGTGCTTGAAGGGTTACCTGAGCACGTGCGCCAGGAATTGCGCGCTTAAGCATTGAGGGCAGGCGTGTCGCCTGCCTTTTCCCATGACTCATCCTTATCTTTTTCGGCCAAATTGTGATCGCGACTCGATAATGGGAACGTTCCCCGTCGGTTGTCTGCCGGAAACGACTAGGCTTTTATACTCGATAAACCACCAGACCAAAGGATGCCGTCAGATGGCCATGAGTGAAGAGAAACGCAAGATGATTGCCGGCGAGCTGTATGACGCCGGTGACGAGTTACTGCGCAGCGAACGCAAACGAGCACGCCAGTTGGTACACCATTACAACCATTCTTCCCCGGACGAGACTGACCTGCGTAAACAGGGGTTGGCCGAGCTGCTGGGCCGCTATCAGGGAGGGACTATAGAGCCGACGTTCCGCTGCGATTACGGCTACAACATTTTCCTGGGTAAAAACTTCTACGCCAATTTTGACTGCGTGATCCTCGACGTGTGTGAAGTGCATATCGGTGATAACTGCATGCTGGCACCGGGAGTGCATATCTATACCGCTACCCATCCGCTGGATGCGGAAACCCGCGTTGGCGGGGCGGAGTTCGGTAAACCGGTGCACATTGGCGATAACGTGTGGATTGGCGGCCGGGCGGTGATTAATCCGGGCGTGACTCTGGGGGATAACGTGGTGGTGGCATCCGGTGCGGTGGTCACTAAAGACGTTCCGGCCAACTGCGTGGTCGGCGGTAACCCGGCACGGGTGATTAAACAGCTGTAAGAAGAAAAATCGGGCGCCGTGCTGGCGCCCGAGAGACTTAGGCTCGCAGCGAGTTGATATCCACCACGAAACGGTATTTTACGTCGCTTTTCAGCATCCGCTCGTAGGCCTGGTTGATCTGCTGCATCGGGATCAGTTCGATGTCCGAGGTGATGCCGTGTTGACCACAGAAATCCAGCATCTCCTGGGTTTCTGCAATACCGCCGATCAGCGAACCGGCGATGCGGCGGCGCTTCATTATCAGGTTAAACACCTGCGGTGACGGGTGGTCGTGTTCCGGCGCACCGACCAGCGTCAGTGTGCCGTCGCGATGCAGCAGGTTAAGGAACGGGTTCAGATCGTGCTGGGCGGCCACCGTGTTAAGAATAAAGTCGAAGCTGTTGGTGTGCTGCGCCATCTCTTCCGGGTTGCGGGAGATCACCACTTCGTGGGCGCCGAGGCGCTTGGCGTCCTCCACTTTGGACTGAGAGGTAGTGAACAGCACCACATGTGCGCCCATCGCCCGGGCCAATTTGACGCCCATATGCCCCAGCCCGCCAAGGCCCACGATGCCGACCTTTTTACCGGGGCCGGCACCCCATTGACGCAACGGGGAGTAGGTGGTGATACCGGCGCACAGCAGCGGTGCCACACCGGCCGGATCGAGATTTTCCGGCACCCGCAGCACAAAGTCCTGATCCACCACCATTGCGGTTGAATAGCCACCGTAGGTGATGGCACCGGTTTGCCGATCCTGACCGTTATAGGTGCCGGTAAAGCCGTTTTCACAGTATTGCTCCAGCCCTTCTTCACAGCTCGGACAGCTACGGCAGGAATCTACCATGCAGCCCACGCCGACCAAATCGCCGACCTGATAACGTGAAACATGGTTGCCGACGGCGCTCACGCGGCCAACAATTTCGTGGCCGGGCACCACCGGGAAAATCGTGTTGCTCCATTCGTTGCGGGCCTGGTGCAAGTCAGAATGGCAAACGCCACAGAACAGAACGTTGATTTGAACATCGTGGTCGCGCAGGACGCGCGGCGTGTAATCAAAAGGAACCAGCGCGGACTTGGCGTCGTGCGCGGCATAGGCGTGCGTAATGTTCATGGTCACTCCAGTCATCAGTGGGTAGGGCATGGCTTCCGGCAGCAGGATGCCGGTGAGACGCGGCCTGAATACAACAGGGGGCCACAGAGGGAACATTGATGATAAAAGCTGCGAGCGGGGAGGGAAATGCCTGAAAATGTCTAAATCTTGCCTGTTTCTGTTCAATTTTGGCGAAACAGGGAATAGCGCGGGCCGTCACAGGAACGGCCCGCCTGGCAGGGATTATTTCTTCTTCAGTAACGGCTTGAGGAAGCGTGCGGTATGCGAAGCTTCGCAGTTGGCCACGGTTTCCGGCGTACCGGCAACCAGGATCTCGCCGCCGCCGCTGCCGCCTTCCGGCCCCAGGTCGACAATCCAGTCCGCGGTTTTAATCACGTCCAGGTTGTGCTCAATCACCACGATGGTATTGCCCTGATCGCGCAGTTGATGCAGCACCGCCAGCAGTTGCTGGATATCGGCGAAGTGCAGGCCGGTGGTCGGTTCATCCAGGATATACAGCGTTTGGCCGGTCCCGCGTTTTGACAGCTCACGGGCCAGTTTGACGCGCTGCGCCTCACCGCCGGACAGCGTGGTCGCCGACTGGCCGAGACGGATATACGACAGGCCGACTTCCATCAAGGTTTGCAGCTTGCGCGCCAACGCCGGGACTGCGTCGAAGAATTCACGAGCTTCCTCGATGGTCATCTCCAGCACTTCGTGAATGCTTTTGCCTTTGTACTTCACTTCCAGTGTTTCACGGTTATAGCGTTTGCCTTTGCACTGGTCGCACGGCACGTAGATATCTGGCAGGAAGTGCATTTCCACCTTGATCACGCCGTCGCCCTGGCAGGCTTCGCAGCGGCCGCCCTTAACGTTAAAGCTGAAACGGCCCGGGTTGTAGCCGCGGCTGCGCGACTCGGGTACGCCGGCGAACAGTTCACGCACCGGAGTGAAGATGCCAGTGTAGGTCGCCGGGTTAGATCGCGGAGTACGACCGATCGGGCTTTGATCGATGTCGATCACCTTGTCGAAATGCTCCAGGCCGGTCACCTCGCGGAACGGGGCCGGTTCGGCAAGGGTAGCGCCGTTGAGCTGGCGCTGGGCGATCGGGAACAGCGTGTCGTTGATCAGCGTTGACTTGCCCGAGCCGGAAACCCCGGTAATGCAGGTAAACAGCCCCACCGGCAGCGTCAGCGTCACGTCTTTCAGATTGTTGCCACGCGCACCGCTCACTTTCAGCACCTTGGTCGGATCGGCCGGCACGCGCTGCTCAGGAATGGCAATTTCGCGTTTGCCGCTGAGGAACTGGCCGGTCAGTGATTCCGGCTGCGCCATGATGTCTTCGACGGTGCCTTCTGCCACCACCTGGCCGCCGTGTACACCGGCACCGGGGCCGATGTCGATCACGTGATCGGCGGCGCGGATGGCGTCTTCGTCGTGCTCTACCACGATCACCGTGTTACCGAGGTTGCGCAGATGGATCAGCGTTTCCAGCAGGCGTTCGTTGTCGCGCTGATGCAGGCCGATCGACGGCTCATCCAGTACGTACATCACGCCTACCAGGCCGGCACCAATCTGGCTGGCCAGACGGATACGCTGCGCCTCACCGCCAGACAGGGTTTCCGCCGAGCGTGACAGTGACAGGTAGTTCAGGCCGACGTTCACCAGGAACTTCAGGCGATCGCCAATTTCCTTCAACACTTTCTCGGCAATCTGGGCGCGTTGGCCGCTGAGCTTCATGTTCTGGAAGAAGGTCATGGCGTGGCCGATGCTCAGATCGGAGATTTCCGGCAGCGTGGTGTCTTCAACGAACACGTTACGCGCTTCTTCACGCAGGCGGGTGCCGTGGCACGAGGCGCAGGGACGGTTGCTGATAAATTTCGCCAGCTCTTCACGCACCGCACTCGATTCGGTCTCTTTATAGCGGCGCTCCATGTTGTGCAGCACGCCTTCGAATGGATGGCGGCGCACGGTGGTGTCACCGCGGTCGTTGATGTATTTGAATTCGATGGTTTCTTTGCCGGAGCCGCTGAGCACCGCTTTCTGCACGTTGGCATCCAGGCTGTTGAACGGCGCTTCGACGTCGAATGCGTAATGTTCTGCCAGTGAACGCAGCATCTGGAAGTAATAGAAATTACGGCGATCCCAGCCGCGGATCGCACCGCCGGCCAGTGAAAGCTCGGGGTTTTGTACCACGCGCTCCGGATCGAAGAACTGCTGTACGCCCAGGCCGTCACAGGTCGGACAGGCACCGGCCGGGTTGTTGAATGAGAACAGCCGTGGTTCCAGTTCACGCATGCTGTAGCCGCAGATGGGACAGGCAAAGTTGGCGGAGAACAGTAGCTCATCGGCTTTTGTGTCGTCCATATCAGCCACTACCGCAGTGCCGCCGGACAGCTCCAGCGCAGTCTCAAAGGACTCCGCCAGGCGCTGTGACAGATCGTCACGGACCTTGAAGCGATCGACCACCACTTCGATGGTGTGTTTCTTCTGCAACTCCAGCTTTGGCGGATCGGAAAGATCGCAGACTTCGCCGTCGATACGCGCACGGATGTAGCCCTGGGTCGCCAGGTTTTCCAGCGTTTTGGTGTGCTCACCCTTACGGTCTTTTACCACCGGGGCCAGCAACATCAGGCGTTTGCCTTCCGGCTGGTTGAGCACGTTGTCCACCATCTGGCTGACGGTTTGCGCCGCCAGCGGCACATGGTGCTCCGGGCAGCGTGGCTCACCGACGCGGGCAAACAGCAGGCGCAGATAATCGTGGATCTCGGTGATGGTACCGACCGTGGATCGCGGGTTATGTGAGGTCGACTTCTGCTCAATGGAGATCGCCGGTGACAGACCTTCAATGTGGTCGACGTCCGGTTTTTCCATCAGCGAAAGGAACTGGCGTGCATAGGCGGAGAGCGACTCGACGTAGCGACGCTGCCCTTCGGCATACAGAGTATCAAAGGCCAGCGAGGACTTGCCTGAACCGGACAAACCGGTGACGACGATCAGCTTGTCACGCGGGATAATCAGGTTGATGTTTTTGAGATTATGGGTCCGAGCACCACGAACTTCGATATTGTCCATTTACACTTCCCGTCTTGATGATACACCGCGCCTGTCTGGGTTATTTACGGGCGATTTTGTGATCAAACGCGCAAAAAACCGGCACAGCCAGTACGAAACGCATAATTATGACACAAAAAAACCTGAATGAATATCCAGTACACGAATGCAACCAGGTCGATAGAAAGGACAATTCTGGAATACAATATGCAGTTATCAACACGGGTGTCGTTTCGGGCTGAGCGTGTTAAACTTACTCGTTTATACTGTGTAAAAATCAATCATCAGGAGAGTTCTCATGGCCAGCAGAGGCGTAAACAAAGTAATTCTGGTCGGGAATCTGGGCCAAGACCCAGAAGTCCGTTACATGCCGAATGGCGGCGCAGTGGCCAACATTACCCTGGCAACCTCCGAAAGCTGGCGTGACAAGGCGACTGGCGAGCAGAAAGAAAAGACCGAGTGGCACCGTGTTGTGCTGTTCGGCAAGCTGGCTGAAGTGGCGGGCGAATATCTGCGTAAAGGTTCCCAGGTGTACATCGAGGGCGCTCTGCAGACCCGTAAATGGACCGATCAGGCTGGCGTAGAAAAATACACCACTGAGATCGTTGTGAACGTTGGCGGCACCATGCAGATGCTGGGCGGCCGTCAAGGCGGCGGTGCACCTGCAGGCGGCGGCCAGGCTTCCGGTGGTCAGGGCGGCCAGGGCGGTTGGGGTCAACCTCAGCAGCCACAGGGCGGCAACCAGTTCAGCGGTGGCCAGCAGGCTCGCCCAGCGCAGAACAACGCGCCGGCAGCCAGCAGCAACGAACCGCCAATGGACTTCGACGACGATATTCCTTTCTGATATCAGGTTGTCTGAAGCTGATGAAAAAGCCCCGAGAGGGGCTTTTTTGTTTTTAAGGGATTGGCGCTTTCACGTCAAACTCATGGCTCGACGGGGGCGCCTTTGGCCTTTTCTGCGGCCGGTGTACTCCTGGATTTATCCATCGCCTGCTGTTTGCGGGCTTGTTCGTCCATGATGAGCCGGTAAGCGATGTAGTACTTATAGATGTTGCTGACATAGGTCACCGTCTCTGCGCCAATCCGTTCGGCGGCCAGGTATTCCACGTTGCCAAACCAGACATTGGGGTTAAAACCGCGCTTTTCGCTTTCGGTGCGCAAGCGGGCGATACGGGCCGGTCCGGCATTGTAGGAGGCAAACGAGAACAGCACCTTGTCGAGCGGCGTCATCGGTTCATCCGCGTAGTAGCGATCAATCATCCAGCGCATGTATTTCACCCCGGCATTGATATTAGGATCCAGCTTGCGGATGTCACCGACCTTCAGTTCCTTACCAGTGCTCGGCATCACCTGCATCACCCCGATGGCACCGACCCGGCTACGGACCGACTGGTTGAGGCGCGACTCCTGATAACCCTGAGCCACCATCAGCAGCCAGTCCACATCATATTGGTCGCCGTATTTTCTGAACACGTCTACCAGCGCCAGCATCTTGCTGCGTTCTCTCTCTGCCGCCGCATTTTTGACATATTTGGCGTTCTTCAGGTAGCGCAGCAGGAGGGTATTACCCAATTTACTGCCCTGGCGGTTGTCCCTGACGAAGTCATTAAGCAGGGCGAGCAACTGCGGACTCTCCTTGCGAACGGCCCAGGCGATGTTGGCATCGTCACGCAATACCACATTCTCGTGCACCTGAATTTTGGGGAAAACCTGTTTCCAGAACAAAGCCTTGTGGCGATCGACCACGATAAGCGGGATCAGACCGGCGTTCAGCATCTCGATCAGGTCTTCATCCTCGAGCGATTCGGGAGCCGCCTCCAGGGTCATGAGCGGAAGTGACTCTTTGGCAAAGCGCGCGTTAAGGGCCAGCAGGCTTTCGTGATAGCTTGATGAAAAACGCACAAACACCGTCTTGCCGGAGAGTTGCTCCAGGTTTTCCACCTTCGGCGAAGCGGGGCCAGAGAGCAGCAGCTCCTGAACTTTCGGATAAAGAGGCGCGGTAAAGGCCACCCGTTCCTGACGTGCGGGAGTGACCGTGAGGTTGGCAGCCACGATGTCACCTCTGCCCTCGTTGAGTGCCGTGAGTAGCTGATCGCGCGCTACCGGCACAAAGATGATGCGCACCTTCAGATGGCGTTGTTTGAGCTTTTTATCCTTCGCCAACTTGAGATTGAGGTTGCGATCGAACTCGATAAAAATGTCATGGGTGAGGCCACGTTGAGTGCCCTTGACGGTAAAGAAAAAGGTTTTGCTGTAGGTGGTCAACACCCGGATCACCCGCCGATCGAGCATGCCGGGCAAATCTCCTTTCCAGGGCTGCATGATGTCGTCCATTTTGACTTCCAGTGCCTCTCGCTCCTCCTGTGCCGGCGGCTTTTCCTTCACCGGAGCAGCATGAACCGAACTGACGAACAGCAGGGCCGTGATACACGCCAGGCAGGCGATTAGCAATCGTTGAGAAGAGAAGGCATTCATGGAAGACACTCCGAATGGTGCGTCTTTTCATTGTAGTCAAACCAGGATTATCCGGCGTAAATAGCCAGTCTGTTGGAGCACCGTGACCATCTGGAAAGGTAAAGAACGGGTACGAGCTACATTTGAAACATGTCGATAAAATCAAAAAAAATCGACACGTATTGATAACGTGTCGATAGCTTAAACATGATTGTTGATATTACGCCGAGAAGCCGCCGTCAATGCTCAGGCTGGCGCCGGTGATATAACCTGCCTCGGGGCCAACCAGGTAGGCGACGAAGCTGGCGATTTCTTCATCCTTGCCGTAACGGCTGATCGCCATCATCGCTTTCAACTGCTCGGCGAAATCACTGTTGGCCGGGTTCATATCGGTATCTACCGGGCCGGGCTGCACGTTATTGACGGTAATGCCGCGCGGGCCGAGATCGCGAGCCATACCTTTGGTCAGACCGACCAGCGCAGATTTGCTCATTGCATATACCGCGCCGCCGGCAAACGGCATACGTTCGGCATTGGTGCTGCCAATATTGATGATGCGACCGCCGTCATTCATATGGCGAGCGGCTTCCTGGCTGGCGACGAACACGCTGCGTACGTTAACCGCCAGCGTACGGTCCAGATCTTCCAGCGGCAGTTCTTCGGTGCTGCCCATGGCCAGCACACCGGCGTTGTTCACCAAAATATCCAGATTTCCCAAGCTGTTGACTGCCTGGCGTACCGCCTGCTGCAGAGCCGCAGCATCGGCACTGTCGGCCTTGATGGCCAAAGCTTTGCCGCCAGCCGCGGTGATTTCGCTGACCAGTGCTTCGGCTTTATCGGCAGAGGCAACATAGGTAAATGCCACGGCGGCACCTTCGCGCGCCAGGCGTTTGGCGATGGCGGCACCGATGCCGCGTGAACCGCCCTGAATGAATGCGACTTTGCCTTGCAGAGAGAGAGTAGCGGACATGATGTTTCTCCAGAGTGGGATTAGGTTAATAAAGCTACCGGTCCAGTATCGGAGAAACGCGGATTGGGAACTAGCCACAAAGAGCTATAATCAGCTTAAACCAATGGTTTGAAATCGACGGGGATAAATCATGCTCGGGCATCTGGAGTGCTTTGTCAGTAGCGCAGAGAGTGGCAGTTTTTCCGCCGCCGGTCGCAAGTTGGGGATCAGTTCTGCGGCAGTGGGAAAGAACGTTACCAAACTGGAGTCATTGGTGGGGGTACGACTATTCCAGCGCAATACGCGCAAATTGACCCTGACTGAGGAGGGCGAACGCTTTTTGCAGGAAGTCAGTGGGGGATTGCTGTCGATCCAGTGCGCCTTGAAAGGCCTGAGCAGTAGCGGTGGGGTCGCGGCGGGCACACTGAAGGTCAGTATGGGCACGGCCTTCGGCCTGCATTTTGTCTTGCCGATGCTGCCGGACTTCCTGGCCGATTATCCGGCGATTGTTCCAGACTGGCATTTTGATAATCGTCAGGTCGATCTGATTGGCGAGCATTTCGATGCGGCAATGGGAGGCGGTATCGAGCTGGCGCAGGGAATGATCGCCCGTGAGCTGGCACCGGCACACGGCGTATTGGTGGCTTCGACGCAGTATTTAAACCAATACCCGTTGCTCCAGCAGCCGGAACAGTTGGTGAGTCATGCGGGCATTTTTATTCGCTCACCGCAAACCGGGCGAGTCCGCAACCTGCCGCTGCGCAATGCGGATAACGAGCAACGGGCGCCGACCATGACGATAAAAATGACGGTCAATGAGCCGGAAGCGGCGGCACGGGCAGCGGAAATGGGGTTAGGTATTGCGCTGATCAGCATGCCGAACGCTCTGCCTTATCTGGAGAGTGGTCGCCTGGTGCGAGTCTTGCCTGGCTGGTATGTCGATCGCGGTAGCGTGCATCTGTATTTTCCCACCACAAAATTCCTGCCCACCAAAACCCGGGTATTTGTCGATTTTATTACCGAACAGTTTCGCCTGCAGAAGCTGGCTGCTCGCTTTGATGCGCGCTAGAAACAAGAAAAGCCCCTTACGGGGCTTCATTTCTTCCGTCAGTTACTGTCTGACGATCAGTTGAAGATTTCTGCGGTGCCGTACAGTTTGTTCTGGCCACCGGCGGAGATGATACGGTAAGAGTTGGCGCCTGATGCTGCGGCTTTGTTGGCCAGTTCAGTTTCCAGCGTACTCAGGTTAGAAGCGCCGCTGACGGACACCACACCGATTTTCTGGGCATTAGCCGCAGGCTGATTAGTGGGCTGATCGGCAGCAACGCTGGCGAAAGAGGCGGTAGTCAGCAGCAGAGCAGTAGCAAAAATTTTGATGTTTTTCATGATTCAATCCTCAGGGTATTTTTTAGGTGAGAGGTTGTTCCCTCTCGATGTGATAGATAATAGGCTGAAGCGACTGAATAGAAAATCGGAGAGTTTTGATAATCTCCATCAAATAAATTGACTTATTTTTGGGCGACGTTATTCCGGCTGGCGTGCGGCAAAATTCGCCACTACCCTTTGAGTAAGCAGGAACCTTAAAGGAGCAAGTGACATGTCAGTCAACGCGTTTATCGGTAGCTGGTCATTGGTATCTTCCATGTTCAAAGGGGAAGACGGCAAGGTCAATCACCCGCTGGGCGAGCAGGTGTTGGGTCGCATTAACTACGAGCCCAACGGCACCATGGCGGCGCAGCTCTACAGCGCCACCCGGCCACGCTTTGCCGCCGACGATCTGGCGCAGGGCACCGGGCAGGAAACCCACGCCGCCTTTATCAATATGATTTGTTATTTTGGTCGCTATCAGGTGGATGAGAGCGGCCAGCGGATAGTGCACCAGGTTGAAGGCAGCTCGTTCCCCAATTGGATCGGTAGCCGACAGGTGCGCTTTTATCATTTCACCGGCGATCGCCTCCAGCTTCGTACTGTACCGCTGCAGCTTGGCAACGGCGTGCAGATCGGCGAACTGGTGTGGCAACGGATAGGAGCCATCTTATGATCACGGTTCACCATCTGAATAACTCACGTTCGCAACGCATCCTGTGGTTTTTGGAAGAGTTGGAGGTGCCCTATCAGGTGCAGCGCTACCAGCGCGATCCGCAAACCATGCTGGCGCCCCCGGAGTTGAAAAAGATCCATCCGCTGGGCAAGTCGCCGGTAATTGTCGATGGCGCTCTGACGCTGGCTGAGTCCGGCGCCATTATTGAATACCTGCAGGAAGCCTACGATGCACAGGGGCAGTTTATGCCGACGGACTACCACGCCCGTCAGCAGTACCGGTATTGGCTGCATTATGCCGAGGGTTCGCTAATGCCGCTGTTGGTGATGAAGCTGGTTTTTAGCCGGCTGGGGCAGCCGCCGATCCCCTGGCTGTTGCGGCCGGTGGCGGGGGCCATTGGCAAAGGCGTGCAGCGTCAGTACCTGGATAAGCAGATCGCGCCGCATTGCGACTACCTGGAACAGCACCTGAGCAAAAGTAGCTGGTTTGTCGGCAACGAGTTCAGCGCGGCGGATATCCAGATGAGTTTCCCACTGGAAGCAATGGCGGCACGCGGCGCACTGGACGGTTGTCCTAAGCTGCGCGGTTATCTGCAGCGTATTCATTCGCGTCCGGCCTATCAGCGGGCACTTGAGCAGGGTGGGTCTTATGACCTGCTGAGCTGAGGGAATGGGCTATACTCGATGAGGTCAACCTTCATCGGAGGTAGCCCATGGCTACGCAAATTTTTGTTAACCTGCCGGTGGGCGATTTGCCCGCATCGATGGCATTTTTCACCCAGCTGGGCTTTAGCTTCAACCCACAGTTTACCGATGACACCGCCGCCTGCATGGTGGTCAGCGACAGTATCTATGTGATGCTGCTGACCCACGACAAATTCAAAATGTTCACCCCGAATCCGATTGGCGACGCCAGGAAGGCGACCGAGGTTTTGCTGTGCCTGTCGCAGCCCGACCGGGCCGCGGTGGACGCTCTGGTGCGCAAGGCGATCGCCGCCGGGGGCAACACCTATAACCAGCCACAAGATTACGGCTTTATGTACGGCCACGGTTTCCAGGATTTGGACGGTCATATCTGGGAACTGATGTACATGGATGAAAAGGCCGCACAGGCTCAGTAACCCTTTTTGCCCTCCGTTCGGGGGGCTTTCCCATCAGATTTACCTATGTGACAAATACCGTCTTTTCGATAATGATGGATCCCCATACTTTTCTGCATAAATTGCCGCGATCTTTGGTTGATCAGAGGGTATATAAGGCTGGATAATCGTTTGCCTTGAATAAACCACCAAAAATCACCCGCATCATGCATTGAGAGTTAATCGTTTGCCTTTATGAGCGCAGCCAGTTGGCGACGTGAGTAAAGCACCGGAAAGCAAACGATACCCTACAAAACAGGCGTGAGCGGAATAACAAGCCTTTGAAACGGGCTGGCAATGAAACACAGGGGACAGCAACATGTCGAATTCTCAAGCGAATAACGCCGTTAAACCAAAAGGCGGGCTTGATGGCTATTTTAATATTTCTGCGCGTGGCAGCAGTGTGCGTCAGGAAGTGGTGGCAGGGTTAACCACCTTCCTGGCGATGGTTTACTCGGTGATCGTGGTGCCGAGCATGCTGGGCAAGGCCGGTTTCCCGCCAACGGCGGTGTTTGTTGCCACCTGTCTGGTCGCCGGTCTGGGCTCACTGCTGATGGGGTTATGGGCGAATTTGCCGATGGCCATCGGCTGTGCGATTTCACTGACGGCTTTCACCGCTTTTAGCCTGGTGCTGGGCCAACACATCAGCATTCCGGTGGCGTTGGGCGCGGTATTCCTGATGGGCGTGCTGTTTACCATTATTTCGATAACCGGCATCCGCGCCTGGATCCTGCGTAATCTGCCGATGGGCGTAGCGCACGGCACCGGCATTGGTATCGGCCTGTTCCTGTTGCTGATCGCCGCTAACGGCGTGGGCCTGGTGGTGAAGAACCCACTGGATGGCCTGCCAGTGGCGCTGGGCGCCTTCACCTCATTCCCGGTGGTGATGACGCTGCTTGGTCTGGCAGTGATTTTTGGTCTGGAAAAACTGCGTGTGCCGGGCGGTATCCTGCTGGTGATCATCGCTATTTCGGTGATTGGCCTGGTGTTTGACCCGGCGGTGAAATATCAGGGACTGTTCGCCATGCCAAGTCTGGCTGATGCCAACGGCCATTCGCTGATCTTCAGTCTGGATATCATGGGGGCATTGCAGCCGGTGGTATTGCCGAGCGTGCTGGCGTTGGTGATGACGGCGGTATTTGACGCCACCGGCACCATCCGTGCAGTGGCCGGTCAGGCCAACCTGCTGGATAAAGACGGGCAGATCATCAACGGCGGCAAAGCGCTGACTTCGGACTCCCTGAGCAGTATTTTCTCCGGTCTGGTGGGCGCAGCCCCGGCGGCAGTGTATATCGAATCTGCCGCAGGGACCGCCGCGGGCGGTAAAACCGGCCTGACCGCGACCGTGGTCGGTTTGTTGTTCTTGGTGATCCTGTTCCTGTCGCCGTTATCTTATCTGGTGCCGATTTACGCGACCGCACCGGCGCTGATGTATGTGGGCCTGCTGATGTTGAGCAACGTCACCAAGCTGGACTTCAACGATTTTGTTGATGCGATGTCTGGCCTGCTGTGCGCGGTGTTTATCGTACTGACCTGTAATATCGTCACCGGCATCATGCTGGGCTTTAGCTCACTGGTGATTGGCCGTATCTTCTCCGGTGAATGGCGTCGGTTGAATATTGGCACCGTGCTGATTGCCGTAGCCCTGGTGGCGTTCTATGCCGGCGGTTGGGCAATCTAATCGCCTTGTCGTTTCCCCCGTCGCTTCGGCGGGGGATGTTTTATCCCCATTTCTGCTTCAGATAAGTCTCCTTCTGCCGATACTGCATTTTGAATGGCACAACAAGCTTTAACCGCTGTAAAAAAAGTGATCTACTATCGGGGGCATACTCCGGCTATGTGCTGTTGTGGTTTGAACCCTAGAGTTTAAGGAAAGCATGGAAATCTTTTTTACAATCCTCATCTTAATTTTGGTGGTCTCCCTGTCCGGGGTGGTGACGCGTATGTTGCCGTTCCAGGTACCGCTGCCGTTAATGCAAATCGGTATCGGGGCGCTGCTGGCCTGGCCACATTTCGGGCTGCACGTCGACTTTGACCCTGAACTGTTCCTGGTGCTGTTTATCCCGCCGTTGCTGTTTGCCGATGGCTGGAAAACCCCAACCCGCGAATTCCTGCACCACGGTCGTGAAATCCTTGGCCTGGCACTGGTGCTGGTGCTGATTACCGTGGTCGGCGTGGGCTACCTGATTTACGCCATGGTGCCGGGGATCCCGCTGGTCGCGGCGTTTGCGCTGGCGGCGGTACTGTCGCCCACCGATGCCGTGGCGCTGTCTGGTATCGTCGGTAAAGGGCGCATTCCGAAGCCGATCATGGGCGTGTTGGAGGGCGAGGCGCTGATGAACGACGCGTCCGGCCTGGTTTCACTCAAATTTGCCATTGCGGTGGCGATGGGCACCATGGTGTTTACCGTGGGCGGCGCGACCCTCGAGTTTCTTAAGGTGGCGATCGGTGGCCTGTTGGCTGGCGTGGCGGTCACCTGGCTCTACAGTAAATCGTTGCGCGTAATGAGCCGCTGGAGTGGTGACGACCCGGCGACACAAATCGTGTTCCTGCTGTTATTGCCTTTTGCCTCTTACCTGATTGCCGAACACATTGGCGTCTCCGGTATCCTGGCCGCGGTCGCCGCGGGGATGACCATCAGCCAGTCCGGCGTGATCCGCAACGCACCGCTGGCGATGCGTCTGCGTGCGAACAGCGTCTGGGCGATGCTGGAATTTGTATTTAACGGCATGGTGTTCATCATGTTGGGTCTGCAACTGCCGGGGATCCTGGAAACCTCCATCCTGCAGGCGGAGCTGGATCCGACCATTCAGACCTGGTACCTGTTTGCCGATGTCGCCATTATCTACGGCGCGTTATTGATATTACGTTTCACCTGGCTGTGGCTGATGAAAAACGCCAGCCGCCGCTTTATGAAAAAACGGCCGTTGCAGTTTGGTGATTTCACCACGCGTGAACTGTGGGTGGCGTCGTTCGCCGGGGTACGCGGGGCGATTACGCTGGCCGGTGTGCTGTCTATTCCGCTGCTGCTGAGTGACGGTAGCGCCTTCCCGGCGCGCTATCAGTTGGTGTTTATCGCCGCCGGGGTGATCCTGCTTTCGTTGATGGCTGGTGTCATGGCGCTGCCGCTGTTGTTGCGCGGCGTACAGGTGGCAGACAAGAGCGTCAGCAAGAGTGAAGAGCGGATGGCGATTGCCATGGCGGCTGAGGTGGCGATCGAAAGTATCAACAAAATGGAAGAACGCCTGGCTGTCGATACCGAGGAGAATATCGACCCGCAGGTGCTGAAAGAGATCAGTTCGCGGGTGGTCGGGGCGCTACGGCGGCGTATTACCACCAAAGACGATATCGAGAATGCGCTGATGCTGGAAAACCTCGAGCGGCGCTTCCGCCTGACGGCACTGCGTGCCGAACGTGGTGAGTTGTATCACCTGCGCGCCACGCAGAAAATCAGTAACGAGACGCTGCAAAAACTGTTGCACGATCTCGACCTGCTGGAAGCGCTGTTGATAGAGCGCGAAGGCTAATACCACGGGGCCGCAGATGCGGCCCTGTTCATTTCACCGGTGGCCAGTAGTCGCGACAGCAGGCTATCCAGGCCTGGGCACTGTGCGACAGGTAACTGCCCTGGCGCCAGATTAACCCCACTTTCCATTCCATGCGCGGTTCCAGCGGCAGCCAGAGCAGGTTTTCCTTATCCAGCCATTGGCAGACCGGCTCCGGCAGGGTGGCGATGCCGACTCCGGCCTGCACCATCGATGCCAGAAAATCCCATTGCCCGCTGCGTACCGCAATCTGTGGCTCAAAACCGGCCTGACGGAAGGCTTTCATCAGCATCTTGTAGAGCGCAAAGTCTTCGTTATAAAGCAGGATCGGCCAGTTGGCCAACTCATTGATATTGATGCTGGTGCGGTTCAGCCAGTGGGGTGTGCGCGGTGTGACCACGCACATTGGGTGAGCGAGTAATGGCAGGAAGGTCAACGGCTGATCGGAATCGACCGGCAGAATGGTCATCGCCAGATCCAGTTCACCGGACATCACCGCCTGCTCGACCGATAGCCCACCCAACTCTGAAATTTTCAGTTCGATACCGGGATAAGTCTGGCGGAACTGACGGATCAAATCGGCAATCTGCCGCCCGACCATTGGTGGGATACCCAATCGCAGGACGCCTTTTTTTACCGAACTGATGTCTTCCAGCTCGGCCTCCAACTGGCGAAATTCATCGATAATCGCCAGACCGCGCTGATACACCGCCTGGCCGCTGTCGGTCAGGTGCAGCTTGCGCCCTTCGCGGATCAGCAGCGTGCACTCCAGCTCTTCTTCCAGATGACGCAGCATCTTGCTGATGGTTGGCTGGGTGACGAACAATTTTTCGGCCGCGCGGGTAAAGCTTTGTTGCCGTACTACTTCGACGAAGTAGCGCAAAGTGCGGACATCCACGTTGGGTTCTCCTCAGGGACAATACCCTCGGGAAACTATTCCCTGATGGCATGATGTTGATAATTTTAATTCATTTCATGGGAGGTTTCCTGGCCGCGTATACTGTAAACCGTGAATTTTTGTTAAGGTCATCTTTCATGTTACTGGCGTTACGCCATGCTGCCCCCTCTCTGCTGGCCCGCTTGCAGGTGCCGATCCAGGTTGTCTTATACGCGGTGTTATTTTTGATTGCCGATCGGCTGGTGCAACAGTTTCATCTGCCGCTGCCCGCTAATATTATCGGCATGTTAATGCTGTTGGCGTTGATCTTGTTGCGTATTCTGCCGTTGAACTGGGTCAGGGCCGGTTCACGCTGGCTGCTGGCTGAGATGCTGCTGTTCTTCGTCCCGGCGGTGGTGGCGGTGGTTAACTATGCCCAGTTGCTGATGGTAGAAGGCTGGAAGATTTTCCTGGTGATTGCGGTCAGCACCACGCTGACGTTGGGCGCGACAGGTTTGGTGGTCGATCGTGTCTATCGACTGGAAGTCTGGTTACAGCGGCGAAAACAGCGCGATGAATGACTTTACTCTTAGCATCGCCTGCTTTCTGGTGACGCTGGCACTGTACTTCGCCAATAAAAAACTCTACCGCCGCCGCCGTACCTTACTGCTGATGCCGTTGGTGCTGACCCCGATGATCCTGGTGCTGTTGCTGGTGGTCACCCATATCTCGTACCAGGACTACATTGGCGAAACGCACTGGTTGCTGTGGCTGCTCGGGCCGGCCACTATCGCCTTCGCGGTGCCGGTATACGAGAATCTGCATATCATTCGCCGCCATTGGCTGTCGCTTAGCGCCGGGGTACTGACGGCGGTGCTGGTGGCGGTTTACAGCTCAGTGTGGCTGGCACGCCTGCTGACACTGCCGGAAGAGGTGCAACGCAGTCTGGCGGTGCGATCCATCACCACGCCGTTTGCCCTGGAAGCCGCCAAACAGATGGGCGGGCAGGCAGATCTGGTGGCGCTGTTCGTGGTGATCACCGGGGTGTTCGGCATGGCGGTGGGGGACATGTTGTTCCTGCGGTTGGCGGTGCGCAGCAGTCTGGCGAAAGGTGCCGGGCTCGGGGCATCGTCGCACGGTGCCGGTACCGCAAAAGCTTATGAGATGGGCCAGGAAGAAGGGGTTGTCTCCAGCCTGGTGATGATGTTGGCAGGGATTATCACGGTGATTGCCGCGCCGCTGATAGGGCAACTGATGTGGTAAGCCTGCGGCGAGCGCCGCAGGCAGGTTAAGTTCAGCGAATACCGGCGGGTGCCCGAGAAGATTCGTGCAACACGCGACCAATTTCATCATGGTTGAAAATAATGGAGTGATGGTTACAGGCCAAAGGCTGGACCTGTAAATGACGGCTGATCGACGACAGTCCGTTGTCGGCAATCGCCAACAACTCTTGCCCATCCCCTGGGTCGGTGATACTCAAATTCACATCCTCCGTGGCCTTAAATAGCGTGACCCGCGCGTGCTGCAACGGTGCGCTGAGCTTTTCCTTATTCAGGGATAGCTCTGTAGGTTCTGCCCGCAGTGCCCTGGCGGCGGCCTCCCCCTCAATACCCAGCATCCCCAGCATGGCTGCCAGCAGGCCTGGTTCGCTACGAGCCTGGAAAGCGGTTTGATAGAAGGTATCCAGCAGGAATACCTGGATGTCACGAAAGCCTCGACTTTCAAGCTGTGCCGCCATTTCAAGGGCAATCAATCCCCCGAGTGACCAACCCAAAAGGCGTACCGGGCGGGTGGGCGACAGCTTCATAGGCTCGAGGTAATGTGATGCCAGTTCGCGCAAGGACGTGATGTGCGGGTGGTTAAACAAATTGTAATTGTTAATCCCCAGCACGTTAAAGGAGCCTGCCAGCGAGTTCGCCAGATCATGATAAATATCGCAGCCGGTGACCGCAGGATGAATCATCCAGATATCATCGGCAGCAACGGTCCGGTTCAGGCGCAACACCTGCTTAAAGGCAAAGCTGGTCTGATTCAGACGGGCTAACAGCTGCTGCAGTGGCGCGGCAACCACCGGGGCGGTGGCGTCAGGAGCGTTTTCTTTGGTCAGCGCATTGGCTTGCGCGCGCAATGTTGGGTGAGAGAACAAGGTTTTTATGACCGCTGGGTAGCCGCAGCGCTTCAGTTTGACCAGCAGTTGAATGGCATGCAGCGAATGACCGCCGAGTTCAAAGAAATCATCATCCAGGCCAATCTGGGCAACCCCCAGCAGCTCAGACCATAAGGCAGCAAGCTGTTGTTCCAGCTCGGTTTGTGGAGCTTCATGCCGCAATGATACTTGCGCGGTTGGTGCAGGAGCCGGTAAGGCTTTGCGGTCCAGCTTACCGTTGGGGGAAAGTGGCAAGGCCTTCAGCCGGACAAAACTGGAGGGCACCATAAAGTCGGGTAAATGCTGTTGCAGTTGAAGACGCCACTGTGCTGAATGCGTTCCTTCATCCGGTGCGACCACATAGGCCACCAGACGTTTTCCGCCGTGTCCATCCTCTCTTGCCAGTATCGCGACATCTTCAATACCTTCGCACTGCCGCAGCTGCTGCTCGATTTCACCCAGCTCGATTCGTACTCCATGGATCTTGACCTGGAAATCATTTCTGCCCAGATATTCAATGTTGCCATCTGGCAGCCAGCGGGCGAGATCGCCCGTTTTATACAAGCGTCCCTGAGGATCGGGGCTGAAAGGATCGGCAATGAAACGCTCGGCGTTTAACTCCGGGCGATTCAGATAGCCGCGGGCGACCTGAATACCACCAATATGCAGCTCACCGGCCACGCCAGGCGGTAGCGGTTGTAACTGAGCGTCGAGAATATGGAGCTGTGTATTGGCAATCGGCTTGCCGATCGGTACCAGTGGCCGTTCATCATCGGGCTGACATTGCCAACTGGACACATCCACAGCGGCCTCTGTCGGTCCGTAAAGGTTGTGCAGCTCAGCATGAGGCAGCTGTTGCAGGCAGCGCTGCACCGTGGCCAGCGGCAAAGCTTCGCCGCTGCAGATGATGCGGCGCAAAGCAGCACACTGCGCCATTTCGCCATGCCGTAAAAATAATTGCAGCATCGAAGGGACAAAATGCAGCGTAGTAACCTGGTGCTGGGCAATACAGGCACCAAGATAATCGGGGTCTTGATGACCGCCGGGTTTGGCAATAGCCAGACGGGCACCCACCATCAACGGCCAGAAGAATTCCCAGACGGAAACATCGAAACTGAACGGCGTTTTTTGCAGCACCACGTCGTCGTGTGTCAAAGGATAGGCTTGCTGCATCCACAGCAAGCGGTTGATGACCCCCCGATGCTCATTCATCACACCCTTGGGTTTCCCCGTTGAGCCGGATGTATAAATCACATAAGCCAGGCTGCGTTGCGGATCAGAAGCCAGCGGCGCAAGATTATCCCTGGGCCCGTGCTGCCAAAGATGACTGTCGTGCTGCAGGTGCAAACGTGGGATCACGATGTCACGGATCGGATGTAATGCCTGCTCTCCGGCTTCATCGATCAGCACGTATTTCGCGCCGCAATCTTGCAGCATATGACGCAAACGATCTTGTGGGTAGTCGGGGTCGATCGGCACATAGGCCGCGCCCGATTTCAAAATGGCATACAGAGCCATCACCATTTCTGGGCTGCGGTTAACGCAAACGGCGATGCGGTCATCCGGTTGTATCCCTTGCTGCCGCAGAAAATCAGCAAATTGGTTAGCCTGCTGATTCAATTGCAAATAGCTGGTCTGCTGCTGTTCGTAGCAAAGTGCCGGGGCATTTGGTGTGCGTAATGCCTGCTGTTCTAAAAATTGATGAATGCCTTGCGGTATCGCCCAGTCTTGCTGCGTGTCATTCCATTGGTGGAAAATTTGTTGCTGCTCGGTGGGCAGCAACAGCGGCAGTTGCCCCAGCGGTAAACTAGCATCGCCATCCAACAGGCTATCGAGCATCTGTACGACGCGGTTGGCGATACGTTCACCCTCTTCGTGACTAAACCAGGCCTGATTAAGGTTGAACTCCAGTACCGGATCATCGCCCGGATGGTAGTGACGCAGGTAAATGCCTAATGGCAGTTGTTCGTAGCCATGATGCATGTTCTCGACCTTAAACTGGCTTCCTTCCAGTTCAATATCGGTCGGGAAAACCTCCAGCGAAAAGCTGATATCAAATAGCTGGCGTCGTCCCTGTTGATGCAGGTTCAGTTGACGGTTGAGATCGGCGATGGGGAAACGTTGGTGGCGATAGCATTTGCGCAATTCACTACCCACGTGCTGTAGCAGGTGAGCAAAGGGTTGCTGTAGGTCTACGTTAATATTGAGTGGGATCATGGAGGAGAACATACCCAGCATCTGCTTATGATCGCTGGTGCTGCGGTTATGCACCGGGACCCCCAGGGTCACGTTGTCCACCTGCCAAATCCGCGCGAACCAACTGGCCAGCAGAGCGACCATAAAATGCATGGCAGAACCGCCGTGATGAGCGGCATAGTGCTCCAACTGCAGGAAACGCTCTCGCGGTAAACGTTTGATGATTTGGTTGCTGGGATAGGTTTGTTGCTCAGCGTAATGCTGTCGCCGTTCTAAAACGGAGGGAGGCGCTGCCGCGAAACGTTCCAGCCACCAGTCACGGTCGCGCTGGTAACGCGCTGATTGGAGGTAGGCCAGGTCGCTAACCACGAAATCACCGTAGCGTGAGTTGCCGGATTCATTTTTTTCCCCCGCTTTTAATTGCTTATAGCGGTCCATGATCATACGGCTTAATAAAGAGATCGAGGTGCCGTCCGCAATCAGGTGGTGGGAGGCCAATAGCCATAGCGTCGTAGAATCGTCGATCTTGGTTAAATGGCAGCGCCAGAGCAGGTCTTCATACAGTTGATAAGGTTGAATAAACATTTCCCGCAGGTGGTTTTCCGCCTGACCTATGGCATCTTGTTGCTGAGAAAAGTCGTGGTAGTGAAGCTCAATTGCTCTATGAGCGAGTGGCCGCTGAGTCACGCCTTGTGGCGTTTCCTGCAGGGCGGTTTGCAATGCATCGTGCTGTTGCTGTACGTACTGGATGGCTTGTTTAAACAGAGGGAAGGAAATCTCCCGTTCTACACGCCATAGGCATCCGACATTATAAAGTGGAATATCAGGGTTTAAGCTTTGGTCAAGCCATACGGCCTGTTGTACCGTCGTGAGAGAATAAGCAGACACGGAACCACCTCCATAAATATATGAAAGAATCGACTTAAATAAGTGCGCAGTCGGTAAGTACTCGAACATTATAAAAGGTGATGGTGAATTAGCCCAATTTCACATTAACTATTTTTAATGATCGCGTGAAATTATTTTTATTTTATTAGTTTGTTTTTGAATGTTTTGGTTTGAATGTTTTTTTTGATGAGTCGTTAATTATGATCTGAAAATAGGGGGTGGTGGATTGGTATAGCACATGGATTCCTTCTATGAAGAGCCATTTCAAGGGGGTAACTTGATTTTAATTTGTTGTTTTTATTTATTGTTTATGGTTTTTTCGCGTGCAATAACAAGCTTGCACATAGAGATGGTGGGATTGGCTTTTATCTCAACACTTGCCGCAGCATTTCACTCCAATTGTTTTATTTCCAGTCTGTCGAAAACCATCAGCGTTCGGAAAGATAGCGCAAATATAAAATATCCTTAATGATATATTATTTTGTAATAAATAAGATTTTTATCCACTTATTTAATTTTTGAGTTTGTTTATCTGGTTTGGATGTATTTATTGTGACGGGAGCGTGATGTTTAAATTAAATTAGGGTGAATGCTGTGCATTTATAATAATTGAATTTACGGCCATTTTTAAAGTGTGATCAATAATGGTAGGGCCATATCGACATGGCCCTCATTATCCGCTTTGTCAGGCCGTTGCAGCGGTCTTGATCAGTTCCACCACCAACGGGGAAAGCTCGTTACGTAATGCCGCACGTTCGGACTGGAACAGCGTGGCAGCGTAAAAACGGTGCCCCGGCAGTTCGACAGACCGCACGTCACCTTCGCTGTCATGCCCGCTGATAATCATCGGATGCTGCTGTAGATCGGCGACAAACTCCGGGTTAACGCCGAAGTTACAGTGGTAGCCTTCATGCGTTTCCAGCTTGCCGTAGGCTCGGGCGGCCAGCGTATTCGGCTGGAAAAGAATGGCACCGCTTTTTTCGACCAGCGAACAACTCAGCGGAGCAATCACCAACCGGCCACCGCTGTCGGTTTCAGCATGTCCGGCATCATGCCAGCCCATGACGTTACGGGCGTATTCCACAATCGCATACTGGAAGCCACCGCAGGAACCGAGGAAGGGGACATTCTGCTCACGGGCATGGCGGATCGCCATAAAGGCACCGTCATCATGATTATACGGGCTGCCGGGTACCACCCAGATCGCATCATAGCTTTGCAGCACTGAGGGAGTGGTAATGGTTTCTGTGGGCAGCCAGTGGGATTGGATATCGACGTTAAGGTGTGCGGCGGTAAGCTGGAGAGCAATAGGGATGGCCTGGTGAGAAACGGCCTCGGGTTTGTAGTCACCGACCAGAGCAATGCGAACTTGAGCTTTCATCGTTTCCTTTTCCTGTGCGGGTAAAAAAGGAGATTACAGTAAAGCCGAACGCCAATCTGTAGTTTTCTAAATGCGGCGCACAAAAAAGCCCGGCGTTGGCCGGGCTCGGTTTGGGGGTTGGCTCAGTACAGCGACGGGGCGCCGGCCGGCCGGGTTTTGAAGCGACGATGCAGCCACATGTATTGCTCTGGCGCGCGCATAATCTCTTTCTCTACCACTTTATTCATGTAAGCCGCGGCAGCGATCTCGTCGCTGATCGGGTAATTTTCCAGTGCCGGTTGGATCAGCAGATCATAACCACGTCCTTTCTCGCGACGGATCAGCACCACCGGCACCAGTGCCGGCTTGGCCAGGCGTGCCAGCATATAGGTCCCGCTGGTGGTAGCGGCCTGATCGACGGCGAACAGCGGAGCAAACACGCTGCCACGTGGGCCGTAGTCTTGGTCCGGAGCGAACCACACGGCTTCACCGCGTTTAAGAGCCTGAACCATGCCGCGCAGGTCTTTGCGATCGAGCATGGCCTTGTTGGAACGCATACGGCCTTTGGTTTGCGCCCATTCCATCGCTTTATTGTTATGCGGGCGGTACATCGCCATCATTGGCTGACACAGGCCCATGGCACGGCCACCCAACTCCAGCGACATAAAGTGCACGCCAATCACCAGCACGCCGCGTTGATTTTGCTGGGCTGCTTTCAGATTATTGATACCAGAAACGTTGAACCAGCGTTTGACGCGTTTATCTGACCAGAACCAGGCCATGCCGGTTTCCAGCAGGCCCATGCCGAGGGATTCGAAGTTACCTATCACTTTGCGTTCGCGCTGCGCTACGTCCATGTCCGGGAAGCACAGTTCCAGATTACGGCGAGTAATGGAAACCCGGCGCTTCAGGAATCGCATCGAGGTGCGGCCCATCCACATACCGAGTTTGTGCAGCACCGGGTAGGGGAGTTGAACCAGTAAGAACAGAAAGGCCAGGCCGAACCAGGTAAGCCAGTAGCGCGGATGCAGCAGGGCCATTTTGAATTTTTGCGGACGCTTCATATGAACTCATTTATGCATTAATAGAGGCTGCAACCTGTAACGCACAAGGATCCCCTCAATTGCGATACGACCACTCAGACACCCAGACATCACTATCGTTTAGCCAGATTCCATAATTGACTAAATCTTTACACTCGAAGGGCGGTTCGCGCTGCTATCAGGCTTCGGAGGGAGGGCTGTAGGCCCGCGAAGGCGGCTCCAGGAGTGTAGATTGTAACACACAATACGGCCTGATAAGGAGGAGCGGCATGCGAATATTCTCATTCGCATCGACATAAATTTGGCTGAAGGCCCGATAAGAAAAAGGCGCCGCCTCTTGCGAGGTTGCGCCTTTTCAACATGCAAACTGACTAGTATCAGTTCATGCCGTATTTTTTCAATTTCTTACGCAGCGTACCACGGTTGATGCCCATCATCAGGGCGGCACGGGTCTGGTTGCCACGGGTGTATTGCATCACCATGTCCAACAGTGGCTGTTCAACTTCAGCCAATACCAGCTCATACAGATCGTTAACGTCTTGACCATTCAGTTGAGCAAAATAGTTCTTCAGTGCTTGTTTCACCGAGTCACGCAAAGGCTTTTGAGTCACTTGGTCCTGTGAGTTCACGGTAGAAACGGTCAGTACGTCAGAATTTACGCGTTGTTCGAACATAGTTCTGTCAGCTCTTTTTTGTTACGCAAGATTTTCGAAATATGCCTCCAACGCCTCCAGCTGTTCGCTGGCATCCTCTATGGCGTTGAATGTGCGCCGAAACTGGTCATTCGGGGCGTGCTCCTGGAGATACCAGGATACGTGCTTACGAGCAATCCGGAATCCCTTGCCTTGGCCGTAAAAGCCGTGCAATTCCCGAATATGCCCTATCAACAAACGCTTAACCTCGCCAAGCGGCGGAGGGGGCAGCAGTTCCCCAGTGTCCAGATAATGCTGGATTTCCCGGAAGATCCAGGGTCTCCCCTGAGCAGCACGGCCTATCATCAGGGCATCAGCCCCAGTGTAGTCGAGCACTGCTCTGGCTTTATGCGGGTCAGTAATGTCGCCATTCGCGATAATCGGAATGGAAACACTCTGCTTAACTGCCCGAATGCTGTCGTACTCCGCGTTGCCGTTGAACAGGCAGGCACGGGTTCGGCCATGAATCGTCAGGGCCTGTATACCACAGTCTTCGGCCAGTTGGGCAATCTCTACACAGTTACGGTGTTCTGGTTCCCAGCCGGTGCGAATCTTAAGTGTTACCGGCACATCCACAGCGTTAACTACCGCGTGGAGGATCTGTTTAACCAGATCCGGGTACTGCAACAATGCAGACCCTGCAAGCTTCCGGTTCACTTTCTTGGCCGGGCAACCCATATTGATGTCGATGATTTGTGCGCCACTGGCCACGTTAATACGCGCTGCGGCGGCCATATCATCTGGATCACATCCGGCAATCTGCACGGAACGGATCCCTGGTTCATCACTATGGACCATACGCAGACGCGACTTATCCGTCCGCCACACCTCCGGATTGGAGGAGAGCATTTCGGATACAGCCATCCCAGCACCCATTGCATGACATAGGGCTCTAAATGGGCGATCTGTAATGCCGGCCATCGGGGCCGCAATCAAGCAATTTGTAAGCTGGTGGTGTCCAATGCGCATAGACAAAGAGTAACCATACTGTGTCCGCAAGGGCGCGTATATTACGCATTTTTGCGTTCAGATGAAAGGCCAAACTTTGACCAATCAGGCGCTATTTGGCAATAAAAATGCACCTCGTCAGGATCTATAAAAATATTATATATATTTAACAATGAGTTGACGAAATATGGTTAATTTGCGTGCAATAAAATATTCCCCATACAACAGAATTTTATCTGTAATGAGTATCGATTCAGCTGGATATAGGCAGTATTTCAGGGCATTTATCAGGGTATTCCGTTGAGAATAGGCACAATTACGCTGAAATTGCGTGGTGAGGTTTTCGGTTAGCAACGGCTTTGTTCACCATCGACCATCAGACCGACGGTGAAGTTATCCCGATAGCCTTACTTGATGATGGCATGAGCGCTTCGCAATAACTCCAAATCAAAAAAACCACCGTAACCTGTTAAGTTATCGGTGGTTTTTATCAAAGCAAAAATGGAATTAGTTACGTTGGCCGGTAATACGGCACCATTCTTCGCGTTCTGCGACCGGATCGAGCGTGAATTTATCTTCATAGGCTTGCGCCACGCTCGCGGCCTGGGTCGCCAGCACGCCGGACAGGCCCAGATAGCCGCCGGACTTCGGCAGGCAACCGATCAGCGGTGCCAGCTCACGCAATGGGCCGGCCAGGATGTTGGCGACCACCACGTCGGCCAGCAGATCGTCAGGCTGGTCTTTTGGCAGATACAGCTCCAGACGTTCTGAAACGCCGTTACGCTGCGCGTTGTCGCGGCTGGCCTGAATGGCCTGAGGATCGATATCGATGCCGATAGCGCGTGCTGCACCGAGCTTCAGTGCGGCAATTGCCAGGATGCCGGAACCGCAGCCGAAGTCGATAATGGTTTTACCGGCCAGATCGAGGCCGTCCAGCCACTGCAGACACAGCGCTGTCGTCGGGTGGGTGCCGGTACCAAACGCCAGGCCCGGGTCGAGCATCACGTTGACTGCGGTTGGGTCGGGCACGTCACGCCAGCTTGGGCAGATCCACAGACGCTCGCCGAAGCGCATCGGGTGGAAGTTATCCATCCACTCACGTTCCCAGTCTTTGTCTTCCAGCTGTTCGATCTTGTGGCGGAAACCGGCGCCCAGCAGCGGATGCTGTTCCAGCATGGCCACTACTTCAGCCATATCGGTTTCGGCGTCGTACAGGCCGATCACATCGGTATCGCCCCATAGCAGGGTTTCGCCTGGCAGCGGTTCGAACACCGGATTGTCGTGGGTGTCCTGAAAGGTCACCGAGACCGCGCCGCTTTCAACCAGTGCGTCGCTCAGGTCTTCTGCCTGGCTGCCGGTGGTGTTCAGTTTGAGTTGGATCCAAGGCATAGCAATTCTCTTTTAAGAGGGTAATGATGACGCCGTCCGACGTTTTTCGCCGACGACGTTACCGATATAAAATGCCAACAGGCCAAACAGCAGTGAAGGCACGATAGGGTGCAACCCCGCCAACTGCAGCTTGAAGCTGGCCAATAGCGTATAGCATACCGCACCCGTCACCATTGAGCTAAGTGCTCCCTGCGCGTTGGCGCGTTCCCAGTACAGGCCCAGCACCAGTGGCCACAGGAACACCGCTTCCAGGCCGCCAAACGCCAGCAGATTCAGCCAGATGATCATTTCCGGTGGTCGCCAGGCCGCCAGTAACACCAGCAAGCCAAGGATCAGCGTGGTCAGGCTGGAGAAGCGTTTGATCAGGCGTTCGTTCTGCATTTGCTGCGGCCGTACGCCAAGGTAGAGATCTTTAATAATAGTGGCGGATGATTGCAGTAGTTGGGCGTTAATGGTCGACATGATTGCCGCCATCGGCGCAGCCAGGAAGATACCGGCGGCATACGGCGGCAGCACGGTGATCATCAGCGTTGGGATCACCTGATCGGGGATCTTCAGATCCGGCAGTACCGCACGGCCCAGCGCGCCGGCCAAATGCATGCCGAACATCAGTACCGCCACCACCATGGTGCCGAGGATGATGCCGCGATGTACCGCCTTGCTGTCTTTGTAGGAGATGCAGCGCACCGCCGTATGCGGCAGGCCAATCACGCCAAAGCACACCAGGATCCAAAACGATGCCATAAACGGCAGGCTGAGGATCTGTTCGCCACCCTGTGGTGACACCAGCGCTGGGTCAATCTGCTGGAGTTTGTCCACTGCGCTGTGCAGGCCACCGGCGGCGTGGATCACCGCAATCAGTAACAGCACGGTGCCGATCAACATTACCAGGCCCTGCATGGCGTCGTTCAGCACGCTGGCACGGAAGCCGCCAAAGGCGGTATACAGCGCAATGCTGATGCCAAAGATCAGCAGGCCGGTGTCGTAAGGGATACCGGCGGCGGTTTCCAGCAGGCGTGCGCCGCCGATAAACTGCACCGTCATGGCCCCCAGGAACGCCACCAGCAGGCTAAGACTCGCCAGCCAGACCAACAGACGGCTTTGGTAACGGCCGTACAGCATGTCGTTCAGGGTGATGGCGTTGTAGCGGCGCGCCAGAATAGCGAATTTCTTGCCCAGTACGCCGAGCGACAACCACACCGCCGGCAGTTGGATCATCGCCAATAACACCCAACCCAGGCCGTATTTATAGGCGGCACCGGGGCCCCCGATAAACGAACTGGCACTGATATAAGTGGCGGTCAGCGTCATGGCCAGCACGAAACCGCCCATCGAGCGGCTGCCGAGGAAGTATTCACTGAGGAAGTTTCCAGTCTGGCGTCGGCTGTAGGCGTAAATCGACAGCCCGAACACCAGCACCAGATAGCCGACCAGTGGCAGAATGACTTCAGTTTGCATCGCCGTCCTCCAGCGAAATATCACGGAATACGCCGCGCACCATCAGCCAGCACAGGCCGATAAACAACAGCGGGACCAGCAAACAGGCCATTTCAAACCAGTGTGGCAGGCCGGTAATACCGGATTCACTGTCCGGCAGATAGGCCGCCAGCGACCAGGCCAGCAGGTACAGCAGCGTCAGACCGAGCGCCCATCGTGCTTCGCGGTGGGCTTGAATAAAGCGTGTTTCCATCAGTGTTCCCCATAGGTTTACGGTGATGGTTTTGCCAAAGGTAAGGAATTCTACGGCAAGGCCGGCTTTTGCCAAGCCGTTACAAAAGAAAAAGGCCGGTGATTAACCGGCCTTCTGTCAGGCGATGCGAATAGCCTGCCTTAGGTTTCCTGCAGACCGAGCTTCTTCTCCAGATAGTGGATGTTGGTGCCACCGTGCTGGAAGTTTTCGTCGCTCATGATCCGCTGCTGCAGTTCAACGTTGGTTTTGATGCCATCGATGATCAGTTCAGCCAGGGCGTTCTTCATGCGGGCAATCGCCACGTCACGGTTTTCACCGTAAGTGATCAGTTTGCCGATCATGGAATCATAGTACGGCGGTACGGTATAACCGGCGTAAATATGAGATTCCCAACGCACGCCGAAACCGCCTGGTGCATGGAAACGGGTGATCTTGCCTGGGCTTGGCAGGAAGGTGTTCGGGTCTTCGGCGTTGATACGGCATTCCACCGCGTGGCCGTGAACCTTCACTTCATCCTGTTTGATCGACAGCGGTTGACCGGCAGCGATACGCAGCTGCTCTTTGATCAGATCCACGCCGGTGATCATTTCGGTAACTGGGTGTTCAACCTGAATACGGGTGTTCATTTCGATGAAATAGAACTCGCCGTTTTCGTACAGGAACTCGAAAGTCCCCGCGCCGCGGTAACCGATCTCAACACAGGCTTTCGAGCAGCGCTCGCCGATGTAACGGCGCATTTCGCTGGTGATGCCTGGCGCTGGGGCCTCTTCAACCACTTTCTGGTGGCGGCGCTGCATGGAGCAGTCACGTTCGGCCAGATAGATGGCGTTACCCTGACCGTCGGCCAAAATCTGAATTTCGATATGGCGTGGGTTTTCCAGGTATTTTTCCATGTAAACCATGTCATTGTTGAAAGCCGCTTTGGCTTCCGCTTTGGTCATGGAAATGGATTGCTCGAGGTCTTTGTCGCTGCGCACAACGCGCATGCCACGGCCGCCGCCGCCGCCAGATGCCTTGATGATCACCGGGTAGCCGATGCGCTTGGCGAAGGCACGGTTTTTATCCATGTCGTCGGTCAGCGGGCCGTCGGAACCAGGTACGCAAGGCACGCCAGCTTTCTTCATGGCGTTGATGGCAGAAACCTTGTCGCCCATCAGGCGGATGGTTTCGGCTTTCGGGCCAATGAAGATAAAGCCGGAGCGTTCGATCTGCTCGGCGAAGTCAGCATTCTCAGACAAGAAGCCGTAGCCCGGGTGGATCGCCACTGCGCCGGTGATTTCCGCCGCAGAGATGATAGCCGGGATATTCAGATAGCTTTTTACCGATGGCGCAGGACCGATACACACGGTCTCGTCAGCCAGCAGTACGTGTTTCAGATCGCGATCGGCTGTGGAGTGCACGGCAACGGTTTTGATGCCCAGCTCTTTACAAGCACGCAGGATACGAAGCGCGATCTCGCCACGGTTGGCGATAACAATTTTATCAAGCATGTTCGCCTCGTTATTCGATGACGACCAGTGGCTCGTCAAATTCTACCGGTTGGCCGTTCTCTACCAGGATGGCTTTCACCACGCCGGATTTATCCGCTTCGATCTGGTTCATCATTTTCATGGCTTCAACGATGCACAGCGTGTCGCCGGCATTCACTTTCTGGCCAATTTCGATGAAGGATTTCGCATCCGGGCTTGGCGTGCGGTAGAAAGTCCCGACCATTGGAGAACGGACGATGTGGCCACTCATGGCCGCTGGTGCTGCAGGGGCTTCAGCTGGCGCGGCAGCCACGGCGGTAGCCAGAGCTGGCTGCGGCTGTGCCGGCATTGCGTATGCCTGCGGCATCATTGGGTAAGCCTGTACCGGAGCGGCACGGCTGATGCGAACCGACTCTTCGCCTTCAGAGATTTCCAGTTCAGAAATACCTGATTCTTCAACCAGTTCGATCAGTTTCTTGATTTTACGAATATCCATGAGTGTGATTCCGTACTCTTTTTGCGTAGCAATTAGTGGGTTTTCGACAGACGGTTAACCGCTGCCTGTAAAGCAAATGTGTAGCCATCCGCGCCGAGGCCGCAAATCACACCCACCGCAATATCGGAAAGGTAGGAGTGATGGCGGAAAGGCTCGCGGGCATGCACGTTGGACAGGTGGATCTCGATAAACGGGATCTGCACCGCCAGCAATGCATCGCGCAGCGCCACGCTGGTATGCGTGAACGCGGCAGGGTTGATCAGAATAAAATCTGTATTGCCGCGCGCCTGGTGTATGCGGTCGATGAGCGCATGCTCGGCGTTAGACTGCAGATGGCTCAGGGTAATATCCAGTGCGGATGCCTGGTTTTCCAATCCGTTAACAATCTCTGTTAGCGTCGTGCTACCGTATTTCTCCGGTTCACGCGTCCCCAGCAGATTCAGATTGGGGCCGTTCAGAAGCAAAATGTGAAACTTATCCGCCATTGTGCTGGTATCTCCGGCAATAAAACCATCATCGTAGAAAATAACCCGATGTCACCGATTTGTCACCTGTTAAGGGGAAAATTCACCCTGAGAACAGGAACAAGGTCGGGCATTATAACGATATCGTAGCAATTCGCAGCTAAATACTGGTCTTATCAGCGAAGATATTCAACCCTAAACCCGCAAACTGGCCAGGCTGTTATCGCATTATGAGGGGTAGAACACAGAAAAGTTCCGCCTGTTAACGCCACCAATTGCGGAATTTCTTGTATCTCAGTGCCAGCAGCACGACGGCCAGCAGGGCATAAATGAAGGGCTGTGGCGAAAAGGTTTTGACCGACCACAGGTAATGAATCGGTGCCAGGATCGCCACCAGATACACCAAATTATGCAGCGTTTGCCATTTGGCACCCAGTTTGCGCATCGCCCACAGCGTCGAGGTCGCGGCCAGCGCCAGCAGGATTAGCCAACTGATAATGCCGAGCGTCAGGTAAGGGCGGGTAACCAGTTCGCGCCCCAGTAGGCCGATATTGCTCAGCCCCAATTCCAGCGTCGAATAGCTTATCAGATGCAGCGTGGCCCAGGCAAAACACCAGAGCCCCACCAGGCGACGGCAACGAATCAGCAGTGGTTGGCGGGTATAGCGTGCCAGCGGGGCGATCATTAAGGTTGCCAGCAACAGCTTCAGCGTCATTCTGCCGGTAAAGTGCTGAATATCCTTGGCCGGATCGGCGCTAAACCAACCCTGATCCACCGACAGTACCAGCCAGAGAAAAGGCAAAAATGCCGCCAGATAAATGGCGACCTTGATCCATTTGATATGGGTTGGAGTCAAACGCACTTAGAAATTCTCCCGCAGATCCAGGCCGCGATACAGTGAGGCCACCTGTTCGGCATAGCCGTTAAACAGCAGTGTTGGCTGGCGTTTAACATCCAGAATGCCGCCGGAGCCGATAAAGCGCTCGGTGGCCTGCGACCAGCGTGGATGATCGACGTGCGGGTTCACATTGGCATAGAAACCGTATTCATTAGGCGCAGACTGATTCCAGGTGGTCGGCGGCTGATCGCGCACCAGAGTGATATGGACGATCGACTTGATGCCTTTAAAACCGTATTTCCATGGGGTGATCAAGCGCAGCGGCGCACCATTCTGCGGCGGCAGCGTTTTGCCGTACACGCCGACGGTCAGCAGCGCCAGCGGGTTCATCGCCTCATCGAGACGCAGCCCTTCGACATAGGGATACTTCAGCCCGCCGCCGATAAAACGGTCTTTCTGGCCCGGCATCTGTTCTGGATCGTACAGCGTCTGGAAGGCGACGTAGCGCGCGTTGCTGTTCGGCTCCGCCAGCTTGATCAGCTTACCCAATTCAAAGCCAATCCACGGTACCACCATCGACCAGGCTTCGACGCAACGCATGCGGTAAATGCGCTGTTCCAGCGGGAAGCGCTTGATTAAGTCATCGATATCCAGCGTGATCGGTTTGGCGACTTCGCCGTCGATCCGCACCTGCCAGCCTTCGGTTTTCAAACCGCCGGCATTGGCCGCCGGATCGGCCTTATCCAGACCGAATTCGTAGAAGTTGTTGTAGCCGGTGACCTTATCTTCCGGCGTCAAAGCCAGTTGGGCCTGCCATGCGGCCGGCTTGCTGAATTCCAGCGGTTTGCCTGGCGGTGCCTTGGGCCGATCGTGGCCTTTAAACCATGACAGCAAATCGGCCTGTGCGTTAAGCGGCAGGGCCAGTGACGCGGCGGTGATGCCTAATGCCTGCAACACTTTTCGCCGTTGATAAAACACGCTCTCTGGCGTGACATCGGCCTCAGTTAATTTAGGTTGTTTGCTCATGCTGTTTTTCTCCGCGTATATGGAATAAGCATGGCGTGAAACCAGGCCTTATGCGAGAGACAACGGGAAAATATGAAATTTCGCAGACGGGACATGCCCCCCGTTGTTGGGGGGCGTTCAGGCTTAGCGGACTTTCACCAAAGTGCGGCCGGTGACTTTGTTATCCAGCAGCGCGGCAGCGGTGGCCGGTGCCTGTTCCAGCGTGATTTCCTGGGTGGCTTGCTGGTAGAAGCTGTCTGGCAGGATACCGGCCAGGCGTTCCCAGGCGGTTTGACGGCGATGCAGCGGGGTGTGCACCGAGTCCACGCCCTGCAGGCGTACATTGCGCAGAATAAATGGCATCACCGTGGTCGGCAGGTGGTAACCGCCGGCCAGGCCACAGGCAGCGACGGTACCGTTATAGTTCATTTGCGCCAACACTCGCGCCAGCATAGTGTCGCCGACGGTGTCGACTGCACCGGCCCACAGTTGTTTTTCCAGCGGGCGCGGGGCTTCGAGATAACCGCTGCGCGACAGCACTTCTTTGGCGCCGAGCGCTTTCAGATAATCGGTATTGCTTTCGCGGCCGCTGATTGCCGTCACGTGATAGCCCAGCGCAGCCAGAATAGCGATCGCCGTGCTGCCCACGCCACCGCTGGAGCCGGTAACCAAAATGTCGCCGTCATCCGGGTGTACGCCGCCTTCTTCCAGCGCCATCACGCACAGCATGGCGGTAAAACCGGCGGTGCCGAGGATCATCGCCTTGCGTTCATCCAATCCGTTTGGCAGCGGCACCAGCCATTCACCGGAGACCCGGGCCTGTTCCGCCAGGCCGCCCCAATGGTTTTCACCCACGCCCCAGCCGGTAAGCACCACGCTCTGGCCTTCTTTAAAGCGATCGTCGCGGCTCTGGCGCACAGTGCCGGCGAAGTCGATGCCTGGCACCATCGGGAAGTTGCGTACGATTTTGCCTTTACCGGTGATCGCCAACGCGTCTTTATAATTGAGGCTGGACCAGTTGACGTCTACCGTGACGTCGCCGTCGGGCAACAGATCGCTGCTGATATCTTTGACTTGAGCCAGAGTTTGATCGTCTTGTTGTTCCAATAACAGTGCACGCATGTCACTCTTCCTCTCATTAGCCTGTATTCTGAATTTGTCTTTGATTGACTATATGCATATAAGAATTGTATGTCCTGATAAAAGACAAAAAAGGGTGATTGAAGGTTTTCTTCGTTGGCGATGCTTGGTAGCTTGAGCGGCATGAATGACCTGCGAGTCTCGTCAGGGCAAAGCCAGTGACTCATTAAAAAATCAGGGTATTGTGTTGGATTCTTTTGAGCGAATTCGGGGCCTTTATACGACCAAAGGTGAAAATCCACGTAACGATAACGGACAAGGCACAGGGATGCGATTCACCACCAAACTCTCTGCATTGATCACCCTGCTGGTGGCTCTGGCAATGTTTTTGATGCTGATGGGCTGCTCATACAGCTTTTTTTATGTCACTCAGGAACGGCTGGATCGCCGCTTCGATTCGCTGATGACTTCGCTCGATCAGGCGATGCTGCATGAACCACCACAGGAGCAGGAAAAATGGCTCCCTCTGGTGATGCGCCCGCTCGGGATCGTGGCCGTCAGCGTGGATACCAGCCACAGCAATCTCCTCTCTTATAATCTGCCGACGCTAAAACAGCCCTGGGAGTCACTCAATGGCTACCGGCAAGTTTCACGGCCGCTGATGCAGCATCCCGGCGCTGCACTACGTATTACCTATATTGACCCTTTCGCCAGCGACGTACGTTCTTTGCAATCCACCGCGGCCGTCACGCTGTCGATCGTCATCATGGTGGTGATCCTGCTGTTCAGCCTGCGCTGGCTGCGAGAACAGGCCGATGGGGAAGATAGGCTGGAGCGCCGCGCGCGCCGCATTCTTAATGGAGAACGAGAGAGCGTGATGCAGGGCGACGTACGTGAATGGCCGGCGAACGTCAGCGGTGCGCTCGATCGTCTGTTGGCGGATCTGGCGGAAGCACGCGAGGAGCGCAGCCGGGTTGATACGCTGATCCGCGCCTTTGCCGCGCAGGATGCCAAAACCGGGCTGAACAACCGATTGTTCTTTGATAACCAACTGACTACCCAACTGGAAGAGGAAGGTTCGCACGGCATCGTCATGATGGTGCGATTACCCGACTTCGACACGCTGCGGGAAATCCACGGTAACAGTGCGGTACAGGAACTGATGTATTCACTGGTCAATCTGTTGTCGACCTTCGTGATGCGCTATCCGGCGGCGCTGTTGGCGCGCTATTTCCACAGTGATTTCACCGTCCTGTTACCGCACCGCACGTTGAAAGAGGCTGACGGTATCGCCTCACAGTTGGTTCACGCGATTGATGCTCTGCCTTCAACCGCGCTTATTGATCGCGAAGCATTTTTGCATATTGGTATCGTGGCGTACCGCAGCGGGCAAACCACCGAGCAGGTGATTGATTACGCAGAACAGGCCACGCGCCATGCCACGCTGCAGGGGGAAAATGGCTGGTATGTTTACGACAGCCAGGTGCCGGAAAAAGGGCGTGGCAGCGTCAAATGGCGCACCCTGTTGGAGCAGGTGCTGGCGCGGGGTGGCCCGCGGTTGTACCAGAAACCGGCGGTGACGGTAGACGGAGAAGTCCATCACCGTGAGATCATGAGCCGGATTTATGACGGGACCCAGGAACTGCTGCCATCTGAATATATGCCACTGGTACAGCAGTTGGGGTTGGCGGAAAGCTACGATCGTCAGCATCTGAGTCGCATCCTTCCTTTATTAGCACTGTGGCCTGAAGAAACGCTGGCATTTACGCTGTGCGTAGACTCTTTATTGCAGCGTTCTTTCCAGCGCTGGCTGCGGGATAGCCTGCTTCAGTGTGAAAAAAGTCATCGTCGGCGAATTCTGATTGAACTTGCAGAGGCAGACGTGTGTCAACATATCGACCGTTTACGTCCGGTGCTGAGATTACTCTCAGGATTGGGCTGTCGTCTGGTGGTGTCCCAGGCGGGGTTAACCGTGGTGAGTACCTCCTATATCAAGTCCTTACCGGTGGAGCTGGTTAAGCTCCATCCTGGGTTGGTGCGGAGTATTGACCGGCGTGATGAAAATCAGCTGTTCGTTCAGAGCCTGACGGGCGCCTGTGAAGGCACCAGCACTCAGGTTTTTGCCGCCAGCGTGCGGACGCGCAACGAATGGCAGACGCTGAAAGATCGCGGGATCCTCGGTGGGCAGGGCGACTTTTTCGCGTCGCCGGAACCGATAGACGTAGGGCGTAAAAAATATTCGCGTCGTTATCGCGTTTAACCTGAATGCTGGGCAAAAATTGACGTAGAATGAGTGCCAATTCATCTGGGCTATTTTATCTGTCTTTTTGGGATAACCCCCAAACTGCCTGCGACAATGACGCCTATTTGATATAGGCTCTTGTCAGTCCTTTTCTGTTGAGCGTTGGTAGGTACTTACCACCAACGGCAATCAGGGAATATGTTAGATTTTATGAGCTGTGTTACGCCGTTTCGTGCGCTGACAGGGTGGTAAACTGAGCCTTTGTTCAGGGAATTCAGGCCTCATCCAATTTCCGTGCATTCGAGCAGAAACAATACAGACTATTTTTCACCGAAGTAGAACGTTTTTGCGCCTTGTCGCTGCTTCGTGTGGTTGGTAAAGTAGGCGGATTTTATTTTTCGCCCCCAGCTTGCAGGATTATCCTTTAGTTATGTTTAAGAAATTTCGTGGCATGTTTTCCAATGACTTGTCCATCGACTTGGGTACCGCCAATACCCTGATTTATGTTAAAGGGCAAGGCATTGTACTGAACGAACCTTCGGTGGTTGCCATTCGCCAGGATCGTGCCGGTTCACCCAAGAGCGTTGCGGCCGTGGGTCATGAGGCTAAACAAATGCTGGGGCGTACCCCCGGCAATATCGCGGCTATTCGTCCGATGAAAGACGGCGTTATCGCCGACTTCTTCGTGACTGAAAAAATGCTGCAGCACTTTATCAAACAGGTTCACAGCAACAGCTTCATGCGGCCAAGCCCGCGCGTGCTGGTGTGTGTGCCGGTCGGCGCAACTCAGGTTGAACGTCGTGCCATCCGCGAATCCGCCCAAGGGGCCGGTGCGCGTGAAGTGTTTCTGATCGAAGAACCTATGGCTGCGGCAATCGGTGCAGGCCTGCCGGTTTCTGAAGCGACCGGTTCAATGGTGGTGGATATCGGTGGTGGTACTACTGAAGTCGCGGTGATCTCGCTGAACGGTGTGGTCTACTCTTCTTCCGTGCGTATCGGCGGTGACCGTTTCGACGAAGCCATCATTAATTATGTGCGTCGTAACTATGGCTCACTGATTGGTGAAGCGACGGCCGAACGTATCAAACACGGCATCGGTTCCGCTTATCCGGGCGATGAAGTGCATGAAATCGAAGTCCGTGGCCGTAACCTGGCTGAGGGCGTGCCGCGCGGCTTTACCCTGAATTCCAATGAAATCCTCGAAGCGCTGCAGGAGCCGTTGACCGGCATCGTCAGTGCGGTGATGGTGGCGCTGGAACAGTGTCCGCCGGAACTGGCTTCCGACATTTCCGAACGCGGTATGGTGTTGACCGGCGGTGGCGCATTGCTGCGTAACCTGGATCGCCTGCTGATGGAAGAAACCGGTATTCCGGTCGTCGTGGCAGAAGATCCGCTGACCTGCGTAGCTCGCGGCGGCGGCAAGGCGTTGGAAATGATCGACATGCATGGCGGCGATTTGTTCAGCGAAGAATAGTCAGCCCCAGGAAGGAGGAACCGTATCGGATGAATGCGCAAAGCGAAAATCAGGTACGGTTCCTCTTTCTGTTGTCGAGGAACACGCATAATTTATGAAGCCGATTTTTAGCAGGGGGCCTTCCCTGCAACTACGACTTTTTTTGGCAGTGATTGTGGCTATTGGCCTGATCGTTGCCGATAGCCGTCTCGGTACGTTCGTGAAAATACGAAACTACATGGACACGGCCGTCAGCCCTTTCTATTTCCTGGCCAATGGGCCACGCAAAGTTTTGGACAGCGTTTCAGAAACGCTGGCTACCCGCCAACAGCTGGAGCTGGAAAACCGGGCTCTGCGACAGGAACTGCTGCTGAAAAACAGCGATGTTCTTCTTCTTGGCCAATTCAAGCAGGAAAATGCCCGTTTGCGTGAGCTGTTAGGCTCGCCGCTGCGCCAGGACGAACATAAAATGGTCACCCAGGTGATCTCGACCGGTTCCGATCCTTACAGCGATCAGGTGGTGATCGACAAAGGGTCAGACAACGGCGTTTATGAAGGCCAGCCGGTCATCAGTGACAAAGGCGTGGTCGGCCAGGTGGTCGCCGTAGCAAAAGTCACCAGCCGCGTGTTGTTGATCTGTGATGCGTCACACGCACTGCCGATCCAGGTGCTGCGTAACGATATCCGGGTGATCGCTGCAGGCAGCGGTTGTACCGACGATTTACAGCTCGAGCATCTGCCGAACAATACCGATATTCGCGTGGGCGATGTGCTGGTCACCTCCGGCCTGGGTGGTCGCTTCCCGGAAGGTTATCCGGTGGCGGTAGTGTCCTCGGTCAAAGTGGATAACCAGCGTGCCTACACGGTGATCCAGGCACGCCCTACGGCAGGCCTGCAGCGCTTGCGTTACCTGCTGTTGCTGTGGGGCGCAGACCGTAATGGCGATATGCCGTTGCCGCCGGACGAAGTACATCGTGTTGCCAACGAGCGTCTGATGCAGATGATGCCGCAGGTGCTGCCGCCAGCCGATGCCATGGGGCCGCCGTTGCCTCTGCCGGCACCGGCGACCGGCGCTGCTGTGCCGCCAACCGCCGCACCGGCCGCTGGAGTCACCCAATGAATCGCTACCGCAGTAATGGGCGCTGGATAATCTGGCTGTCATTCCTGGTGGCGCTGGTGCTGCAAATTATGCCGTGGCCGGAACAGATCTACATGTTCCGACCTTCCTGGCTGGCATTGATCCTGATCTACTGGGTGATGGCGCTGCCACACCGGGTTAACGTTGGCACCGGCTTCGTGCTGGGGCTGATTATGGATCTGATCCTCGGTTCGACGCTGGGTGTGCGAGCGCTGGCGCTGGGGATCATTGCCTATCTGGTCGCGTTCAAATTCCAACTGTTCCGCAACATGGCCCTCTGGCAACAGGCGCTGATCGTGGTGCTCTTGTCACTGGCGATGGACGTTGTGGTGTTCTGGGCTGAGTTTTTAGTGATCAACGTCTCTTTCCGCCCAGAGGTGTTCTGGAGTAGTGTGGTAAACGGCATTTTGTGGCCGTGGTTATTCCTGCTGATGCGCAAAATCCGCCGTCAGTTCGCCGTACAGTAAGGGTATATCAATGACTTCGCTTTATCTGGCCTCCGGTTCTCCCCGTCGACGTGAATTACTGACCCTGTTGGGCGTAACGTTTGAAATCATCCTGACGGATACCGAAGAACAGCGGCAGGAAGGGGAAGCTGCCGAAGCCTATGTGCGCCGTTTGGCGCAGGATAAGGCCAGAGCAGGCGTGGCACTGGCACCGCAGGATTGTCCGGTGCTGGGTGCCGACACCATTGTAGTACTCAATGGTCGGGTGTTGGAAAAACCTCAAAACGAGGCGCATGCGGCCCAAATGTTGGCGGCGCTGTCGGGTAAACAGCATCAGGTCATGACCGCGGTGGCGATCGCCGATCGCCATGACGTTCTGTGCCAGCTAGTGGTGACAGACGTGACATTCCGCAACCTGTCACAGCAGGATATCTGCGACTATATTGCAACGGGCGAACCGATGGATAAAGCGGGCGCCTACGGAATTCAAGGAAAGGGTGGTTGTTTCGTCAGAACGATAACCGGGAGTTATCACGCGGTGATGGGCTTGCCGTTAGTCGAAACACATGAGCTGCTCAGTCATTTTGTCGCATTACGTGATGTAAGAACCGGTTGATGGGCGCTGCCATTATCGACCGGCTCTGAGGAGAAGGCATGACAGCTGAGCTACTGGTTAATATCACACCGTCTGAAACGCGGGTTGCCTATATTGATGGCGGCATCCTGCAAGAGATCCATATCGAGCGCGAATCCAAGCGCGGCATCGTCGGCAATATTTATAAAGGGCGCGTCAGTCGCGTGTTGCCGGGTATGCAGGCGGCATTCGTCGATATCGGCCTGGACAAAGCGGCCTTCCTGCACGCCTCCGATATCATGCCGCACACCGAATGTGTTGCCGGTGATGAGCAGAAAAATTTCCACGTGCGCGATATTGCCGAACTGGTGCGCCAGGGGCAGGATCTGATGGTGCAGGTGGTGAAAGATCCGCTGGGCACCAAAGGCGCACGTCTGACTACCGACATCACTTTACCTTCGCGTTACCTGGTGTTCATGCCGGGGGCAGCGCACGTTGGCGTTTCGCAGCGTATAGAAAGTGAAGCCGAGCGCGATCGCCTGAAAAAAGCCGTCGCCGGTTACTGCGATGAACTGGGTGGATTTATCATCCGCACCGCGGCAGAAGGCATTGGTGAAGAAGAGCTGTCGCAAGACGCCGCCTTCCTCAAACGCCTGTGGACCAAGGTGATGGAGCGTAAAAAACGCAACCAGACCAAATACAAACTGTACGGCGAGCTGGCACTGGCGCAGCGTATTCTGCGCGACTTTGCTGGAGCGGCGCTGGACAGGATCCGCGTGGACTCGCGCCTGACCCACGATCTGCTGGTGGAGTTTACCGGTGAGTACATCCCGGATATTACCGCCAAGCTGGAGCTGTATACCGGCAGCCAGCCGATCTTCGACCTGTACGACGTTGAAAACGAGATCCAGCGGGCGCTGGAGCGCAAGGTTGAGCTGAAATCCGGCGGGTACCTGATCATCGACCAGACTGAGGCGATGACCACCGTGGATATCAATACCGGTGCCTTTGTCGGCCATCGCAATCTCGACGAAACCATCTTCAATACCAATATTGAAGCGACCCAGGCGATTGCCCGCCAACTGCGGCTGCGCAACCTGGGCGGCATTATCATCATTGACTTCATTGATATGAACAATGACGAGCATCGTCGTCGGGTGTTGCATTCACTGGAACTGGCGCTGAGTAAAGATCGGGTAAAAACCACGATTAACGGCTTCTCTCAGCTAGGCTTAGTTGAAATGACCCGTAAACGCACACGCGAAAGCATTGAACATGTGCTGTGTCATGATTGTCCTACCTGTCATGGACGCGGCACTCTGAAAACTGTGGAAACCGTGTGCTACGAAATTTTGCGTGAAATTGTGCGCGTGCATCATGCTTATGATTCAGATCGTTTCCTGGTTTATGCCTCTGCGGCGGTGGGCGAGGCGCTGAAAAGCGAAGAGTCGCATGCGTTGGCCGAAGTGGAAATCTTTGTTGGCAAACAGGTGAAGGTGCAGATCGAACCTTTGTACAGCCAGGAACAGTTTGACGTTGTCATGATGTAGTTCGCCTGTTGGCGACCAAAGTCCGGTATGGGTGGGGCTCAGCGTGCTGGGCCCCCCATGCATAGATATTCCCGTTGCCAGGCAGCGGAAGCAAGGAGAACTGCGTGAGGCGACTGCCTGGGATTTTGTTAGCTACAGGCGCCAGTCTGATTGTCATCGTGGCGTTGTTGATCAGCGGGCTGCGCTTGGCGCTGCCCGAACTGAACAACTATCGCCCGCAACTGTTGGCCAAGGTCGAAAGCCTCTCCGGCGTACCGGTCCAGGTCGACTTTATGCAGGGAAGTTGGGAAACCTTCGGTCCGCAGCTGGAAATGCGCAACGTGCGCGCCACGCTGCCTAAAAGCAACCTGCGTATTGAACGCGTCACGCTGGCGCTGGATGTGTGGCAGTCGCTGTTGCATTGGCGCTGGCAATTCCGCGATCTCACCTTCTACCAGCTCCAGTTTGATCTCAATACTACCCTGGGTGGCGACGAGCACCAGGGCAGCACCATCGAGCCGGGTAAAGTCAGCGATTTACTGTTGCATCAGTTGGATCACTTCAACCTGCGCGACAGCCGTATTTCATTCCTTACGCCCGCCGGTGCGCGCGCCGAATTTGAGATCCCACAGCTTACCTGGCTTAACGGCCGCGATCGCCACCGTGCCGAAGGGCAGATTAGCCTGTCGACGCTGAATGGCCAACATGGCGTGGTACAGCTGCGTATGGATCTGCGTGATAACCAGGGCTTATTGAATGTGGGTACGGTCTATATGCAGGCCGATAATATCGACATGAAACCCTGGTTCACCCGTTGGCTGCGCATTAATACCGGTCTGGAAAGCGCCGATTTTAGCCTGGCGGCCTGGCTGCAGATCAAAAACGGTGAGATCGCCGGTGGCAATGCGTTGCTGAAGCAGGGCGCGGCCAACTGGAACGTGGGGAAACAGCCACACCGGCTGGACGTGGACAATCTGGCGCTGACGCTCAGCCGCCAGGGGACCGGCTGGCAGGTTGAAGTGCCGCAGCTAAACCTGGCCACCGACGGTCAGGCCTGGCCGCAGGGAAAGCTTTCTGCATTGTGGTTGCCGGAAAACACCGAGTTTATGGGGCCGGGGCAGACGGAAGAGCTGCGCGTGCGCGCCACTAACATTCAGCTTGAACGCCTGGCTGCGCTGTTGCCGACCTTCTCGTTCCTCAGCCCGGACGTACTGGATCGCTGGAACGATTTACAGCCGCAAGGCAGGCTCAACGCGCTGGCATTAGATATCCCGCTGAAACAGTCGGAAAAAACCCGCTTCCAGGCCCGTTGGCAGGACGTCAGCTGGCAGCCGTGGAAACTGCTGCCGGGGATTAACCACTTCTCTGGCGCGCTGAGCGGTGGCGTAGAGAATGGCCGCCTGCAGCTTGATCTCAACGACAGCACCTTGCCGTACGGCGATATGTTCCGTGCTCCGTTGGAAGTCAGCAGCGCGCGTGGTGCGCTGACCTGGTTGAACAACGATCAGGGCTGGGAACTGGCGAGCAAGAATCTGGATGTGAAGGCAAAATCGCTGTGGGTTAACGGTGATTTCCGCTACCAGCAGCCAGCCAAAGGCGACCCCTGGCTGAGCATTCTGGCCGGTATCCGCCTGTATGACGCGGCGGACGCCTGGCGTTACTTCCCGGAACCGCTGATGGGCAAGCACCTGGTGGATTACCTCAGCGGTGCCATTCAGGGTGGGCAGGTGGATAACGCCACGTTGCTCTACAACGGTGACCCACAGCATTTCCCTTACCGCAAACACGAAGGCCAGTTTGAGGTGTTTGTCCCGCTGCGCCACTCCACCTTCCAGTTCCAGCCGGAGTGGCCGGCGCTAACCGATCTGGCTATCGATCTCGACTTTGCCAACGAAGGGCTGTGGATGAATGCCCCGCAGACCAAGCTGGGCAAAGTGGATGGCAAGAATGTCACCGCCATTATTCCGGACTATCTGAAAGAACGCTTGCTGGTTGATGCCGACGTGTCGGGCCAGGGTGCGGAAATCCATAACTATTTCGAACAAACCCCGCTGCATGATTCGCTGGGTGCTGCCCTGGATGAGCTACAGATTGGTGGTAATGTCAGTGGGCGCTTACATCTCGATATCCCCTTGAACGGCGAGCTGGTTCGCGCTACGGGCGAGGTGGCGCTGAACAACAATTCACTGTTGGTGAAGCCGATTGAAAGTGAGCTGCAAAAGGTCAGCGGCAAGTTCCGCTTCGATAACGGCAACCTGAGCAGTGATACGCTGTCGGCCAACTGGTTCGGGCAACCGGTCGCGGTAAATTTCACCACCCTGGAAGGCAAAAGCGACTACAAGGTCAACGTTGGCCTGAAGGCCGACTGGCAGCCGGGCAAATTCCCGGGTATCCCGCAGGAAGTGGCCGATGCGTTGAGCGGCAGTGCTCCCTGGCAGGGTCAGGTTGCCATTGTCTTACCGCATAAGGGCGCGGCCAGCTATGACATTGGCGTGGATGCGGACCTCAGAAAAGTAAGCAGTCACTTACCTTCCCCGTTAGATAAACCGGCGGGTGAGTCCTTGCCGTTGAGCGTAAAAGTGAAGGGTGGCCTGAATGGGTTCATGCTGACCGGCAGCGCCGGCAAGCAGAATCATTTCAACAGCGAATGGACCTTCGCCAAACAGCAGGTGACGCTGGCGCGCGCGGCATGGCAAACCGCAGGCAGCGGGACCCCGCCGTTACCGGCCGGTAAATCACTGACGTTGAATTTGCCAGCGCTGGACGGTGAGAAGTGGCTGGGCCTGATAGCACCGGCGATGAAACAAAGCGGCGGTTCGGGCCAGGTGGGTGGTTTTAACTTCCCGACCACCGTAGCTTTGAAAACGCCGCAGTTACTGCTGGGCGGTCAGGCCTGGCACAATCTGACACTGTCGGCGGAGCAACAGCTCGGCGGCACCCTGGTCAACGCCAAGGGCGAGGAAGTTGACGGCAGCTTGCGGGTGACCGAACGTGGGCCGTGGCGGGCCGATATCAACTATCTTTATTACAATCCGCAGTTTAGCGACAGCAAGGGGACTCCAACCGCGGCAACCAACCCGCTGGCGACGGCTGAAAAGGTTTCCTTCCGTGACTGGCCGTCGTTGATGCTGCGCTGCAAGTCGTGCTGGGTGATGGGGCAAAACCTCGGCAAGGTGGAGGCGGATCTGGCCAATCAGGGCGATACCCTGACCCTGGAGCATGGCTTGATCGATACCGGCAAGGGGCGCATGACCGCCAGCGGCCTGTGGAAGCAGAACGCTCAGGAAGAGCGCAGCTCGCTGAAAGGCAAACTGCTGGGCGGCAAAATCGATGAAACCGCCGCTTTCTTCGGCATCACCATACCGTTGAAAGGTGCGCCTTATGACATTGATTTTGATCTGTACTGGCATGGCACGCCGTGGAAACCGCAGATGAATACTCTCAGCGGCGCGCTGAAGGTCAATATGGGCAAGGGTGAGATCGACAGCATGGGTGGCGGTCGCGCCGGCCAGCTGTTGCGTTTGGTCAGCGTCGACTCCCTGTTACGTAAGCTGCAGTTCGATTTCAGCGATACCTTTGGCAAAGGTTTCTACTTTGACTCCATCCGCAGCACCGCGTGGCTGAAAGATGGCATAATGCATACCGATAATCTATTGGTTGACGGACTGGCGGCGGATATCGCCATGAGTGGTCAGGTCGATTTTGCACGCCGACGGATTGATATGGAAGCGGTCGTCGCACCGGCCATTTCGACCACGGTCGGTGTCGCTACCGCCTTCGTGATCAACCCTATCGTCGGCGCGGCGGTGTTTGCTGCCACGCAGGTGCTGGGGCCGCTGTGGAGCAAAATCTCGCTGATTCGCTACCATATCAGCGGTGATCTGGACCAGCCGAAGGTCAATGAGGTGTTGCGTAAGCCAAAGGAGAATAAGGCGCCATGAGAAATGCTAACGTTGCGTTGTTACAGTTGTGCAGTGGTGATCGGGTACGTGACAACCTGGCCCAGATTGAGCAGCAGATTAAGCAGCTCAATGCCGGGGTAAAACTGGTGATGACGCCGGAGAACGCGTTGCTGTTCGCCAATTCCGCGGCTTATCGTGAACATGCGGAACACCAGGGCGACGGACCGCTGCAGAATGCGGTGCGCGAGATGGCTCGGCGTTATGGCGTCTGGCTGCTGATTGGCTCAATGCCGTTGGTCAGTCGTGAAAACCCTGCGCTGATCACCACCAGCAGCCTGCTGTTTGACGACCAGGGCGAGATCCGTGGGCGTTACGACAAGCTGCACATGTTTGACGTGGACATAAACGACTCCCACGGCCATTATCGGGAGTCAGACACTTATCAGCATGGCCAACAGCTCACGGTGGTGGATACCCCGGTCGGGCGGCTTGGCATGACCATCTGCTACGATCTGCGCTTCCCGGCGCTGTTCCAGGCGTTGCGAGCGCAGGGTGCTGAATTGATTTCCGTACCGGCGGCCTTTACCCGCGTGACCGGCGAAGCGCACTGGGAAATCCTGCTGCGCGCCAGGGCGATTGAAAACCAGTGTGTGATCCTGGCACCGGCACAGGTTGGTAGCCATGGCCCGACTCGTCGCACCTGGGGCCATTCGCTGGCGGTGGACGCCTGGGGCAAGGTGCTGGCTGAAAACCCGGATGCGGTCTCGGCATTGAAAGTCCGGGTCGATATTGCCGGGCTTAAAACGATTCGCGAACAGATGCCGGTATTGCAACACAACCGATTCCAGACGTCGCTGACGGCGCCGTTTGACAAAAAATCCTCCATAAAAGAGTGAAAAAATTATGAGTCTGACGTTTGTCAGTGAGCAGTTACTTGCTGCCAATAAGCTGAGCCACCAGGACCTGTTTTCCGTCCTGGGGCAACTGGCCGAACGCCGCCTCGATTACGCCGATCTCTATTTCCAGTCGAGCTACCACGAAGCCTGGGTGATTGAAGACGGCATCATCAAGGATGGCTCCTACAATATCGATCAAGGGGTCGGGGTGCGTGCCGTTAGCGGCGAGAAAACTGGCTTCGCTTATGCCGATCAGATCACCCTGAACGCCTTGCAGCAAAGCGCTCATGCGGCGCGCAGCATTGTGCGTGACATCGGCAATGGTCAGGTGCATACCCTGGGTGAAATCAGCCATAAGGCGCTGTATCCCCTGCTTGATCCGCTGCAAAGTCTGCCGCGTGAAGAGAAAATCGCCCTGTTACACCGTGTCGACAAGGTCGCTCGTGCGGCCGACAAGCGGGTGCAGGAAGTCAGCGCCAGCATCACCGGCGTGTACGAGCAGATCCTGGTGGCGGCTACCGACGGCACTCTGGCGGCGGACGTTCGCCCACTGGTTCGTTTGTCAGTCAGCGTGCTGGTGGAACAAGACGGCAAGCGTGAACGTGGTTCCAGTGGTGGCGGCGGCCGTTTCGGCTATGATTATTTCCTGGAAATTGCTGATGGCGAAGTCCGCGCCGATGCCTACGCCAAAGAAGCGGTGCGCATGGCATTGATTAACCTTTCCGCCGTGGCGGCCCCGGCCGGCAATATGCCGGTGGTGCTGGGCGCGGGCTGGCCTGGCGTTCTGCTGCATGAAGCGGTGGGCCACGGTCTGGAAGGCGACTTCAACCGTCGCGGTACCTCGGTATTCAGCGGCCAGATGGGCCAGTTGGTGGCCTCGGAGCTTTGTACGGTGGTGGATGACGGCACCCTGCAGGGGCGTCGTGGTTCACTGGCGATCGATGACGAAGGCGTGCCGGGCCAATACAACATGCTGATTGAGAACGGTATTCTGAAAGGCTACATGCAGGACAAACTCAATGCGCGTTTGATGGGCGTTGCACCGACCGGCAACGGCCGCCGCGAGTCTTATGCGCACCTGCCGATGCCGCGCATGACCAACACTTACATGCTGGCGGGCAAGTCGACGCCGGAAGAGATCATTGCCAGCGTCGAATACGGCCTGTATGCGCCAAACTTTGGCGGCGGGCAGGTAGACATTACCTCCGGCAAGTTTGTGTTCTCCACCACCGAAGCCTATCTGATCGAAAATGGCCGCATCACCAAGCCGGTGAAGGGCGCTACGCTGATTGGCTCCGGCATTGAGGCGATGCAGCAGATTTCGATGGTCGGCAACGATCTGGCGCTGGATAAAGGCGTCGGCGTGTGTGGCAAAGAAGGGCAAAGCCTGCCGGTGGGCGTCGGCCAGCCGACCCTGAAGCTGGATACCCTGACCGTTGGCGGTACCGCGTAAGTCATTCTCTCCAGGGGCCGGTTCTCAGCCCCTGTTAGCTTTCGTTTTGCGGCGTTCGTCGCATTAGTGGCAATTTTTTGGTTTCGTTCAAATAAAGAGCGATTCACTGTTTTTTCCTTTCAGTGCAAATCAATAAATTACATTTAACTATTTCAAATTATTTTATGCGGTTTAGTTTAGGATCTTTCCTTATCGGTCGGCCTGATTCAGTCAGCGACTAATGGTTCACGTCTTGTTACATTCCTTTTGTCGCCGTTAAAATGCCGAAAAAATACACGGATGGTCTTCTGAATGGATTCAGTTACTCAACGGCTCTCGGCAGCTTTATTGTGCATTTTGTTTTCTTCCGCCACCGACGCTAACCTGCTTAGCCCGGCGGATCGCGACACTATCCAACAGCAGCAGCGCGAATTGCTGGATCAAAACCAGCAGCAGCGACAGGAACTGCAACGCAGCCTGACGCCGACCTTGCCCGTAGCCCCCGCCCCCAATGCCAGCGCTGGTGGCCCTTGCTTCACCATCAACCATATTCGGCTGGAAGGCGCGGATCACCTGCCTGCCAGTGCGCAACGCAAACTTACTCAGGATTATCTGCAGCAATGCCTGAATCTGGGGCAGATCCAAACGCTGGTGCAGCAGATCTCCGACTGGTATATCAGTCGTGGCTATATCACCAGTCGCGCATTTCTGACCGAACAGGATTTGTCGCGTGGCGAGCTGCGGTTACTGGTGCTGGAAGGCAAACTGGAGAAAATCCTGCTGGAGCAGCAGGACGATCGCATGCTGAAAATGGCCTTCCCAGGCCTGCAGGGCAACATCCTTAACCTGCGTGATATCGAACAGGGCATGGAGCAGATTAACCGTCTGCGCCAGCAACCGGTGCAGATAGAAATCTTGCCCGGCAGTCAACCGGGCTTCTCGGTGGTCAATCTGAGCGCCAAACCTGAGTTCCCGTTGATGCTCGGGCTGGGGTTCGACAACAGCGGGCAAAAAAGCACCGGGACCGGGCAGATTAACGGATCGTTGACCGGCAATAACCTGCTGGGGCTGGCGGATCAATGGTTTGTCGCTGGCGCTCGCAGCAGTGATTTTGCCAACGACCATAATGCGCGCAGCGTGCAGACCGGCGTCAGCCTGCCTTACGGCTACTGGACGCTGGATTACAACTATTCCTACAGCGACTACCTGACCACCCTCAATAACCAGGGTTTTGACTGGCGATCCAGTGGCGACAGCCAGACTCATCGGCTGGGCGTTTCGCGGGTGTTATTCCGTGACGGCGAAATGAAAACCGGCATGTCGCTCGGGCTGACGCACCGTATTAATCGTAATTATCTCAACGATACCCGGCTGGAAAGCAGCAGCCGTAAGCTGACCAGCGTTACGCTGGGCGTCAGCCATAGCCAAAAACTGCTGGGCGGTTTCGCCACCCTGAACCCGGCCTACAGCCGTGGCGTGCCTTGGCTGGGCGCGGAAAATGACAGCGGTAAAGTCAAAGAAGCCCCCCGGGCCGAGTTTCACAAGCTTTCGCTTTCCGGCAGCTATTACCTGCCGCTGGGGCAGGAGTGGACCTATCTCACCAGTTTATACAGTCAGTGGAGTAACCACCGTTTGTACGGCAGCGAACGCCTGACGATTGGCGGCGATAGCTCGGTGCGCGGCTTCAAAGAGCAATACCTTTCCGGCGACAAGGGCGGCTACTGGCGTAACGAGGTGAACCGCACGCTGGTGACATTGCCCTACCTCGGCAGCATTAACGCCCTGGCGGCGGTGGACGGCGGCTATCTGCATCACGATGCGCTGGATGCCAACGCCTCCGGCACGCTGTGGGGCGGTGCCGTAGGGCTGGGCAGCCGTAACAGCTACTTCAGCAGCCAACTGACCGTCGGTTGGCCACTGACTTATCCCGATTGGCTCAAACCGGATCGGGTTTCGGTTTATTACCGGGTCAATATCGTACTTTAACGCTAATGCACAGGAAGGTTTCAAGGATGAAGCGCCAAAATAATCAACCGCTTAAAGCTCATCAGCGTCTGCTGAGCTACACCCTGTGCATCTTGCTTGCCGGGCAGCCGCTGCTGCCGGCGCTGGCCGAAGGCATCAACGTGGCCGAGGGTATTACCCGGGTCGATCAGGCTGCCAATGGCGTGCCGGTGGTCAATATCGCCACGCCGAATCAGGCCGGTATTTCTCATAATAAATACAACGATTTCAACGTTGGCAAAGAGGGGATGATCCTCAACAACGCCACCGGTCAGCTCAACCAGAGCCAGCTTGGCGGCCTGATTCAGAACAACCCCAACCTGCAGGCCGGTAAAGAAGCGCAGGGCATCATCAATGAGGTGGTAGCACCCAACCCTTCACAGCTGCGCGGCTACCTGGAGGTGGCGGGCAAGCAGGCCAGCGTGATGGTGGCTAACCCTTATGGCATCACCTGCGACGGCTGTGGCTTTATCAATACCCCCAACGCAACGCTGACCACCGGCAAGCCGGTGCTGGACGCCGACGGCAAGCTGCAGGCGCTGGAAGTGACCCAGGGAGCGATCACTATTCAGGGCAAGGGGCTGAATGCCGCCAACAGCGACAAATTCGCCCTGATCGCCCGCGCTACCGCGATCAACGCGGAACTGCATGCCAAAGACCTCAGCATTACGCTCGGTGCCAATCGGGTGGATGCGACAGGCAAGGCCACGGCGATCGCCGGTCAGGGGGACGTTCCCAAAATCGCTATCGATACCGGTGCGCTGGGCGGCATGTACGCCAACCGTATTCATTTGGTGTCCAGTGAAAAAGGGGTGGGGGTTAACCTCGGCAATCTCACCGCGCGTGAAGGCGATATTCAACTGGAGGCCAATGGTCAACTGCGGCTGAACAACACGCTGGCACAGGGCAACCTGAATGCCACGGCGGTGGGCATGACGCTGAGCGGCAAGCATAAGGCGGAGCAGGCGCTTACTCTGAACAGCCGTGGCGATATCGCTATGGAACAGGCCACGCTGAGCGCCAAAGGCGATATGAACCTGACCGCCGCAGGCAAACTGCAGGCAGGCAAAGCCGACACGGACGGCCGCTTGCAGTTGAATGCCGCCAGTCTGAGCAGTGATAAAAACAGCAGCCTGACGGCCGAAGGGGATATTGACCTGACGCTCAGCGGCGACGGCAACTGGCAGGGCACCCTGACCGCCGGACGCGACCTGCACTTGCAGACCCACCATCTGACCAACAGCGGCCAACTGGCTGCCAATCACGACAGCCGCCTCAAGACACAGAACCTGACCAACTCCGGTCTGATACAGGCACAGGGCACGCAGAACCTGACCAGTACCCAGCTCAATAACCCGGGTCAATTGAAGGCGGGCGGTGTACAGACCATCACCGCCAACGGTGTCGATAATCAGGGGACGATCACTTCCCAACAGCAACTCGATCTGCGGGTGCGCGACAAGCTTAATGTCGGTGGCTCACTGTCTGCTGATGGCTTGTTAACGGTACAGACTGGCGAGTTTTTACTGGCCGGAAAAGCCAACGGCAAGCAGGGAATTACTCTGGACCACACCGGCGTGCTGAAGACTGAGCTGGGTTCATCGTTGCTGAGCGACAGCAATATCACCCTCACCGCTGATGACGTGCAACTCGGCGGGCTGCTGTCCAGCCAACAAGGCCTGACGCTGGACACTCAAAAACTGGTGTCCACGGCCGGTGCCAGAACCCAATCCATGCAGGATATGACGCTCAAGGTTGCGCAAGACGCGCAGTTGGCCGGCGTGTTCAACACGCTGGGGGATTTGAAGTTTTCTGCCGCCACGGCGGATAACATTGGCGAAATAGACGCGCGCAATATTGACTGGAGTGGAGACTCTCTGAAGCAACGTGGGCACCTGAAGGCCAATGAGAGTGCAACGCTAAAGGTGAAACGACTGGAGCAGCAGGGTGAGTTGCTGGCCAACAAACGACTGGAGCTTCGCGGCGATAGCTTGGTCAACCACGGGCAGATTGGCGCTCAGACACTGGACCTGGCGTTCAGCAAAACGGTGGACAACTTCGATAAGCTGGTAGCGGAAGATGCATTGACCCTGACCACGCCGTCATTGAACAACACGGGGGTGATGGTCGCCAAAGGTATGGCGCTCAACGCCGATAGTCTGGACAACAGCGGGCGGCTGCTGGCATGGGAAAACGCGACTATCACCAGCAAAGATCTGCAAAACCGCCTGGCGGGCCAGATCCTGGCCGGTGGCATACTGACGCTGCAGGGTACTGGGCTGAATAATGCCGGCAAGCTGCAGGGCAAGAGTATGGATATTGACGTGCAGCGTTGGGACAACACCGGCAGCGCGCTGGGCGACAACGGCTTAACCGCCGTGGTTGGGCTGGCGTTGGAGAACAGCGGGCAACTGCTGAGCGAAGGGCCGATGAAACTGACGGCAACCACGCTGAACAACGACGGGAAAATACTGAGCGAAGGCGCGTTAGCGCTTGCGGCGGACAGCATCAGTAATCAGGGGGAAGCGCAAGGTGCGACCACCCACGTTACCGCCAAATCGCTGACCAACAGCGGCAACCTGATCGGCATACAAAAGCTGGTGTTGCAGCTTGAAAAGGATCTGAACAACGCCATCGGTGGCAAGCTGCTTAGCGACGGTGAACTCACGACCAACGCGGCGACGGTGAATAACAGCGGATTATGGCAGGGCGGGAGTATTACGCTGACGGCTCAGCAACTGGATCATAAAGGCACGCTGCAGGCGGGCAAAGGGATCTTGCTGGATCTTGGCGGCAGTCTTAATGCTGATGCGGGTAGCAAGATCTTCTCCAATGGCGAAGCTGCGATCAAGGCATTGGCGCTGAATAACCAGGGAATTTGGCAGGCGGGCGCATTACGTCTGACAGGCGAGAGTCTGAGTAATAGCGGGACACTGATTGGCGTTAACCGGCTGGATGCCGAAATAGCAAAAGCGGCGGTGCAACAAGCTACAGGACAGATGCTAAGTAACGGTGTACTGAAACTGAATGCAGATAGCATCGAAAACCTGGGGCTGATGCAGGCGGGTGAATTGACGTTGAAGGCCACAGAGCTGACCAACAGCGGCAGGCTGCAGGGGCAAACCCACCTCGAGGCCAAGCTGAGCGGCGTATTCAATAACCTGGCAGGCGGTAACCTGCGCAGTCTGGGAACCTTGCGGCTGGAGGCGGCGGAGCTAAATAACGTCGGGGCTCTGCAGGGCGATGGCGGCAGCGTGCTGCAGTTGGATCGTCAGTTGATCAACTCCGGCAACCTGAAGATTGGCGGCACGTTGAGCCTGAAAGCACCGACGCTGACCAACAGCGGCTGGCTGCAAGCCAGCAGCCTGACGTTCAACGGTACCCGTTTGGATAACAGCGGCACATTGAGCACCACCGGCGATAACCAGCTGACGCTCGATAGTCTGAATAATAAGGGGACGCTGCAAGGCGGTAATTTAACCCTGCAGGCGGACAGCCTGGATAACAGCGGTACGCTGCTGGCGACCCGCCAGATGGCAATCAAAGCCCGGCAGGTGGATAACCAGAAGAGCGGCAAGCTGTTGAGCGGTGGCGATATGACACTGGCCAGCAGCCTGCTGAATCAGTACGGCCAACTGGTGGCGCTGGGCAACATGACGCTGACGCTGAAGGACGCCTTTACCCAGAGCGGCACCCTGGCCGCTGGCAAAGCGCTGGCCCTGACCAGTGACGGCGATATTCTGCTGCAAGGCACCACTCAGGGCCAGAGTGTCGATGTGCGTAGTGGCGGCCAATTAACCAACGCCGGCACCTTGCGCGGCGGTAGCGGTGAAATGCGCCTCGAAGCTGCCGGGATCACGCAAAATACCGACGCCAGCCTGCAGTCGGGCGGGTTGGTGCAGTTGTTGAGCCGTGGCGACATCAGCAATAACGGTTTTATCGGCACCGCCGGTGATCTGCTGTTGAGTGCCGCTAACCAATTGATCAACAGCGGCATGTTGTACGCCGGTGGCGATATGAAGTTACTGGCGGATCGCATCACTAACCAGCGCGGCGACATTCTGGCAGGCAAAGACCTGTGGATGCAGAAAGACGCCGATGGCAAGGCCAACAGCCAGATCGTCAACACCTCCGGCACCATAGAAACCGAAACCGGCGATATTCATATCAATACCGCGCATCTGCTTAATCAGCGCGATGGTTGGTCGGTGAGTACTGAGAAGCAGACGGCGGTGAAGGATCCATTGTGGAATGGCCAGACGCTGGTCAATATGAAGCTGGGGGATTTGGCCGAAAGCGAACTCGGTTATTACATCAAAACCGTGCGTACCGGCGGTAGCATGGGGCATGGCAACGGTTCAGTTGATGATTACTATTATTTAGCGCCTAAAGCGCCCGCAGTGGACAAAAAAATTCTGGTTGAATCGTCCAAAGTGATCGTCACTGCGAACGGCGGAGCCGGGCGTATTGCGGCCGGAAAAGACATTGTTGGCACCGTTAAGCGTTTTGACAATATCGCCAGCGATATGTTGGCTAATGGCGATATCTCGTTGACTGGCAGTACGCTGAATAATGAGAGTGCACAGGCTGGGAGCCAGAGTAAATACCTGAATTACCATTATGATGGCGAAACCGCGCAGTATGATTTCGACAAGCACCATCCACTGGCTGACTTCAAAAAGAGCGGCAATTACATCCGTGATAACGTCAACACACCGATTCAGTACCGCTTAACGGGGCAGCCAGAGTACCAGAACGAAAACACCGTTGTTTACCGCAGCGTGATCCAGGCTGGTGGCGCGGTCAACGCCAACTTCAGCGACAATATCAGCAATACCACGCTGACCCCGAATGCCGGTAGCCTCAGCCATACCCTGACCCGACCCACGCTGGACAGCCTGCAGCAGCCTGACGCCGTCAGCGGCGTAGAACAGCAAGCGTTGGCGAAGGATCAAAGCGTCGTTTTCGGCACGCCGGAGTGGAAAGACAATCTGCAGGCGGCGCTCGGCACGCTCGGCAATAACGCCGTAGAATTAGCGGATTACCCACTGCCGAGCGGCGGTAACGGCCGCTTTGTTGTGACCGACGATCCTGGCAGCCCGTATCTGATCACCACCAACCCAAAACTGGACGGCCTGGGCCAGTTGGACAACAGCCTGTTCGACGATCTCTATGCCATGCTGGGCCAACAGCCGGGCGTTGCCCCGCGTGAAAGCGACAGCCGCTTCACCAATGAAAAGCAGTTTATCGGCTCGGCCTATTTCCTTGACCGGCTGAAGCTCAATCCGGACTACGACTACCGCTTCCTGGGGGATGCGGCGTTTGATACCCGTTACATCAGCAACGCGATGCTCAGCCAAACCGGCCAGCGCTATCTTAACGGCGTCGGTTCCGAACTGGCACAGATGCAGCAACTGATCGACAACGCAGCACGAGCGCAGAGCGGCCTGAATTTGCAGTTTGGCATCAGCCTGACACCGGCACAGGTTTCACAATTGGATCACAGCATCGTCTGGTGGGAGAAGGTGACGGTCAACGGCCAGACGGTACTGGCACCCAAACTCTATTTGGCCAAAGGTGACGTCGCCCCACTGAACGGCAGCGTGATTTCCGGCAATAACGTTAACCTGAACGGTGGCAGCATCCGCAATGACGGCAGCACGCTGCAGGGCGGCGAGCGCCTGAACGTCAATAGCCAAGCGGGCATCAGCAACCTTAATCAGGGGATGATCGACGCTACCGGTGGGCTGAAGTTGAGTGCTATCGGTGATATCAGCAATATCGGCTCAACCATCAGCGGCCAGCGTGTCCAGCTTGCAAGCCAGGATGGCAGCATTATCAACAAAACCCAGGCCCGCCAGTGGGATGCCACCGGTACCCAGGGCGGTCAGTCGCTGACGCTGTCGCGCACGGAAGTCGGTGATACTGGTGTGATCCGCGCCGGAGATACGTTGAGTATGCAGGCCGGTAACAATATCGATATTACCGGAGCGCAGGTTACCTCTGGCGGTGCAATGGAAATGCAGGCGGGCAACGATATTAACCTGCTTGCCAATCGTACTGAAGCTATTGATAAAGCTAACAATAAAGAGCATATCAGCAGTGGTGCAACCCGTAGCACCCTCACCAGCGGCGGGGATCTGCAGTTGCAGGCCGGACGTGACCTGAACTCGCAGGCAGCTGCGCTGGTGGCAGACAACGACGTCAGCCTCCGTGCCGGGCGTGACGTGAACCTCAATACCCAGCAAAGCCGGGAATACCAGGAAAGCCACGGCGGCCGCCAACAGCGGGTGAATGAGTCCATACGCCAGCAGGGCACGGAAATCGCCAGCGGCGGCGACACGCGCATTCAGGCCGGGCGGGACGCAACCCTCAACGCCACCCAGGCACAGGCTGGTGGTGACGTGGCGGCGAGCGCCGGGCGCGATATCGCGCTGAACAGCGCCACTGAAAGCGACTACAGCTTCTTCGAAGAGACCAAGGTCAAAAAAGGACTGATGTCCAAAACCACCACCCATACGGTGGAAGAGGACTATGCCACCCACGAGAAGGGCGCACTGCTGAGCGGCAACAACGTCTCGCTCAAAGCCGGTAACGACCTGAAGGTGCAAGGCTCGACGGTGGTCGGCGACGGCAAGGTGAACCTGCAGGCGGGCAATAACGTCGATATTGTGGCGGCGACCGAGGAGCAATCCAGTTACCGACTGAACGAGAAAAAAACCAGCGGCATGTTCAGCGGCGGCGGCATCGGCGTGACCTTCGGCAGCAAATCTTCCCGCCATCAGCTGAACGAAGACGGTACTACCCAAAGCCAGAGCGTTAGCACCATAGGTTCAACCGGCGGCGACGTGAATATCGTGGCCGGCGGCAAGGCGCATATTGGCGGTGCGGACGTGATTGCGGATAAGAACCTGTCGGTGACAGGAGATAGTGTGCAGATCGATCCGGGCCAGGATATTCGCCGTCGTGATGAGACTTTTGAACAGAAGCAGAGCGGCCTGAGCCTCGCCTTGTCCGGCACGGTAGGCAGCGCCATCAACAGTGCGGTGACCACCGCCCAACAGGCGAAGCAGGAGACCGACGGGCGACTGGCGGCATTGCAGGGTACCAAAGCAGCCTTGTCCGGCGTGCAGGCGGTTCAGGCAGGGCAACAGGCAACGCTTGGCAATACCGATACCGAAGAAGGCAGCATGGTCGGCATCAGTATCTCGCTGGGTGCCCAGAAATCGTCGTCGAAGCAGCATCAGGAGCAAACTGCCGTTACCGGTTCCACGCTCACTGCTGGCAATAACTTGCAGTTGACGGCTACCGGCAAAGGCAACACGGCCGACAGCGGCGATATTGCCGTGGTGGGCAGCCAGCTAAAAGCGGGGGGAGACACCACCCTGAATGCCGAACGGGATGTATTGCTGTTGGGCGCGGCCAATACGCAGAAGACCGAGGGCAGCAACAAGAGCAGCGGCGGTAATATCGGCGTCAGTATTGGCGTAGGACAACAGACCGGATTGAGCGTGTTCGCCAATGCCAACAAGAGCCAGGGCAGCGAGCATGGCGATGGCACGTTCTGGAGTGAAACGACGATAGACAGTGGCGGCAAACTGTCGCTGCACAGCGGCCGGGACACCTTGTTGTCGGGGGCCCAGGCCAGTGGCGAAACGGTGAAGGTAGATGCTGGACGTAACCTGACGTTGCAAAGCCAGCAGGATAGCGATAACTACGACGCCAAGCAGACCAGCGTCAGTGGCGGTGTCAGCGTGGCCATCATCGGTGCGGGTGGCTCCGCCAGCCTGAGCATGAGCCGTGACAAACTGCACAGCAATTATGACAGCGTGCAGGAGCAAACCGGCCTATTTGCTGGCAAGGGCGGCTATGATGTTAAGGTTGGCGAACATACGCAGTTGGACGGTGCGGTCATTGCTAGCACCGCCACGGCGGATAAGAACCGTCTTGATACCGGCACACTGGGCTTCAGCGATATCCATAATCAGGCGGATTTCAAGGCCGAACACCAGGGGGGGAGTATCAGCAGCGGTGGCCCGGTGGGGTCAGATCTGCTGACCAATCTGGCAGGCGCAGCCCTTTCCGGTGCAGGTAATAAAGGGCACGCAGAAGGTACCACGCAGGCGGCGGTGTCGGGCGGTAGCGTGGTTATTCGGGATCAGGCCAATCAAAAGCAGGATGTTAATCAGCTCAGCCGGGATACCGAGAACGCCAATGGCAGTATCGGGCCGATATTCGACAAGGAGAAAGAGCAGAACCGGCTGAAGCAGGCGCAGCTGATTGGCGAGATAGCCGGGCAGACAATGGATGTTATCCGCACTCAGGGTGATATCAATGGGCTGAAGGCGGCGAAAGCGGCCAACCCGACTGAAAAAGACGTCAAGGTGCTGCGTAATAGTGATGCCTATAAAAAGGCGATGGAAAGCTATGGCACCGGCAGCGATATGCAAAGAGCCGGGCAGGCGGTAACGGGGGCATTGCAGGCTCTGGCGGGGAACAATCTGGCCGGAGCCTTGGCGAGCGGCGCAGCCCCTTATCTGGCGAGAGAAATCAAAGCGCGTATCGGTGATGACAACGTAGCCGCCAACGCGATGGCGCATGCGGTGCTGGGTGCGATAGCTGCGCAGTTAAACAACCAGTCAGCGGTAGCCGGAGCGGTGGGTGCCGGTGGTGGCGAACTGGTAGCGCGAGTAATACTGAGTGAGATGTTCCAGGGCCGTAAAATCTCGGAGCTGACAGAAAGCGAGAAACAGCAGGTGAGCGCGCTGAGTCAACTGGCCGCAGGGCTGGCGGGCGGTCTCGTTTCAGACAGCACTGCCGGGGTGGTGACAGGTTCGCAAGCCGCTAAGAATGCGGTGGAGAATAATGCGCTGAGTGTGTCGGATAATAAATCTCGTAGTCAGGAGATGACTCAGTGCCAGGGTCTTGCAGCCTGCGAAAGTACCGTTATAGAGAAGTACAAGAAAATCAATGCTGAACAGCGTGAAAGCGTTGTAGAGTGCAAAGGTGCTCAGAACTGTGTTGATAAGGCTAATGAAGTTGGCAAGGTACAGACCGATTATGCCAATCGAACCAATGAGTTGCTGGAGAAAGCTCGTGCGAATGGTGGGTTAAGCTCAGAAGAACAGAACGAGTTATCTATTCTTCAGGTGACGACTATCCAGCTTGAAGCTGACAGAAATGCGGCGATCCACAATGCACTGATGTCAGGTGATTCGTCTGAAGCTAAGCAACTTGCGATAAATTCTCTGGCCCAAGTGGCAGGAACCAGTGCTGCCGGGATTGCTGCGGGGATTGGTAAGGCCAAAGCTGGGTCACAGACAGGAAACCGAATAGAACAAATACTTAAACCTGAGAAGAGTTGGGAAGGTGCTCGAAACAAGGCATTGAGTATTGTGGGTAATTTAGGATCAGATTCCAAACCTGTCATAGGGCGGTTAGAGGTAAGTGCTGGGAATGGAAAGGTCATTGGACGTCAATCTAATGACGGAAAGATAGGCTGGCGTGTTGATTATGATCCAGAAAAAGGAACTCATATTAATATATGGTATTATTCTCAAGGGAAAGGGCCAGGCAAAGCGATAAAGCAGGTCGTACTTTTTGAGGGTAATGAAAAGTCGTTTGAAACGATATTGAAACAGCTAAATAGGTAAGCTAAATGACTTTATTCGAAGAGTGTAAAGAGGCATTAAGTGCTGATTTTAATATTGTTGATGGAGAGTGTGAAAATGATGTCGTTGAGATTTTTGGGACGTATCCCTTTGTTGCGGGAAACGTTGATTGGTCAAAAATAAAATACTCTGATTATGAAAGCATTGATGACATATTGCGTGGTAATGTTATAAGAATTGATGATGTATTTGTTATTGTAGATGACTCTAGTGTTCCTATATTCAGAACAAAATTAAAATTGATTGCTGAAAATGTATATGATGTTACGGCTTTATCACCAAAGTTATTTATTTTCAATAGTGAAATAATATTGCAACCATTATTCCCAACTGAAGTTTTTCGCTTAGGTATCAAAGTTGGTGATGCGTAATTTAATAACCCGGTCAGTTGGCCGGGTTCTGGTTCTGTGCACTAAATTTCCAACGCTCCTGAGGCTGAAAGCAGATAGCATCAGGGGTAGGGACTTTTAGTTCTTCGATATTAGTGTTAACTGGTAGTCTTTGAGATGTTGAGTGTTCATAGTTTGATAATCATACTGGTTTTTTATTTTTAAGATTGAATCACCCAAAGCTAATCATTAAGAAAAGTAATATCTTTATATTAAAGATAAACGATATCAATAAAAACCCAACATGATGTTGGAATACTACTAACAAGGAGCAGTAATGAAAAAAGTTCTGTGTGTTTCCATGGTGAGCAGTTTGCTGTTATTAACTGCCTGTTCATCAACCAATAATGTAGAAAAGGTCACCGCCGCTAATGGCAGTAGTATTGGCGTGAAGACTTTCTTTGCTCTACCTGAAAATAATAATAACCAACATGCTGATACCAAGCTGCGTATTGTCACGCAGGCCGATACAGGTGTCGGTGTGGGGCTGTCAGTTTTAAGCTCGGTGCTTACCGGTGGTCTTTCTGCCAGTACCTTCAGCAAGGATACGTTGAAAGGCAGCAGTGTAGATACTTTGCCAGAACCGACCAAAAACTATTTGGTGCCTAAGGCCAAGGTGGTTATCGCCGACTGGTTGCAAAAGAACGGTGCTGGTTACAGTTACAAGAATAATTTGAATATCACCCCCGCCAGGTGGTTGCTGGTTTATCAAGAGCTGGCGAAAAGTGATACTCAATTCGAATTGCGCTACGCCGTTACCTTTTATAAACGGCCGGAGGGGGGAAACATGTTCTCAGCCTTTGACCAATTTAAATGCAGCCCAACCCCGCGTTCGGCATCACTGACACAATGGCAAGCCAGTGATTATGCGATGGTGAAACAGGTCACCACGGAATATATGGATAACTGCCTTAGCCAGTTGGATGGTCAATTAACTACATTACTAAAGCGCTAGTTTATCTTCTCTGATAAACCCAGGCCGGGCGGTTATCCAAAACCACCCGGCCTGCCGCCTTACTATTACCTGTCTTACAAGCCGCAGCTTAAACCTTCACGTCCCCAATCCTCTCCAGTGCATCCACCATCAAATCCCAAAATTTATCCTGATCCAGCTTTACCGCCACCTGGGTGTGGCAGTCCGGCGGCGGTGCGGCGCGGAAGTCGGCCACCGTCATGCCCAGCGTCAGGGTGCCGGTCAGTTCGATATCTACCGGGACTTTACGCACTGTCATCACGTCGGGGTCTATCACATAAGCCACCGCACAAGGATCGTGTACCGGCGGTGCGCTAAAGCCCTGCGCCTGTTGATACATCTTGCCGAAGAATTCGAGCAGTTCGCCAACAAACCTGGCTGGCCCGGTAGGGATAGTCGCTATGCGGGCGCACACTTCTGGCGTGGCGAGAGCCTGATGGGTCAGGTCCAGTCCGACCATGGTCAGTGGCCACTTTTCATTGAACACGATGTGCGCGGCTTCCGGATCGATCTTGATATTAAATTCTGCCACCGCACTCCAGTTACCCACGTGGTAGCCGCCGCCCATCAGCACCACTTCTTTCACTCGTTCGGCAATGCGTGGTTCTTTGCGCACCGCCATGGCGATGTTGGTCAGGCCGCCGGTCGGCACCAGCGTCACGCTACCCGGCGGGTGAGCCATGATGGTGTCGATGATCAGATCTACCGCATGGCAGGGTTCCAGCTTTAATGTCGGCTCCGGCAGTACCGGGCCATCCAGGCCGGATTCGCCATGGATATCGGGTGCGACTTCTATCTGGCGTACCAACGGGCGCGGGCAGCCCGCAGCAAAGGGCACACCGGTGATATTGGCGATGCGTGCGACGGCCAGCGCGTTGCGGGTGACCTTATCCAGCGTTTGGTTACCCACCACGGTGGTTACGGCCAGCAGATCGATCTGCGGGTTACCCCAGGCCAGCAGCATGGCGATCGCGTCGTCATGTCCCGGGTCACAGTCCAGTATGATTTTTTTCATTGTTATTCCTGATGCAGGGAGAGGTCCCCGCAGCATAGCGCACCGGTGGTGGGCGAGGTAATGACCGAAGATGCTTTTTGCTAACCACATCAAAGCGTTGCTGATTTAGCGGTGTAATTAAACGTAAATCCCCCTTGGCGCGCTTTACCCTGGAGTTTACTCCAGGGTTTATTCTGCAACCTGGCGTAAAGCACTAAGGAGAAGCGCGATGAGCATGTTGAAAAAGCTTTTGGGGCAAGGCGGTTTTGGTGGCGGGCATCAACGTGCGGGGCACCGTAGCGGGCATCATGGCAACCGTTATAATCAGCATGGCGAGCAGGGGCCGCAATGCCTGCAATGTCAGGCGCCTAACAAGCCCGGAGCCCGTTACTGCCACCGTTGCGGTCAACCTTTTGAGTCGGCAGTGGCACAATGCAGCGGATGTTCCGCACCTTTGCCGCCAGGCAGTCGTTTTTGTCAGCAATGCGGCAAGGCCGCTAACGGGGGATAGCCATGACCAAGCGTGGATGGAGTGTGGCAGTGCTGTTGGCGGCAATGGCAGTGTGGACGCTGCTGGCCTGGGGTCTCTCTGGCATATTGGGTTGGTTGCCTGCGCTGACGGAGCTGGCACAGAGCGGTTCGGCCCAGTTGGCACCGCAGCTTACCGGTTTGCTCAGCCTGGTGCCGCAGGCGTTATTGGACAGCTGGTTGCCGCTGTTGCAGCAACTGGGCGGTTGGCTGGCGGGATCTTTCCCGCTGCTGCTTACCTGGGCGGGATATGCCGTCTGGCTCATCTGGGGGCTGGGTATGCTGGCATTGCTGGTACTTGGCGCTTTGGCGCGCCGTGTTCTGCTCAGCGATAGCCCTGATAGACTTCCCCCACGCGCTTAAAGTACTCGGTCAGGTAGTCGATACACACCTGTACCTTGAGCGGCAGCTTATCTTTCTCGGTGTACACCGCGTACACCGGGCGAGGATCCGCATGATAGTTTTTGAACAGGATCTCGATCTCTCCGCGTTTGATCTCTTCGATCACCCACATCAGCGGCGCATAGGCGATACCGGCCCCGGCTTTTAGCCAGCGGATCATGGTCTGTGAATCGTTGGTGACAAAGCGCCCCTGTGGTGCGATGCGCGTGCTGATCCCTTCCGGCGCGATCAGCTCGAATTCGCTATCTGGTCGCACGCTGTATTCCAGCCAGGAAAAATTGACCATGTCACTCGGTTTTTGTGGTGTGCCGTACTGGCTGAGATAGCTTTTGGCGGCACAGACTACCATCGGCATTGAACCCAGGCGTTTGGAGAACAGGCTGGAATCCTGCAGCGCACCGGTACGGATCACCACGTCTAGCCCGTCGGCGATCAGATCCGGGGCGGGGATGCCGGTCACCAGGTTCACCGTCAGGCCAGGGTACTCTTTCAACATATCGGCGGTCATGGTCGCCAGCACGTTTTGTGCCATGGTGGAGGAACTGCCAATACGCAGCGTGCCGGTCGGTGTATTATTAAACGCATACAGCTGTTCGTGCACCTCGCTGACTTCCAGCAACATGCGGCGACAGCCCTGATAATAGATTTTTCCGGCCTCCGTCAGGCCAATGCTGCGCGTGCTGCGGTTGAGCAGCTTGACCTGCAACTCATTCTCCAGTTTGGAGACGGTCTGGCTGATAGACGAAACGCTCATATCCAATTGGCGCGCTGCCGCAGTAAATGACCCGCATTCAACCACTTTGGCGAATACCGACATCCGTTTTAGTCTTTCCATTATTCACTCTGGCTTAAAAGTGATTTAGATCACAGATTGTTGATGAGTTGATAGTAAGCACGCTAATATAAACCGGTCGGGTGGAAAGACCTTACCAACGCGCGAGCGCGATCGGCAGCGCCATAGTGGCCGATCCCTCCGGTATCCTCGCAGTCCCTATCGCGGATGTACGCTCCAGAGTTTACTCTTATTTCAGGTTCCTGACCTGCCTGGGCCGGAATTAGTGGTGCGTGTCGGCTAAAATGTAAAGAGAATGTGAATGGATATATACCCTATAGCTTTCAAGTTGCAGTTAGGCGCCCAGCTCGCTCATCCCCAGGCGCTTACTTTAGTAAGTAACTGGGGTGAGCGAGTGCAGGTAACAACACTGCAACTTGAAAGATGACGGGTATGGAGGTTAACGCCCGGTGCAGTGAGTGATAAGGAAAAATTGATGAGTTTGCTTCCGGTTATGGTCATTTTCGGACTGTCGTTTCCCCCGGTATTTTTTGAGTTACTGCTGTCGCTGGCGCTGTTTTTTTTACTGCGCCGCCTGTTGCAACCCACCGGGATTTACGATTTTGTCTGGCATCCAGCGCTGTTTAATACCGCGCTGTACTGCTGTTTGTTCTATCTGATTACCTGTCTTTTCGTTTGAGGTCGCTGTGAAAAATTTTTCAATAAAAATAACCCGAATCGCGATCACTCTGATTCTGGTCCTGCTGGGGATCGTCGCCATATTCAAAGCCTGGGTGTTCTACACAGAATCCCCCTGGACGCGTGACGCCAAGTTCACCGCCGACGTGGTGGCCATTGCCCCGGACGTCACCGGTCTGTTGACCGACGTGCCTCTGGTGGACAACCAACTGGTGAAGAAAGGGCAGGTGCTGCTGGTTATCGACCAGCCGCGCTATCAACAGGCCCTGGCGGAAGCCAACGCCGATGTTGCCTATTACCAGACGCTGGCGGCAGAGAAAAGACGTGAAGCCGGTCGCCGTGTGCGCCTCGGTGTGCAGGCGATGTCGCAGGAAGAGATCGACCAGGCTAACAACGTGCTGCAAACCGTAGAGCATCAGTTGGCGAAGGCAGTGGCGACCCGTGAACTGGCTAAATTGGATCTGGAACGTACCACGGTGCGGGCGCCGGCCGATGGCTGGATCACCAACCTGAATGTACATGCCGGTGAATACATTACCCGGGGTTCAGTCGCCGTGGCGCTGGTGAAGAAAAACAGTTTCTACATTCTGGCCTACCTGGAAGAAACCAAGCTGAATGGCCTGAACAAGGGCGACCGTGCGGAAATCACCCCGCTGGGCAGCAATCGCATCATGCACGGCACCGTCGACAGCGTGGCTGCCGCCGTCAACAACAGCAGCAGCACCGTGAACAGCAAAGGGCTGGCGTCGATCGACAGCAACCTAGAGTGGGTGCGCCTGGCCCAGCGCGTGCCGGTGAAGATCCTGCTGGACGACAAAGACCAACTGCATCCGTACCCGGCGGGGACCACCGCCACGGTGGTGATCACCGGCAAGAACGATCGTGCTACCGACAGCGGCTCGCCTTTTGTGCGTTTGATGCATCGGCTGCGTGAGTTCGGTTAATGAATAACCCAACCTTTATCCGGCTGAGATTTGCCTTCAAGCTCAGCTTCGCGATTGTGTTTGCCCTGTTTGTCGGCTTCCATCTTAATCTGGAAACCCCACGCTGGTCGGCGATGACCGCCGCCATCGTGGCCGCTGGCACGGCCTTTGCGGCGGGTGGCGAGCCTTTTTCCGGTGCTATTCGTCATCGCGGTTGGCTGCGTATTATCGGCACCTTTATTGGCTGTTTTGTTGGCATAGTGATTATCGTCACTACGGCGCGTGCGCCGGTGGTGATGCTCTTGTTGTGCTGCATTTGGGCCGGCTTTTGCACCTGGATTTCCTCCCTGGTTAAAGTTGAAAACTCCTATGCCTGGGGCTTGGCAGGTTATACCGCGCTGATCATTATCGTCACCGTTGCCAGCAGTGAATCTCACCTGTTGGAAGCGCCGCAGTTCGCCATTGAGCGCTGTAGCGAGATCGTGCTGGGGATCGTCAGCGCCGTGCTGGCGGATCTGCTGTTTTCACCGCGTTCGATCAAACAGGATATCGACCGGGCGGTAGATAAATTGCTGGTGGATCAGTACCTGTTGATGCAGATGTGCATCAGCAACGCCGAGAAAGAAGACATCGACCGTGCCTGGAGCAATCTGGTGAAGAGCACCACTGCGCTGAACGGCATGCGCAGTCACCTGATGATGGAGTCATCACGCTGGCAGAAAGTAAACCGGCGCGTGCTGGCGATGCATACGCTGTCGCTGACGCTGATAACCCAGGCCTGTGAAACCTATTTAATCCTGTTGAACCACCCGGATGCGCTGAAGGAAAATATCCGTGAGTTGCTGATGGTCCCGGCGGAAACGCCGCAGGAAATTCATAAACGAATGAAGCTGTTGCGGCAGGTGTTGACCACCAATCGCACCGACGAAACATTGCTGACTATTACCAGTTGGGTGGGAGCGGCTACCCGTTACCTGTTGCTGGCTAAAGGCGTGCACACCAACAGCAGTATCAGTGCGGTTGAAGAGGGTGTGCTGAGCAGTGAGGTGGTGGTTAAACCGACCTCGGCGGAAGGTCACCACGCGATGATTAACGGCCTGCGCACCTTTGTGGCGACGGCGTTTGGTAGCCTGCTGTGGCTGTGGACCGGCTGGACCTCCGGCAGCGGTTTTATGGTGATCATTGCGGTGATCACCTCGCTGGCGATGCGTACCCCGGCACCACGTATGGTGGCGATGGACTTTATCCTGGGCATGTTGGCGGCTATCCCGGTCGGTTCGCTGTTCTTTATGGTGATCCTGCCGGCGACTCAGCAAAGTATTTTACTGCTGTGCCTCAGCCTGGGTCTGCTGGCGTTTTTCATCGGTATCGAAGTGCAAAAACGGCGGCTGGGTTCACTCGGCTTGCTGGCGGGGACCATCAATATTCTGGTGTTGAGTAATCCGATGGAGTTCAACGTCACACAGTTTCTCGATGGAGCGCTCGGTCAGTTCCTCGGCAGTTGCGTGGGCCTGATGGTGCTGTTGTTAATCCGCGATAACTCCCGCGAACGTACCGGCCGCACGCTGCTGAACCAGTTTGTCGGCAGTGCGGTATCGGCGCTGACCACCAAGACATCACGTCGTCAGCAAAACCACCTGCCCGCGCTGTATCAGCAGTTGAATCAGCTGCTGATGATGTTCCCGAACGATATCGCCAAGTACCGGCTGGCGCTGAACCTGATCATTGCTCACCAGCGTATGCAGCGAGCGGAGATCCCGGTCAGCGAGGAGCTTTCGGCTTTCCATAAGCAAATCCGCAATACCGCCGACCATATGGTCTCGGCGAAAAACGATGTAAAACGTGCTTATTATTACGATCGGCTGTTGAGCGAAATGAACGATTATCAGCAGAAACTGGTGGATTATCAGGCACCGCTCAGCGTCACCGGGCCGGTAAAACGCCTGGCCGACATGCTGCACCGCTATCGCCATGCGTTGATTGACTGATACCTCAAATATCCCGCCGGGGCTATACTTGCCTGAGTTGGCCCTGTTTCAGAGTTGCACTGAGTGCCAGACGCGCGGCAAAATGGCATGATTAGCTTGAACGGGTGATGCAGGGTGTTCGGCGCGGTTTCCCTGAAGTGAAAACGTTACATGCCAGTCATCTCTGCTTCATCCTTTTCATCTATAAATCCAACTAGCATGGGTGCTGATGCACCCCTGTGGGCCATAAATCAGGGACAGCAATGAACAAGCGGATCCTCGTGGCGATAGTTATCGCCGTTGTGATAGCCGGCTTTAACGCACTGCGCGGTAATGATCGAGTGATTGCCAACGTGCCGGCGGTGGCCGAAGGTCAGAGTATTGACCAACTGACGCAGCAGAAAAGGGTAGTGAGCTACCTGCAGCAGCATCAGCGGTTGCCAGACTATTACATCACCAAGAAGCAGGCGCGTGAACAGGGATGGGATGCACGTAACGGTAATCTGTGTTCGGTGCTGCCGGGCAAGGCGATTGGCGGCGACCGTTTCTCAAACCGTGAAGGGCAATTGCCCACGGCCCGCAGTCGGGTATGGCGCGAGGCGGATATCAATTATCAATGCGGCCGGCGCGGCGCCGATCGTTTGCTGTATTCCAGCGACGGCCTGATTTTTGTCACGCGTGACCATTATAAAAACTTCATTCGGGTGGAGTGAGCTTGATGGCAAAAGTAGAGTTCGATTTTAATCAGATTAACGATTTGCCGACGTTTTACCGCGACTTTGCGCATAAGTTTGCGCTGGATGAGGCGTTTGGTGCCAATCTGGACGCACTGTGGGACGTGGTGACTGCGGACATCGGCTTGCCGGTGGAGATAGAATTCACCCATCTCAACGCCCGCAGCAAACGACGCTTTGGCGCGATTATCCTGCTGTTTGAAGAGGCGGAGGAAGAGCTGGAAGGCAGCCTGCGTTTCAATATTCGTGAAAGCAGCGGTGAACCTGCACATCACCGGGGATGAATCGAGTTCATCCCGTGGTGACGGCGGCGATCATTGGGCGGTCTCGGCCAGATCGCGCAGGTATTGGAATATTTGACGGTAAGCTTTCGGCGGCTTGTTAGCGGCTTTCTCTTTCTGTGCGTTACGCACCAGCGAGCGCAGCTGCTGACGATCGGCTTCCGGATACAGCGCCAGGATCGGCGGGATCGCATCATCGCCTTCTTCCACCAGGCGGTCACGCAATGCTTCCAGCTTGTGGAACAGCGAAACCTGTTGGTTATGGCGGTTCTTCAGCTTGTCGAGCGCGGTCTGAATCGGCTCTATGTCGCGAGCACGCAGCATCTTGCCAATCAGTTGCAGCTGACGACGGCGGCCTTCTTTCTTGATCTTCTGCGCCAGTTCAATCGCAGCGCGTAAATCTTCATCCAGCGGGATGCGTTCCAGCGCGTTCTTACCCAGCTCGACCAGTTCGACACCCAGGTCTTTCAGCGCTTCGGCATCACGTTTAATTTCACTTTTACTGACCCAGATAATCTCGTCATCTTCCTCGTCAATGTTCTCCGGGACATCGTCGAGCCAGTCTTCAGGCTGTTTGTTCATGGTAGGCTCCGTTAAAAAGAGGCTAATCCTAACAGGTTGCCGGCTTTATGCGAAATTCCACGCGGTTCCTGTTAGACTCAAAAGCATAAATCTCATGATTTTTGCGCGTGACTCCGCGCGCAACCACGCCGCCACGGCACTTTTCTCAACGATTTTCTGATTAAGTATGGCAGATTGATGAAAGTAGTCACTCAAGTTGCAGAACAGCGCAAGGCGCTGGAACAGGCCGTCTCACAGGCTTTGGAACTGGCGCGCGCCGGCTCCGATGCGGCAGAAGTTGCCGTGACCAAATCAACCGGTATCAGCGTCAGCACCCGCTTCGGCGAGGTGGAGAATGTTGAGTTCAACAGCGATGGTGCGTTGGGCATTACCGTCTATCATCAGCAACGCAAAGGCAGTGCTTCTTCTACCGATCTCAGCCCGGATGCCATTGCCCGCACCGTGCAGGCGGCGCTGGATATCGCCCGCTATACCTCGGTGGATCCGCATGCCGGTCCGGCAGAGAAAGACCTGTTGGCGTTTGAGGCACCGGACCTGGACTTGTTCCACCCGGCAGAGCTGGACGCCGATCGTGGTATCGAACTGGCTGCTCGCGCCGAACAGGCGTCACTGGCGGCGGACAAACGCATCACTAATACCGAAGGCGGCAGTTTTAACAGCCACTACGGTATCAAGGTGTTCGGCAACAGCCACGGCATGTTGCAAAGTTATTGCTCGAGCCGACATTCATTGTCGAGCTGTGTGATTGCCGAGCAGGGCGGTGATATGGAGCGTGATTACGCCTATACCATCGGCCGTGCCATGAGCGATCTGGAAAGCCCTGAATGGGTGGGCCAGGAATGTGCCCGTCGCACTTTGTCACGTCTGGCACCGCGCAAGCTGTCGACCATGACTGCCCCGGTCCTGTTCGCCTCTGAAGTGGCAACCGGTCTGTTCGGCCACCTGGTTGGTGCCATCAGCGGCAGCAGCGTTTACCGTAAATCGACCTTCCTGCTGGATTCGTTGGGCAAGCAAATCCTGCCGGACTGGCTGACCATCGAAGAGCATCCGCACCTGCTGAAGGGGCTGGCTTCCACGCCGTTCGACAGCGAGGGTGTACGTACCCAACGGCGCGACATTGTTAAAGATGGCGTGCTGCAAACCTGGCTGATGACCAGCTACGCGGCGCGCAAGCTCGGCATGCACAGCACCGGCCATGCGGGCGGCATCCACAACTGGCGTATTGCCGGGCAGGGTAATGACTTTGCCGGCATGCTCAAGCAATTGGGTACCGGCCTGGTGGTTACCGAGCTGATGGGCCAGGGTGTCAGCGGTATTACCGGTGACTACTCACGCGGTGCTGCCGGTTTCTGGGTAGAAAATGGTGAGATCCAGTATCCAGTCAGCGAGATCACCATCGCCGGTAACCTGAAAGACATGCTGCGCAATATTGTCAGCGTGGGCAGCGATATCGAAACCCGCAGCAATATCCAGTGTGGTTCCGTGTTGTTGCCAGACATGAAAATTGCCGGTCAGTAATCTCTGCTACGGCTGGCCGCTTCGGTTGCCAGCCGCATCACTCTCCTTTCCTTCCCCCGTTTTAACCTTGCTTACAAATCTTCGGTTTCGGTTTTCAGTGCCCTTGCCTATGGTTAGGCTGGGTCAAATAAAACAATAACTGGAAGGTGAGCAAGCATGTCGAACAAACTGAAAGCGCTGTTGGCGTTGGCGCTGCTGGGTGCCAGTACACTGGCGGTCGCGGCCGATCTGGCCGACGATATGGATACCATCGCCGGCAATTACAAAAAGGTGCTGAGCACCGACTCTACGGATACCCTCAAACAAAGCCTGCAGAATATGCGCGCCGCGGCAGTCGATGCCAAGCAAAGCAAGCCGCCGAAAATGGAAGACAAAGCCAACGATAGCCCGGAGATAAAAGATTTCCACCACGGGCTGGATACGCTGATCGGCCAGATCGATCAGTCGCTGGCGCTGGCCAACCAGGGCAAGCTGGCCGAAGCCAAACAGGTCGCACAAGGCTTCAAGCAAACTCGCGACACCAACCACAAGAAATTCCGCTAAGCCCTTTCGCGCCGTTCTGAGGCCAGATAACAGGACGGTGCCTGCCCCAGCACGCGGCGAAACATGGTTGCAAACGCCGCGCTGCTTTCATAGCCCAATTCCAGAGCCACCTGTGTGACGCTACGGCCTTCGGCCAATTGGGCCAGCGCCAACACCACGCAGGCCCGTTGACGCCATTGTGAAAATGACATGCCGGTTTGATCCCGGAACAAGCGGCTGAAGCTGCGGATACTCATATACAGGCGTGTAGCCCACACCTGCGGTGAGTCGTGCGCGTCAGGCTGCTGCAGAAATCTCTGGCACAGTTCCCCTAGTCGCCGATCGGCAGGCAGCGGGATGTGCAGTGGCAGGGACTGCAGCTGGGCCAGCTCATGCAACAGCAAACTGACCAGTGCGCCATCCCGGCCCTGCTGCTGATACTCGAGGGGCATATCGACCGCCGCCATCAATAGTTGGCGCATCAGCGGTGTCACGCTAACCACCTGGCAAACCTGGGGCTGAGAGGCCAGCAGCGCCGTCGGCTCAATGTACAGACTACGGGTGGTGACGCCGACCATTCTCACCTCATGCGGCATCTGTGGCGGCAGCCACACCGCCCGCTGCGGTGGCACCAGCCAGTTCCCCTGGCGGGTAAAGACGTGCATCACCCCGGTGGCACCATAGAGTAGCTGAGCGCGTCTGTGGCTGTGCATGGGCAACAGATGGCCTGAAGGGTAGTCGGTCCCTATGGCAATCACCGGCCTCGGCACGTGGTCGAGGTCATCAATACGTACGTTGCGCATAAACCCTGTTGTTGTGCAGTTTGGCCGAAACGCAATGATAGTTGGCCTTTCATATAAAGCAAGCCAGTCGCCATCACTCTACTATCAGGGCAGAAAAATAACGCTGCCTTGGTGGCGAGGTATTTTATTGTTGATTGAACCCTCATTATTTTAAACGCCGGGGCCGGGTGGGTTATCTCACCTGTGCAATACAAGAAGTTAATAAGGAATAAATGACGGTTTATTCCAACACCTGAAGCAATAGTTATTCTTTTAATGCTGTGACTATAAGGTGATATTTCATGTATAAGATCGGTGTGATTGGTGGTGGTGCGGCGGGTATTTCTTTTGCGTATAACTTTATTAAGAATAAGTCGATTAATAATTGCAATAAGCATCTTTCGCTGAAGGTTTATGACAAGCAAGGTTTTAATGGTGGCATGGCTTACAGCAGCGACTTCGATAGCCATATCCTCAATATGACGCCGGAAAACATGTCGGCGGATATTTTTGACCGCGCGCACTTTTCCGATTGGATCGCGATGCATTTCCCTCGCTACTGTAAAGACCGCTATCCGCCTCGCTGGGTTTATAAAGACTATCTCGATTTTATTCGCGATATGTCGGTGTTTATGGCGGCTGACAGCAACGTTACGCTGAATTTTATTACCGCTGAAGTCGAGGCGATCGGCTCGCATTCCGGGGGGTATTTGTTGACCACCGCCGGTGGCGCTGCGGAGCAGATGAACGCGTTAGTGTTGTGTTCGGGGCATAATGAAGCGGAAAGCCTGTATCCGATTGATGGCGTTATTGCCTACCAGGCTAATCGGGAATTGCCGGCTATCAGCCCGGCTTCAGCCATCGGTGTGATTGGCTGTAGCCTGACGGCGATAGACGCGATTATCGAGCTGATTGAACGGGTGGGCGCGAGTGATGTATCCGCTCTGTCGCGTTCCGGATTGTTCCCCAGCGTGCAGCCTGCACTGATGCGCGCACCGCCACCCGCATTCAGGCAACGGCTGGTCCGTTTCGTCGCCGACCATAGCTATATCGACGCCCATCAGTTGGTTCATGTGATTAACGCGGCGCTGGAGCAATACTACCCAGGTCCGGAGCGGCTGACGGTGCTGTCGGCGATGGGGGCCGGTAAGGATTGTTATCGCGATCTGGCTGAAAGCCTGAGTCGGGCGCGCTTCGCCCGTGAGCATATCTGTAGCTACCTGGCCGCTATCCATCCTGCCGTGTGTGAGGCCTGGGTAAAAATGGATGAAAATAATCGACAGGTATTTATGCGCTTCTATAACTCGTCCTGGATGCGCAACCGGCACGCCATGCCATTAAAAAATGCCAATAAAATTATCACTGCATTTGAATGCCAACGGCTGCGCGCTTTTGGCGGTGTGATCAATATCGAGAAGGACCATCAAGGTTTTAAAGCTTTCTGCCATAATTCGACGGTACATACCCAATATCTGCTTAATTGCACGGCACCTTCTTATCAAATGAAACCAAACCGGTTGAACGACACCTTGTTGCAGGGTGGCCTGGTGCAAGAAAATATCTTTGGTGGCGTGAAGTGTAATCCCCTGACACTAAAAATCTCGGACGAGCAGGGCAATGAACAAAACCTTTACTCTCTGGGGGCTCCGGCGAAAGGCGATCTTTTTTATACATCAGCAATGGAATCCATTACCCGGGATATCAGTAAAATAGTTTTCAATAACAGCATATTTAATACCAAGAAGGCAACAGTATGAAAAACGTAGCGCTATTTGTTGGCAACGATATTTTTTCCTGGTTGGCATGTCAGGACGTTATTAGCGCCTTAAGCAAGGAGTGTACTTTTACGGTTTATTTCCCGCTGGCGAAAGCGTCGGGCCGTTTGCAGGAGCCGGCGGTGCGGCAACTGGGGCTTTATGAGCGTCAGGTACTGAATGACTTCGTCTTTCCCTTTGCCAGCCGACATGCCGATGTTTGCCAGGGGGCTTATCAGGCACCGCAGGTTTTCCTGGCGGATGCCGGGGTGAATGCGCATCGTATTACGGATATCAATGACCGCACCTTTATCAGCAGTTTGGGCAATATGGATGCGGTGATTTCATTGCGCTGTTATCAGAAGTTTTCTGCCGACTATGTACGGGCTTTCAGCCAGCGCGGTAAATTGCTGTGGAACCTGCATCCAGGGGATTTGCCGCATTATCGCGGCGTCATGACGCTCTTTCGCGCCATGATGAACGGTGAGGAACGCTGCGCATTAACGTTGCACGAGATGGATGAACAATGGGATGCCGGCCCGGTGATCGCTCGCCAGCCCGCCGAACTGCGCTATGACCTTTCATTTTTGGAAAATATGCTGTTGCTGGGGATCCGTTCCGGTGCTTTTTTGGCGAATCAGTTAATGCGGGTGGGTGAGCGGGAACCGATAACCGTGGAACGGCAAGGCGACTACCGTTATTGGGGTTTCCCGGATGCACAAACCCTGGAACAGGCACAGGCGGTGGGGATTGAACTCGTCGACCATGATGCTATTCGCCGCCATTACCTGGCGTTGTTTGTCGGCGATGAATTCCATGCGTTGGCCGGTCAGTTCGCAGCCGGTTTTGATGATTTCATTCGGGCGCATAGCCATGATTGAAACGCTGGTCATCCTCGGTGCCGGTTTTATTACCGGCATCACCACCATTTTGTTCGGTTTTGGCGGTGGCTTTGTGGTGGTGCCCTTTGTTTATCATTTGGTTGCCGCTTCGGGCGAACAGTCAGGTCAGGCCATGCATATTGCGGTGGCGACCTCGACGGCGGTGATGATCCTGAATTCGGGCTATGCCACCTTCACCAACTGGCGCAGCGGCAACCTGCTGCGTGAAACCATCGTCCCGCTGATCTATTTTATCGGCATTGGTGCAGCGTTGGGGGCTTTTGCCTCCAGCCTGCTGGAAGACGGGGTGGTTAGGCTGCTGTTTGTAATTTATATGCTGGTGACGATCGCAGATTGCCTGTTCAGACAGGGTTTTTTAGTCAAGCCGGCTCGTGCGGTGCTGTCAAAGGCGACCCTGTGGATCGGGGGGCCGTTAATCGGGGTGATTGCCACTATGCTTGGCGTGGGGGGCAGTGTGCTGACGGTGCCTTTATTGCGTCGGCATGGCTACGAAATGAAGCATTGCGTCAGCGCGGCCAACCCGCTGTCGATCCCGGTCGCCGTCATTGGTGCATTGATGTATATCGGATTGGGCTGGAAGGAAATGACCGGGCCGCAATACCTGGGCTATGTCAATCTCACCATTCTTGGGCTGCTGGTGGCGGCGGGTATTTCGGGGATCCTGTTTGCCAAAAGGTGGTTGCCGAAGGTCAACGACAGGCTGCATGCCAGAATTTACGTGTTGCTGTTGATCCTGGTTTTGATCGCCATCAGCTTGTAAGACACAGACAGAAAGGGCGGTAGGGTACCGCCCTGATAACCGCTTAGCGGTGGTATTCACCCGCCGCTTCCGGCTGGTACAACAGTTCCAGCACTTCGATACGCGCTTCTTCGCCGTTCGGCAACTGCCAGGTAATCTGGTTACCTATATGCATGCCCAGCAGCGCTGCGCCCAGCGGTGCCATCACCGAAAGCTGTTCGTGGCTATCTTTCAGCGAAGCCGGGTAAACCAGCGTACGCACATGTTCTTCTGCCGTATGCAGGTCGCGGAAACGCACGCGGCTGTTCATGGTCACCACGCTGGCTGGGATCTGGGACGGTGGCAGGATTTCGGCGCGATCCAGCTCGATGTTCAGCGCGGCGGCGACATCGGTGTTGGCATAGGCCGGTTGTGCCAATAGCGCATCCAGGCGCTCCGCATCCAGCTCATTAATAGTAATGGTTGGTTTGGTCATTCCACTCTCCAGTCAAATCAAAGGGCGTCAGGTTACGCGCCCATAAATTCGGAAAAACAGCACAAAAGCAACACCCCCGCGCCAGAGGAGCGGGGGTGTTGTTGATGTCGAATTGTCTTACCGATAGTAGGCGGTTAAGCGGGGAAAAGAAAGAGATCCCGATCACGAAGCTTTTCACCACCGTCGCGCGAACTGGAAACAGTTTGTGGTGTTATCTTTTTGTAATTTAATTGAATTATCTGGTAAATGCCTATTTTGCGAAATGGATCCCTGACGGTCACTGAATTTCCACTTCCAACTGGAAAAAAACACGCTACACAGAAAATCTTCCCGGGGTTAGGGTAAAGGCATCAGAGAAGGCGGGTTATTCAGGTGATGCGCTATGCGATTGACAGAATCATGTTTGGATCTAGGGGTACTGAAAAGTGAATGATGGATCTGCTGCGAGAGAAAATAGTGGGCAACCCGATATCAGTCAGGCCGGGGCGATAACCGAGCAGGTGCTGGCTGATATTACCGCGATGCTGAGCGCAGAAGGCATTTATACCAATGCCGTACAGCAACAGATGCTGGAATCGCATATTCGTGCCATGGTACTACGCTCAATAACCGGTGAGCCTTTGCCTGAGGTGGATAAATCGTTGTTTGATGAAATCTCAGAGGAATCAATGAAAATGGCGGAAAGGGTCGTGGATCCCTTTAGTACTCTGCCGATAGAAGAAGCTTATTTGCTTTCCGTGCATTTTGAAGTGGCAAAAGATAATAACCAATAGCAGCTAACGAATTAATTTAATCAGGAGAAATACCATGGGTCAGATTACCGTAGTGATTGGCGATCGTTTGGGTAAAGGTCAGAAAGTGGGTCAGGGCATTGAAAACGCAGGTGGAAAAGCCATTGTGATCCCTGGCGTAGCGGCAGACATGAAGCTCGGCGACGTGATGAAAGCGGAAGGCGCGCAGTTGGGTATTTCTTTCTGCGGCAGCGGCGGTGCTGGTGCGATTACCGCTCAGACCAAATACGGCTACAAAGCCAAATACGGCATGCGCTCGATTGATGAAGGCGTGACGGCAATTAACGAAGGCTGCACCGTGTTGGGTTTCGGTTTTATGGATAAAGAAGAACTGGGCCAGAGGCTGGTTGAAGCCTACGTTAAAAAACACGGCAACCCGTAATGAAAGAACAATATACAACGTCGGTAAAGGTGGAGGGTAAGGGCGACAGCAAAGCGAAAGCTTTTGCTTCCGCCTTGGCCAATGTGCAGGGCGCGGTATTAAAATCCACCAGTAATATTCTGCTGCGTATTGAACCGCAGGATGTCAGCGTATTAAAAGCGGAAGAGAAAATAACAAAAGAAAAATTTCTGTTCTTCTTCCTGCCGCGCGAAAGAAAGAACTATTCCGTTGCTCTGGAAATAACCGTGAACGTGACAATCATCAATACAGAAAAAGTTGTCTTCGTCGCGAAATAAAAACGTTAGCATAAATCAAAGGGTATACTGATGTTTTTAATCATCTTATTTAAGTCGCTTATTATAGGCGGACTGGTGGGGGTTGGCGTAGGGGCCGGCGCCGCACGTATGTTCCATGCCCCGACCACACAAGGCATGGGCGCTTTCCGCACCCTGGGTGAGTTGAACTCCTGCGAGGGTGATCCGGCTTCCCACTTCTCATTCGGTCTGGGCTTCTTCTTCAACGCCTGGGCGTCTTCCGTGGCGGCGGGGGCCTTCACGCAGGACGTTGACCACCGCATCATCCCACATTGGGGGGCGGCGGCGTTGATGGTCAAAAACCGCAACCTGGCGCAAACGCTGCACGATCCGAAAAAAATGGCTATCGCCTGCGGCATTATCGGCATGCTGGTAGTGGCCTTCCTCAATACCACCGCCTCCGCAGTGCCTGCTGCGCTGCAGGTCACGGCGATTAAAGTGTTGGTACCGGCCGCTAACCTGCTGGTGAACACCGTGATGCCGGTGATCTTCTGGCTGGCGGCGATCGACGCCGGGCGTCGCTCCGGTTTCTGGGGCACCATCTTCGGCGGTCTGGCGCAGTTGATCATGGGCAACGCCGTACCGGGTCTGGTGCTGGGTATCCTGATCGGTAAAGGCGTGGAAGAGAGCGGCTGGAACAAAATCACCAAGATCATGATGGCGGTGATCGTGCTGTTGTTCGTGCTGAGCGGTTTCTTCCGCGGCTTCGACATGAAAGTCCTCGAGTCCTTCAGCCTCGGCGTGCCGGGCTGGCTGGATGCCATTCACAATACCCTGAGCGGTAAATAAGGAGCTGGATGATGGAAGAACAAACCCAAAAAGGCTTCTGGTATGCCGACTGGTCATTCCCTATTTTTGTTGGCCTGCTCTCTTCCGGCGTGTTCGCCGGGACGCACATGTACTACCTGTACGGCATCGGTGCCTTTAACGAAGTGGCCTTCGTTTCCATGCTGCGGGCCGGAATGGATACCGGCGTTTATGGCGCTGTGGCGGCCTTCGGTGCCAGCTTCCTGTTTGCGCGCATCATCGAAGGCTCGTTGGTGGGGATCCTGGACATCGGCGGTGCGATCCAGACCGGTGTAGGGTTGGGGGTGCCGGCACTGCTGCTGGGGGCGGGGATTATCTTCCCGGTCGCCAACTTTGCTGCCTCGCTGATAACGGGCCTGGTGATTGGTCTGGCGATTGGCTACCTGATCATTCTGGCGCGTAAATTCACCATCAATCAGAGCAACTCCACCTACGGGGCTGACGTGATGATGGGTGCCGGTAACTCCTCCGGCCGCTTCCTGGGGCCGTTGATCATCCTGTCTGCGATGACCGCCTCGATCCCTATTGGCATTGGTTCACTGCTCGGCGCACTGCTGTTCTATATCTGGAATAAGCCAATCACCGGCGGGGCGATCCTCGGGGCGATGCTGTTAGGGGCTATTTTCCCGGTAGCTATCGCTTAAATGCGACTGTGATTGTCGGGGAGCGGTTCGCCGCTCCCCTGCTTGAAAAGGAGTAATGCAGTATGTATGACTTAGTGATCAGACGCGCCAGACTGGCGGATGGCCGGTTGGTCGATTTGGCGGTGCAGGATGGCAAGATTGCCGAGGTCGGGCAGTTGGCTGACGACGTTCGTGCTCATCGGCACTGGGATCTGGCGGGTCAGCACCATCTGAGCGCCGGTTGGATCGATTCCCACGTGCATTGTTATCCCTCTTCGCCGATTTACCATGACCAACCGGATTTGGTCGGCACCGCCTGCGGAGTCACCACGGTGGTCGACGCCGGTAGCACCGGCACCGACGATATCGATGCGTTTTATGCGTTGACACGCAGTGCCAAAACCAACGTCTTCGCCTTCCTGAATATTTCACGTATTGGCCTGCTGCGGCAGAACGAACTGGCCGATCTGGCGGATATCGATAAGCAGAAAGTCAGCCAGGCGATCGGCGAGCACCCTGGTTTTATTATCGGTATCAAGGCGCGTATGAGCAGCAGCGTGGTCGGCCAGAATGGCACACGGCCGCTGGTACTCGCCAAAGAGATCCAGCAGGAAAACAATTTATTGCCACTGATGGTGCATATCGGCAATAACCCGCCGGATCTGGACGAGATCGCCGATCTGCTGACCCGTGGCGACATTATCACCCACTGCTACAACGGCAAACCGAACCGCATTCTGACCCCGGCGGGCACGCTGCGTGAGTCTATCCAGCGTGCGCTGCAGCGTGGTGTGTTGCTCGACGTCGGCCACGGTACCGCCAGTTTCAGCTTTGAGGTGGCCCGGCAGGCGATTGCGCTGGGCATTTTGCCGCATACCATCAGCTCCGATATTTATTGCCGCAACCGCATGGCCGGGCCGGTACACAGCCTGGCGACGGTGATGTCCAAATTCTTCAGCGTTGGGCTGTCGTTGCCGCAGGTGATCGCCTGCGTGACGGAGAACGCCGCCTCGGCGCTGCGCCTGGCCAACAAGGGCCAGCTGGACGTGGGCTGTGACGCCGATTTCACCCTGTTTGATCTCCGCCAGGGGCCGCAGGTGTTTGCCGACTCAGAAGGGCAATCGGCCACCGGCCAACAGTTGCTGGTTCCGCTGGCCGCCGTAGTGGCCGGGGAAATCCTATTAACCGATGAAGGGAAAGCCGCTCATGTCTTCGATTTATGAAAAATATAATTTAAAGCAGGTCATTAACACTTCCGGTCGTATGACCATGCTCGGTGTGTCCACGCCGCGTCAGGACGTCATTGACGCTGTTGATTATGGCCTGAATCACTATTTTGAAATCAAGGATCTGGTCGACAAGACCGGTGCCTATATCGCTAATTTGCTGAACGTCGAAGATGCGGTGATCGTTTCCTGCGCCTCGGCGGGCATCGCCCAGTCGGTGGCGGCCCTGATCGTCAAAGACAACGCCAACCTGCTGGTGAATCTGCATTCCGCGCCGATCACCGTTCCGCGTGAGATTGTGCTGCCGCGTGGCCATAACGTTAACTTTGGCGCGCCGGTCGACACCATGGTTGCGCTGGGTGGCGGCAAGGTGGTCGAAGCGGGTTACGCCAACGAGTGTTCTGCCGAGCAGCTCGAAGCCTGCATTACGCCGCAGACCGCCGCTATTCTCTACATCAAGTCGCACCACTGCGTGCAGAAAAGCATTCTTTCCGTTGAACAGGCGGTGGTGGTGGCGCGCAAACATAACCTGCCATTGATCGTCGACGCCGCGGCGGAAGAAGATTTGCTGTGCTACTACCAGATGGGGGCCGACCTGGTGGTTTACAGCGGCGCCAAAGCCATCGAAGGGCCAACCAGCGGGTTGGTGATCGGCAAGAAGCCATACGTCGAATGGGTGAAGCTGCAATCCGGCGGTATCGGCCGGGCGATGAAGGTCGGCAAAGAGGGCATTCTCGGTCTGACGCAGGCGATCGAAAGCTATCTGACGCTGGAGAAAACCACCGGCCAGCAGATGGTAGAAAGAATGACGCCGTTTATCGACAGTCTGAACACCCTGACCGGCATCAGCGCCAAAACCGTCTGGGACAGCGCCGGCCGCGACATTGCGCGGGCGGAAATCACCTTTGACGAAGCGGTGCTGGGGCGTTCGACCTACGACATTGTGCAGGCGTTGAAAACCGGCGAGATCGCCATCTACTTCCGTGGCTATAAGGCCAACGAAGGCAAGATTGAAGTGGACGTGCGCAGCGTTGACCAACAACAGCTGATGACCGTCTTCACCTGTATTAAAAATCTGTTTACGGAGAAACAAGCATGAAGCTGCAACCTAACTACTATCGCGATCGCGTGTGCCTTAACGTATTGGCCGGTTCGAAAGACAATGCGCAGGACATCTATTCGGCAGCAGAAGGACATGTGCTGGTGGGCGTTCTCTCCAAGAACTACCCGGACGTCGACAGTGCGGTGGCTGACATGCAGCGCTATGCACGGCTGATTGAAAATGCGCTGTCAGTGGGATTGGGCGCGGGCGATCCGAAACAATCGACGATGGTCAGCCTGATTTCCCAACGGGTGCAACCACAGCACGTGAACCAGGTGTTTACCGGTGTCGGCGCCAGCCGCGCGCTGTTGGGCCAAAATGACAGCGTGGTGAACGGTCTGGTGTCGCCTACCGGCCGCGTCGGCTGGGTGAAGATCTCGACGGGCCCGCTGAGCGCCGCTGCGCCAGACGGCATTGTGCCGGTGGAAACCGCCATCGCCCTGTTAAAGGATATGGGCGGCAGCTCAATCAAGTATTTCCCGATGGGCGGGCTGGCGTGCAAAGAAGAATACCAGTATGTGGCCCAGGCCTGCGCCGAGCATGACTTTATGCTGGAGCCAACCGGCGGCATCGATCTGGAAAACTTCGAGCCGATCGTCGAGATCGCACTGGCCGCCGGTGTGAAACGGGTGATCCCGCATATCTACAGCTCAATCATTGATTCAGCCACAGGCAATACCCGCCCACAGGATGTCAAAACCCTGCTGGCAATCACCAAAAAGCTGGTGGGATAAACGCATTATCGGATGACGTAAGGCAGGGAGGCGACAGGCTCTGTATCCACAGGCGCGGGCACACCGCGCCGCTATCTATAATCAGGATAACTATGCGAAACTGGCAGTCTCCAACCCTACGCACCGCGTTAACCCTGGCGCTACTGGCGATGTCCAGCCCGGCGCTGCATGCTGAGGATGCAATGAAATCTACGTCATCTCATTTTGCTTATATCGGTACCTATAATCCCAACGGTGAAGGCGTTTACCGGGTGCAGGTTGACCCGGCCAGCGGAGCGCTGAGCGCCAGAACGCTGGTCAGCAAACAGGGCAATCCGGCGCAGCTCACCGTGGATGCCAAAGGCCAGACACTGTATGTCGCCAGCGAAGTGGCAGATTTTAACGGCACTAAACATGGCGGCATTATCGCTTACCGTATCAATCCATCCGATGGCAATCTGACGCAGCTGAATCAGGTCGATTCACAAGGCGCGGGGCCGGTATATCTTTCTCCTACGCCAAACGGCCGTTATCTGCTGGTAGCGAACTACGTCAGCGGCACCGTGGCCGCCTTCCCGATCGAGAGCGACGGCAAGCTGGGTAACGCCAGTTCGGTGCAGCAACAGCAGGGGCCGGCAGGTGCCGGTAAGCCAGAAGGCGCGGTGGAAGGCAGCTTCGCCATCAGCGATCACAATGGGCCGCATGCGCATATGATCGCCAGCGATCCGAGCGGCAAGTTTGTATTCTCCACCGATCTGGGGCTGGATCGGATCTACCAGTGGCGCTTTGACGATACCAGCGGCAAGCTGACGCCGAACGATCCACCGTGGATCGCTGCGTCTTCCGCGGGTGCCGGCCCGCGTCACTTTGTATTCCATCCGGACGGCAAAACTGTGTTGCTGGTAAACGAAGAGGCCTCGACGCTGACCAGCTACCGTTTTGATAACCAAAAAGGTACTCTGAAACAGTTACATGTGGTCTCTTCGCTGCCCGCCGACTATAAGGGCACCAACTTTGCTGCCGGTCTGGTTCTCAGCGAAGATGGCAAAAATCTGTATGTTGCCAACCGGCTGCATAACAGCATCGCGCAGTTCAGCGTCGGCAGTGACGGTGAGCTGCAGTCGGTGGCGGAAACCTGGACGCGCGGCGATTATCCACGCTCGTTGACGCTAAGTCCGAACGGACATTATCTGTATGCAATGAACCAGCGCAGCGATAACGTCACCCGCTTCAGCGTGGACAAGGCCAGCGGCAAACTCAGCTTTGTTGAAGGCTATACGCCAGTGGGCAGTCCCTCGCAAATGGTGTTTTTGCCGGTGGCGAAGTAACCCGTTGCCCGCCTGATTCCCCAGGCGGGCACCTTAATTGACGGAAAGAGAATGGTGCGATTTCCCTACCCGCGTTTGGCCTATCTGTTTGATGCTCTGCAATCTGAGACTTTGCCCCAGGATGAGCTGGCGAAGCGCTTCGCGGTGTCCACCCGAACCGTGCGCGCCGATATCACCGCGTTGAACGATATTCTGGAAAAATACGGCGCCCACTTTGTGCATAGCCGTGGGGCGGGCTATCGCCTGCAGATCGATGATGCCGTGCTGTTCAGCGCCCTGCAGCATCGGGAACGTAAGAAACACGCCACGCCACGCAGTGCGCAGGAACGGGTGCACTATCTGCTGATTCGTTTTTTGACCTCAGCCTTTTCTCTGAAGCTTGAAGATTTAGCCGATGAATGGTTTGTCAGCCGCGGTACGCTGCAAAACGACATGGCTGAGGTGAGAGAGCGCCTGGCGCACTACCAGTTGACCATTGAAACCAAACCGCGCTACGGCATGAAGCTGTTTGGTTCTGAGATGGCGATCCGCGCCTGTCTGACGGATCTGTTATTCCAGTTGCACCTGGCCGACACCGAGAATCCGCTGCTCAACAATGAGATCTTGCTGCAACCGCAGGTGGCGAACTTTGCCGGGCTGTTGCATCCACTGTTGTCGCAATATGCCATCCGCCTGACCGACGAAGGCGAGCAATATCTGATTTTCTACTGTGCGGTGGCGCTGCGGCGCATTACCGACGGTTATCCGCTGCCGGACTTTGACGTTGAGGACGGCGATGACGCGGTGCGCAAGGTATCGACCTGGCTGGCGGGGGAGCTGCGCAAAGCCAGCGGCAAAGAGGTGTCGATGGCGGAGGAGGCTTATCTGCGGGTGAATATTGCCGCGCGACGGGTGCAGGAAGTACAGCCGACCGAGATCAATGCCGATGATGAAGAAGCGCTGGTGGATTACATCCTTTCGTACATCAACGCGCACTATAACTACAACCTGCAGGGCGACAAGCAGCTGCGCGCCGATCTGCTGACCCATATCAAGACCATGATCACCCGGGTGAAGTACCAGATTAATATCCCTAACCCGCTGTTGGCGAACATTAAACAGCACTACCCGATGGCCTATGACGTGACGCTTGCCGCGGTCTCCAGCTGGGGGAAATACACGCCTTATACCCTGAGCGAAAATGAGATCGGCTATCTGGTGCTGCACATTGGCGTTGGGCTGGAGCGGCATTACAACATCGGTTATGAGCGGCATCCGCAGGTGATGCTGGTGTGCGATACCGGTAACTCGACGGTACGTATGATCCAGGCGCAGATTGCACGTAAATACCCGCAATTGGTGATGACGCGCATCGTTTCGCTGCGTGATTACGAGGTGCTCAACCACATCGACGAAGACTTTGTGATTTCCAACGCGCGGGTCAGCGAAAAGAACAAGCCGGTGGTGGTGATGTCACCGTTCCCTACCGAATATCAACTCGAACAACTGGGCAAGCTGGTGCTGGTGGATCGTACCAAGCCCTATATGCTGGAGAAATTCTTCGACGCCGAGCATTTTATGCTGGTCAACGAACCGCTGACTCAGGCGCAATTGTTCAAGAAGGTGTGCAGCCAGCTTGAACGGGAAGGCTACGTTGGCGATGATTTTTATCCGTCGGTGGTGGAGCGCGAGGCGATTGTCTCTACCCTGCTGGGCGAAGGGATCGCACTGCCGCACTCACTGGGGTTGCTGGCGAAAAAAACCGTGGTGGTGACGCTGCTGGCGCCGCAGGGCGTGGCCTGGGGAGAGGGCGAGGTTGCCCATGTGATTTTCCTGTTGGCGATCAGCAAGAGCGATTACGAAGAGGCGATGGCGATTTACGAGCTGTTCGTCACCTTTGTGCGCGAGCGTTCGATGAGCCGCCTGTTGGGCAGTGATAATTTCGACAGCTTCAAGGCGGTGGCGCTGGACTGTTTAAGCCGGATCTAGTGGGGAACTATAGGGTGTAAGTCAGAGGGCGCAGCATGCAGCGCCCCTGGCGGTTAGTCTTCGTCAAAACCAGAATTAATCAGTTCGATCACGGCGGCCAGTGCCTTGGCTTCATCCGGTCCGGTGGCTTCCACTTCGATATGACGGCCCTGTGCGGAGTCCAGCATCAGCAGCGCAATCACGCTGCTGGCTTCGGCCTCGGTGCCGCTGTCATTGCGCAACATCACCTCGGCATCAAAGCTTTGCACCAGCTCAAACAGCTTCATCGCCGGGCGCGCGTGCATGCCCAGTTTATTTTTGATTTCAACCGTTTGCTTGACCGTCATTGTTTGCGTTTTTCCAGCGTGCGGTGGCGTGACTGCACGTTTTTGCCGCGTGAGCGGAAGTAGTCGGCCAACTGTTCCGCTACGTAGACTGAACGGTGTTTACCGCCGGTACAGCCAATGGCGACCGTCAGATAGCTGCGGTTGTTGGTTTCCAGCATCGGCAACCACTGTTCCAGATAGCTTCGGGTCTGGTAGATAAAGTTATGCACTTCAGTGTGACGATCGAGGAACGAGGCGACGGGCTTATCCAGGCCGGTCATCGGACGCAGTTTCGGATCCCAGTGCGGGTTTGGCAGGAAACGCACGTCGAACACGTAGTCGGCGTCAATCGGGATGCCGTGCTTAAAGCCGAAGGATTCGAACACCATGGTCAGCTCGCGCTCGCGTTTGCCCAACAGGCGGGTACGCAGCATTTCGGCCAGCTCATGCACCGACATTTCCGAGGTATCGATGATCAGATCGGCCCGGGAGCGCAGTGGCTCAAGCAGGTCGCTCTCTTCATCGATGGCGCTTTCCAGCGACAGGTTCTTGCTGGATAGCGGGTGCAGACGGCGAGTATCACTGTAGCGGCGAATCAGCGTATTACGGTCGGCGTCGAGGAACAGCAACTGCGGTGAAAAGCTGTCCGGCAGCTGGGTCATCGCATATTCAAACACTTCCGGCGATTCCGGCATGTTACGCACGTCGATGCTTACCGCAGCGGAGCTATTGCGTTCCGCCAGCGTATTGGCAAGCTGCGGCAGCAGTACCACGGGCAGGTTATCAACGCAGTAAAAACCCATGTCTTCCAACGCCCGCAAGGCGACGGATTTCCCTGAACCGGAACGGCCGCTGACAATCATCAGCACCATGTGGCAACTCCCCCTGGCATCTCAGTGGCGTTTATCGCCACCGCTAGAAACTTTATGATCCCGATCTGAACCGGGATCCGTCGTGGCTAAACAGTATCGTTATCCGGGCTGGAAGTCACGCCAGCCGGGCGTTACTCGGTGATGATCTGGTAAAGCTCTTCGTCACTTTGCGCTGCCCGCAGGCGGCGGCATACGGTTTTGTCGGCCAGGCGCTTGGCGACCAGCGACAGGGTATGCAAATGGGTTTTACATTGGTCAGCCGGTACCAGTAAGGCGAACAGCAGATCGACCGGCTGGTTATCAATGGCGTCAAAGGCGATAGGTTGGTCGAGACGGATAAACACGCCAACGGCTCGCAGTGTGTCCTCTTCCAGTTTGCCGTGGGGAATAGCGATACCGTTGCCGATACCGGTGCTGCCCATGCGCTCGCGGGTGAGAACCGCGTCAAACACCACCTGTGGTGACAGGTTGAGCTGCTTGGCGGCCAGTTCGCTGATAATTTCCAAAGCCCGTTTCTTGCTGGTGCAATGGACGGAGCTTCTGGTGCACTCGATGTTTAACACCGAGCTTAATTGCATTGTTTCGTTGTTCATCTCATCTTCACTTAAAACCACACCAGCAAGCAGGAGGCTTGTGAGGTGATTTTTCGCCTTGTTTAACCCTTGATGGCTTATCGGCGCGATACCCATACAGGTAACGCGCCGATGGCCGAGGCTACGTTTGAGCCGTACCCGCTGACGGAAACGGCCCAGAATGTCAGTGTTGTTTCAGTTTGTCTTTATGTTTGTTCAATTGACGCGCCAGTTTGTCGATCAGGGTATCAATTGCGGCATACATATTCTCGTCTTCCGAGGTGGCGTGCAACTCGCCTCCATTCACGTGCACCGTCGCTTCCGCAATCTGCTGCACTTTTTCCACACTAAGAACGACATACACCTGATTTATGCGGTCAAAATACTGTTCGAGTTTGGCGAACTTGGTGTTCACGAACTCGCGCAAAGGTTCGGTGATTTCGATGTGGTGTCCGGTAATGTTGAGCTGCATAATGTCTTCCTTCTCAATAGAGGTCAAACCAACTGTTTACGCTGGTTGGACGGCGGGATGGACAAAGACTCTCGGTACTTGGCGACGGTACGCCGCGCCACGATGATCCCCTGGTCGGAGAGCAGGGTGGCCAGCTTGCTGTCGCTGAGCGGTTTGGCGGGGTTTTCCGCCGCGATCATTTTCTTCACCACTGCCCTGATCGCCGTCGAGGAAGCTTCGCCTCCGCTGTCGGTATTCACATGGCTGGAGAAGAAATATTTCAATTCGAAAATGCCACGCGGACTGTGCAAAAACTTCTGCGTAGTCACGCGTGAGATTGTCGATTCATGCATCTCCACGGCCTGGGCGATATCCGCCAACACCATGGGCTTCATAAATTCAGCACCCTGTTCAAAGAACGCCTGTTGCTGCTCGACGATGCAGCGTGAGACTTTCAGCAGGGTATCGTTTCGGCTTTCCAGGCTTTTGATCAGCCATTTAGCTTCCTGCAGATTGCTGCGGATGTACTGGCCGTCGCTGTCGTTACGCGCGCTGTTACCCATTGCGGCGTACTGCTGGTTGATCTTCAAGCGTGGAATGCTGTCGCTGTTGAGCTCAACCGTCCAAACATCTTGCACCTTACGCACCAACACGTCCGGGATCACGTACTCGGATTCGCCGGTGTTGATCGACTGGCCCGGACGCGGATCAAGAGACTGAATCAGTTGCATCGCTTCTTTCAGTGTATCTTCTTTTGAGCGGGTTGTTCGCATCAGGCTGCGAAAGTCGTGGTTAGCCAGCAAGTCCAGATGTTCGCTGATGATCAGCCGCGCTTCCGCCAGGTATGGCGTGTCTTTGGCATACTGGGAAAGCTGAACCAGCAGACAATCGCGCAGATCGCGCGCGGCGACGCCAACCGGATCAAAACGCTGTACGCGCTTCAATACCGCTTCGACTTCGTCCATTGTCACATTCTCGTCACCGATGCTCTCCAGAATGTCTTCCAGTGGCACGGTGAGATAGCCGGTGTCATCTACGGCGTCGACGATCGAGGTGGCGATAGCGGCATCGGTATCGGAGAACGGCGTCAGATCCACCTGCCACATCAGGTAGTCCTGCAGGGTCTGGGTGGTTTCGCCCTGATACACCGGCAGTTCATCGTCACTGTAATCGGTACGGGTACCGGACGGCGTACCGGCGGTGTAGATTTCATCCCAGGTGGCGTCCAGCGGCAGTTCTTCGGGCATGTCCTTCTGTTCCAGCGCCTCGCGGGTATCCAAACCTTCGGTTTCGACGGTCTCTTTGGCGTCGACTTCTTCGTGCAGATCGGTCTGTTCAAGCAATGGGTTGCTCTCTAACGCCAGCTGTATCTCCTGCTGGAGCTCAAGCGTGGACAACTGCAGCAGGCGGATTGCCTGCTGGAGCTGGGGGGTCATGGCCAGTTGTTGGCTAAACCTGAGTTGCAAACCTTGCTTCATAATCTTCAGTCTACTTCCGTTAACAGTCGTCCATCAGGACGCGCTGGCACTCAGAGGCGGAATTCTTCGCCCAGATAAACGCGTTTCACCTGCTCATCGGCCAGAATAGCATCCGGCGTGCCGTGAGCAATCAGTTTGCCCTGGCTGACGATATAGGCGCGTTCACACACGTCCAGCGTTTCGCGCACGTTATGGTCGGTGATCAGCACGCCCAGGCCGCTGTCACGCAAGTGCTCGATAATTTTTTTAATGTCGATAACGGAAATCGGGTCAACCCCGGCGAAGGGTTCATCCAACAGGATGAATTTCGGGTTAGCCGCCAGGGCACGGGCGATCTCGACGCGGCGGCGTTCACCACCGGATAGCGCCTGGCCCAGGTTGTCGCGCAGGTGGGTGATATGGAATTCTTCCATCAGCTCTACCGCACGGTCTGCACGCTGCTCGCTGCTGAGATCGTCACGGATCTCCAACACGGCCATCAGGTTGTCATACACGCTGAGGCGGCGGAAGATCGACGCCTCCTGCGGCAAATAGCCGATGCCACGACGCGCGCGGGCGTGCAGCGGCAGCAGGCTGATGTCTTCTTCGTCAATCACGATACGTCCGGCATCACGCTGAACGATACCGACCACCATGTAGAAAGTGGTGGTCTTGCCGGCGCCGTTTGGCCCCAGCAGGCCGACGATCTCGCCGGATTTCACTTTCAGGCTGACGTCTTCAACAACTTTGCGGCCTTTGTAGGCTTTCGCCAGGTTTTCTGCGATGAGTGTAGCCATAGGTGATTAGTTACTCTTCTTTTGCCCGTTTTTGTCTTGCAACTGCGACGGTACCAGAACCGTAGTCACGCGTTTGCCTTTATCGCTGAACGCCTGCATTTGCTGCTGTTGCACCAGGTAGGTGATGCGATCGCCTTTTACGTTGCTGTCGAGCTGTTCCAGATAGGCGTTCCCGGTCAGGGTCACCAACTGCGACGCCACATCGTAACGGACCTTCTGCGCATGGCCTTTTACCGGCTTGCCGCTGTCTTGCATCTGGTAGAAGGTGACCGGATTACCAAAGGCTTCGATATAAGTCTTGTTCTGATCGCCGCCCGGCCGGGTCACCACCACCTTATCCGCTTTGATATCGATAGTGCCCTGCTTGATCACCACGTTATCGGTAAAGGTGCTGACGTTGCTCTGCATATCCAGAGACTGTTTCAGCGAGTCAATGCTCACCGGTTGGTTGGAGTCGGACTTCAGTGCCCAGGCTGGAGCGCTGGCGGCCAAAATCAAGCTGCCGATCAATAGATTACGGCTTTGTTTGTTGGTTCTGAATTTCATAGTTGGTCTTAACCTTATCAATCAGCTCAGCGGTTTTGGCCCGCAGGTTCCCACGCATTTTCATGCCGTTAGAGGTGAAGTTCGTCCCGTAGAGCGTCACTTCGTCATCCGAAGCCACATCCTGGGTCACCAGGTTCACCTGAGCATTGTCTGTTTTAATTTTTTCCAGCTGTGAGGTGGTGGTCAGGCTGTTCACCTCGACGTGGCCGTAAAGATACAGCATCCGGTCTTTAGTCAGTTTGGCGCGATCGGCGCGAACTGACCAGGTAGCCACCGCGTTTTCATCAAACAGCGTCATCACCGGCTGGGTAAACCAGCTTAATTCATCGGCGGTATAATACTTAACGTCTTCTGCCACCAGCTTGTAGCTCAGCTTGCCGGTCGGATTGTACACTATGGTGACCGTATGCTGGCTCTGATAAGTCGGATCCTGGCTGTTAGCCGGTCCCGGCGCGGCATCGTCATTGACATCAGTCATGTTCCAGCCAATCAGCGCCAATGCGATCACCGCCAGCAGGATGGTGATCCAAAGTTTGGTTTTACTCATATCGACAGCCCTTTGGCGTCCTCCAGCTTGTTCTGAGCCAAAAGAATAATGTCACACAGCTCGCGCACCGCACCGCGGCCGCCGGCAATGCGGGTAATATAGTGGGCGCGTGGCAGCAGCAGCGGATGTGCATCGGCCACCGCGACCGACAGGCCAACCTGCGCCATCACCGGCCAGTCAATCAGGTCATCGCCAATATAGGCTACCTGATCTGCCGTTAGCGACAGTGTATCCAACAGTTCGCGGAAGGCCAAAAGCTTATCGGATTGCCCCTGATAAAGATGGGTAATGCCGAGGGTCTTCGCCCGATCTTCCAGCAGCTTGGCAGAGCGGCCGGTGATGATCGCCACTTCAATATCCGAGGTTTTCAGGCAGCGGATGCCGTAACCGTCGCGTACGTTGAAGGCTTTTAACTCTTCGCCGTTGTTGCCCATGAAAATCAGGCCGTCTGACAGCACGCCATCGACATCACAAATCAGCAGGCGGATTTTGCCGGCACGTGCCATGACGTCTTGTTCTACAGGCCCGTAGCAGGTTTCAACCAAACTCATTGAGTTCTCTTCCATAATTAAACGACGCCGGCGCGCAGCATGTCATGCATATGTACCACACCCAGCAATTGGTCGCCATCGGCAACCAGCACTGCGGTGATATGGCGTTGTTGCATCAGGTTCAGCGCGTCGACCGCCAGCAGGTTCGGGCGCACTCGTACGCCGCCAAGCGTCATGACATCGACAATCTTGGCTTCGTTGAGATTGATGCCCATATCAAATATCCGCCGCAGGTCACCGTCGGTAAAGATACCGGCGATCTTCATCAGATCGTCACAAATGACCGTCATGCCCAGATTTTTGCGGGTGATTTCCAGCAGGGCGTCACGCAACGAAGCATCGGCACTGACGTGGGGAATTTCATCGCCGCTGTGCATGATGTCGCTCACGCGTAGCAGCAGTCGGCGGCCCAGCGCGCCACCCGGGTGTGACAGTGCAAAATCTTCCGGCGTAAAACCCCGGGCCTTCAGCAGGGCGACGGCTAATGCGTCCCCCATCACCAGAGTTGCGGTGGTGCTGGTGGTCGGTGCCAGGCCAAGCGGGCAGGCTTCCTGTGGCACTTTAATGCACAGATGAATATCCGCCGCTTTGCCCATCGAACTTTCAGGATTGTTGGTCATGCAGATCAACGGGATTTGCTGGCGTTTCAATACCGGGATCAGCGCCTGAATTTCGTTGGACTCACCCGAATTGGAGATGGCGAGCACGATATCCTGTGCGGTCACCATGCCGAGGTCGCCGTGGCTGGCTTCCGCAGGATGAACAAAGAACGAAGGCGTGCCGGTGCTGGCGAAGGTAGCGGCAATCTTGCAGCCGATATGACCGGATTTACCCATGCCCATCACCACCACTTTGCCGGCGCAATCGGCGATCAACTCACAGGCGCGAGTAAAGTCTGCATTGATGTATTGATCGAGCTGGGCCAGCCCGTCGCGCTCTATCTGCAGCACTTCTTTGCCTGCCTGCTGAAAATCAAAGCCTGGTTGCAACTGAATGTTCGACATGCTCATTCCCGTCGGTTTAGCCGAAAGTATTGAAAGGGTTAAAAAACAGCACCGCAAGATACGCAATAAAACCACATAGTAACAGAGCGCCTGCCAGATGACCGATACGATGTTTACGCCCAATGCACAGGGCGCTGAGCACAATGCTGACTGCCAGCATCACCCAGTAATCGCGGTGGAAGGCGGCGCTATCGACACTGCCCGGGGACAGCAGGGCGGGGACGCCCAGCACGATCACCGTGTTGAAAATGTTGGAGCCGATGATATTACCAATCGCCATATCATCCTCCCCCTTTAGTGCCCCGGCGATGGAGGTGGCCAGTTCCGGCAGGCTGGTGCCGATAGCGATAATGGTCAAACCGACCACCAACTCACTCATGCCGAAATAGTGCGCAATCACCGTGGCGTTATCGACCACCATTTTGGACGACAGCGGCAGAATGATAAAGGCCAGCACCAGCCACAACACCGCCACGGTGTTGCTGCTGTCCTGCGGCAGCTCGGCCATTTGTTCCACGGTCAGGCTGTCGTTGCCTTCGCGCTGTGCCAGCCGGGCAATTTTCAACATCAACAAAATAAATACGGCGGCGGCGGCCAACAGCACTACGCCATCCAGCCGACTTAGCGTGCCATCCATCAGTACAAAACCGCACAATACTGTGACCGCCAACATCAGCGGCAGTTCGCGGCGCAATACTTCGGAACGCGCAGCCAGTGGGTGGATCAGGGCGGCAACGCCAAGGATCAATAAAATATTGGTAATGTTGGAACCCAATACGTTCCCCACTGCCATATCTATTTGCCCGTTCAGCGCGGCGGTGGTCGACACGAACAGTTCCGGCAGTGAAGTGCCGATGCCGACGATGGTCATGCCGATAATCAGGGGTGGCACGCCAAGTGAACGAGAAATGACCGCAGCACCGTAAACTAAGCGGTCTGCACCATATACCAGTAAAAATAAACCAACGATTAATAAAGCTATCGCGAGAAACATGCAGGGTCCTTTGTTGGGTATTATCCCAGTTCGTTGGTTAAAAGCCGTAATTCGGCTATCTTGCTTTGCCCTCCGTTGCGCAGGCTAAAGCCGCAGCAACGGGATTTCCCGGCTAATATATGAACACTTTCGTTTTTTTTCGTTATGGTGCCAATTTTGACCGGGTGGCGCGTAAAAGTAAAACCTATGGCACCATTGGTAGCGAAATGCCGGTAAGTTTTTGTAAAGATGAGACGCATTGCGCCCGTTGCTTTAACATCGCGGGTAGATTTGGCAAAAATGAGCCGTAAAGGATCCATTAACATGCACCAGAAGGCAGAGAATCTGGTCGAAGTTCGCGACATGACTTTCTCGCGCGGCGATCGACTGATATTCGAAGACATCAACCTGACGGTTCCCCGTGGCAAGGTGACGGCGATCATGGGGCCGTCCGGTATTGGTAAAACGACGCTGCTGCGTTTGATCGGCGGCCAGTTGGCGCCGGACAGCGGTGAAATCTGGTTTGATGGCGATAACATTCCCGCGTTGTCCCGCCATCAGCTGTATGAAGCGCGCAAGAAAATGAGCATGCTGTTCCAGTCAGGCGCGCTGTTTACCGATCTGACGGTATTTGAAAACGTGGCTTATCCGCTGCGCGAACACAGCCGTTTGCCGGAACCGATCCTGCGTAGCACGGTGATGATGAAGTTGGAGGCGGTTGGGCTGCGTGGTGCGGCTGAGCTGATGCCCAATGAATTGTCAGGCGGTATGGCGCGGCGTGCGGCGTTGGCGCGGGCGATAGCGCTCGACCCAGAGATGATCATGTTCGATGAGCCTTTCGTCGGCCAGGATCCGATCACGATGGGCGTGCTGGTGAAGCTGATCGATGAGCTCAATCACGCGCTGGGCATCACCTGCATCGTAGTTTCGCACGACGTACCGGAGGTGTTGAGCATCGCCGACTACGCTTACATTGTTGCCGATCATCGGGTGATTGCCGAAGGCACGGCGCAAGAATTACAGAACAATCCTGATGCGCGCGTGCGCCAGTTCCTGGATGGTATTGCCGATGGGCCGGTACCTTTCCGTTATCCGGCCGGCGATTATCAGGCCGAGCTGTTAGGTTTAGGGAGTAAATAAGCTGATGTTATTACAGGCGTTAGCGTCGTTAGGACGCCGTGGCATCGACACCAGCGCCAGCTTTGGGCGTGCCGGATTGATGCTGTTCAACGCGCTGGTCGGGCGGCCTGAGCCGCGCAAGCAGTGGCCGCTGTTGCTCAAGCAAATGCACAGCGTGGGCGTCCAGTCGCTGTTGATCATCATGGTTTCCGGGGTGTTTATCGGCATGGTGTTGGGGCTGCAGGGCTATCTGGTGCTGACCACTTACAGCGCCGAAGCCAGCCTGGGCATGATGGTGGCGTTATCGCTGCTACGTGAACTGGGCCCGGTGGTCACCGCACTGTTGTTTGCCGGCCGTGCCGGTTCTGCGCTGACGGCCGAAATAGGTCTGATGAAGGCGACCGAGCAAATCTCCAGCCTGGAAATGATGGCGGTCGATCCGCTGCGGCGTATTGTTGCGCCGCGTTTCTGGGCCGGTTTGATCAGTATGCCATTGTTGACACTTATCTTTGTCGCGCTGGGCATCTGGGGCGGCTCGGTGGTTGGCGTGGACTGGAAGGGCATCGACAGCGGCTTCTTCTGGTCGGCGATGCAGGGCGCGGTAGAGTGGAAAAAAGACTTGCTCAACTGCCTGATCAAGAGCGTGGTATTTGCCATCACCGTGACCTGGATTGCCATCTTTAACGGCTATGATGCGGTGCCGACCTCTGAAGGGATTAGCCGGGCAACGACGCGTACCGTGGTACATTCGTCACTGGCGGTGTTGGGATTGGATTTCGTGCTGACAGCACTGATGTTTGGGAATTGATTCGATGCAAACGAAGAAGAGTGAAATCTGGGTTGGGGCATTTATGCTGATTGCGCTGTGCGCCATCGTGTTTCTGTGCCTGCAAGTGGCGAACATTAAGTCGATTGGTAACGAACCGACCTACCGCATTTACGCGACCTTCGATAATATCGGCGGTCTGAAAGCGCGTTCACCGGTGAAGATCGGTGGGGTGATGATAGGCCGGGTGGCCGAAATCTCGCTTGATCCTAAAACCTATACGCCGCGCGTTGCCCTGGACATCCAAGATAAATTCGACCAGATCCCGGACACCAGCTCGTTGGCGATCCGCACCTCCGGCCTGCTGGGGGAGCAATATCTGGCATTGAACGTCGGTTTTGAAGATCCGGATATGGGCACCGCCATTTTGAAAGACGGCGGCACTATTCAGGACACCAAATCAGCCATGGTACTGGAAGATCTGATCGGCCAGTTCCTGTATAAGAGCGGCGGTCAGGATGACGCAGCCAAAGCGGGCGGCGCGGCGACTGCGCCGCAACCTGCTGCCCCGATTCATTAAGAGAGGAAGCCTGCATGTTTAAACGTTTACTTATGGTTGCTCTGCTGGTGGTTGCGCCGCTGGCGAATGCGGTCGATCAAACCAATCCTTATAGCCTGATGCAAGACGCGGCTCAAAAGACCTTCACCCGTCTGAAAACCGAGCAGCCAAAGATCAAGCAAGACCCTAACTACCTGCGTACCGTGGTACACCAGGAGTTGATGCCGTTTGTGCAGGTCAAATACGCCGGTGCGCTGGTGTTGGGCCGTTATTACAAAGACGCGACGCCGGCACAGCGTGAAGCTTACTTCACCGCATTCCAGGCTTATCTGGAGCAGGCCTACGGCCAGGCGCTGGCGATGTACCACGGCCAGACTTATCAGATTGAACCTGAGCAGCCGCTGGGCAGTGCCGATATCGTGGCCATTCGTGTGACTATCATTGATCAGGGCGGTCGTCCGCCGGTGCGTCTGGATTTCCAATGGCGTAAAAATAGCAAAACAGGCTACTGGCAGGCGTATGACATGATCGCCGAAGGCGTCAGCATGATCACCACCAAGCAAAACGAGTGGGCATCTACCCTGCGTACCCAAGGGATTGATGGCCTGACCAAACAGTTGCAGGCAGCGGCGCAGCGTCCAATCACGCTGGATCAGAAAAACTGATGACCACGGCACTCAGCTTTGAATCGCAGCAGCAGACCCTGATCCTGCGCGGTGAACTGGATCGGGAAACTCTGTTGCCGCTGTGGGAACAGCGGGAAACGTTGCTGGCGGATAAAACCGTCCTCGACGTTACGCAACTGCAGCGTGTGGACTCTTCCGGGCTGGCATTGCTGGTACATCTGCGTGAACAGCAGCGTCAGCGCGGCGTGGAATTAAAAATTTCTGGCGTCAGCGATCGCCTGAAAACCTTGATCACGCTGTACAACCTGCAAGCAATAATGCCTGTCGATACCGCTGGTTAGCCCTACTTTCGGCTGGCTAAAGACGGTTTCTCCTCAGAAAGCCCCTGTTACACAGGGGCTTTTTCTTTAGTTTAAGAAAACGTCTGATTCCACTAAGATGTCAGGCTGATTATGATCCTTTTGATGCAGAACTGGATACTATGGAAAATAACGAGATTAAAGATGTGCTGATGCGAGCATTGGCACTGGATGAAGCACATGTTACTGGCGACGGTAGCCATTTTCAGGTGATCGTGGTCGGTGAGCTGTTTGCCGCCATGAGCCGCGTCAAGAAACAACAGACGGTGTATGCACCGCTGATGGAATACATTGCGGACAACCGTATTCATGCCTTGTCGATCAAGGCGTACACCCCTGAAGAGTGGCAGCGAGACCGCAAACTCAACGGATTTTAAGGCTGTTTGCCCAGCGGGGCGGGCAGCGTCAGTTTAGATAATAGAGAGTAGTCAAATGGATAAATTTCGTGTGCAGGGCCGGACCCGCCTCAGCGGTGAAGTTGCTATTTCCGGGGCTAAAAATGCTGCCCTGCCGATCCTGTTCGCCGCATTATTAGCGGAAGAGCCGGTCGAGCTGCAGAATGTCCCGAAGCTGAAGGACATCGATACCACCATTAAGCTACTCAACCAGTTAGGCACCAAGATTGAACGCAATGGTTCGGTGTTCGTTGACGCCAGCGGCGTGAACGAGTTCTGTGCCCCCTATGACCTGGTGAAAACCATGCGTGCTTCTATCTGGGCGCTGGGGCCGCTGGTTGCTCGCTTTGGTCGTGGCCAGGTTTCCCTGCCAGGTGGCTGTGCGATCGGTGCACGTCCGGTTGATCTTCACATCACGGGTCTGGAACAACTGGGTGCTGAGATCAAACTGGAAGAAGGTTACGTTAAAGCTTCCGTTGACGGCCGCCTGAAGGGCGCACACATCGTTATGGACAAGGTGAGCGTTGGCGCTACCGTGACCATCATGAGTGCGGCAACCCTGGCGACCGGTACCACCGTGATTGAGAATGCTGCGCGCGAGCCGGAAATTGTCGATACCGCCAATTTCCTTAATACGCTGGGTGCGAAAATCACCGGTGCAGGCAGTGACCGCATTACCATCGAAGGCGTTGAGCGCCTGGGCGGCGGTGTTTATCGCGTGCTGCCGGACCGTATCGAGACCGGTACCTTCCTGATCGCTGCAGCAGTTTCCGGTGGTAAAGTGATGTGCCGTGATACCCGTCCAGATACGCTGGATGCGGTGCTGGCCAAGCTGCGTGAAGCCGGTGCGGATATTGAAGTGGGTGAAGACTGGATCAGCCTGGACATGCATGGCAAGCGTCCGAAAGCGGTGACTATTCGTACTGCGCCGCATCCGGGGTTCCCGACCGATATGCAGGCCCAGTTCAGCTTGCTGAACCTGGTCGCGGAAGGCACCGGTGTGATCACCGAGACCATCTTTGAAAACCGGTTCATGCATGTGCCTGAACTGATCCGCATGGGCGCACACGCCGAGATCGAGAGCAACACTGTGATTTGTCACGGCGTTGAGCAACTGTCCGGCGCTCAGGTTATGGCAACCGATCTGCGCGCTTCAGCCAGTCTGGTGATTGCGGGTTGTATTGCTGACGGTGTAACCGTGGTCGATCGTATCTATCACATTGACCGTGGCTATGAGCGTATTGAAGACAAGCTGCGCGCGCTGGGTGCGAATATCGAGCGTGTGAAAGGCGAATAATCTGTAGGATGCCGGGGGGCTTCCCCGGCGCAAATGCAGTCTTGAAGGGTCCGGCTTTGCCGGGCCCTTTTTAATTGTTGTCTTCCGGGAATTCGCCCACCGTCATCTTCAACGTGGTGCGTTTACCTTCGCGCAGTACGACAACCGGGATTTCTGTACCGGGGCGGATCTCCGCCACCTGATCCATGGTCTCCAGCACCGATACTGCCGGCTTGTTGTCGACATTGATAATCACGTCGTTGATATGGAAGCCGGCGTTGCCTGCCGGTCCGTTCGGCGTAATTTCGGTCACGATAATGCCCTGCAGGCGATCGATACCGGAATTGGACGAGCGCATAGGAATAATTTCTTTGCCCTGAATACCGAAATAACCCCGAATGACGCGGCCGTCACGGATCAGTTTATCCATGATCTTGGTAGCCAGCTCGATGGGAATAGCGAAACCCAAACCTTCCGGCGTCTCGCCATCGGTGACTTTATCGTAGGTCAGGGTATTGATGCCGATTAACTCACCCAGCGAGTTGACCAGCGCGCCGCCCGAATTACCGCGGTTAATCGAGGCATCGGTCTGCAGGAAGGTCTGGCGACCGGTGGTGCTCATACTGATACGACCGGTGGCGCTGAGGATCCCCTGAGTAACCGTCTGGCCGAGATTATAGGGGTTGCCGATGGCCAACACGACGTCACCCACGTGAGCGCTACGGGCGGTATTTATTGGGATAACCGGCAGGTTGCCCGGATCTATTTTCAGCACCGCCAGATCGGTCAGGCTGTCAGAGCCGACCAACAAGGCCTCATAGCGGCGGCCATCCTGGACGACTACGGTAATTTGTTGCGCATCCTTGATCACATGGCGATTGGTAAGGATATAACCGCGATCGTTCATGATCACACCGGAACCCAGCGACAAAACGTTGGTGGTGCCATTCATATTGCGGTTGTAGATATTCACGACGGCAGGCGCGGCGCGGCGCACCGCTTTGTTGTAACTGACCGGTGTTTCGTCACGGGTACTGTCATGTTTTTCTGCGAACAGGGTATTGGATGAACGTAGCACGGGAAGCGCAGCCAGCAGCAGACCGGCAACGATTAGACCAATAACGATGGAACGCAAGAGCTTAGCAAACATGGAGTTTTAGTACGTGAGGTGAAAGATACACGGAGGATAACATGAGAATACCGGGCGCAGTATGTCACCGAGCCCGGTTTTTAAACAAATTACCGATTAACGCAACAGCAGATAAATGGTTTCACCGCCGCGCACGATGTTCAGCGCCATCACCGGTGGTTTGGCTTCAAGTACCTTGCGCAACGCCGTGATGTTCTCAATACGCTGGCGGTTGATACCAATGATCACATCGTCTTTCTGCAGGCCGATCTGTGCGGCCACAGAGCCTTTATCGACTCTGTCGATCTTCACGCCCTTGTCGCCACTTGGAATGGCGCCGTTGCTGAGTGAAACACCCTGCAAGGCTGGAGAAAGCGTTTCGGCATTGGTGGAGGCACCATCGCTGTTATCCAACGTAACAGACACTTCCTGTGGCTTACCGTCGCGCAGCAACCCGACCTTGATGGTTTTGCCCGGCGCGGTGGTACCCACTTTGGCACGCAGCTCCGCGAAGCTGCTGACGGTTTTGCCGTCGACGGAAACCAGAATGTCACCGGCCTTGATACCCGCCTTGGCAGCGGCGGATTTAGGCAATACTTCGCTGACAAAGGCGCCGCGTTGGGTGTCGGTATTAAACGCCTTGGCCATATCGGCGGTCATTTCACTGCCTTTAATGCCCAGCAGGCCGCGTTTGACTTCGCCAAATTCTATCAGCTGTTGGCTGAGGTTCTGCGCCATATTGCTCGGGATGGCAAAGCCAATGCCCACGTTGCCGCCGCTTGGCGCCAAAATGGCGGTATTGATGCCGATCAGCTCACCGTTGAGGTTAACCAGTGCGCCACCGGAGTTACCGCGGTTGATGGAAGCATCGGTTTGAATGAAGTTTTCCAGCCCTTCCAGGTTCAGGCCGCTGCGGCCCAGCGCAGAAATAATGCCGGAAGTCGCGGTCTGACCGAGGCCGAACGGGTTACCGACCGCCACGGCAAAATCGCCGACCCGCAGTTGATCGGAATCGGCCATTTTAATCGCGGTCAGATTTTTCACGTCGCTGAGCTGCAGCAGGGCGATATCGGACTGCTCGTCACGACCGAGTAGCTTGGCGTCCACTTCGCGGCCGTCGTTCAACTGCACGCTGATTTTATCGGCGTTGTTGATCACGTGGTTGTTGGTCAACACATAACCTTTGGCGGCGTCGATGATGACGCCAGAGCCCAACCCTTCAAACGGGCGTGAGCTTTGTTGTTGCCCTGGGGCATCGGGGCCGAAGAAGCGTTTGAATTCCTCCGGTACCTGCTGGCGCTGCACCTGTGTGCCTTCAACATGCACGCTGACGACGGCGGGCAGGACTTTTTCCAGCATCGGTGCCAGGCTTGGCAGCGGTTGTCCCTGAACGGCGACGGGCATCGCCGCGGTGGCTGCCGGTACGGAGGTCAGTGTGAGGCCAATACTCATTGCCAATGCACTAAGAATTAACGACTTTTTATTCATTGATTATAACTCTCTCAATACCTGCCGGTGAAAGGGTGATGATAATGCAGCAGCAATACCATAGTGAAGGATAAGACCGTGAATTTGCGTGAAAAGTTCACTCAGGCGCCTGCTTTAAGGATAGCTCAGCGTGGGGGAAGAAAAAGCGGGAGAGCAAAAACCCGTGGGACTGGCCCACGGGCGAAGAACAGCTTTTAGTCGCGGCGCGGACGTTCGCCACGCAGCAGGCCAGATGCGCCTTCAGAATAATCGCGTGGCATCTCTACCGGCGTTTGATCGTTATCCGCTTCGACTTCGTTCAGGCGATAACGGAACGGGTTTTCCTGCATTGGCAGGTCCGGCAGCAGGTTGTTGGAGCTCTTCGCCATGTGCTGATACAGCTGGCGATAGTCGCGTGCCATGTTGTCCAGCAGCTCAGCGCTGCGGGCAAAGTGGCCAACCAACTCCTGGCGATACTCTTCCAGGTCGGTTTTGCTCTTGTCCAACTCGTTCTGCAAAACTTGTTGTTGACGTAATTTACGGTTACCAAAACGCATCGCTACCGCACCAATGACGATACCGACCACCAAACCAATCAGCGCATACTCCCAGGTCATGATGACTCCTATTTTGACTTCGTTGTTCCGCAGGGATTTTTCACTTAATAATATCCACTATAACCGTTAACCTTGTCCGAGTGGAATCCTGATGAGCCATGACCTGATTTCTTCAGGGTTTTCAGTAGCGCCCTGAGCGGGTATTTGTAGCGATAAGGGCGAGAAGCCCCCCCAAATTGTCGCGAAAATGGGCTAAATAATTTCTAAGCGTTGTTAGGGAACATCGAACAGATGCAGGCACAATCACCATTATCACGCTACCAGCAGGCGCTGGATGCGGGAGAATATCAGGCCGATGCGGTGCAACGTCAGGCCGTGACTCAACTGGATCATATCTATCAGGCATTACAGCAGACGCCTGCTGTCAGTGCGCCGGTCGGTGGCCTGCGCGGCAAGTTCAACCGTTGGCTGGGCAAGAGCGGCGAAACGGCTCCGCAGCGCCCGGCTCAGGGCTTATATATGTGGGGTGGCGTTGGCCGCGGCAAAACCTGGCTGATGGATATGTTCTTCCACAGCCTGCCGGGGGACCGCAAGCTGCGGCTGCATTTCCACCGTTTTATGCTGCGGGTGCACGAAGAGCTGACTGAGCTGCAGGGGCAGGAAAATCCACTTGAAATCATCGCGGATGGTTTCAAGGCGCAGACCGACGTGCTGTGTTTCGATGAGTTCTTTGTTTCCGACATCACCGACGCGATGCTGCTGGCTACCTTGTTGCAGGCGCTGTTTGCCCGTGGCATTACGCTGGTAGCGACCTCTAATATCCCGCCGAACGATCTGTATCGCAACGGCCTGCAGCGTGCGCGTTTCCTGCCGGCGATCGATCTGATTAATCAGTATTGTGACGTGATGAACGTTGACGCCGGTATTGATTACCGCCTGCGCACTTTGACTCAGGCGCACTTGTACCTGACGCCGCTTGATGAACAGACCCGGCAGACCATGGACCGGATGTTTGTGAAGCTGGCAGGTAAAGAAGGGGAGGTGGCGCCGGTATTGCAGATCAATCACCGGCCGTTGCAGGCGATCCGCGCGGTAGACGGCGTGCTGGCGGTTGATTTCCACACGTTGTGCGAAGAGGCGCGTAGCCAGTTGGACTATATTGCCCTGTCGCGCCTGTATCACAGCGTGATCCTGTATAATGTGCGGGTGATGGGGCCGTTGAAAGAAAATACTGCACGTCGCTTCCTGGCGCTGGTGGATGAATTTTACGAACGTCACGTCAAGCTGGTGATCGCCGCCGAAGTGTCGATGTTCGATATTTACCAGGGGGAGCGACTGAAGTTTGAGTACCAACGCTGCCTGTCGCGACTGCAAGAAATGCAGAGTGAAGAGTATCTGAAGTTGCCGCATCTGCCGTGACGTCCAGGGGGACCCCGACCACCGGCGTCCCCGTATTTCCGCCGTTAGCGCTAAATTGCGTTTCTATTCAAAAAGCGTTCGATCTTTGTGAGCGACTTCTCTATAATCTTGCGACCCCACGTTACAACAAAGTTTTTTTCCCAAAAACTTTTTAGTGCCGGCAATGGCTATTCGAAGGGGTAGGTTTGCTGGACTTGTATGGTCGTGTGAGCCTCAACTGTTTTCGAGCGTTTGGGTGTTCACCAACGTGTAACTAATTATTGGGTAAGCTTTCTAATGAAAACTTTTACAGCTAAACCAGAGAGCGTAAAACGCGACTGGTACGTTGTTGATGCAGATGGTAAAACTTTAGGCCGTCTCGCTACTGAACTGGCTCGTCGTCTGCGCGGCAAGCATAAAGCGGAATACACCCCGCACGTTGATACCGGTGACTACATCATCGTTCTGAACGCAGAAAAAGTTGCTGTAACCGGCAACAAGCGTACAGACAAAGTGTATTACCGTCACACCGGCTACGTCGGTGGTATCAAGCAAGCGACCTTTGAAGAGATGATTGCCCGCAATCCAGAGCGTGTGATTGAAATCGCGGTTAAAGGCATGCTGCCAAAGGGTCCGTTGGGTCGTGCAATGTTCCGTAAACTGAAAGTTTACGCGGGCACCGAGCACACTCACGCGGCACAGCAACCGCAAGTTCTTGACATCTAATCGGGATTATAGGCAATGGCTGAAAATCAATACTACGGCACTGGTCGCCGCAAAAGCTCCGCCGCTCGCGTTTTCATCAAGCCGGGCAGTGGTAACATCGTAATTAACCAACGTACCCTGGAACAGTACTTCGGTCGCGAAACTGCCCGCATGGTAGTTCGTCAACCGTTGGAACTGACCGATATGGTTGGTAAATTTGACCTGTACATCACCGTTAAAGGTGGTGGTATCTCTGGTCAGGCTGGCGCTATCCGTCACGGTATCACCCGTGCACTGATGGAGTACGACGAGACTCTGCGCGGTGAATTGCGTAAAGCTGGCTTCGTTACTCGTGACGCCCGTAAGGTTGAACGTAAGAAAGTCGGCCTGCGTAAAGCACGTCGTCGTCCGCAGTTCTCCAAGCGTTAATTTTTTACTGCCTCGGCAGTGGAATTTACGCCAAAAACCCGGTGCTTCACCGGGTTTTTTTATGCCTGAAAATCAACTTGTCGCTACTAAAATCTTTGGTATATCAGACAATTCAATACGAAATCACCGTACAGCCCCCACAAAACAAGCAAAATCTGGTAAACTATCATCCACTTTTGCGCCTGTTCGCCATGCAGCAGTTATCAGTCTACCTCCGAGGCCGTTTTTATGACCTAAGGTTTTGCTGCGAGTTGCTGGCCTGCGGTCAAGATCATTCAGGATAGCAGCCTGTCAGTTGGCTATTCGCAGTATTTTCTAGATAACTTGGAGGTTTTCATGGCTGTCGCTGCCAACAAACGTTCGGTAATGACGCTGTTCTCTGGCCCGACCGACATTTTTAGCCATCAAGTACGTATCGTACTGGCGGAGAAAGGTGTCAGCGTTGAGATTGAGCAGGTTGAGTTGGATAACCTGCCGCAGGATCTGATTGACCTCAACCCGTACCAGACGGTGCCTACCCTGGTCGATCGCGAACTGACCCTGTATGAATCCCGCATCATCATGGAATACCTCGATGAGCGCTTCCCGCACCCACCATTGATGCCGGTCTACCCGGTTGCTCGTGGTGAGAGCCGCTTGATGATGCTGCGTATCGAGAAAAACTGGTATTCGCTGATGTACAAAATCGAGCAGAGCAACGGTCAGGAAGCTGAGTCAGCTCGCCGTCAACTGCGCGAAGAGCTGCTGGCGATTGCCCCTATCTTTGGTCAGACCCCGTACTTCATGAGCGAAGAGTTCAGCCTGGTGGATTGCTACCTGGCGCCGCTGCTGTGGCGTTTGCCGCAGTTGGGCATTGAACTGAGCGGTGCCGGTTCCAAAGAGCTGAAAGGCTACATGACTCGCGTGTTCGAGCGTGACGCCTTCCTGGCCTCCCTGACCGAACCCGAGCGCGAAATGCGCCTGCAGACTCGGGGCTAAGCGTTATGGATATGTCTCAGATGACTCCGCGCCGCCCGTACCTGCTGCGTGCGTTTTATGACTGGTTGCTGGACAATCAGTTAACGCCGCACCTGGTGGTGGATGTTACGCGTCCTGACGTGCAGGTGCCGATGGAATTCGCCCGTGATGGTCAGATCGTTCTGAACATCGCGCCGCGTGCAGTAGGCAACCTGGAATTGGGCAACGACGAAGTGCATTTCAACGCGCGTTTCGGTGGTGTGCCACGTGAGGTCCTGGTGCCAATGGCCGCGGTGCTGGCGATTTATGCCCGTGAAAACGGCGCAGGTACCATGTTCGAACCGGAAGCCGCTTATGAAGCGGAAGGCACGTTTGAAGGTTTGGACAATGAGACGATCCCTTCGGAAAGCCTGATGTCGGTGATTGATGGTGATCGCCCTGATCTGGATGAAGGCAACGATCCGGACGATGAGCCACCGCCGCCGCCACGTGGTGGTCGCCCGGCGCTACGCGTGGTGAAATAACCCCGCAGTGGTGAACACGAAAGGTCGCTTTGGCGACCTTTTTTATTGCCTGCGATCCAGGAGATTATCAGCTCTTCAATGCAGCAATACAGGCGTCACGTGGAGCGCTGAGGTCACCTATACGCACGGTAGTGAGGGCATGAGCAGCTCGCTGCTTAAACGAGGTGATAGCGGTGTCGCCCTGCACTTCAGGTGGTGCGGTGCAGATATCGTTGATTGGCAAATTATTGCCTTTGTCGAGCGCATGCAGCACGGCGGCGGGGTTGTAAGCCAATGCAAAGGACAGCGCAGACTTTATGCCGGCGGTGAAGGCAGTGTTGCCGCCATTGGCCAGTTTGGGGGCTAGCGCAATCCAGCTGTCGTCGCCCAGCTTGATGCTGTTTTCTACCGTGGTGAGCTGACCCGCTTTAGCCAACTGAGCGACCACCGGTGCCGCACCGTGCGCCTCAATGTTATAACCCACTTCTTGAGGGTCCAGCGACGAAGCCAGTGAACTGAAGCTGATAACCAGCAGAGCGCCGGTCAATAAGGGAATGGAGAATTTCATGGTTAGCTATCCTTATCAAGATTTCAGGCGCAACCGCGCCTCTGAGTGATGCTAACTGAATACTATAGCGGGTCAGGTGCCGGGCTGTGGGGGAGGTTGTTACAAAGCGTGTGGGCAGCATGGAAAAAACAAAGGGCCCGGCAGAGTTAACCGCGGGCCCTTTGGTGAAAGCTGGGAAAGATTAAACTTCCAGATAGCTCATGATGCCATCGGCCGCTTTACGGCCTTCGGCAATCGCCGTCACCACCAGATCCGAACCGCGCACCGCATCGCCACCGGCGAAGATTTTCGGGTTGCTGGTCTGGAAGGCATTATCGGTGCTTTCCGGCGCCACAATGCGGCCCTGTTTATCGAGCTCAACGTCGTGAGCGGCCAACCAGTCCATCTTATGCGGGCGGAAACCAAAGGCCAGGACCACGGCATCGGCATCGATGATGTGCTCGGAGCCCGGTACCTGTTCAGCCGTTTGACGGCCATTGGCATCCGGTGCACCCAACTGGGTACGAACCATTTTCACGCCGGCTACGCGACCGGCGCTGTTCAGTTCAATGCTCAGCGGCTGCAGGTTGAATTTGAAATCCACCCCTTCCTCACGCGCGTTTTTCACTTCGCGTTTGGAGCCTGGCATGTTGGCTTCATCACGACGGTAGGCACAGATAACGTCGGTTGCCCCCTGACGGACGGAGGTGCGCACGCAGTCCATCGCGGTGTCACCACCGCCCAGCACCACCACGCGTTTGCCTTCCATGCTGATATACGGCTCGTGCTGCTCGGCTTGATAGCCCATCAGTTGCTTGGTGTTGGCGATCAGGAACGGCAGTGCGTCATAGACGCCCGGCGCTTCTTCATTCTCCAGGCCACCGCGCATGGACTGATAGGTACCGACCCCGAGGAACACTGCGTCATACTCACTCAGCAGCGTCTCCATGGTGATGTCTTTGCCCACTTCGGTATTGAGTTGGAACTCAATGCCCATCTCGCTAAAGATGCCACGGCGTTTCACCATCACTTCTTTTTCCAGCTTGAAGGCCGGGATACCGAAGGTCAGCAGGCCGCCGATCTCCGGATGACGATCGTAAACCACCGCTTTCACGCCGTTGCGAGTCAGCACGTCGGCACAGGCCAGACCGGCAGGGCCGGCACCGATCACCGCCACGCGTTTGCCGGTAGGCAGCACGTGGGACATGTCCGGTTTCCAGCCCATCTCAATCGCTTTATCGCTGATATAGCGCTCGATGTTACCGATAGTCACCGCACCGAACTCATCGTTCAGGGTGCAGGAGCCTTCACACAGGCGATCCTGTGGGCAAACGCGGCCACACACTTCCGGCAGGCTGTTGGTCTGGTGCGCCAGGTCCGCAGCTTCCATGATGCGACCTTCGTTCGCCAGCTTCAGCCAGTTCGGGATGTAGTTGTGAACCGGGCATTTCCATTCGCAATACGGGTTACCGCAGGACAGACAGCGGTCCGCCTGCGACTTCGCCTGAGTTTCCGAAAACGGCTCGTAAATCTCTACAAACTCAATTTTACGGATCTTGAGCGGTTTCTTTGGCGGATCAACGCGCTGCAGGTCGATAAATTGATAAACATTCTGACTCATGAATGACCTCTTACTGCGCCTGAACCCGCAGCTCGGCTGCGGAACGACTACGGTGACCCAACAATGCTTTGACATCACTGGACTTCGGCTTGACCAGAGCGAACTTCGGCGCCCATTCCGGCCAGTTAGCCAGAATCTCTTCCGCACGCGAAGAACCGGTCGCCTGAACGTGCTCGGTAATCAAGCCACGCAGGTGCTCTTCATGAATCGCCAGTTGTTCGACATCCAACACTTCCACCAGCTCTGGGTTCACACGTTTACGGAACTCGCCGTCTTCATCCAGCACGTAGGCGAAGCCGCCGGTCATGCCCGCACCAAAGTTGATGCCGGTTTTCCCCAGCACGCAGACGATGCCGCCGGTCATGTATTCACAACCGTTGTCACCGATGCCTTCGACTACGGTGATGGCACCGGAGTTACGCACGGCGAAACGCTCACCGGCACGGCCTGCGGCGAACAGCTTGCCGCCGGTAGCGCCGTACAAACAGGTGTTACCGATGATGCTGGCTTCGTGGCTACGGAACGCAGATCCAATCGGTGGGCGTACGGCGATACGGCCACCGGCCATGCCTTTACCGACGTAGTCGTTGGCGTCACCGGTCAGGGTCAGTTCAACCCCGCCCGCATTCCAGACGCCGAAGCTCTGGCCTGCAGTACCGGAGAAGTACGCCTTGATCGGGTCGGCTGCCATGCCCTGATCGCCATGCACGGTAGCGATAGCACCGGACAGGGTCGCGCCCACTGAGCGGTCGGTATTGCGGATATCGAAGTAGAAAGCCTTACTGTGTTTGGCTTCGATATGCGGTTCCGCCTGCGCCAGCAGATCTTTGTTCATCAACCCCTGGTCGAACGGTGGGTTGCTGCTTTCGGTGCAGTACAGCGCCTTGCCTGGGTGCGGCGTAGCGGTTTGCAGCAACGGCGACAGATCCAGCTTGTTCTGCTTGGCAGAAATGCCGTCCAGTTCGGTCAGGAACTCGGTGCGACCAATCAGATCGACCAGTTGACTGACACCCAGTTGCGCCATGATTTCGCGGGTTTCACGCGCGATAAACTGGAAGTAGTTAACCACACGTTCCGGCAGGCCGTGATAGTGATCGCGGCGCAGTTTTTCGTCCTGAGTTGCCACGCCGGTTGCGCAGTTATTCAGGTGACAGATACGCAGATATTTACAACCCAGTGCCACCATAGGGCCGGTACCGAAGCCAAAGCTTTCCGCACCGAGGATCGCCGCTTTGACGATATCCACGCCGGTTTTCAGGCCACCGTCCACCTGCAGGCGGATTTTATGGCGCAGGCCGTTAGCCACCAGTGCCTGCTGGGTTTCCACCAGGCCCAGTTCCCACGGACAGCCGGCATATTTCACCGAAGACAGCGGACTGGCACCGGTACCGCCGTCGTAGCCGGCGATAGTGATCAGGTCGGCATAGGCTTTCGCCACGCCGGTAGCGATGGTGCCGACGCCCGGTTCGGAAACCAGCTTCACCGAAATCATCGCCTTCGGATTGACCTGCTTCAGGTCGAAGATCAACTGTGCCAGATCTTCGATCGAGTAGATGTCATGGTGTGGCGGTGGGGATATCAGGGTCACGCCCGGTACCGAGTAACGCAGCTTGGCGATATAAGGGGTCACTTTATCGCCAGGCAACTGACCGCCTTCACCCGGCTTGGCCCCTTGAGCCACTTTAATCTGGATCACATCGGCATTCACCAGGTAGGCCGGGGTCACGCCGAAACGGCCGGACGCCACCTGCTTGATGCGTGACACCTTGTTGGTGCCGTAGCGCGCAGGATCTTCGCCGCCTTCACCGGAGTTGGAGAAGCCGCCGAGGCTGTTCATGGCAATTGCCAGCGATTCATGCGCTTCCGGGCTCAGTGCACCGATAGACATGGCTGCGGTATCGAAACGTTTGAACAGCGATTCGGCCGGTTCAACCTGATCAACTGGGATTGGCGTGCCCTTCGGCGTAATGGCCAACAGGTCGCGCAGCATTGCCACCGGACGTTCATTCACCAGTTTGGCGTAAGTCTGATAGTCGCTGTATTTGCCGCTGTGAACCGCGGTTTGCAGCGTGCTCACCACGTCAGGGTTGTACGCATGGTACTCGCCGTCATGGACAAACTTCAGCAGGCCACCCTGTTCCAGCGGTTTGCGTTTCAGCCACGCGCGCTTGGACAGGTTCTGCAGATCCTGTTGGATATCGCTGAAGCTGGCGCCGCCGATGCGGCTGACCACGCCCTGGAAACACAAATCGGACAGATCGCGATGCAGACCGACGGCCTCGAACAGTTTAGCGCAGCGGTAAGAGGCAATCGTCGAGATGCCCATTTTGGACATGATCTTGTACAGGCCTTTGTTGATGCCGTTACGGTAGTTCAGCATCACTTCACGGTATTTCTTGTCGATCGCTTGGGTATCTACCAGTTTGGCCAGGGTTTCGTAGGCCAGGTACGGGTAGACCGCCGTCGCGCCGAAGCCCAGCAGCACGGCGAAATGGTGCGGATCGCGGGCGCTGGCGGTTTCAACGATAATGTTGGCGTCGCAACGCAGGTTCTTATCTACCAGACGGGTCTGGATCGCGCCTACGGCCATCGGTGCAGGCACCGGCAGGCGGCTAGTGGAGATAGCGCGGTCGGACAGCACCAACAGCACGGCACCGTCGCGGACTTTGCGTTCTGCTTCGTCGCACAGGGAGCGAACGGTCTGCTCCAGATCTTGCTCGGCCGGATCAAAGGTCAGATCGAGCGTATCGGCGCGATAATATTCGCCTTCCAGCGTGGTGAGCTGTTTGAAGTCGGAATACAGCAGGATCGGCGATTTGAAGCTTAAACGGTGCGCCTGGCCTTCCGCCTCGCAGAACACGTTCATTTCGCGGCCGATGCTGGTCGCCAGTGACATCACATGCGCTTCACGCAGCGGGTCGATCGGTGGGTTGGTCACCTGGGCGAACTGCTGACGGAAATAGTCATAAATGATGCGCGGACGGCTGGAGAGCACGGCGAACGGGGTATCGTCACCCATTGAGCCGGTGGCTTCCTGACCAATCTCACCCAGCACGCGGATCACCTGATCCAGTTCTTCGCTGCTGTAGCCGAACTGTTTCTGGTAAGTCTCGAGCTGTGAATCGTCAAGTTCGCGGCTACCGACCTGATCGGCCGGCAGGTCCTCGAATGGCACCAGGCGCTTGACGTTCTTTTCCATCCACTCTTTGTACGGGTGGCGGCTTTTCAGATCGTTGTCGGTTTCGGCGGAGTGCAGGATCCTGCCACTGCGGGTGTCGATCACCATCAGCTCGCCAGGGCCCACTCGGCCTTTCTCTACCACTTCATCGGGCTGGTAATCCCAGATCCCGACTTCCGAGGCGCAGGTAATCAGCTTGTCTTTGGTGATGACGTAGCGCGCCGGACGCAGACCGTTACGATCCAGGTTACAGGCGGCGTAGCGGCCATCGGACATCACGATGCCGGCAGGGCCGTCCCACGGCTCCATGTGCATCGAGTTGAAGTCGAAGAAGGCGCGCAGATCGGTGTCCATGTCCGGGTTGTTCTGCCAGGCCGGCGGCACCAGCAGGCGCATGGCGCGGATCAGATCCATCCCACCCGCCAGCAACAGTTCCAACATGTTATCCAGCGAGCTGGAGTCGGAGCCGGTTTCATTAACGAACGGCGCGGCATTCTGCAGATCCGGGATCAGCGGCGTCTGGAATTTATAAGTACGGGCTCGTGCCCACTGGCGGTCGGTTGCCGGTGATGGTGTTGATCTCGCCGTTGTGCGCCAGATAGCGGAACGGCTGTGCCAGCGGCCAGCGCGGCACGGTGTTGGTGGAAAAACGCTGATGGAACAGGCAGATGGCCGATTCCAGGCGCAGGTCCGCCAGATCAAGATAGAAACGCGGCAGATCCGCAGGCATGCATAAGCCTTTATAGATCGTCACCAGGTTGGAGAAACTGCAGACATAGAAGCTGTCGTCCTGGACGCGCTTCTCGATACGGCGACGCGCGATAAACAGGCGGCGTTCCATATCGCGTGGACGCCAGCCAGCCGGGGCGTTAACGAAGATTTGTTCAATGCGTGGCAGAGAAGAGAGGGCGATCTCACCCAATACGTCCGGGTTGGTCGGCACTTCACGCCAGCCGACCACAGACAGCGTTTCATTCTGCAGCTCTTCTTCGACAATGCGGCGGCTGGCACGGGCTTCCTCTTCGTTCTGGCTGAGGAACATCATGCCAACGGCGTAGTTCTTGGCTAAACGCCAGCTGCGTTCTTCCGCCACCATGCGGAAAAAGCGGTCGGGTTTTTGTAATAACAGGCCGCAACCGTCGCCAGTCTTGCCGTCAGCAAGGATTGCGCCACGGTGCTGCATACGGGCCAGTGCGTGAATAGCAGTACGCACCACCTTATGGCTAGGTTCGCCTTCTATGTGGGCGATCAGGCCGAAACCACAGTTGTCCCGCTCTTGGGATTTATCGTACAACATATCAGTGAACCTCCCCAGGCTCTGCGTGACTCTCACAACCTTTTCACGAGGGGGCTTCCCTTCAGGCAGAAGTCCAATCAGCAAGGTTAATAGCGCCGATCTGCTTTTCCGCCCTCCGTTAATGGCCTCTCGTGACGGTTCTCACAAGTGGTAAATGACTTGTTTTAAGAGGGAGTCTTAAATTACTGCATAAATATGACGAGACGTTTGCCCGTCCAGAAAGCTTCCAGCGGACTTCCAACTTAGCGAGAAAGAATACGCAGGTCAACTATAGGCCTAAGGGGGTTTCTTATGGGATTTATTGCGGTCAATAGATTGATATTTAATATGTTATAGCAAGTTTTGAGCTTGCGCAGGGGAGCGCTGAACCCCGGAGAAATGTGAGCTGTCTCACTATAGTGCAATGCCTGAATCTCTGCACCATGCTAGTGCGGGTGTGAATGTCAGAGTTTTGTTCTAATAAGTTAATATTTTTCGTTGTTTATAACTATTTTTCATCGCTTTGTCATATTGACGGGAACGGTTGCGTGAGAATAAGAAAAATTCATCTCGACCCGAGTGATTTTATTTGCATTTATAATGAATAGTTATGCCTAGTGAAGCCTTGCGGGGAAAGCGTTGATCTCTGTCATCGCGGGAAAAGCCGTTTCTTATTAGCATCACGGGCTTTGAGCACAGAGATCTCCAAGATTATGCAGTTGCCGCAATTAGTCAATATGTTTGGCGCCGATCTCCAGCGCCGCTACGGTGAAAAAATCCATAAACTCACGCTGCACGGCGGTTTCAGTTGTCCGAACCGCGATGGCACTCTGGGGCGCGGTGGTTGTACCTTCTGCAATGTGGCCTCTTTCGCCGATGAACAGATGCAGCAGCAAAGTATCGCCGAACAGTTGGCGTTGCAGGCGGTCAGGGTCAACCGGGCTAAGCGCTATCTGGCCTATTTTCAGGCCTACACCAGTACTTATGCAGAAGTAAGCCTGCTGGCACAGATGTATCAGCAGGCGTTGGCGCAGGCCGAAATGGTCGGCATCTGCGTTGGGACTCGCCCGGACTGCGTACCGCCCGCCGCGCTTGATCTGCTGGCGGGCTACCTTGAACAGGGGTATGAGGTGTGGCTGGAGCTGGGGCTACAGACGGCGCACGATAAAACACTGAAACGCATCAATCGCGGCCATGATTTCTCCTGTTATCAGCGCACCACCCGGCTGGCACGTGAACGTGGGTTGAAGGTGTGCAGCCACCTGATTGTCGGGCTGCCGGGGGAAACGGCTGCCGACCATCTGGCGACCCTGCAACAGGTGGTGGACAGCGGTGTCGATGGCATCAAGCTGCACCCGCTGCATATCGTGACCGGCAGCACCCTGGCGCGGGCCTGGCAGGCCGGGCGACTGCCCGAACTGTCGCTCGAACACTATGCCGCCAGCGCCGGTGAGATGATCCGCCATACGCCGAAAGAGGTGATATATCACCGTATCTCCGCCAGCGCGCGCCGACCGACGCTATTGGCACCATTATGGTGCGAAAACCGCTGGAACGGTATGCAGGCGGTGGGGGGCTACCTGCAACAGCATGGCGGTCAGGGCAGCGCATTGGCAGAAAAGCAGCAATATCGTCCTTGTACACTGTTTTGATTTGCAATCTTTCCCACACTTCGGCGTTTGCTTTCTTATCTCATCGGGGTTTTACGGTATGATTTACAAGATTCTGTCTGATGGGAGCGGCTATGAAGCAAATCCGGGTGTTAGCCCAGTACTACGTTGATTTAATGGTAAAACTGGGGCTGGTACGCTTTTCGCTGCTGCTGGCATCGGCACTGGTGGTGCTGGCAATGGTGGTGCAAATGGCGGTCACCATGCTGTTGCGCGGAGAGGTAGAAAGCATCGACGTGGTGCGTTCAATCTTCTTCGGCCTGCTGATTACGCCATGGGCGGTCTACTTTCTGTCGGTGGTGGTCGAACAGCTTGAAGAGTCACGCCAGCGCCTGACGCGGCTGGTGGATAAGCTGGAAGAGATGCGCCATCGCGACCTGGAGCTTAACCAACAGCTTAAGGACAACATCAGCCAACTGAATCAGGAAATTGCCGACCGTATCAAGGCGGAAGAAGAGCGTCAGCAGGTGATGGACAAGCTGACGGGAGAGATGGAGCAGCGTGAGCTGGCGCAGATCGAACTGGGCCAGCAGTCGGCGCTGTTGCGTTCCTTCCTCGATGCTTCGCCGGATCTGGTCTATTACCGCAACGAAGACAAAGAGTTCTCCGGCTGTAACCGGGCGATGGAGCTGCTGACCGGCAAAAGCGAAAAGCAGCTGATCGGCCTGACGCCATTTGACGTCTACGGTCAGGACATTGCCGAGAAGGTGATCGAAACCGACGAGAAAGTGTTCCGTCACAACGTCTCACTGACCTACGAGCAGTGGCTGGTTTATCCGGATGGTCGCAAGGCCTGTTTCGAGCTGCGCAAGGTGCCGTTTTACGACCGCGTGGGTAAACGCCACGGTCTGATGGGCTTTGGCCGCGATATAACCGAGCGTAAGCGCTATCAGGACGCGCTGGAGAACGCCAGCAGGGACAAGACCACCTTCATCTCAACGATCAGCCACGAGCTTCGTACGCCGCTTAACGGCATCGTCGGCCTGAGCCGTATTCTGCTCGATACCGAATTAAACGACGAACAGCTGAAATACCTCAAAACCATCCATGTCAGCGCCATCACGCTGGGTAATATCTTCAACGACATTATCGAGATGGATAAGCTCGAGCGCCGTAAAGTGCAGCTCGACAACCAACCTGTAGACTTCACCGGCTTCCTGGCCGATCTGGAAAATCTCTCCGGCCTGTTGGTACAGCCGAAAGGGCTGCAGTTTGTGATGGAGCCGCAACAACCGCTGCCGCAACAAATCATTGCCGACGGCACCCGCCTGCGACAGATCCTGTGGAACCTGATCGGCAACGCGGTGAAGTTTACCCCGCAAGGGCGAATTGTGGTGCGCGTACGGCGCGAAGAGCAGGATCGGCTGGTGTTTGAAGTAGAAGACTCCGGTATGGGCATTCCGCAGGATGAACAGGACAAAATCTTCGCCATGTATTATCAGGTGAAGGATCAGCACGGCGGCCGTCCGGCGACCGGTACGGGCATTGGGCTGGCGGTTTCCAAACGTCTGGCGCAGAGCATGGGCGGCGATATCACCGTCAGCAGCACACAGGGGCACGGTTCTTGCTTTACCTTATCCATCAAGGCACCGGCGGTACAGGAAGCGGAAAGTGAGACCGCAGTCGAAGAGGCGCTGCCATTGCCGGCGCTGCATATTCTGCTGGTGGAAGACATTGAGCTGAACGTGATTGTGGCGCGTTCGGTTCTGGAGAAACTGGGTAACAGCGTTGAAGTGGCGATGAACGGCCAGGATGCGCTGGCGATGTTCGATCCGGACGAGTTCGATCTGGTGCTGCTGGACATCCAGTTGCCGGACATGACCGGGCTGGATATCGCCCGGATACTGCGTGAGCGCTATGCCGGGCAGGCGCTGCCGCCGTTGGTTGCGCTGACCGCCAACGTGCTGAAAGACAAAAAAGAGTACCTCGACGCGGGAATGGACGATGTGCTGAGCAAGCCGTTGTCGGTACCGGCGCTGACCAAGGTGATAAAACATTACTGGGATCATCAACCCTCTCACACCACAAAGAAAACGGAGCAAAAGACGATGAAGATTAATGAGTCTTTACTGGATACCACCATGCTGGAACAGTACATGGACCTGGTGGGGCCGCAGTTGATTCATCAGAGCCTGGAGATGTTTGAGCAGATGATGCCGGGTTATCTGGCGGTGCTGGAGTCCAATATGACGGCGCGCGACCAGAAGGGCATCACCGAAGAGGGGCATAAAATCAAAGGTGCCGCCGGCTCGGTTGGCCTGCGTCATTTGCAACAGATTGCACAGCAAATTCAAACCCCGACGCTGCCGGCATGGTGGGATAACGTGCAGGATTGGGTTGATGAGTTGAAGCTGGAGTGGCGCAACGATGTGCAAGTACTGCGTGAGTGGGTAGCGGAAGCTGAAAAAAAATGACCCCGACCTAGGCCGGGGTGCGCGAATATTGCGCCAACACCAGGGAAATTGTGAACCTGCGTATTGGTTTTAATGTTCTGGTCGAGCAGGTTGTAGAGAATTCCTAAACATCATACAGCCAACAACATAGCAAATGTAAGCGCTCTTGTTAGAAGATTCATTAAAATGTGTGATGTAGATTAGTGTTTGTCAACTCAGAGCACTAACCAGTTGACAGTATCGACAGGAGGAGGGGTGATGAAAAACGTGGGTGTAGTGCTGAGCGGCTGCGGGGTTTATGACGGTACGGAGATCCATGAGGCCGTCCTGACGCTGCTGGCGTTGGACCGGGCGGGGGCACAGGCGGTGTGCTTTGCCCCTGATAAACCTCAACTTCATGTTATTAATCACTTATCCGGTGATGAAATGCCAGAAATTCGCAATGTTTTAGTGGAGTCTGCGCGCATTGCCAGGGGGAAAGTCCAACCGCTTTCACAGGCCGACGCCAGCCAACTGGATGCCCTGATCGTCCCCGGTGGCTTTGGCGCGGCAAAGAATCTCAGCAGTTTCGCCAGTGAAGGGGCAGAATGCTGGATTGATAAGGATTTGGCTAAGTTAACTCAGCAAATGCATAAGGCAAATAAACCAATCGGTTTCATGTGCATTGCCCCCGCGTTGCTACCGAAGCTGTTGGATCAACAAGTGCGGCTGACCATTGGCAACGATCCCGACCTGGGGGAAGTAATTGATGCCATGGGCGGTGAGCCGGTGATTTGCCCGGTTGATGACATCGTGGTGGATGTAGATAACAAAGTGGTGACCACGCCGGCTTATATGCTGGCGAAATCGATCGGTGAGGCGGCCAGCGGAATTGATAAGCTGGTTTCACGGGTGCTGGATTTGACTGAATGAGAAAATCTGCGGGCAAATCGGTTTTCTCCCGGCCCTGGTTTTGGCTGAAACGCGGATTAATTACGCTGGTCGGCGTGTGGCTACTGGGGATCGCCACCTTTGCTTTTCTGCCCGTGCCTTTTTCTGCGGTGATGGTTGAACGGCAGCTTGGTGCCTGGCTGAGTGGCGATTTTGGCTATGTGGCACATTCCGACTGGGTGTCGATGGAGGATATTTCCCCGCAGATGGCGTTGGCGGTGATGGCTGCGGAGGATCAGAAATTCCCGGAGCACTGGGGTTTTGACGTAGCGGCGATCGAAAAGGCGCTTAGCCACAATGAACGTCGGCCTACGCGCATCCGTGGTGCTTCTACGCTGTCTCAGCAAACGGCGAAGAACCTGTTCCTGTGGGATGGCCGCAGTTGGCTGCGCAAAGGGTTGGAGGCCGGGCTGACATCGGGGATTGAGCTGGTGTGGACCAAGCGACGTATCCTGACGGTATACCTGAATATCGTCGAGTTCGGCGACGGTGTTTTCGGCGTGGAGGAAGCGTCACAGCGCTTTTTCAACAAACCGGCCAAGCGTCTGACCGCGTCAGAGGCCGCATTACTGGCCGCGGTATTACCTAACCCACACCGCTTCAAGGCCAATGCGCCTTCCGGTTACGTGGTGCAACGGCAACAGTGGATCATGCGCCAAATGCGTCAGTTGGGTGGGGAAGGTTTTCTGAAAGAAAATAATCTGGATTGAGTGAGCCGTCACCCTCTCCCGCAGGAGAGGGCATCGGACCACTGGTTATTTCACGTAGGTAAAGGCGGTGGTGACGTGTTTCACGCCGCCCACCTGGCTGGCTGTCTGTGCCGCAGATTGTGCTTCCTGTTGCGTGACCAGACCCAGCAGGAACACTTCACCATTTTCGGTGGTGACTTTCACATTGGATGACTTCACGGCATCGCTGGTGAGCAACTGCGAACGGACCTTGGTGGTGATCCAGGTGTCGGAAGACGCGGTGCTCAGACTGACCGGCGTCCCCTGACGGACCTCGTTATACACTTCGGTCGTGCCTTCAACACCCATCGCGATCTGTTTGGCGCGGGCGGCCAAATCGGTATTTGGTGCCTGACCGGTCAGCAGCACTTTACCCTGATAGGCGGTCGCAACCACCCGGGCATCTTTCTTCAATTGCTGGTCTTTACTCAGGGCGTTTTCAACCCGGGCTTCCAGTGTGCCATCGTCTACCTGAGTGCCCACGCTACGTGGGTCAGTGGCAGTTTTGGTGGCAACGGCAGCGCTGCCAACGACAACGCCTGCAATACAGCCTTGTAACAGCAGGGCGCTGGACAGCACTGCAAATGTGGCTTTCAGCTTCATCTCAGTTCCTTATTCGTCCTGGTGGGGAAACAACGTACTATCTATCAGATCGCATAGGCAATTTACGGTAAGCATATGCATTTCCTGAATGCGTGCACTGCGGTGTGATGGGATTCGGATCTCGACATCCTGTTGACCAAGCAAACCGGCCAATTCACCGCCGTCGTAACCGGTCAACGCGACAATCGTCATGTCGCGCGTTACCGCGGCTTCGACTGCTTTCACAATATCACGGCTGTTGCCGCGGGTGGAAATTGCCAGCAACACGTCGCCGGCATGGCCGAGCGCGCGCACCTGTTTGGCGTAGACTTCGTCGTGCAGCCGATCGTTGGTGATCGCCGTCAGCACCACGTTATCGGCATTTAGCGCAATGGCCGGCAAGCTTGGGCGCTCGGTTTCAAAGCGGTTGATCATGCTGGCGGCGAAATGCTGCGCGTTGGCTGCCGAGGTGCCGTTGCCGCAGCACAGAATTTTATTACCGTTAAGTAAGGATTGAACCAGCGTCATCGCGGCACGCGAGATGGCGTCGGGCAAGGCCTCCGCCGCCGCAATCTGGGTTTGGATGCTTTCGGTAAAACAGGCTTTAATTCTATCCAGCACGTTGTATTAATCCACTAAGTCAAAGGGCCGGTCTGCACCGGTAAACCACGATTAATCCGCATTGAAGGCGTTGGGTATCCATTCTAACTGGCTACCTGTGATGGCCAAAACATCAAAACGGCAAGACGATGTGTCAAAACTGGCTCCGCGTCCCGCCAGCCAAACGGCGGCGGCATGCAGCAACTTCTGCTGCTTGCGATAAGTGACGCTGGCCGCCGCACCGCCAAAAGCGTCACTGCGGCGGTAGCGGACTTCAACGAACACCCAGGTTTGACCATCGCGCATGATGAGATCAAGCTCACCACCGCGCAGCGCCACATTGGCAGCGCAGAAGGTGAGCTCGGCGCGTTCCAGATAGTGGCGGGCCTGTAACTCATAGCCCGCCCCTATGGCGCGTTGACTCAAGAGACCGGAACGATCATGCCCTGACGGTATTGCAGCCAAGGCAGCTTTCTGTTGATCACACAGCCCGGTGCGGCGGTGAGCACACCGGTGGTGCCGGAGACCTGGAAGCCGGGCAACTGGCGCATTTCAGCAAAGTGGTTGGACAATGTCCAGGCATCCATCCCCATGGCGTACAGACGCACCAGCGAATAATCGTTGCGGAACTGGCTGCTGGCCTGCTGTAACAACTGCGGGTTAGCGCCAGCCAACAGCGGAATATCACTGAACTGCAGGCCTTCCATTTCCAGGCGGAAGTCCGGACCGGCACCGGCCTGGTAGCTGCGTGAGCTGGCGTACATTGCTGGCTTGCTGCGTGAGTTGGTGGCCATGTCGATCATTGGTTTGATCAGCGTCAACTGGGACTGGGTGGCGACGATATACACCGAGTCTACGCTGCCACCGCTGGCGGCAGGCGTATCGCTTGGCGGTGCCGGAATGGTCAGCCCGGCAATGGTCACGGCCTGCGGCGCCGGTGCGGCGGAGATTGGCGTACCGGACATGCGAATACCACCGCTGTTGACCATCTGACGCAGTTCACTGGCGGAGCCGATGTTCTGCTGCAGCACGGTCTGACCGCCGAGTTTCTGCCATTCCTGGTTAAAGGCTTTGGCAACGCGATCGCCGAAGGCACCGCGTGGGATCAGCAACAGCGGTTGCCGTTTCTGCTGTTCCCAAATGTGGCGGGCGGCATCACGCGCTTCGTCTTCCGGTGAAAGCGCGAAGTAACAGATGTTTGGGTTATCTTTCGGCGTTTCCGGTTGATTGAGCGCCAACACGTTCAGCGTGGTAGTGCTGCCAGCGAGTTGATCGACGTTTTCTTTCAGCAGCGGGCCGACCACCAGGGTTGCACCATCCTGCTGAGCCTGCGTCAGCAACGCGGCCAGCGGTTGGCTGGAGGTATCATACACTTTAATCTGTGCGTTGGCGGCCTGCGGCGGGGTAATCGGCGCAGTGGAAGGTGCAGCAGGCTGGGCGGCCGTTACCGGGGCAGCCTCTGGCGCCGAGGTGCTGACGGCACCATTGGCATTTTGGTCTGCTGACGCTGGAGCTGCGGCTTGCACCGGCGCGCTGCCAGGCTGTGATTGCTGTTGTTGCATCGGTGTCGAAGGGGTCACGCCGTTCTTCGCTGCTTCAAAGCCTTTTTGGATCGCGTCGGCAAACACTTTTGCCTGGCCGTTCAGCGGCAGCAGCAGTGCGATTTTTGAAGTGGAAGCCTGGGTGAAGTTCAGCACCTGGTTCAACTGGGTTGGTAATGTTTTCGCCGCCGGGTTCTTCGGATAGCGGTTCTGCCAGTCTTTAATCCCGGCCTTCAGCAGATCGGGATCCTGCTTGTTGTCCTGATAGACCCGCAGCAGATCCAGCCAGCCCTGCAACACATTTTCATTGGCGTTGATCACCAGGCTGTTCATGTCCTGCGGCGTCAGTTGCAGCAGCGACTGCCAGGTTTGATCCAGGTTGGTTTGATGTGCCTTGCCGGTCAGTAACGGCTCTTGCGCAATGTAAGCGCGGATCAGCGGCAGCGAAGGTTTGCCCTGATTGGCGGCAATCTGCGCCTGGTAGAAGCGCACCAACTGGTTGGCCGACAGTGAGCCGGTATCCAGATGGCCCAACGTACTGCGAGCGCTGACGTAGCTTTTGTTCGCCACCTGCAGTTCTGCAGTCAGCAACTGGCTTTCCACCTGCTGCACGCTGCTGAGGTTTTTCGGTAATTGGTTCAGTTGTTCACTGGCCTGCGGCAGTTTCCCTTCACGTAACAACGCGCGAATAGCAAGTAATTGCCAGTCAGCCTTGTTATCATTGCTGCTTTGCTGCAGCTGCTGCAGATAGTAATCGGAACTGGCGCTCGCTTCGTCCTGTATATTGGCAGGCGGCGTCTGCGGGGCCTGACTTGGACAGCCTGCAAGGAAAAGGGCTGCTGCGATCACTGCGGTAAGTCGGACAGGCTTTGAACGCCCTGCTTTGGTACGAACGAATGTTGAGGAAAGCATACTGTATCCAGTGATGTTTTTTTCAAGATGCTCAATATTAAATCGGCAACCCGGATGAAACAATGAATCAACACCAACAATCAGTCATTTCTGCATCAACGCTGTATGTGGTGCCCACCCCAATCGGCAATTTAGGGGATATTACCCACCGTGCGTTAGAGGTACTGAAAAGCGTTGATCTGATTGCGGCCGAAGACACGCGCCATACCGGGTTGCTGTTGCAACACTTTGCGATTAGCGCGCGGTTGTTTGCGCTGCATGACCATAACGAACAACAAAAGGCCGATCAACTGCTGGCTAAACTGCAGGAAGGCCAGAGCATTGCACTGGTTTCCGACGCCGGTACGCCTTTGATCAACGATCCCGGTTATCACCTGGTGCGCCGCTGCCGCGAAGCCGGCATCCGCGTGGTGCCGCTACCCGGCGCCTGTGCCGCTACCACGGCGCTCTGTGCCGCCGGTCTGGCTTCTGACCGCTTCTGCTACGAAGGGTTCCTGCCGGCGAAAACCAAGGGCCGTAAGGATACGCTGATGGCGCTGGCAGAGGAACCGCGTACGTTGATTTTCTACGAATCAACCCACCGTTTGCTGGAAAGTTTGCAGGACATGGTCACCGTGTGGGGGCCGCAACGTTATGTGGTGCTGGCGCGTGAGCTGACCAAAACCTGGGAATCGATCACCGGCGCGCCAGTCGGTGAACTGCTGGCCTGGGTGCAGGAAGATGAAGTGCGTCGTCGCGGCGAGATGGTGTTGATCGTTGAAGGCCATAAGGCGCAGGACGATGCATTGCCGCTGGAGGCGCTGCGGACCCTGGCGTTGCTGCAAAAAGAGCTGCCGTTGAAAAAGGCGGCGGCACTGGCGGCGGAGATCCACGGCGTGAAGAAAAATGCGTTGTATAAATACGCGTTAGAGCAACAAGAACAGTAAAGCGGTTGACCTGCCGTGAGCGCAACGCTACTATCCGCGCCGGAGTTGACCAGACAGTCGCCGCTTCATTGCCGTCCCTTTCGGGGGAGACAGATGGAGGGGAGGAAAGTCCGGGCTCCATAGGGCAGGGTGCCAGGTAACGCCTGGGAGGCGCAAGCCTACGACTAGTGCAACAGAGAGCAAACCGCCGATGGCCCGCGCAAGCGGGATCAGGTAAGGGTGAAAGGGTGCGGTAAGAGCGCACCGCGCGACTGGCAACAGTTCGTGGCACGGTAAACTCCACCCGGAGCAAGGCCAAATAGGGGTTCACATGGTACGGCCCGTACTGAACCCGGGTAGGCTGCTTGAGCCAGTGAGCGATTGCTGGCCTAGAGGAATGACTGTCCACGACAGAACCCGGCTTACCGGTCAACTCCCTCTATAAAGAAAACCCCGCGTAACGCAAGTTACGCGGGGTTTTTTCCTTTCTGGATCCGACTCACACCGGCAGGTCGATCAGCAGTGCGCGCAGCGGGGTTTCAGCGCGGACAGTCAGGCGGTTTTCCTCGTGGATAAACGCCCCATCGCCGCAGGTCAGGTGTTGGCTGTCGTTGCGATCGCCATGGGCATCAATGGTGCCGTGGATCGACTGCAGGTAAGCGCGGGGTCCGTTCAGCGCCAGCGTCTGCTGTTCACCCGGCTGTAAATCCAGATGGTGGATCCACACCTGTTGACGCAGTTGCAGGCTGCCCTGCGTACCGTCAGGGGAAGCCAACAGCGTCAGGCCGGCCTGTGGCAGCATCAGGCGCTGTACTCGCTCGTTGCTGCGCTCCGGGCAGGCATCCAGCCACAGTTGCAGACGGGTCAGCGGCGTATCACTGCTGATGTTCTGCTCGCTGTAGCTCAGTCCCGGCTGGGTAGCCATAAGTAAGGCTTCACCGGCCTTGGCGCTCACCGTGTTACCTTCGCTGTCGCGGTATTCCGCTTTTCCCTGCAGGATTAAATTCAGGATATCCACGCTGGGATAGGTGCGTGGCTGGAACGACGCGCCTGGTGCCAGCACCTCCTGATTTAACACCCGCAGTGAGGCGTAGCCCATCAGCTTGGGATCGAAATAGTGTCCAAAAGAAAAGGTGTAGCGAGCCTGCAGCCAACCAAAGTCAGCTTGCCCGCATTGTTGTGCTGTTCTGCATGTAATCATGGCAATTGGCTCTCTAAATTCATTATCTAGATGGTAAGCATCTGGACGCCGGATTGTTAGCCAGTTAATCTGGTCGGCATATTCAAATTTCCTGACAGAGAGATTCGATGGCCAGAGATCGGGCGTTAACGCTTGAAGCGTTAAGGGTTATGGATGCGATCGACCGACGTGGTAGCTTCGCTGCGGCAGCCGATGAGCTGGGGCGTGTGCCTTCGGCACTCAGCTACACCATGCAAAAATTGGAAGAAGAATTGGACGTGGTGCTGTTCGACCGCTCCGGCCACCGGACCAAGTTCACCAACGTGGGGCGTATGTTGCTGGAGCGTGGGCGGGTACTGCTGGAAGCGGCAGACAAGCTGACCACCGATGCTGAAGCGCTGGCACGCGGCTGGGAAACGCACCTGACTATCGTCAGCGAGGCACTGTCACCCCCGAGCAAACTGTTCCCGCTGGTCGATAAGCTGGCGCTGAAGGCCAATACCCAGGTATCGATCTTCACCGAGGTGTTGGCCGGTGCCTGGGAAAGGCTGGAGCAGGGACGTGCCGATATTGTTATCGCCCCGGACATGCATTTCCGCGCGTCATCCGAAATTAACACCCGCAAGCTGTACAAGGTGATGAGCGTGTATGTGGCCGCGCCGAACCACCCCATCCATCTGGAGCCGGAGCCTCTGTCCGAAGTGACCCGGGTGAAGTATCGCGGTATTGCGGTCGCGGATACCGCACGTGAGCGCCCGGTGTTAACCGTACAATTGTTGGATAAACAGCAGCGTCTGACGGTCAGCACCATTGAGGACAAGCGCCTGGCTTTGCTGGCTGGGCTGGGCGTGGCGACCATGCCTTACCCGATGGTCGAGAAAGACATCGAAGAAGGGCGTTTACGCGTGGTGGGGCCGGAATACAGCCGCGAAGTCGATATCATCATGGCCTGGCGGCGTGACAGCATGGGGGAGGCGAAAGCCTGGTTCCTGCGCGAAATCCCACGGCTATTTGCCCAACTTGAACGGCAGTAAATACCCCCTCCGCCGCTAAGCAAAAGGGGGAACGGTTAGCCGAAACGCCGGTCGCGGCCGTGCGGTTCGTCCAGATCCTGCGCCGGCCCGATGGAAATAATGCCGTGCGGATTGATGGTGGCGTGGCTGCGGTAGTAGTGATTACGGATGTGCGGCAGGCTGACCGTTTCGGCAATGCCCGGCATTTGGTAGATGTCACGCAGGAAGCCGTACAGGTTGAGATAATCGCTGATACGGTGTTTATCGCATTTAAAGTGGGTGACATACACCGGATCGAAGCGTATCAGCGTGGTCCACAGGCGCAGGTCGGCCTCAGTCAGGCGATCGCCGGTCAGGTAACGCTGTTGCCCCAGGATCTGCTCCAGTCGCGCCAGTGCGTCAAATACCCCGTTTACCGCTTCGTCATAAGCCTCCTGGCTGGTGGCAAAACCGGCTTTATAGACGCCATTATTCACCTGGTCGTAAATCCAGCCGTTCAGTTCATCAATTTTTTCGCGCAGCTCGGTGGGGTAATAGTCACCGGCGCGGGCGCCAACACCATCAAATGCGCTGTTGAACATGCGGATGATATCGGCAGATTCATTGCTGACGATGGTCTGTTGCTGTTTGTCCCACAGTACCGGCACAGTTACACGGCCGGTGTAGTGTGGGTCGGCGCGCAGGTAAAGCTGATAGAGAAAGTCTGAGTGGTACAGGCTGTCGCCGGTGGCTTCAGGGAAATCGCTGCCGAAGGTCCAGCCATTTTCCAGCATCAGCGGATGCACCACGGAAACCGGAATGAGTGACTCCAGCCCTTTCAATTTGCGCATCAGCAGGGTGCGATGTGCCCAGGGGCAGGCAAGTGAAACGTAAAGGTGATAACGATCTTTCTCCGCTTTAAAACCTCCGACTCCGTGTTCGCCCGGTTGACCGTCTGGGGTCACCCAATTGCGAAACTGAGAGGTTGAACGTTTGAAACGGCCTCCGGTGGATGAGGTGTCATACCAGATGTCTTGCCAAACGCCATCGACGAGTTGTCCCATGGGAGTCTCCTTCGTGTCCGAGTGAAAAAGCAAAAGGGCCCGACATGCGGGCCCCAGAGTCGGTATTAAAATCTTACCACTTTTTGTTCAGAATACGGTCGATGCTGAAACCGCCTGGGCCTGCAACGGCCAGTACGATGAAGCCGCCGGCGATGGTCAGGTTCTTCATGAACATCAGCTGGTTTACGCCTTCCGCAAAGTTAGTATGGAACAGTAATGCGGTCAGGATGGTAAAACCAGCGGTGAACAGTGCCACGGTACGGGTCAGGAAACCGAACAGAATTGCCAGACCGCCACCAAATTCCAGCAGGATGGTCAGTGGCAGCAAGAAGCCAGGTACGCCCATCGATTGCATGTACTGTTGGGTTCCGGCATACGCATCACCCATTTTGCCGTAGCCTGCCACGATAAACAGGATTGGCATCAGAATACGAGCAACCAGCAAACCTGTATCTTCTAATTTTTTCATCATCAACTCCAAAGTGATTTTTGTTTGCCAGTCTTGGCGTTTGTCATGTTAGTGGGTGGTATGCCGGGTCTCTGACCCTGTCCTGCCCGTTCCGTATTGATGGAGTGAATGTTAATCGGGATGCGTACGCTTTGTTAGCAAGTAAAACTGTCGTATTTTTTCAAAAAAACTGAATCTTTAGCCTGCTAACAAATCGAGGGGAATCAGAAAGTTGCCCGGCCTTTGCCGACAGAAACGCAAAGTTTCTGTGAAAAGGCGGGCAAAATATCGGAAGTATTGATGGAATTTCGAAGGGTTACTTGTTGGAAAAGGTTTTCTGAATCAAGCGGATAGTACCAAATGCACCAAAAGCACGGCGTGACCAGCGAATCAACTTGCTGGGATGGCGGACGCCATATAACGCCATGACGCTGGAGCCCACCACCAGGTATTTACGCAGGCCGAAAATGGTTTGCCAACCGCGATCGATGCGCTCGGTCTTTTCCAGCCACAGGGTTTTGTTCTCGGCAAGATCCAGCCTTTGCTGCTGGATCTTGTTAATGAGCTTCTCTTTTCTCCATTCCAGATAGCGGCGGCGATTCATTTTTCACCTTCCAACTCGGAACGATCGATTTCCAACTGCTTGCGCGTGGCGCCCAGCAGCGTGGAGCGGCGGGCCTTGACCAGAGTCCAGATAGCGCCAACCACGGCCAGGAACAACAGCACTCCGGTAGTCGCGCCTAACGCCATCAGACGGTAGATAGGGTCGATAGCCCAAAAAATCAGGATCAGCAGGCTCATCAGGCCAAATGCGGTGAACAACAGGGTCATGCCGGCCATAATCAGCAATTGGATGAGGTTGGCTTTCTCCTCTTCCAGCTCGACCACGGCCAACCGAACCCGGGTTTCCACCATACCGACCAGAATGGTGATGATACGCTGGGCGACATCCAGGACCCCTTTAGCGGGGCCCTGTGCGCGAACTTGCGGCTGTTCTGCCATAATTAGCGGCGCGCTAGCAGAACGCCCAGCACTACGCCGACCGCAGCGCCGATACCGATACCGGTCCACGGATTATCACGAACGTAATCATCCGCCTGGCCGGCGATCTGTTTGGTCTGGGAGGCAATCTTGTCCCCGGCATCGCTCAGTCGCACGCGGGTATCTTTCAACGCGCTTTCGGCTTTGGAGCGCAGCTTTTCCAGTTCAGCTTTTGGCTTATCGGTGGAAGAGTTCAACACTTCTTCCAGCGTATCGGCTAAGGATTTAAGTTCAGCGCGTAAGTTTTCTGCATTTGAATCATGTGCCATGTGATTATTCCTTAACGTTAACTTCGACAGACTTTCAACATAGCGGATTTTTTCGCCGGAGCAAAGGGCGGATGGGTAGCTGATATCACTAAGCATCCATTTTATAGGTAATAAAAATCCCGTGTGGCGTGGCTCTCAGCGATAAATCCGCTGGTGTAAAAAAATTATTCCGCCTGGGCCTGTTTCAGCTCGGCTTGAGCTTCGGCCAGCTTTTTCTGCTTCTTGGCCACTTTCTCCAGGTTACCGGTCTGCTGGGCTTCTTTCAGCTCCTGCTGGCGCTCGGTGACCTTACTTTGTTTTTCATCGATTTTTTTCTGGCGATCGGCCTGCAGGCTGGCTGGCGTGCAATGGGTTTGCACTTCGCTCAATGCCTTTTTCAGCCCGGCCACACGCTGAGTATTGCCGTGCTGGGTGGCGTAATCGATCTGCTTTTGAATTTCTTGTGCCTTGGTCACACAGCCGTTTTCTGCTGCGAACGACAGAGCGGGTAAGGCGAGCAATGGGAGGGCCAGTAAAATAGCTTGGCGTAATTTCATACTATCAGTTCCTTATTAATGGGATGCATTGGCACGCATCCTCTGTTCCTGACTGCCAACAGGGGCAGTGCGACAGGAGTCTTACGCGGCTGACTGACGCTAACTTTCAGCATAGTCATGGATCGCGTTGACCCCCAAAGAATCCGCCTAAGTTCGGTAGTGATTGATGATTAATTGAACAGATAGGCCAGATGAAAGGAAAACCCTTCATTTGAAGGGGTATTATCCCAGATTGAGTGGGGCACGTGCAAACTCACGTACCCAATGGGTAGGTACAGGGGATTCGCTCAGGGCGATGATGTAGCCCGGCGGCAAAATGTTTTGCAGCGCTTCGCGCGCCAGCAACTGTTGTTCCGGCGAGTCCAGCCGGATCACCAGACCATCGCCTTCCGGGGTGATGCTTTTAATGCGAATACCGCGTTGATCCAGTCGCTGATAGACATAAAAGCCGTCGGGGAGCGAAAGGCCTTGCTGGCCAGCGCGGATGCGCAGTTCGCTTTCGGTACGCACCATGCAGGGCACCAGCAGCGTGGCGAGCGCCAGCAAAGCTAGCGCAATCAGCAACAGGTACTGCCAGCGTGGGCGCTTGGTCATCACGCCCCTTTCCCCTGACTGTCAGAGCGTTTCTTGCGCCACAGTACGATCAACGAACCCACCAGCCCGACAACCAACAGCACCAGCGGCAGCAGCATCAGGCAGAACATCAGTTGGTCTTCATATTTGCGGAACACCGGCGTTTTGCCCAGGGCAAAGCCCAGCGAGGTCAGGATCACCACCCACAGCAGACCGCTCATCCAGTTAAAGAACTGGAAGCGTGCATTGCTCAGGCCGGAAAGGCCGGCAATGGTTGGCAGCAGGGTGCGGACAAATGCCAGGAAACGGCCAACCAGCAGGGCGGAAAGCCCGTGGCGGTGGAACAACTGATGGGCACGTTGATGATAATGGGCCGGCAGATGGGATAGCCAGCCCTGCACGGTTCGGGTGTTGCCGAGCCACTTGCCCTGTATGTAACTGACCCAGCATCCCAGACTGGCGGCGACGGTCAGGATAAAAATGGTAAGTGGGAAATTCATGGTGCCTTTGGCGATCAGTACGCCAACCAGGATCAGCAGGCTGTCACCCGGCAGAAACGCCGCCGGCAACAGGCCATTTTCCAGGAACAGGATTAAAAACAACAGGCCGTAGAGAGTCCAGACCAGCGAAGGGTTCGCCAGGGTCTCAAAATCCTGCTGCCATAAGGCATGTAACAGTTCTTTAATGATGTCCATCCGGTGTTCCTAAAACGTCATTGTTTGTTTTTGTCTCAGCGGCGGATCGGGAGTGGGCGAAGAGCGCGCGGGCGATCCTGGCTGCTGATAATGATGAAACGGCGTTGCTTTTAGTGGGTTCTAATCGGTGCGACACCGGTCAAGAGTGGTAAGTCAGCGTGCCACGATAAAGCATATTACTTTCTTTCCAGCCGCCCAGCCTGTTTTGCTGCTGCGGGGTATGCAGCGTCCAGTTGACCTGGGCAAGCCGGTTTGGCGCAGGTGATTTCTGACGCGGGAGTCGAGTGTTGTGGCCCAACTCAGTGGCTAACGAATAAACCGGCAGCAGTTGGGCGGGGACGGGTAGCGAACCGGGGTAAGAATGTACCCGCGGCAGCAGCAGCGGCATTTTACCTGGCGCTTTACGTCGCAATTCTGCCGGTGACCGGTAAACCGGATCCTCTGGGGAAAACACCGGTTCAGCTAGCGATGGCTGGCTGTTCAGTGCGGTGGGAATGGCTTTGGAAGACGCCGCGCATAGCTTTTGGCCGGAGACCGAACCGGTCCAGCAAAAAAGAGCAATAAGCATGGCAAACAACCAGCGCATGTATTCGCGTCCCGCCCCGTAGCAGAGGGTAAAAAAGTGGCTCAACTTTACCAAAATAGCACGATTGGCAACAGGGAAATCTACGTTGCCAACGGTGAAATACTACACGGCAAACCGCCGTTCAGGCATCGATTCAGCGGATTTTACAATACCTGACATAACACTACGGTTTTTGACTGCCTGAGCTATTTATTTTCTGCGGTCACGTTGTCCAGATGAACCACCGGGTTATCGGCAAACAGATAGCGGTCAGCGTTATATTCAAAATCGTCGCTGGTGGCGTTGAACAACATTTGCTTGGTATTTTCCAGGTGCTGCCACATGGCCAGTTTGGCGGCGTAAGGATCTTTACGTATCAAGGCCTTGAGGATCTGATCGTGATCGTCACACCAACTGGCGATGGAGCGGTCGTCGATATGCTCATGCAGCTTGATCCAATAAGGGTTATTCACGCGCTGCACCCACATTTTCTCCACGATGGTAGCCATTGCGGTGTTCTGGGTGGCCAGCGCGACTTGCACGTGGAATTTCAGATCCCACTGCGAATCACGGAAGCGATCTTCCTTGCGTGCCTGTTCCTGGATCTCCATCAACTGAACGATGTCTTGTTTGGTGACCTGGGTGGCGGCGAATTCGGCAATGTTGCTTTCAATCAGTTGGCGCGCCTGCAGCAGTTCGAATGGCCCGGCGGTGGCAAACTCAATGCTGTCACCCGGTATCACCAGGTTTTTCTGTTGGTTGGACATCACGTGGATCCCGGAGCCTTTGCGCACGTCAACATAGCCTTCCACTTCCAGCATGATGATAGCCTCCCGCACCACGGTACGGCTGACGTTCATCTCTTCGGCAATGTAGCGTTCGGCCGGCAGTTTATCGCCCACCGGGTACCGACCGCTTTCAATACGCTGCTTAAGCTCGGCGGCCAGTTGCTGATACAGGCGTCTGGTTTCAGTGAATTCCATAGTGAATGCTCTTAGGGTAGGGAGGGTCGTGTGACCATGGATTTGTTATACCACTTATCCGGCAGAGCTACCAGTGGACGCGGGGGAACGCCCGGCACAGCGGCCGGGCGCCAGGGTTAACTGCGTGCCGGGGCCGGCTGCAGCGGGTCTTCCTGCGGCTCGGAGGCCGGTCTATTTTGCAGAATGGTCCAGATAGCGATGGCGCCGAGGATATCGAATACCGACAGTGCAGCGAATAACGGGCTGAAGCCCAGGGTATCGGCCAATGCACCGACCACCAGGGCAAACAGGGTGCTGGCGGTCCAGGCGGCCATGCCGGTCAGGCCGTTGGCGGTGGCCACTTCGTTGCGACCAAACACGTCAGAAGACAGGGTAATCAGTGCGCCAGACAGTGCCTGATGGGCAAAGCCACCGACGCACAGTAGCGCGATAGCCGCATAAGGGCTGGTGAACAGGCCGATCATACCGGGGCCAATCATCAGTACCGCCCCCATAGTGACCACCAATTTGCGTGACACGATCAGGTTTACCTTGAAGTGTTTCTGGAAAAACGGTGGCAGGTAGCCGCCAACGATGCAGCCGAGATCGGCGAACAACATCGGCATCCAGGCGAACATGGCGATCTCTTTCAGGTTAAAACCGTAGGCTTTGAACATGAATAACGGGATCCAGGCATTGAAGGTGCCCCAGGCCGGCTCTGCCAGAAAGCGTGGCAGTGCGATGCCCCAGAACTGGCGGTTGCGCACAATCTGCCAGGCGGACATTTTCTTGGCGTTGTTGGTTTGGTGTTGGGCTTCCTGGCCTTCGAGAATGTAATCGCGTTCCTCATTGCTGAGTTTTTTCTGGTCTTTCGGGTGCTTATAGAAGATCAGCCAGCAGATGGCCCAAATCAGGCTCAGTACGCCGGTGATGATAAACGCCATTTCCCAGCTGTGTGCCACGATGGCCCAGACCACCAGCGGTGGGGCGAGCATGCCGCCGATCGACGAGCCCACATTGAAATAGCCCACGGCGATCGACCGCTCTTTGGCCGGGAACCACTCGCTGCTGGCTTTCAGCCCTGCGGGGATCATCGCCGCCTCTGCCATGCCCACGGCGCCGCGTGCCAGTGCCAGTCCGCCCCAACTGTTGGCGAGCGCAGTACCCATACAAAACAGCGCCCACAAAATGGCGAACATGGCGTAGCCCACTTTGGTACCCAGTACGTCCAGCACGTATCCCGCCACCGGTTGCATCAGGGTATAGCAGGCAGAGTAGGCCGCGACAATGTATGAGTACTGCTGCGTGGTGATATGTAAGGTCCCTTCCAGCGTCGGTGCCGCAACGGCTATCGCGTTACGTGTCAGGTAACCCAGCACGGTGCCGATAGTCACAAGCCCGATCATGTACCAGCGTAACCCTTTAATTTTACGCATCCAAAATGTCTCCCAGTCTTCAATAGGTGGCGCCGAGATGGCGGCAGCGTTTTAGGGGGTGATCCCTTTTTGTTGTTCTGCGCCGGCCTGTCCGTCACCGACGTATTCCCGCCGCATGAACGACTGGGTGGCGAGACAATAACTTGTCATACAGATTTAAAAGTTGAGTGATATCACAAAAGCCATTTTTCAATTGGGCAATACTGTTTGCTGGATAATTATGCGATTCAGGCGGTTTTTTGCTGTAAAACTGCCGGTTAACGGCCTTTTATGGGCGATGGCGCCAAAGCTGAGGATGATATTTTGCTGGACGCTCAGTAAAATTGGTGTGATAACTTTGTCGCATTGGACACAGTGCCGAACGGCAAGCAAGGTGAGGAGCCAGATATGGCGACGTTTTTAAACGAAGATTTCCTGTTGGGCAGTGAGTTTGCCCGGCGTTTGTATCATGACTATGCGGCAGACCAACCGATCTTTGACTATCACTGCCATTTACCGCCGGAGCAGATTGCCGAGAACACCCGCTTCAAAAACTTATATGAAATCTGGCTAAAGGGCGATCACTACAAATGGCGGGCGATGCGCACCAACGGTGTGGCTGAGCGACTCTGTACTGGTGATGCCAGTGACCGTGAAAAGTTCGACGCCTGGGCTGCCACCGTGCCGCACACCTTGGGTAACCCGCTGTATCACTGGACTCATCTGGAACTGCGTCGCCCGTTCGGTATTACCGGCACGCTGCTTTCCCCGACGACGGCGGACGATATCTGGCAGCGCGGCAACGCCTTGCTGGCGCAGGAGGATTTCAGAGCGCGCGGCATCATGCAGCAAATGAATGTGAAGATGGTCGGTACTACCGACGATCCGATCGACGATTTACGCCACCATAAAGCGATTGCGGCCGACAGCAGTTTCGACATCAAGGTGCTGCCAAGCTGGCGACCGGACAAGGCGTTCAATATTGATGCGCCGGGTTTCAATGATTACCTGCAAAAACTGGAAGCGGCAGCGGATATCAATATTGGCCGCTTTAGTGCGCTGTGTGACGCGTTGAAAAAACGTATGGATCATTTTGCCGCCCATGGCTGCAAGGTGGCTGACCATGCGCTGGACGTGGTGGTGTATGGCGAAGCGGACGAAAGCGCACTGGACGCTATTTTAACGGCACGCCTGAGCGGCAAGCTGCCTACCTCGGAGCAGAGTGCCCAGTTCAAAAGCGCGGTGCTGCTGTTCCTGGCCGCCGAATATCAGCGCCGCGAATGGGTGCAGCAGTATCACATCGGCGCGCTGCGCAATAACAACAGCCGCATGCTGGCCAGCGTGGGCCCGGATATTGGCTTCGATTCTATTAACGACCGGCCGTTGGCGGAGCCGCTATCTCGCCTGCTGGATGCCCAGGCACGCCAGGGTGGGTTACCGAAAACCATTCTGTATTGCCTTAATCCGCGCGACAACGAAGTGATCGGCACCATGGTCGGCAACTTCCAGGGGGAAGGCACGCCGGGCAAGATGCAGTTTGGCTCTGGCTGGTGGTTCAACGATCAAAAAGACGGTATGCAGAGGCAGATGACGCAGTTGGCACAGTTGGGCCTGTTGAGCCGTTTTGTCGGCATGCTGACCGACAGCCGTAGCTTCCTGTCTTATACCCGTCATGAATACTTCCGCCGTATCCTTTGCCAGATGATGGGCCGCTGGGTGGAGGACGGTGAAGTACCGGCAGATATCACGCTGCTGGGTGAGATGGTGAAAAACATCTGCTTCGACAATGCCAAAAACTATTTCGCCATTGAACTGGCGTAGCCGTTGCCCGAGGTGGGTTTATGCAAAGCATGGTAAAAATTCATTCGCTGGATAATGTCGCGGTAGCGTTACGCGATCTGGCCGCCGGCGAAACGCTGGAACTGGAGACGCAGGCCATTCAGCTGGTACAACCGGTGACGCGCGGGCATAAGTTTGCCTTGCAGCCGATTGCCGCCGGTGAAGCGATCATCAAGTACGGTCTGCCGATCGGGCATGCATTGGAAGCCATCGAACCGGGTGAACATATTCACTCGCAAAATGCCAAAACCAACCTGAGCGATCTCGACAGCTATCAATATCAACCGGCCTTTCCCACGTTACCGCCACAGGCTGCGGACCGAGAGGTTCAGCTTTACCGCCGGCGCAGCGGGGAGGTGGGAGTCCGTAACGAGCTGTGGATCGTGCCGACCGTCGGCTGCGTTAACGGTATTGCCCGGCAGATCCAGCAGCGTTTTCTGAAGGAAACCCAGGATGCGCAGGGGATAGACGGTGTACATCTGTTCAGCCATCCGTTTGGCTGTTCGCAACTGGGTCAGGATCACGAGAACACCCGCACCATGCTGCAAAATATGGTGCGCCACCCGAATGCCGGGGCGGTGTTGGTGATTGGTCTGGGGTGTGAGAACAATCAGGTGGATGTGTTCCGCAGTACGCTGGGCGCGACCGATGAGCAGCGGGTGCGCTTTATGGTGTGCCAACAGCATGACGATGAGGTCGAGGCCGGGCTGGAGCAGCTGCACGGGCTGTATCAGGTGATGCGCGACGATCGTCGCCAGCCGGGCAAACTGAGCGAGTTGAAGTTCGGACTGGAGTGCGGCGGATCGGACGGCCTGTCCGGCATTACCGCCAACCCACTGCTGGGACGTTTCTCCGACTACCTGATCGCCAACGGCGGCACTACGGTGCTGACCGAGGTGCCAGAGATGTTTGGTGCCGAACGGATCCTGATGAGCCGCTGCCGCGATAGGGCGACCTTCGAGAAGACCGTCAGCATGGTTAACGACTTCAAACAGTACTTTATCGCCCATAACCAGCCGATTTATGAAAACCCCTCGCCAGGCAACAAAGCCGGTGGCATCACTACGCTGGAGGAAAAATCTCTCGGCTGCACGCAGAAAGCCGGGCAGAGCCAGGTGGTGGACGTGCTGAAATATGGCGAACGCCTGCGGCAGCCCGGATTAAACCTGCTCAGTGCACCGGGCAATGATGCGGTAGCGACCAGCGCGCTGGGCGGTGCCGGCTGTCATATGGTGCTATTCAGCACCGGACGCGGCACGCCCTATGGCGGTTTCGTACCCACGGTGAAGCTGGCCACCAACAGCGAACTGGCGGCGAAGAAACCCCACTGGATTGATTTTGACGCCGGTCGGCTGATCCACGGTACTCCAATGGAGAGCCTGCTGGAGCAGTTTGTCGATCTGATTGTGGCGATTGCCAATGGTCAGGCGGCGCGTAATGAAGTGAATGACTTCCGTGAACTGGCGATTTTTAAAAGCGGGGTGACATTGTAGGGCTGTGGTATCGAGACCAAAAAAAGGCGCCCGTTAACGAGCGCCTTGTGGCATTAGCTTAGAAATTAACGCACCCTCAGTGGATCTTCATCTGCCAAACGTTGGTCTTCCGCCTGGCAGGCCGCGGCGGTGAACAGCACGTCGGTAGAAGAATTCAGCGCGGTCTCGGCAGAGTCTTGCAGTACACCGATGATAAAGCCGACGGCGACCACCTGCATGGCCACGTCGTTCGGGATGCCGAACATGTTGCACGCCAACGGGATCAGCAACAGCGAACCCCCGGCCACGCCGGAAGCACCGCAGGCACAGACCGCCGCGACAACGCTCAACAGCAGCGCGGTTGGGATATCAACTGGCACACCCAAGGTATGCACTGCCGCCAGCGTCAGCACGGTAATGGTGATCGCCGCCCCGGCCATATTGATGGTCGCGCCCAGCGGGATGGAAACCGAATAGGTGTCTTCGTTCAGATTCAGCTTTTTGCACAGCTCCATATTCACCGGAATATTGGCGGCTGAGCTACGGGTGAAGAATGCGGTCACGCCACTTTCGCGCAGGCAGGCAAACACCAGCGGATAAGGGTTGCGACGGATTTTCCAGAACACGATCAGCGGGTTCAGCACCAGTGCCACCAGCAGCATACAGCCGATCAACACCACCAGCAGTTGGGCATAACCCCACAGCGCACTGAAGCCGGTTTCTGCCAGCGTCGAAGCCACCAGACCGAAGATGCCGAGAGGGGCGCAACGGATCACCGCACGCACCACCATGGTGACCGCATGCGACATATCGTTAATCAGCGATTTAGTGGTGTCAGAAGAGTGGCGCAGCGCCAGTCCCAGACCCACAGCCCAAGCCAGAATACCGATATAGTTAGCGCTAATCAGCGCCTGGAACGGGTTGGCCACCACGCTCAACAACAGGCCTTTCAGCACTTCAACAATGCCGCCCGGCGGGTTGATGTCGGCATTGCCGGCCACTAGCGCCAGATTGGACGGGAACATAAAGCTGACCACGACCGCCACCAGCGCTGCAGCGAAGGTACCCAGCAGGTAGAGGAACAGGATCGGCCGGATATTGGTTTTCTGCCCGTGTTTGTGATTGGCGATTGAGGCCATCACCAACACCAGCACCAATACCGGTGCCACCGCTTTCAATGCGCCAACAAACAGCGCACCCAGCAGGCCCACTGCCGAAGCCGTTGCCGGTGAGACCAGCGCGACGATAATACCGGCCACCAGGCCGACCATGATTTGTTTGACCAGACTGCCCTGAGTGATCTTTTGTAGTAGTTTTTGCATAGTGCTTTTTCTTCCCGATGATGTTGCTTACAGCTTTATCTCGGCGGGAACCTCGCCGGACAACTTTATTTGTATCTGTAACCAAGTGTGTTTGCCAAATCAGTATTCAGCAAACCAAGGGGGTTGGAAAGGGCCAGCGGTGAAATTCTGAGGGCGGATCAACTCTTGATAACATACTGGTTACATTTGTGTGATCGCAATAACGTTTGGCGTTTGGGACGAATTGCCAAACAATCGCGGGGCGACTAGCGCCCCGGATAACAGATTATGGAGCTTTATTATTAGCCAGGCGGTCATTCCGGCGGTTAACCCAGGCGTTGATCAACAGTGTCAGCGTCAGGATACTGGCGACTACGCCGAGCGAAACACCGATCGGGATGTGGAACAAATCGATAATCAGCATTTTGACGCCGATAAACATCAGGATCAGCGACAGGCCGTATTTCAGCATTGAGAAGCGCTCTGCCACGTTAGCCAGCAGGAAGTACATGGCGCGCAGGCCCATGATGGCGAACAGGTTAGAGGTCAGTACGATAAACGGATCCGTGGTCACGGCAAAGATAGCCGGGATGCTGTCGACCGCAAAGATCACATCACTCAGTTCCACCAGGATCAGCACCAGCACCAGCGGCGTAGCAAACAGCAGGCCGTTGCGGCGTACGAAGAAGCGCTCACCTTCCAGGTTGTCGGTCATGCGCAGGTGACTACGCAGCCATTTTACCAGCGGCTTGTCGCCAATCGCTCCCCCATCCTCTTTCGCCAACGCCATCTTGATACCGGTGAACAGCAGGAAAGCGCCGAACAGGTACAGCAGCCACTGGAACTGGGTCACCAGCCAGCTACCGGCGAAGATCATGATGGTACGCAGTACGATCGCGCCCAATACGCCAAAAATCAGCACCCGACGCTGCAGGTTGGCCGGAACGGCAAAGTAACTGAACAGCATCAGCCAGACGAAGACGTTATCAACCGCCAGCGCTTTTTCGATCAGGTAACCGGTGAGGAAGGCCAACGCCTGGGTATCGGCGACGGCACGCCCGGCAGTTTGGTTCAGGTAGTACCAGAAACCCAGGTTGAACAGCAGAGAAAGGCTGACCCACACCAGCGACCAGCTGGCGGCCTGCTTCAGCGTCATGGTATGTGCGCCTTTGCGGCCCTGCAGCAGGAGGTCGATTGCGAGCATCACAACTATGATGGCGGCAAAGCTGCCCCATAACCAAGGTGTGCCAACGGTATTCATCATCAGAGATATCCTTCAAAAACAAAAACGGCCAACGTCGGAAGACGCTAGCCGCTCTTATGAACGCTGCAAGCAAACCTCGCCTTCCGGCAAGGTCTCACTTACAACGTTGATGAAGGTGCACCTTAGTGCGCCCTGACATCAGGTTGCCCGGTAACCGGGTGCTTGCGCACCGTAATGACGATTAACCGGCAATGAAGTTACTCCCCTTTGCACGGCAGAAAGTAATGCAAAATGTGTCGGCGGTCAACGTTTATTGCGTTACCCGGCCAGGGCTTTTTGTGCACCCAGGCTGACGACAAACCCTTGCAACAGCAGCCGACTGAACGGCGTATCGCTAACCTGCTGTTGCTTAAGCTGATACTCCTCCTGTTGCTGCGGATAGAGCTCGCCAAGCCAGCTCAGATACTGGTGCATCACCGCCCCGTTAAACTCTGGGTGGAACTGGGTGGTCAGCACGTTATCGCCATAACTGAGGATCTGATAAGCATCCTGCTGTGAACGCGCCAGCACCACGGCACCGGCAGGGGGCGTCAATACGCTCTGCGCGTGGATCAGATTCGCCTTGAAGCGTGGCGGCAGCATCGCCATCCGCCGGTCATTGGCGGCGGCGGGCAACAGTTCTATTTCCAGTGTGCCGACCTCCATGCCCTGCGGGTGGTAGCCGACTTCCCCGCCAAGCGCATAGGCCAGCAGCTGGTGGCCGTAGCAGGCGCCAAAAATAGGCAGTTTGATCAGCATGGCCTGGCGCAGCCATTCTGCGGCCTGTTCGCTCCACGGCAGTTGCTCGGTGACCATCGCCGGTGAACCGGTGATCACCACGCCAGAGTAGTGTTGCGGCGGCAGCGGTTGTTCGCCTGCGGGAAGGTGCACGATCTGTACGCGATCGGCATCAATGTTTCCCTGTTGCAGGAACATGCCGTCGAAATTGGCTTTTTCCTGGCGGATCACCTCCGGCGCGTCGCCGGTTTGCATCAGTAATAACGGCTTCATGTCATTCTCCGTCGGCAGGGAAAACCACGCCGGTCTGGCGGCGGATTTCGGTCAGCAGGCGGGCGATAATCAGCGAATTCTCTAACCCCGGATGCTCCACCTGCCGTTTCTCCACCAGCCCGGCGAACACTTGCGCCTCATACAGCATGGTATTGATATGCTGCGGTTGGGTCAGATCCTGGCGCTGACCACCGCGTGGCGTTAGCACCACGCCCTGACACTCCGAAATTTTGTCAATCACCAGCGTGCCTTCTTCACCCTGGATCTCGCTCGGAATGTCCGAGTTACTGACCTTGGAGTGGGAGATCGTCACATCGAAATCGCCGTAGTTGAGGCAGGCGGTGCCGTGCGCATCAACGCCGGTATCCAGCAAGCTCGCGCTGGCGATCACCGATTTAGGCTCGCCGAACAGCGCCACGGCACTGGCCAGGCAGTAATAACCAATGTCCATGATCGAACCGTTGGAAAACTGCGGGTTGAAGGTATTTGGGTTTTCACCGGCCAGATAGCGTGGGTAGCGCGAAGAGTATTGGCAATAGTTGATAAAGGCTTTGCGCAGCCGGCCGATTTTCGGCAGCGTTTGCTGCAGAGTCAGAAAATTGGGCAGGTGGGCGCTTTTAAAGGCTTCAAACAGTACCACCTGATTTTCACGCGCACAGGCCACCAGCTTCTCGGCTTCGCGCAGGTTGGACACCAGCGGTTTTTCGCAAATCACGTGCTTTTTATGGCTGAGGAACAGCAGCGACTGCTGGCAGTGCAGACTATTGGGGCTGGCGATGTAAACCGCGTCGATGGCGTCTGACTGGGCCAGCGCCTCAAGGGAATCGAAAAACAGACTGACGGGGTAGTTGGCACCAAATGCCTGCGCCTGTTCGAGCTTGCGCGAATAGACGGCGGTCAGCTTCAGCTTGCCGCTTTCGTGTGCGGCGTCAATAAAGCGTTCCGTAATCCAGTTGGTACCAACAACGGCAAAGCGAATCATAGATATCTCCGGTTCCCAGGCGACGGGTAGAAAGAATCAGATTATCACGGCATTTACCGAAGGCGAATCCTGCTATGCATACAGATTGCCAAACACGGAGAGGTGGGTCAGATACAGCCGGGTATCGAACTCCAGTTGATGGTAATTGGGTTCCATATGGCAACACAGGCTGTAGAAGGCTTTGTTGTGATCCTTCTCTTTCAGGTGCGCCAGTTCATGCACCACGATCATGCGCAGAAACGGCTCCGGTGCCAGCTTGAATACCGTCGCCACGCGGATTTCTGCCTTGGCCTTCAGCTTGCCGCCCTGCACGCGGGAAATGGCGGTGTGCATGCCGAGTGCGTGTTTCATTACCTGGATTTTACCGTCGTAGGCCACTTTGCTCAGCGGCTGGGCATTGCGCAGATACTGGTTTTTCAGATCGACGGTAAACTGATAAAGCGACTTGTCGGTGGTGCAGTCGTGCACCTGGGGATAGCGCTGTAACAGCACTTCACCCAGACGCTGCTGGTCGATCAACTGCTGCACCTGGCTTTGCAGATGTTCAGAGTAACCCTGCAGGTAAGTCAGTTCGGACATCGTCTTCCCGTATTGGCCATAATTCAGCGGGTCATTGTATGATGTTTTTTCGCGCAAAGCCCGCAAAGGGCAATTTATCCGAAAAAACATTTTACTGCCGGACGTTTTTAGGGGATAAACAGCCCAAATTTTATCAGTCAGGAGGGGCAATGAGCCAACTCGATCTGGGAACACAGCAACTTGAGCTGGAACGTTATCCCCAACAGGAAGAATCCACCCAACTACAGGCGTGGGAAGCGGCGGACGAATATCTGCTGCAACAGCTTGAAAATGTAAACATTGGCGATCGTCCGGTGCTGATTTTCAACGACAACTTTGGCACGCTGGCCTGTGCGCTGCACGGTCATCAGCCTTACAGCATCAGCGATTCCTATATGAGCCAGTTGGCCACGCGCCATAACCTGAAGCTCAATGAATTGGATCCGGAGCAGGTTACGCTGCTGGACACCCTGGCCGAATTGCCTGCGTCACCGGCGGTGGTGCTGATCCGTATTCCTAAAGCGCTGGCTTTGCTGGAACAGCAACTGCGTGCGTTGCGTGATGTGGTGGCACCGGACACGGTGATCATCGCCGGGGCCAAAGCGCGTGACGTGCATACCTCAACCATGCAGCTGTTTGAAAAGGTGCTCGGCCCCACTCGCACCAGCCTGGCATGGAAGAAGGCGCGATTGATCCACTGTGACGTCGCCGATATCGTGCCACCGGCAGCGCCGGTAACCACCAACTGGGTGCTGGATGGCACTGATTGGATTATCCACAACCATGCCAACGTGTTCTCACGCAGCAACCTGGATATTGGCGCACGCCTGTTCCTGGATCATCTGCCGCATGACATTGAAGGCCACATCATCGATCTCGGCTGCGGCAACGGTATCATCGGCATGGCCGCATTGATGCAGAACCCGCAAGCGCAGGTGAGCTTTGTTGATGAGTCCTACATGGCGGTGGCCTCCAGCGAACTGAACGTGGAACATAACCTGCCGCAGGATATGGATCGTTGTCAGTTTGAAGTGAATAACTCGCTGGCGGGGATTGAGCGTGAAAGCGTGCAGGCGGTGCTGTGTAACCCACCGTTCCACCAGCAGCATGCGATCACCGATCATACCGCCTGGCAGATGTTCTGTGACGCCAAGCGTTGCCTGCAGGTCGGCGGCGAGCTGCGCATCGTCGGTAACCGCCATCTGGATTACCACCAGAAGCTGAAGCGTTTGTTCGGCAACTGCACCCTGATCGCATCCAACAAGAAGTTCGTGATCCTGAAAGCGGTAAAATCCGGCGCACGTTACTGATTGGCAGAGCGTAGCGCCAGCCATTTTCCATCAATATCTCGTTGAATCTCTTTGGCTAATGCGGTTGGTACCCCGACCGCATTAGCCTGTTGTTGGAAATGGCTTACCACGCTGTAAATTTCTTCGGCCATATTCATTGCGGCCTTGGCGTTTGCCAAACCTGCCTGCCCGGCCATCATCGTCATTGCCGATGCGGTAATTTGCGAACCGTTACCGTTAAAAGCCGTCATATGCTGACCATAAGGCGAAGGGCTATAAACGATGTCATAGCAGGGGGATAGCCGCCAGTTGTCTTGATCATCGGCCAGAAAAGCAAAGTTTTTGGCGTGATCGTCCTGATTTACCGTCAGATAATTGAACAAGGCTCGTCGTAGTAACTTTCTGGCTTCTTCCACACCGCAGAGTATTCGGGTCGCCTTAATCAGATCGACATAATCCAGTGAAGGTTCGCGGAATGGGGCATCCAATAATCCGCTGGCAGAAATCATGTGCCAACGGCCATGGTCGCCCACACAGTCAAAGCGATCTTGCTGGAGCCAATGGCGGTTTTTACCGATATTGAGCAAAGTAAAGTCTGCAACTTCTATTCCCGCTTGCCGTGCCATCATCATATAAACGTATTCGATCTGGCTTTCACTGTGGCCAAGGGCAAATTTCTCTGACGTTAGCTTCACCAAAAGCTTCTTGCCGATAGCATTCTGTTGAGTAGAAAAAGTGCCATCAGCTAACCGAGTGACGCTTAGTTTTGGCCGTGCTCCTCCTGATCCGCCGGCATTCATCAAATGAGCAATCAGGTGTGACTCCGTCCCTTCAAATTCCTTAACGGCTTCGTTCCCTAGCGTTATCAACGTTAAATCGGGTGAGTTATCCTGATGGGAGAATGGCAAGTCAGGCTCATAAAATAAAGCACCAAACCCACGTTCACCGGTAAAGGCCAACCGTTCCAATACGCTAATTTTTCTGGGGTTATAACCATGGGTTCGAAATACTCGATCCATCAAATAAAGCCCCCAACCGTCCGGCAGACTATCGGCAAAAATGCCCTGTAGCCCGTAATGCGGCTGTTGGGGTGCCTGATGTAAAGCGTTATCCCAGGGTAAGTTGAAGGGGGACAGTGAACTCTGATGAGAGGCTAAATAGCTTTCGTCGTAACGGAAATAAACACCAGTGGTGTTTTCTGCCAACTGCCCAACATTTTGCACATTGCCATCGCTCAGACGGCGCTTTACCCACAGAGGGACATTAAGCATTCTTCAATACCTCCTCGATAGTTTGCGGCTTATTTTGGCTTTTGGTCAGTTGATGCAGTTCATTCAGATTGCCAAGAGCGTCATAGAGCATCAGGAACTGACGCAATGAGATATTGCCGCTGGCTTCGAATTTGCGGATGGTGCTGTTGGGTACCCCGGAGACTTTAGCCAAGGCGGTGACGGACAATTTATGGCGTTTACGCAATTGCTTCAGGTAGTCCTGCAAGGCGAGTTGCGTATCGTAGGGAGTGTGTAGGGAAATCATGGTGCACCTATGACGACCTTAATTGCTACTATTATAGCAAATAAGGTCATTTATAGGCATTTATTGCTACTATAGTAGCAGTTTTTACAGCGCCATCGCCAGCCGCGTGCCCTGATCGATAGCGCGGCGAGCATCCAGCTCGGCGGCCACGTCCGCTCCGCCAATCAAATGTACCGTTTTGCCCATCTCCAGTAGCGGTTGCTGCAGTTCACGACGCGGTTCCTGCCCGGCGCAGATAATCACCGTGTCGACCGGCAAGCAGCTTTCCTGCTCGGCTCGCGAAATATGCAGCCCTTCATCGTCAATACGCTGGTAATTCACGCTATTGAGCATTTTCACGCCGCGCATCGCCAGACTGGTGCGGTGGATCCAACCGGTGGTTTTCCCCAGGCCTTCGCCCACTTTGCTGGTTTTGCGTTGCAGCAGATAGATTTGCCTGGCCGCATGTGGCGCCACTGGCCCCTGCGCTGCCAGCCCGCCGCGTTGGTTAAGCTGGTCGTCGATGCCCCATTCACGGTTAAACTCAGCCTGATCCAGGCTGCTTGATACTCCGTGCTGGCTGAGGTATTCGGCTGTGTCGAAGCCGATGCCGCCGGCACCGATAATCGCCACTCGTTGGCCGACCTGTTTTTTGTCGCGCAGTACGTCCAGATAGGTCAGGACTCTGGCGTTATCAATACCGGGGATTTCCGGAGTACGCGGCACAATGCCGCAGGCGAGGATCACTTCGTCAAATTCAGCCAGATCGGCCGCCGTCACCCAACTGCCCAGCTTTAGCGTGACTTCCAGCAGTGCCAGTTGGCGGCGGAAGTAGCGCAGGGTTTCATGAAATTCTTCTTTGCCGGGGATCTGTTTGGCAATATTGAACTGGCCGCCAATCTGATCGGCAGCGTCGAACAACGTCACCCGGTGGCCACGGCTGGCGGCGGTGGTGGCAAACGCCAGTCCGGCAGGTCCGGCACCGATCACCGCCAGTTTCTTCGGTTTTTCTGCCGCGATCAGGGGCATTTCGGTTTCGCGGCAGGCGCGTGGGTTAACCAGGCAAGAGGTGAGTTTGCCTTCAAAAATCTGGTCGAGGCAGGCCTGATTACAGCCAATACAAGTATTGATCTCGTCGGCACGGCCCTCGGCGGCTTTTTGCACAAAGGCGGCGTCGGCCAGGAATGGGCGAGCCATCGATACCATGTCGGCGCAGCCGTCTGCCAATACCTGTTCCGCTACCGCCGGATCGTTAATGCGGTTGGTGGTGATCAGCGGAATGCGCACTTTGCCCATCAGTTTACGGGTCACCCAACTGAAACCGGCGCGCGGTACCATGGTGGCGATGGTCGGAATACGCGCCTCATGCCAGCCGATGCCGGTGTTGATAATCGTCGCGCCCACCTGCTCAACCGCCAGTGCCAACTGCTCGATCTCCTGCCAGCTGGAACCGTCCTCTACCAGATCCAGCATCGAAAGACGGTAAATCAGAATGAAGTCGCTGCCGACGGCCTGCCGCACGGCCCGGACGATCTCCACGGCAAAACGCATGCGGTTGCTGAAACTGCCGCCCCATTGGTCGTCGCGCTGGTTGGTGCGCGACACCAGGAATTGGTTGATCAAATAGCCTTCGGAACCCATCACCTCGACGCCATCGTAACCGGCCTGTTGCGCCAGTGCTGCGCATTGGGCGAAGTCGGCGATGGTCTGCAGAATGTCCACCTCACTTAGCGCGGTGGGGGCGAAGGGATTGATCGGTGCCTGCAGCGCGGAGGGCGCGACCGGCTGCGGCTGATAGCTGTAGCGACCGGCATGCAGGATCTGCAGCGCAATTTTGCCGCCGGCCTGATGGACGGCCTCGGTGACAATGCGGTGGTGGCTAACCTGCTGCGGTTGGCTGAGGGTGGAGCCGCCGCGGTACACCACGCCTTTTTCATTGGGGGCGATACCGCCGGTGACGATCAGCGCCACGCCGGCCGCTGCGCGTTCGGCATAGAAAGCGGCCATACGCTCGGGGCCATTGGACAGTTCTTCCAGGCCGGTGTGCATTGATCCCATCAGCACCCGATTTTTCAGGGTGGTGAAGCCGAGATCCAGCGGCGCCAGCAGGTGTGGGTAATTGCTCATTGCAGTCTCCATCGCATCTTTCATCATTATTATTATGTACGACCAAGTGGTCGGATGAGATAAATCTAGCCGTTGTCTCTGCCGTTGGGAATCTGCGTTGCGCTGAATGTGATAGATGTCATGGATCTTTATTGTTGTTTGCATCGTGAACAACAAATCGGTTAGCATTTGTGCGTTGAAATTCCTTCTCTCTGCGGAGCCATCACCGAAAATGAACAAACACGCCTGTTGATATCTTGTCCCACGTTGAGCACACCGGTGCCATGTGGGGATGTTTTGATCTCATCCAGGAGTGCTTATGGCTCATTTTGCGCAGTCCCCTCATTTTGTTTTACATCAACTGACCTGCCAGTTTGCTGACGGCGAAACGCTGTTCGGCCCATTGGATCTCACTTTCGATCAACAGCACTGCGGCTTGGTTGGGCGCAACGGCGTCGGAAAAACTCGTCTGTTACGGCTGATTGCCGGGCTGGATCTGCCCGGTGGTGGGCATGTCGAATCTCATGCTTCACTGGCCTACGTAGCACAGCAGCCAGACATCGCGCCACAGACCACGCTGGCCCAACTGCTGGGCTACGGCGAGACCTTTGCCGCACTGACCCGCCTTGAGCAAGGGCGGCCGCAGGCGGACGATATCGATCGTCTGGAAGGGCAGTGGGATTTGAACGATCGTTTGCAGGCTGCATTTGCCACCGCCGGGTTACCGGCTTTCGATCCGCAACGGCCGGCGAAGGATCTCAGTGGTGGCGAACGGATGCGCGCCGCATTGTGCGGCGCGATGCTGGGTAACGCCGACTTCTTGTTATTGGACGAACCGACCAACCATCTTGATACTCGCGCTCGCGAGGGGCTGTATCAGCAGTTAGAAAGCTGGCGTGGCGGTTTGCTGGTCGCCAGCCACGATCGACAACTGCTGGTGCGCATGCAGCGTATTGTCGAGCTGACGCCCGGCGCACTGCACAGCTACGGCGGTAACTACCATGATTATCGCCACCAGCGTGAGCTGGAGCAGCAGGCGGCCCGTGCCGGGCTGGAACATGCGCGTCAGGAACGTCGGCGCACTCGTGCCCGACAGCAGAAAGAACACGGCATCAGCCAGCGGCGCTCGGCGCAGACGCTGAAAACCGTCGATACGCTGAACATCGCCTCCTTTGAGCGCGTGGCTTACAAGGCCGCGGCCAAAGAGAGCCTGGGTACGCTGCGTAAACAGCATCAGGAGCAGAAAGGCTCCCTCGATGCCGCGGTGCGTGAAGCCTGGCAGCGGGTGGAGGAGGACAGCCCGGTCATGTTGACCCTGCCGGGCAGTGCTGTGGCGGCGGGCAAACAGGTTCTGGTGCTGGAACAGTTGCAACTGCCTTTTATCACTATGCCGCCGCTGGATTTACGTATCGATGGCCCGATGCGCGTGGCGCTGACCGGCCCGAACGGCTGCGGTAAATCTACCTTGCTGAAGGTGATCCTGGGGCAATGGGCAGCCAGGGGCGGTCATTGCCACTGTCCGCTGCCGACGGCTTATCTCGACCAGAATCTTTCGCAGCTCGATCTGTCGCTTTCGGTGGTTGAACACCTTGGCCTGCAGGATTCGCCGCTCAACGAGGGCAGGATGCGTAGCCAGTTGGCACAGTTACAGCTAAACGCCGAACGGGTGCTGTTGCCGCTGGCGGCGCTGAGTGGCGGTGAGCGATTGAAAGCGGCGTTGGCCTGCATGCTGTGGCGGCAGGAGCCAGCGCAGTTGTTGTTGCTGGATGAACCGACCAACCACCTGGATCTGGCGTCGTCGCTGGCGATCGAGGCCGCACTGGCCAGTTTTCCCGGTGCGATGCTGGTAGTTTCCCACGATGAGGCCTTTTTGCAGGCGTTGAAATTGACCCACCGTTTGCAGTGGCGGCAGGAAGGGTGGCAACTTCAGGTCTTTTGATGGAAGACCGTGGCCGCCTTTTCGTTTCAGGGATTAATGCATTCCAGCAGCAGGGTAAAGGCGGCGGCCATTTGCTCTTCCGGCACGCAGGCGAAGCCCATCAGCAGGCCACGGCGATGGTTGGGCAGCATGTAGTAACGCGACAGCGGCCGCACCAGTACGCCGCGTTCGTTGGCGACGGCGGCGATCGCCACGTCGTCAGCCTCGTCCGGCAGGTTAAGGATCAGGTGCAGCCCGGCGTTGTTGTTGAATTCGCTCAACGCCTGCTTGCCCAGATGCTGTTCGATCAATGCGGTCAGAAACGCCCGGCGTCGGGCGTACAACAACCGCATACGACGAATATGAGCCGTATAGTGACCTTCCTGAATAAACTGCGCCAATGCGGTCTGGATTAGCAGGTGACCGCCGCGGTACAGCTCGGCATGGGCGGTTTTCAACGCCGCCATCAAGGGCTTTGGCAACACCACGTAACCCAGCCGCAGCGCCGGGTACAGCGTTTTACTGAAGGTGCCGATATAGATCACCGGCGCGTCGGCTTCCAGCCCCTGCAACGCCGGGATCGGCTGGCCGGAAAAGCGGAATTCACTGTCGTAGTCATCCTCAACGATCCATCCGCCGCCGTTGCGCGCCAGCGCCAGCAAGCGTTGTCGCCGTGCCAGACTCATCACCGATCCCAGCGGATACTGGTGCGACGGAGTAACAAATATCAGTCGCGGTGCACTTGTGGGTTGCTCCGGCGGTACCATGCCAGCCTCATCAACTGCCAGCGGGCAGATATTCACGTCGTTCATCCGCAGGATATTGCGGATCCCCCAATAGCCCGGTTCTTCAATCCAGGCGTCGTCGCCAGGATTGCACAGTAGCCGTGTCACCAGATCTATCGCCTGATGGATACCTTCGGTAATCAGAATTTGCTCCGGTGAACAGCGTACCGAGCGTGCCACACGCAGATAATCCACCAACGCATGCTGCAGTTCCGGGCTGCCACCCTGATTGCTGTAGGTCAGGCGCTGCGGGGCCGGGCGACGGCTGATCCGTGCCTGGATTTTGCTGAATAACTGGTGTGGGAAGGCATTCACATCGGGCACGCCGGGGATAAAGGCTCCCCACTGTTTCGGGCTGGCGCTGGCGTGGTGCAACAGAGCGGCACCGCGTTCTGACAGTTCAATACCCCGTTGTTCCCCGTCACTGCCTGCTGGTGCGCTGGCAGTGGATAAACAACTGTCCGGCACGGTTTCGGCGACGAATGTACCACTTCCGGCGCGCGCCAGAACATATCCTTCTGCCAGTAATTGTTCATAAACGGTTAAAACTGTGTTACGTGAAAGGCTAAGCTCCTGCGCCAGATCGCGTGAGGCGGGCAGGCGGCTGGAGGGCGGCAGGCTGCCGTCCAGAATGCTGGTGCGGATCGCGTTATATAGCCGTTTATGCAGCTTGTCATCGGGCTGTTCGCCGAGACGCTGCAATAACAGGTCACCACTCAATGAGCGCAATTGGATCCCTCAATTAATCGTAACTGGCTCTCGATTATAGGGCCACATCCTGTGTAAATAAACGTCATTGTTTCACGAATGTGAACGAAACGTACAGATGGCACCGCCCACCGACCGGAGAGAACAACATGAAAAACGCAGAATTGAATCAACGTCGTCAGGATGCCACCCCGCGTGGGGTAGGTGTGATGTGTGATTTTTACGCAGAGCGCGCAGAGAACGCCACGCTGTGGGATGTAGAAGGCAATGAAGTGATCGATTTCGCCTCCGGTATTGCGGTACTGAATACCGGGCACCGCCACCCTAAGGTGATCGCCGCGATTGAAAAGCAGCTGAAGGCTTTCACCCACACCGCTTACCAAATTGTTCCTTACGAAAGCTACGTCACGCTGGCGGAACGTATCAACCAGCGTGCGCCAATCGAAGGCCCATGCAAAACCGCCTTCTTCACCACCGGTGCCGAAGCGGTAGAGAACGCGGTCAAAATTGCCCGTGCCCATACCGGTCGCCCAGGGCTTATCACCTTTGGCGGTGGTTTCCACGGCCGTACCTATATGACCATGGCGCTGACCGGCAAAGTGGCCCCTTACAAGCTGGGCTTCGGACCCTTCCCCGGTTCAGTGTTCCACGGTCAATACCCGAATGCGCTGTACGGCGTGACCACCGAAGACGCGATGAACAGCCTGGAACGTATCTTTAAAGCGGATATCGATCCCAAGCAGGTTGCGGCGATCGTGCTGGAGCCGGTACAGGGCGAGGGCGGTTTCAACATCGCACCGGCCGAATTCATGCAAGCGCTGCGTACGCTGTGTGACGAACACGGCATTTTACTGATTGCCGACGAAGTGCAGACCGGTTTTGCCCGTACCGGCAAGCTGTTCGCCATGGATCATTACAGCGTGAAACCCGACCTTATCACCATGGCGAAAAGTCTGGCGGGCGGTATGCCGCTGTCGGCGGTGGCAGGACGTGCCGAAGTGATGGACGCTCCAGCTCCGGGTGGGCTGGGTGGTACCTATGCTGGTAACCCACTGGCGGTGGCGGCAGCGCTGGCGGTGCTGGAGGTGATTGAAGAAGAACAACTGTGCCAGCGTTCGCAACGTCTGGGCCAGCATCTGGTGGAAGTGCTACAGCAGGCGCGCCAGACCAGCCCGGCGATCGTGGATATCCGCGCGCAGGGTTCGATGGTGGCGGTGGAGTTCAACGATCCGAAGACCGGCAAGCCTTCGGCGGAGATTACCCGTCAGGTGCAGCAGAAAGCGTTGGCAGAAGGCCTGTTGCTGCTGAGCTGCGGCGTCAATGGCAACGTGATCCGTTTCCTGTACCCGCTGACCATTCCTGAAGACCAGTTCACCAAGGCGCTGGGCATTCTTTCTCGCGCGCTGGCTCAATAAGGAGTGATTGGCAATGAAATTGAATAATCCCGAGCTGCTGCGCAGCCAGTGCCTGATTAACGGTGAGTGGTGCGATGCGCTGAGCGGCAAGCGTGAAGCGGTGATCAACCCGGCGACCGGCGTCGAATTGGCCAGCATTCCGCTGGTCAGCGGTGAAGAAACCCAGCAGGCGATTAACGCAGCGCAGGTAGCGCAGCAAGGCTGGAAACAACTGACGGCCAAGCAACGTTCTGCACTGCTGCTGGCCTGGGCCGACAAGGTACTGGCAGCGCAGGAAGATTTGGCGCAGCTGATGACCGCTGAGCAGGGCAAGTCATTGGCGGAAGCGCGTGGCGAAGTGGCCTATGCCGCTTCGTTTATCACCTGGTTTGCCGAAGAAGCTAAACGGGTCGACGGGGCGGTATTGCAGGCGCCGCTGGCCTCACAGCGTCTGGTGGTGGTCAAACAACCGATTGGCGTTTGCGCGGCGATCACGCCGTGGAATTTCCCGGCGGCGATGATCACCCGCAAGGTAGCGCCGGCGCTGGCAGCAGGCTGCGTCATTATCGTTAAACCGGCGGAACAAACGCCGTTGACCGCGCTGGCGTTAGGCAAGCTGGCGCAGGATGCCGGTATTCCGGCGGGCGTATTGCAGGTGGTCACCGGCGATGCTGCTCAGGTGGGTAAAGTGCTGTGCGACAGCCCGGTAGTACGCAAACTGAGTTTTACCGGTTCGACCGAGGTCGGCCGCATTCTGATGGCGCAGTGCGCGCCAACCATCAAAAAACTGTCGCTGGAACTGGGCGGCAATGCGCCGGTGATCGTGTTCGACGACGCCAACCTGGACGCGGCGGTGGCGGGCATTATGGCCTCCAAATTCCGCAACAGCGGCCAGACCTGCGTTTGCGCCAACCGTATCTATGTACAGGATGGCATTTATGACCGTCTGGTGGACAAACTGGTGGCGGCGGTCGAACAACTGAAAGTCGGCGACGGCAGCCAGGAGGGCACTACTCAGGGGCCGTTGATCGACCAGGACGCAGTGGAAAAAGTACAAAGCCATATCGACGATGCGTTGATCAAGGGTGCGCAGATCGCTATCGGCGGTCAGCCACACGCGCTGGGACGGACCTTCTTCCAGCCAACAGTCGTGACTGGCGTGACGCAGAAAATGCGCTTCGCCAAAGAAGAAACCTTTGGCCCGGTAGCGCCGCTGTTCCGTTTCCATGATGAGGCGGAAGCCATCGCCATGGCCAACGATACCGAATTCGGCCTGGCCGCCTACCTGTTCACGCAGAACGCCTCGCGCCAGTGGCGGGTACCTGAAGCGTTGGAATACGGCATGGTCGGCATCAATACCGGACTGATTTCCAACGAAGTCGCGCCGTTTGGCGGCGTGAAGCAGTCAGGGCTCGGACGTGAAGGATCGCGTTACGGGATTGAGGAATATCTGGAGCTGAAATACCTGTGTATCGATGTGAGCTGTTAACCACCGGGAAATTAACCGATCCCGGTGGCCAGGGCCGCCGGGAGACAAAGGATGCCGTATGTCTGCTGATAATACCTCTATTTCTCCGGCGCTTGTCGCCGGGGTGCGAGCACCTGCACCCACCAAATCACTGAGTTTCCTCGAAGGGGTGGCGATGATTGTCGGCACCAACATTGGCGCCGGCGTGCTGTCTATCGCTTACGCTTCCAGCAAGGCCGGTTTTTTACCATTACTGTTTTGGCTGGTGCTGGTGGGCAGCCTGACCACCATCACCATGCTGTACGTCGCCGAATCTACCCTGCGCACCCGCGCCCACCTGCAATTAAGCGGGCTGGCAAAACGTTATGTCGGCGGCATTGGCGCCTGGCTGATGTTTGCTTCGGTCTGCGTTAACAGCGTCGGGGCGCTGACCGCCTACATGACCGGCAGCGGCAAGCTGTTGCAGTCCCTGTTTGGTATCTCCCCGGCGATCGGCAGCCTGCTGTTTTTCGTGCCGGCCGCGGGGGTGTTGTACCTGGGGCTGAAGGCGATTGGCCGTGGCGAAAAGTTTATCAGTATCGGTATGGTAGTGATGCTGACCGCGCTGGTGGCGGCCACGCTGCTTAAAGACACCACCCAGATGCGCAACCTGCTGGACGGTGACTGGCGCTTTATGGTGCCGGTATTCAACGTGGTGGTGTTCTGCTTCTCGGCGCAATACATCGTGCCGGAAATGGCACGCGGCTTCTCGGACAAGCCGGAGCAACTGCCCAAGGCGATTATGGTCGGTATGGCGGTGACCTTTGTGCTGCTGGCGGCGGTGCCGATGTCGGTGATTGCACTCAGCGGGTTGGCGGGTATCTCTGATGTGGCGACCATCTCCTGGGGCCAGGCGTTAGGGCAGTGGGCGTTCTTCTCCGCCAACATCTTTGCTCTGTGCGCGATGCTGACCTCTTACTGGGGATTGGGCGGCAGCTTCCTGACCAATATTTTCGACCAGTTCAGCCTGGGGAATGACGAACAGCCGCTGCGCCGTTTTGGCGTGTTGATGCTGGTGGTGTTGCCGCCGTTCGTGCTGGCTTACAGCGGGCTGGTGTCCTTCGTTAACGCGCTGTATTTCGCCGGGGTATTCAGCGGGGTGATCCTGTCGATCATGCCGATGCTGATCCTGCGTGGGGCGCGCAAGCACGGCGACCAAACGCCACGCTGGCAGTGCAGCTGGATCACACACCCGTTGTTGCAGGTCAGCATCGTATTGCTGTATCTGGGCAGCGCGGTGTACGCGATTGCGTCGTTGTTTGGTTATCTGCCCTCTGGATGGTGAATTGCCTTCCCTCAAGAAGTGATGTTGTTTCTCGATAATTGAGAACGGCGGCGTCGTGGCCGCCGGTTTTTTTACCCGCGCATTTTATCCGGCAGCGCCAACCAGGCCTGCACCGAGGGACGTTGCCACTGCTTTTGCGCATAGTGGCGAATGTTTTCCGGCACTGCATCGCCGTGTATCACCAGCCGATTGAGCATCAATGCCAGATCGGTATCGGCAATACACCATTCCCTGAACAGATTATCCTGGCCGTGACTCAGCAGCTTTTCGACTGCGGCGATCAGCTTGTTGGCGGCAGCCTGTGCGGCGGCAGACAGCGGAGGAAATTTGGCGTTCAGGAACACCGCCTCTGTCGGTCGTTCGGCGCGCAGCGCCAGCAGATCGCTACGCAGCCACGCCTGGACTTCGCGGGCCTTGGCGCGGTGTTTGACATCGCGTGGGTACACCGGGTGGGCCGGGTGGATCTCATCCAGATACTCATCGATGGCTGAGGACTCCGACAGCTGAAACTCGCCAACCACCAGCGTCGGTACCCGGCGTGTCAATGACAGCGCCGCGTAGGCGGGTTCTTGGTTTTTCCCCTGCGACAGGTCAACCGGCTTCAGGGTGAAGGGAATGCCTTTCTCCGTCAGTGTAATAAACGCCGACATGGCATAGGGGCTGAAAAAGTTGGCATCGGTATAGAGTTCGGCAATCGGCTGAGACATTGGGTTTTCCTCAAAGCAAAGGGAGGCGAACTTTGATAATTGACGAGCAATGGCTAAAGATCAATCTGTTAGCAGAAAGTTATTTCAACGGCGACCCGTGCTGCAGGCTGTGGCCACCGGCGTTGTGATATATTTGTTGCCATTAAGTTGAGTTTGGCAGCGTGAAGTAACATGAAGAAGCAGTGGGTAGAAAGTTTGAAAATGGGGTGCGCACGTTTGTGGCCGCATCCGTTGGCCGTAGGCAAAAAAGAGATTTTGCTTTCCAGCGTTGGGGCCGGGCTGGGGCTGATGATTTCCGGTTGGATCAGCCATTTTGTACTGGGTGAGGTAAACCTGTGGTTTATCGCCCCAATGGGAGCCTCTGCGGTGCTGTTGTTTGGCGTGCCGAACAGTCCACTGGCGCAGCCATGGTCGATCGTCGGCGGCAATATCTCGGCTGCTGCGGTAGGGGTCAGCACCAGCCTGCTAATTGCCGATCCCGGCCTGGCCTGTGGGGTGGCGGCGGCGCTGGCGATTGGGTTGATGTTCAAACTGCGTTGCTTGCATCCGCCCGGCGGTGCGGTCGCGCTGACCGCGATCCTCGGCGGACCGGGTATTCACCAACTGGGCTACAGCTTTGTGCTGTACCCGGTGCTGCTGAACTCGGTGTTATTGGCGGTGTTGGCGATTATCTTTAATAACCTGGCCGGACGACGTTATCCGCACCCCCTGGCCTCGGCCGAAGCCAAGTCAGTCAACCTGCCGATTGATGCGGTGTCTATCACCCGTGCCGATCTGCATGAGGCGCTGATGCAGGGCGAACTGTTTGATATCGACGAAGACGATCTGCAGGAAATCCTGTTGCGTGCCGAACAGCTGGCGCATCAGCGACAGAACGGTGGTGCCTGATTAGGTTAGCGGGCGGAAACAAAAAAACCACCTTCAGGAAGGTGGCTGGCATTGCTTACCCGTTAAGAATGAGCTGTTTTTGCTGTTGGAATTCTTGATCCGTCAGAACACCATCTGCTTTGAGCTTTGCCAACCGCTCAATTTTCGCGATGACATCATCTTGATTTGCCGCTACTGGTTGAGGATTGGTCTGCGTAGACTGAGTAGCATTATTGCGTGTTTCATTTACTAAATTTGTAAAAGGAATAACGGGAGCTTTCATCACGTTTTTGATGGTGTAGTTTTGGCCACTTGTTGAGATAGTGATCTCACCAAATAGTAAGCCCGTTTTACCCCCTACGCTGACGATGTTTTGCAGATTTACATCAATCTGCTTCACGCCAAACAGCATTCCTTTATCAAGAAAAATTACGCGTTTATTGGTGAGGGTTATGAGCCAAGTATTACCGTCCATCTGCCCGCTCGCAATGGCAAGAGGTGTTTCGCCAGCGTTAAGAATTTCTGGCAGATGAAAGAATTCTTTTTTAGTGCCAAAAGATACATCGGAAACAACCGATGCCAGGCGCTTCATTTCTGCTTTTAGCTGATCTTTAGAGGCTGTTTTGTAGTCAATCATGGTAACTCCCTGTCTCATTAAATGGTTAATACAACCTTTCCGATAATTGCTATATCGTCAATCGAATAATCGAATAATCGAAAGCTATCTTACCATCGCTGACTCGTACTTTTTTGACTGGGATTCTGGTTAACGTTCGGACGCTTGTTTTTCCCTCAATATTTATCAGCCATTCATCGTCATAAACTTCAGTGAAGTTCTGCCCAACAATGTATTGCGCCATGTCGCCCAACACACAGATAGGGTATCTGGGAGTTCGCTTACCACGCTGGAACATTACTAACATCTGGGGTGTATTAAGCAATGGGGAGCCGGTCAATCGTGGTGTCCTGCAAAATCATGGATGACACTCTATGAGGCAGATAACAAAAAAGCCACCTTCAGGAAGGTGGCTTGATTTGCTGTTATATCAGCGAGATTTGGTGGCCCCTACTGGACTTGAACCAGTGACCAAGCGATTATGAGTCGCGTGCTCTAACCAACTGAGCTAAGGGGCCAAGCGGCGAGATTATACGGTAATCCTCCGGCGCAGGTCTACTGTTAACCATCTGTATGTTGCTTTTCTGCGCAGTTCTAGCCTGTTGTAATTGCTGGCGGATTTTGCGATAACCGCTGTAAATCCCTTTAATGGACTCTCGAATCCTATGGAACTCCTGGCGCCCAACCTGCGGGTGGTGTTTTGCGGCATCAACCCTGGCCTGTCCTCGGCTCATCAAGGCTACCCTTTTGCTAACGGCAGCAACCGCTTCTGGAAAGTGGTGCATCAGGCCGGTTTTACCGATAGTCAGTTAGCGCCGGAGCAGTGGCAACAGCTGCAGGAGACCGGTTGTGGCATCACCGCCTTGGTGGCGCGGCCTACGGTGGCGGCCAGTGAGGTAACGCGTGACGAGTTGCTCAGCGGCGGTGAGGCGTTAAAGGAAAAGATCCTGCGTTACCAGCCGCGTGCGTTGGCGATTTTAGGCAAGCAGGCGTTCAGCAGTGCCTTTGGGGTTCGCAACGCGTCCTGGGGACCTCAGGACATGGCGATCGGTAAAACTGAAGTGTGGGTGTTGCCGAACCCCAGCGGATTGAACCGTGCCACGCTGGAGCAGCTTACAGCGAGCTACCGCGAGCTGTTCCTAGCTCTAAAATGATTTTTATTGGGACTAATGTATGAAATCGATAATCAAAGGTTGTGTCGTTGGTTTGCTGTTGGTCACAGGTGGTGTTCAGGCGGGCAACAGCTCGCAGGAAGTGCAGAACAAAAATAACGTATTGGAGTTTTATCAGCAGGGGCTGAACAATAAGGATTTTGTGGCCGCGCGCCCTTACCTGGGTGACGAATATAAACAGCATAATCCCAACGCGCAGGATGGTGTGGAGGGCTTTCGTAAGTTTGTCGAGCTGTTGAAAACGCGTTATCCCAACTCTCGCAGTGAAATCAAACAGGCATTTGTCGACGGTAACTATGTGATATTACATGTGGAGACCAGCGGACGAGAAAAGGGCAAGACAGCCGCGATTATCGATATTTTCCGCCTTAATGATGCGGGGAAAATCGTTGAACATTGGGACGTCACCCAGTCGGTACCGGAGAAAACTGCCAGCGGTAACAGCATGTTTTAGGCAATAAAAAACCCCGGCGAGCCGGGGTTTTTTGCGATCAGCTAAACCTTAGTCGTCCAGGAAGCTACGCAGCACTTCGGAACGGCTTGGGTGACGCAGTTTACGCAGCGCTTTGGCTTCGATCTGACGAATACGCTCACGGGTAACGTCGAACTGTTTGCCCACTTCTTCCAACGTGTGGTCAGTGTTCATATCGATACCGAAACGCATACGCAGCACTTTCGCTTCACGGGCGGTCAGGCCAGCCAGGACGTCGTGCGTTGCAGAGCGCAGGCTTTCCGAGGTAGCAGAATCCAGCGGCAGCTCGAGGGTGGTATCCTCGATGAAATCGCCCAGGTGTGAATCTTCATCATCACCGATTGGCGTTTCCATGGAGATCGGCTCTTTGGCGATCTTCAGCACTTTGCGGATTTTGTCTTCCGGCATCAGCATGCGTTCAGCCAGCTCTTCCGGCGTAGGTTCGCGGCCCATCTCTTGCAGCATCTGGCGCGAAATACGGTTGAGCTTGTTGATGGTCTCAATCATATGCACCGGAATACGGATGGTACGCGCCTGGTCGGCGATAGAGCGGGTGATAGCCTGACGGATCCACCAGGTGGCGTAAGTTGAGAACTTATAACCACGACGGTATTCAAACTTGTCTACCGCTTTCATCAGACCGATGTTGCCTTCCTGGATCAGATCCAGGAACTGCAGACCGCGGTTGGTGTATTTCTTGGCGATAGAAATAACCAGACGCAAGTTGGCTTCAACCATCTCTTTCTTCGCACGGCGGGCTTTCGCTTCACCGATAGACATACGACGGTTGATGTCCTTCACCTGCTCGATGGTCAGGCCGGTTTCTTCTTCGATCTGACGCAGTTTCTGCAGGCTGCGCTGGACGTCATCCGCAACGTCTTTCAGCTTTTCTGACCATGGCTTGGCCATTGCCAGTGCGGCTGCGAACCAGGTATCGCTGGTCTCGTTGCTGGAGAACAGAGTAACGAAGTTTTTCTTCGGCATTTTGCACTGTTCAACGCACAGCTTCATGATGATACGTTCTTGAGTACGAACGCGGTCCATCATGATGCGCATGCTGTTGACCAGGAAGTCGAACTGTTTTGGCACCAGGCGGAACTGCTTGAACACTTCAGACAGCTTCAGAATTTCTTCTGCTGCGCTGGCGTGGCTGCGGCCGTTCTTTTTGATGACAACACGCGTCGCTTCATACTGATCGCGCAGGTCGGAGAATTTCTGACGAGCCAGCTCTGGATCGATGCTGTTATCGTCTTCTTCTTCTTCTTCGTCATCTTCTTCGTCGTTGTCTTTCTGCTCTTCGGTCGACAGCTCAGAACCGACGTGCGTCGCGGTAGGAGCGATGTCCTCTTCCGCATTAGGATCGACGAAGCCGATGATCAGGTCGGACAGGCGAGCTTCGCCCGCTTCGACGCGATCGTACTGCTCCAGCAAATAGGTGATGGCTTCTGGGTACTCGGCAACGGAACACTGAACCTGGTTGATGCCGTCTTCAATGCGCTTGGCGATGTCGATTTCGCCTTCACGCGTCAGCAGTTCAACGGTTCCCATTTCGCGCATGTACATGCGCACCGGGTCGGTGGTACGGCCAATTTCAGACTCAACGCTGGACAACACTTGAGCAGCCGCTTCCGCCGCATCATCATCGGTGTCGGTGGTGTTCTCGGCCAGCATCAGGTCATCGGCGTCCGGTGCTTCTTCCAGCACCTGGATGCCCATGTCGTTAATCATCTGGATGATGTCTTCGATCTGGTCGGAGTCGACGATATCTTCCGGCAGATGGTCATTGACCTCAGCATAGGTCAGATAGCCTTGCTCCTTACCACGGGTGACAAGTAGCTTTAGCTGTGACTGCGGGTTTTGCTCCATAAGACGGTATCCACACTTCAGAGTATTGGGGTTGGTGTCGGTCGGCGAAACCGCCAACAATAGCATTTGGGGCGTTTTTGTTGTTGCCGCGGCCCACTGTGGCGGCATATTGCAGGGCTCTGCCCTCGCATTTATCGGCACTTAAGCCGTTTAGGTATTCAGTTTTTCTTCGCTAGCACTTGGTTAAGAGAACGGACTTCTTCACGTTCTTCCGGGCTGAGGCCGTGCGTTCTGGCCTGGGCGATCAATGTCTCCAGCCGTTGCTCCAGTACCGAGTCATAAAGGCTGGCCAAGGTATCCAAAAAGGTCTGTTCGACCCTTTCCTCAACGATCATATGGTTCCATGTCGCCAAGGTTTCAAGTTGCTGGCTCAATTTGTTGTCGCGATACTGCTCCAACAAGAGGCCGGTAGTCAGGCCCGGCTGCGCTAAACAGGTCTGCACCAGCTCGACAAACAGCGGTAAACCGGCCTGTTTGGTCTGCTCCAATCCCTCGAGTGAAGGAATAAGTGTAGCCAGTTGCGGATTTTGTACCAGTAACCCTATTAGTATACGCATGGTTGTGCGTTTTAGCTGGGGCGCCTGATAGGTATTCGCATTTTCAGCCTGTTTGGGCATCAGCTTGTCGAGCTGGCTATCATCCAGCAGGCCAAGCTTGCTGCCGAGCTGTTGTCGCAGGTACAAGCGCAACGTTTCGCCCGGCACCTGAGTAATCAGCGGCAGTGCCAGCGTGCTTAGCTTGGCGCGGCCGTCCGGGCTACTCAGATCGACCTGTGGCATCAGGGTTTCGAACAGGAAAGTGGAAAGCGGCTGCGCCAGCTCCATTCGCTGTTCGAAGGTCTCTTTGCCTTCTTTGCGTACCAATGTGTCTGGGTCTTCACCATCAGGTAAAAACATAAACCGCAGTTGACGCCCGTCATTCAGATAGGGCAGCGCGGTTTCCAGTGCGCGCCAGGCCGCTTCACGACCTGCGCGGTCACCGTCATAGCAACAGACCACGTTGTCGGTGGCGCGGAACAGCAGCTGAATATGTTCAGCCGTCGTTGAGGTTCCGAGCGAGGCGACGGCATAATCAATGCCGTATTGCGCCAACGCCACCACGTCCATATAGCCTTCCACGACCAGCAAACGCTGCGGGGTAGGGTGGTTCTGCTGCGCTTCATACAGGCCGTATAATTGACGACCCTTGTGGAATACTTCGGTTTCCGGCGAGTTCAGGTATTTCGGCATGCCGTCACCCAACACGCGCCCGCCAAAGGCGATCACTCGCCCGCGTTTGTCGCGAATAGGGAACATCACGCGTTCACGGAAACGATCGTACGAGCGTCCTTGATCGTTAGTCACCAACATGCCGGCATCGTTCAATGCGCTGCGGCTGTCGGCGTCGCGACCAAAACGCTTTAATGCATTATCCCAACCGGCAGGTGCAAAGCCGATGGCAAAATGGCGGATAACGTCGTCACTCAACCCGCGCTGTTGCAGATAATTACGCGCCGGCGTACCGGAAGATTGATGCAGTGACTGTTGATAGAACGCACTGAGCTGTTCCATCAGTTGATACAGGCTTTGGCGCTGATGACGTTCGATTTGTGTCGGTCCGGAGCCCGCCTCGTAAGGCACTTCCAGCCCGTGCATGGTTGCCAGCTCTTCGATGGTTTCGACAAACTCAAGTCGGTCGTAATTCATCAGAAAGTCGACGGCGTTACCGTGCGCACCACAACCAAAACAGTGATAAAACTGCTTTTCGCCATTAACGGTAAATGAAGGCGTTTTTTCGTGGTGGAACGGACAGCACGCGTGGTAGTTCTTGCCCTGCTTCTTGAGCTTTACCCGGGCATCGATCAGATCGACGATGTCGGTACGAGCCAGCAAGTCATTGATAAATACACGCGGAATTCGTCCAGCCATAAGCCCTTACTTCACTAGCCTATAAACGAGAACAAGCCGCGCATTCCTTTCGGAAAGCACGGCCTTCGTATGCAACTACTCGGTCTGCGCGATTTTTAAAATCAGAAATTCACGCGGCGGGGTTACCCCCGAAGAATTAATACAGACGAGTGCGGCGTGCGTTTTCGCGAGCCAGTTTCTTCGCGTGACGTTTCACAGCAGAAGCTTTAGCGCGTTTACGTTCGGTAGTCGGTTTTTCATAGAACTCGCGACGACGAACTTCAGCTAAAACGCCCGCTTTTTCGCAAGAGCGTTTGAAACGACGCAGAGCAACGTCAAATGGCTCGTTTTCACGTACTTTAATTACAGGCATGTGCCTCTCACCTCAATAAAATTCGGTTTGCTGCTGGCCAAGCGCCAGCAATTTCAAAATGGTGCGGAATTTTACTTCAACGGATGCTGCTTTGTAAAGCACCACAGCAAATTGAAACCTGCGGCCACCCTGGTAAAACATGCGCAATTTTGCATCGGGCGCTGATTATAGACTAATCAGAAAAAAATGCTCGTTTTTAATCAAATAGGCATTTATGGCTGGAATCATCAACATAGCCCAATGTGGCTGACAAGATGCGCCGCGCTGGCGGTAAACAGGCCTGATTGTGCTAAACTGACGGCCGCACGTGAATGATGGGAAATGTAATGCGAGTACTGGGTATAGAAACCTCCTGCGATGAAACCGGAATTGCAGTGTATGACGATCAGGCCGGTTTATTAGCGAATCAATTGTACAGCCAGGTGAAGCTGCATGCCGACTACGGCGGCGTGGTGCCGGAGCTGGCTTCCCGCGATCATGTGCGTAAAACCGTACCCTTGATTCAGGCGGCATTGAAGGAAGCGAACCTGACCGCGGCCGATATCGACGGCGTTGCCTATACCGCCGGGCCGGGCCTGGTGGGGGCGTTGCTGGTCGGCGCGACCATTGGTCGTGCGCTGGCGTTTGCCTGGGGCGTGCCGGCCGTACCGGTGCACCACATGGAAGGCCACCTGCTGGCACCGATGCTGGAAGATAATCCACCGGCGTTCCCGTTTGTCGCACTGCTGGTTTCCGGCGGTCATACCCAGTTGATCAGCGTGACTGGCATTGGCCAATACCAACTGTTGGGTGAGTCGGTCGACGATGCGGCGGGTGAAGCCTTCGATAAAACCGCCAAGCTGCTGGGGCTGGACTATCCCGGTGGGCCAATGTTGTCGAAAATGGCGCAGCAGGGTACTGCGGGCCGTTTCACCTTCCCGCGGCCGATGACCGATCGTCCGGGGCTGGATTTCAGCTTCTCCGGGCTGAAGACCTTTGCCGCCAACACCATTCGCTCCAATGGGAATGACGATCAAACGCGTGCGGACATTGCCCGGGCGTTTGAGGATGCGGTGGTCGATACGCTGGCAATCAAATGCAAACGCGCGCTGGAACAAACCGGTTTCAAACGACTGGTGATGGCCGGCGGCGTCAGTGCCAACCGTACGCTACGGACCAAAATGGCGGAAATGATGCACAAACGCGGCGGTGAAGTGTTCTATGCCCGTCCGGAATTCTGCACGGATAACGGCGCGATGATCGCTTATGCGGGTCTGGTGCGGTTGCAGAGCGGTGCCAATCCGGAACTGAGCGTTTCGGTGCGACCGCGTTGGCCGCTGGCTGAATTGCCTGCAGTATAAATAGTCGAAAGGCCGGAGATCTCCGGCCTTTTTAATTAGTCTTCTTTCTTCTCTTCTTCCTGCTCTGCCGCGTCGGTTTTCTTCTTGCGGAAGACACCCCAGATTTTCCCTTCCTGGCCGCGCCACAGGCGCTGAATATTGTCGTGGTGCCGCATCAGGATCAAACACGACAGCATCGCTACCGGGAAGGTGAATTGTGGTTTGAACCACCAGACGTAGAACGGAGCAATCAGCGCGCTGATAATCGCACCCAGTGAGGAATAACCGCTGAGCAACACGGTTAGCAGCCAGGTCCCGGTCATCAGGCCGGTAAGATCCCAGCCGATCGGCGCTATGGCACCAAACGCCGTCGCCACGCCTTTACCCCCGCGGAAGTGGAAGAACACCGGGTAGATATGTCCCAGGCAGGCGGCGATCGCCGTCAGGCCCAGATACAGCGGCGGGACATCAAGTTTGTATGCCAGCCAGACCGGCAGCATCCCTTTGAGAATATCGAATACCAGCACCGCTGCCGCAGCGACGCGGCCGCCGATGCGCAGGACGTTGGTCGCTCCTGGATTCCCTGAGCCATTTTCACGCGGATCGGGCAGCCTGGCGATCCGGCAAACCAGGATCGCACTGGAAACTGAGCCACACAGATACGCGAAGATAATCATGCCAAGCGCGGTAGCACTCATAACGCGGTTCCGTTTAATAAGGGTCGTTTTACTCTCAACATATATGGATAATACTCATATTCCGCTGGAAGTGGTATCCGGCAAGGCCAAAAACAGAGAATGACGTGATGGATATCGTATTTATAGAAGAGCTTACCGTAATTACTACCATTGGCGTTTATGACTGGGAACAAAACATTCGCCAGAAGCTGGTGTTCGATATCGAAATGGGCTGGGACAACCGCCAGGCCGCCGCCAGTGACGATGTGAATGACTGCCTGAGCTACGCGGATATCAGTGAAGCCATCATCCAGCACGTGGAGCCCAATCGCTTTGCGTTGGTGGAGCGGGTTGCAGAGGAAATATCTGAAATATTACTCCAGCGCTTCAATTCCCCGTGGGTCCGTATTAAGGTCAGCAAACCGGGTGCGGTTGCACATGCCAGCCGGGTTGGGGTGATCATTGAACGTGGTACCCGGCCGGTGTGACGTTCTGTCATACCTGTGCAACTTAAGGCCGTTAACCTGGTCTGAACCTGAGAATTGTTTTAGCGGCAATGTATTGAACACTGCCGCTTTTTTATGTTTATAGCCGTAAATTTATAGGGTGATCGAAGCACATGGCGGACATGCATTCACTGTTTATTGCGTTTGTTCTTGGGGTAGTCGAAGGGTTAACTGAATTTTTACCGGTGTCTTCTACCGGGCACATGATCATTGTCGGCGAGTGGCTGGGTTTTACCGGCGATAAGGCCAAAACCTTTGAGGTGATCATCCAGCTGGGGTCGATTCTGGCGGTGGTGGTGATGTTCTGGCGTCGCTTGTTCGGGCTGATCGGCATTCATTTTGGTGGTAAGCCGGTCGAACACGAAGGTAAAACCACGGGCCATTTGAAACTGGGCCATATTCTGCTGGCGATGATCCCGGCGGTGGTGTTGGGGCTGTTGCTCCATGACTTTATCAAGTCGCTGTTCGCACCGAAAAACGTGATGTATGCGCTGGTGGTCGGCGGTTTCCTGCTGTTGGCAGCGGAATGGTTCAAGCCGAAGAAACCAAGTGCGGAAGGGCTGGATGATATTACCTATCGTCAGGCATTTATGATTGGTTGCTTCCAGTGTCTGGCACTGTGGCCGGGCTTCTCCCGCTCAGGTTCCACCATTGCCGGTGGCATGCTGGTGGGCGTGAATCGTTATGCAGCTGCGGAGTTCTCTTTCATTCTGGCGGTGCCGATGATGATTGGCGCCAGTGCACTGGATCTGTACAAGAGTCTGCACTTCCTGACGATGGGCGATTTACCGATGTTCGCAGTCGGTTTTGCCACTGCCTTCGTGGTAGCGCTGATCGCGATCAAGACCTTCCTGTCGCTGATCAAACGCATCTCGTTTGTGCCGTTCGCCATCTATCGCTTTATCGTGGCCGGCGTGGTTTACATGGTCTTCATGTAAGCTTAGCTGCAATAAGAAACCCCGCATTGCGGGGTTTTTTTATGCCTGATCGAGAGGGATATCCTGAGTTTGTTTCCAGTCGGCCAATGCCTGTTGACGGCGGCGCTTGAGTTCGTCGCGGATCGCCAGCCCTTGCAGGCCGCTGGCTACCACCTCTTTGACCGACACCGCGTTCGCCACCTGAAACGCCTGGCGCAGGTAGTCGCCCTGCGGATAAGGGTTATTTTCAAAACCGGTACGCCCGCGGGCGTCGGCTTCGCTGGTGAGGATCATCTGTTCCAGCCGCTGCGGTTTGCGCCAAACATCAACCGCATCAAACAGCTTCAGCAGGGTCTCCGGGCGCAGCTTGTTTACCGTATGGATCAGGTCGTGGTATTCGGCGACCAGCTTGGCCAGATCGCGTACCGGGTTGGGCACTCGCAGCCGCTGGCACAGTTCTTCGACCAACAGCACGCCCGCAGGTCCATGGCCGTGGTGATGTGGCCAAAGCTCTTTTGGCGTCTGTCCTTTGCCGAGGTCATGACAGAGTGCGGAGAAACGTACGTCGACGTCAGGGCTGAGCTGGGCAGCGATTGCCAGCGTCATCAGGGTATGAATGCCGGTGTCAATCTCCGGGTGCCATTTGGCGGGTGCCGGTACGCCGAACAGGGCATCGATTTCCGGGAACAGCACGCCCAGCGCCTCGCAGTCACGCAGTACCTGAAAATATACCTGTGGGCTCTGGCTTTGCAGTGCCTTCTCAGTTTCTTTCCATACCCGTTCGGCCGTCAGCGCTGCCAGTTCACCGCTGTGGGCCATCTGACGCATCAACCCGGCGGTCTCCGGGGCAATGCTAAAACCCAGATGGGCGAAGCGGGCAGCAAAACGCGCTACGCGCAGCACGCGCAGCGGGTCTTCACCAAAGGCATCGGACACGTGGCGCAGCAACCGTGCTTGCAGGTCGGCTACGCCGTTGAAAGGGTCGATCAGTTCACCGTCAGCGCTGCGAGCGATGGCATTGATGGTTAAATCGCGGCGCTGCAAATCTTCTTCCAGCGTCACGTCAGGCGCGGCATAGCAGGTAAAACCGGTATATCCCTGGCCGGATTTTCGTTCGGTCCGCGCCAGCGCATATTCTTCATGAGTCTCTGGGTTAAGAAATACCGGGAAGTCTTTACCGACCTGTTGATACCCCAGCGCTATCAGCTCTGACGGCGCGGCGCCGACCACTACCCAGTCGTGGTCGACCACCGGTATCTCAAGCAAGCTGTCGCGGACGGCACCGCCGACCAGGTAAGTCTTCACTGTTAACTCCTGAATTTATCCTAAGGCTCTGTGGATCAGATTACCTCAATTAGCGATGCACTGCCGAAACCAATAAAAAGGGCGCCATGCAGGCGCCCGATCTCAAACTGAACCTGACTTCAATCAGTTCATCCAGCGGTTGTTGCTCTTGCGACGCGGGATCAGATGTGGCAACAGCAGACCCAACAGCAGGCCAACGCCAGCCACGCCGCCGCCGTACATGAACCACTGCAGGATAATGGTGCGCTGTTTGTCATCGAGCTGCAGGTTAACGGCGTTAACTTTTTTCTGCGCTACAACCAGCTGATTTTTCAGATCCTGGTTTTCCTGCTGCAGACCGCTGATGGTGCTGTCGCTGCCTGCCACTTTCTGCTGCATTTCTGCAGTGCGCTGGTTCCAGCTATTGTCGATGTTGGCCAGCTTGTCGGTCAGGGTTTTGACCTGTTGTTCCAGTGCGGGCACCTGGGTGCGCAGGCTGGGGGTCTGGCTAAGCTGATCGAGCGGGATCCAGGTATTGCGGCCCTTGGCATCGCGGATCTGGCCATAATTGGTGCTGTCATTTACGCTCAACAGGGTCACTTCTTCACCGGCGTTCAAGGTACCGACAATACGGTACTGATTACCCGGGCCGCTGTGGACGTAAGTATTCAATTCATCGGAGATATAGCGCTTATCTTCGGCATGTGCGCCCCAAGTGATGCTGAAGCTCAGCACGGCAAGGCAAATTAGGCGTAATTTCTGCATTAGTTCATCGTTTCTGTGTGAATTTATGGGAACGATAGTAGAGCGTTCAGTCTGACGACGCAACGCAAAAACCGGAATGAGAACTATCTTACTGTGGCAGATTCTGTGAGTTGCACAGTGTTTTATAACGTAACAGGTTTTTTCTGCAGTTAGCAGGGTTAAGGCGCCGGGAATCGCGGTAAGATAACGGCAACTGTGCGTCACCGGGCAGAACGCGGCAGGCCAGTCCCGCCGCCGTGAAGGCTGACGCGAATGCGTAACTTATTGGTGTAAAAGACTTATGACCGTTGAAATCGAACTGAAATTTATTGCTACCCCAGATGCTGTTGCCGCCTTGCCGCAGCAACTGGCCGCCTGGCCGAATCAGCATTCCGCGCCGCAAAAACTGACCAATATTTATTTCGAAACCGCCGACAATTTCCTGCGTGGTCAGGATATGGGGTTGCGTATCCGTGGGTTCGACGACAGCTATGAAATGACCATCAAAACTGCCGGTAAGGTGGTGGCGGGTTTACATCAGCGTCCTGAATACAATGTGGCGATCACCACGCCGGAGCTGGCGCTGGATCGGTTCCCGGCGGATATCTGGCCGCAGGGCTGCGATATCCCGGCGCTGCAGCAGGCGTTGCAGCCGCTGTTCCGCACTGACTTCGTACGTGAGAAGTGGGTGGTCACTTACGGTAAGAGTGAGATTGAGGTTGGTCTTGACCAGGGTGAAGTGAGTGCCGGTGAGCTGAGTGAAGCGCTGTGCGAGATCGAGCTGGAACTGAAAGAAGGCAATACCGCCGATTTACTGGCGCTGGCCAATGCACTGGCGGAGCACGGCGGCCTGCGTCAGGGCAACCTGAGCAAGGCGGCGCGGGGCTATCATTTGGCGCAGGGCAACGTCCCACGTGAGCGTCATCCGCTTGCGGTATTGAAGCCAGCCGCCAAATCCAGCGTTGAGCAGGGGATGATCGCCAGTTTCGAACTGGGTTTGAGCCATTGGCAGTATCACGAAGAGCTGTGGCTGCGTGGCGATACTCAGGCCCGTCGTTCCGTGATGGAGGCGATTGCGCTGATCCGTCAGGCGCTGGTGATATTCGGTGGTCTGGTGCCACGCAAGGCCAGCGCCGATCTGCGTGCTCGACTGACCGCACTGGAACCGCTGCTGGTCGATAAAACCACTCAACCGCAGGTGCTGTGCTACAGCGCAGAATACCTGCAATGTAAGTTGGCGCTCACATCGTGGTTGGTGACCGGTGCCTGGAAACCCTTTATCGACGCCAAGGCGCAGGCCAAGCTCGACGGTTCCTTCAAACGTTTCAGTGACATTATGCTGGGCCGCAGCGCCGCCGAATTGAAAGAGGCCTTCACCCGTACGTTGAACGATGATGAATATGAGGAACAGCTGCCGCGCCTGACGCGTCAGGTTTCGTCATTTATCCTGCTGTCGGGCGCTTACCCTGACGACGAAACCGGTCCGTACATCGACGGCTGGCGCGAGCTGCAACTGGCGGTGGCCGAACGGCGTCAGGGTTGGTACGAAGGCAGCCGCAAGCAGGCCTTATCGCAGGCGCCATTCTGGTTAAACGGCGCTCTCCGCTAATTAAGCTGGCCTGCGAGGCGCAGGCCGCAGAACGGATCATTCACTATGTTGCCACTTTCGTGCGCGTTACAGGCTCAGGCACAGAACATCGTGCAGCGTTTTCAGGAAACTCAGGGCGCGGACTGTGCGCTCAGCGATCAGGAACAGTGGGTTTTGGCGTCGAGCGACTTTGTCTGCGACATGCTGCTCAACCAGCCGGAATGGCTGGCGACGCTGCGCAAGCAACCGCCGGTGGCGGACGAGTGGCAACATTATGCCGCCTGGCTGCAGGATGATTTGGAAGAGGTGCGTGACGAAGCGCAACTGATGCGCGTCTTGCGCCTGTTCCGCCGCGAGACGCTGGTGAGGATCGCCTGGGCGCAGGCGCTGGGCCAATGCAGTACGCAAGAAACGCTGTTGCAGCTGAGTGGGCTGGCAGAAACGCTGATCGTCAGCGCCCGCGACTGGCTGTACCAAACCTGTTGCCGCGAGTGGGGTACTCCCTGTAATGCGCAGGGCGTACCGCAGCCGTTGCTGATCCTCGGGATGGGCAAATTGGGCGGCGGTGAGCTGAATTTCTCATCCGATATCGATCTGATCTTTGCCTACCCGGAAAATGGCCAGACCCAGGGCGGGCGGCGTGAGCTGGATAACGCCCAGTTCTTCACCCGTCTGGGGCAACGGTTGATCAAAGCGCTGGATCAGCAAACCATCGACGGCTTTGTCTATCGCGTGGACATGCGCTTACGGCCGTTCGGCGACAGCGGCCCTCTGGTGATGAGCTTCGCCGCACTGGAGGATTATTACCAGGAACAGGGCCGTGACTGGGAACGTTACGCGATGGTCAAGGCGCGGCTGATGGGCGGTTCGGAAGACGTTTACAGCGAAGAACTGCGCAAAACCCTGCGGCCGTTCGTTTTCCGTCGCTATATCGATTTCAGCGTGATCCAGTCGTTGCGCAATATGAAAGGCATGATCGCCCGTGAGGTTCGGCGGCGCGGGCTAAAAGACAATATCAAGCTGGGTGCCGGCGGCATCCGCGAAATTGAATTTATCACCCAGGTGTTCCAACTGATCCGCGGCGGCCGTGAGCCGGCGTTGCAGGGTCGTTCCTTGCTGCCCACGTTACAGGCGGTGGGGGAACTGGGGTTGCTGGAGCCGCAACAGGTACAGGCGATGAGTGCCAGCTATCTGTTCTTGCGTCGGTTGGAAAACCTGCTGCAGGCGATTGCTGACCAACAAACACAGACGCTGCCACAGGATGAACTGGATCAGGCGCGCCTGGCCTGGGGCATGGGGTTCGACGACTGGTCGGCCCTGCTGGCGGCGCTGGAGATCCATATGCAGGCGGTCAGGGCGGTATTTAACGACCTGATTGGCGATGATAGCCCTGACGTTGGCGAAGATCCGGATTATCAGCACTATCACAGTCTGTGGCAGGACGCGCTGGAAGAGAACGAACTGGCCCCGTTGACGCCACACCTAGACGAAGAGGCGCGCAGGCAGATGCTGCGCACCATTGCCGAGTTTCGTCATGACGTCGACAAACGCACCATCGGCCCACGCGGTCGTGATGTGCTCGATCAATTGATGCCACGCCTGCTGGCGGAAGTGTGTCCGCGTCAGGATGCACCGACCGCGCTGCTGCGACTGACCCAGTTGTTATTGAGCATCGTGACTCGTACTACCTACCTCGAGCTGCTGGTGGAATACCATGCGGCGCTCAGCCATTTGATTCGCCTGTGTGCCGCTTCACCGATGGTGGCCAATCAACTGTCGCGTTATCCGCTGCTGCTGGATGAACTGCTGGAGCCGGCGACGTTGTATCAGCCGGTGGCCCCGGATGCCTACCGCAGCGAACTGCGCCAGTACCTGTTGCGGGTGCCGGAAGACGACGAAGAGCAGAGGCTGGAGGCGCTGCGCCAGTTCAAGCAGGCGCAGCAGTTGCGTATTGCCGCCGGGGATATCTCTGGTGCGTTGCCGGTGATGAAAGTGAGCGATCACCTCACCTATCTGGCGGAAGCGATTATCGATACTGTGGTGCAGCAGGCGTGGAACGATATGGTCGCACGCTATGGCCAGCCGACCCATTTGCAGGAGCGTGAAGGGCGTGGTTTTGCGGTGATTGGCTACGGCAAGCTGGGCGGTTGGGAACTGGGCTACAGTTCCGATCTTGACCTGGTGTTTATCCTCGACTGTCCGCCGGAGGTGATGACCGACGGCGATCGCAGCATCGACGGCCGTCAGTTTTATCTGCGTCTGGCGCAGCGCGTGATGCACCTGTTTAGCACCCGCACCTCGTCCGGTATTTTGTATGAAGTGGATGCTCGCCTGCGGCCGTCGGGTGCAGCCGGTATGCTGGTCAGTACCGTTGAAGCCTTTGCCGATTATCAGCAGAACGAGGCCTGGACCTGGGAACATCAGGCGTTGGTGCGGGCGCGCGTTGTGCATGGCGATCCGCTGTTGCACCAGCAGTTTGACGTTATCCGCCGTGAGATCCTGTGCAAACCGCGTGATCCGGAAACGTTGAAGCGCGAGGTGCGCGAGATGCGCGAGAAAATGCGCAATCACCTTGGCAGCAAGCAGCGCGATCTGTTTGATATCAAAGCCGACGAGGGCGGGATCACCGATATCGAATTTATTGCCCAGTATCTGGTCTTAGGCTATGCGGCCGCCGAACCACGCCTGACGCGCTGGTCTGATAACGTGCGCATTTTCGAGCTGATGGCCAATTACGACATCATGCCGGAAGAAGAAGCGCGCGCGCTGACCGAGGCTTACGTCACCATGCGCGATGAGATCCATCATCTGGCGTTGCAGGGGCATTCCGGCAAGGTCGGCAATGGGCAATTCGCCGCCGAACGTGAACAAGTCCGCGCCAGTTGGGCGAAGTGGCTGGGCTGAGCAGGCCGGTTGCGCAATACGTTTTGCAGCTATTACAGACGTCTGTGGTAATATCTGCGCCACTAAAATTTTGTACTTTTTTGGAGTTATCGGATGAAAGTTACACTGCCTGATTTTCGCCGCGCCGGGGTATTGGTGGTGGGTGACGTCATGTTGGATCGCTATTGGTATGGGCCGACCAGCCGTATTTCACCGGAAGCGCCGGTGCCGGTAGTCAAGGTTGAAACCATTGAAGAGCGTCCTGGCGGTGCGGCTAACGTGGCGATGAACATTGCTTCGCTGGGCGCTAACTCACGTCTGGTGGGCCTGACCGGTATTGATGATGCAGCGCGGGCGCTGAGTGCCAAGCTGAACGAAGTGAACGTGCGCTGTGATTTTGTCTCGGTGCCGACGCATCCGACCATCACCAAGCTGCGCGTGCTGTCGCGTAATCAGCAGCTGATCCGTCTCGATTTCGAAGAAGGCTTCTCTAACGTCGATCCGCAGCCGTTACTGGAGCGCATTCAACAGGCGCTGCCACAGATTGGCGCACTGGTGCTGTCCGACTACGCCAAAGGCGCGCTGAGCCAGGTACAGAGCATGATCCAACTGGCGCGGGCTGCCAAGGTGCCGGTGCTGATCGATCCTAAAGGATCGGATTTCGAGCGTTATCGCGGCGCAACGCTGCTGACGCCAAACCTGTCCGAATTCGAAGCAGTGGTCGGCCATTGTAAAGACGAAGCTGAACTGGTTGAGCGCGGCATGAAGCTGGTCGCGGACTTTGAGCTTTCTGCCCTCTTGGTGACCCGTTCCGAACACGGCATGACGCTGCTGCAGCCGGGCATTGCGCCACTGCATCTGCCAACTCTGGCGCAGGAGGTGTTCGACGTTACCGGTGCCGGCGATACGGTTATCGGTGTGTTGGCCGCGGCACTGGCTGCCGGTAACACGCTGGAAGAGTCCTGTTTCCTGGCCAATGCCGCCGCCGGTGTGGTGGTGGGTAAGCTGGGTACCTCGACCGTTTCACCGATCGAGCTGGAAAACGCGGTACGCGGCCGGGCCGAAACCGGCTTTGGCGTGATGACCGAAGCCCAGTTGAAAACCGCTGTGGCGCAAGCCCGTCAGCGCGGTGAGAAAGTAGTGATGACCAACGGCATCTTCGACATTCTGCATGCCGGTCACGTCTCTTATCTGGCCAATGCCCGCAAGCTGGGCGATCGCCTGATTGTGGCGGTGAACAGCGATGCTTCCACTAAGCGTCTGAAAGGTGAAACCCGTCCGGTCAACGCGCTGGAAAACCGCATGATCGTGCTGGGTGCGCTGGAAGCAGTGGACTGGGTAGTGCCGTTTGAAGAAGACACGCCACAGCGCCTGATCGCCGATATCCTGCCGGATCTGCTGGTGAAAGGCGGTGATTACAAGCCTGAAGACATCGCCGGTAGTACCGAGGTGTGGGCCAACGGCGGTGACGTCAAAGTGCTGAACTTTGAAGACGGTCTGTCGACCACCAACATCATCAAGGCAATCAAAGACGGGCGTGGCTAACGCTCGCTGAAAACGGCGGTGGGCAGTGAGTGGACTAAAGCAAGAGCTGAGTTTGGCGCAGGGCGTTGGGCTATTGTCCACTTCACTGCTGGGTACCGGAGTGTTTGCCGTTCCGGCCCTGGCAGCACAGGTGGCGCAGGGCGATAGCCTGTGGGCCTGGCCGGTGCTGATTATCCTGGTCTTTCCGATCGCCATTGCCTTTGCCGCTTTAGGCCGTCATTTTCCCAGCGCCGCTGGCGCAGCACACTTTGTCGGGCTGGCCTTTGGCCCACGCATGGCGAAAGTGACCGGCTGGCTGTTTTTGTCAGTGATCCCGGTTGGGCTACCCGCTGCGTTACAGATTGCCGCCGGTTTTTGGCAGGCCACTTTCGGCTGGAGCGCCAATGGCCTGCTGTTGGTGCAGATCGCCACGCTGGTGGTGATTTGGTTTTTAGGCACGCGCAGCGCGGGTTCCAGCGCCAATATTCAAACGCTAATCGCTATTCTGGTGGTGGCGCTGGTGGCCGCTATCTGGTGGCGCGGCGACATCTCACTGACCCAAATTCCCTGGCCGGCCATCGCCGAAATCTCCCCACCCAATCTGTTCCACGCATTGGCAGTGATGTTCTGGTGCTTTGTGGGGTTGGAGGCGTTTGCCCATCTGGCGACCGAATTTCGTAACCCTGAACGCGATTTCCCGCGTGCGTTGTTGTTTGGCATGCTGGTCGCCGGGGCAGTGTACTGGGGCTGTACCGTAGCGGTGCTGCATTTCCATGCTTATGGTGAGTATCAGGCGGCGGCAGCTTCGTTGCCGGGTATCGTGGTGCAACTGTTTGGTCAGCATGCGCTGTGGGTAGCCTGCATCATTGGCTATCTGGCCTGCTTCGCCAGCGTGAATATCTATACCCAAAGCTTCGCCCGGCTGGTGTGGTCGCAGGCGCAGGATCGTCCGTCCAGCGCGCTGGCCAAGCTGTCTGCCGGACAGGCCCCGGTCAATGCATTAAGCGCGGTGGTGGGGAGCTGCTTGCTGTTCACTTTGCTGATTTATACGCTGAAGTTACCGCTGGATACGCTGCTGGTGTATGCCAATGGCATCTTCGTGTTGATTTACCTGCTGTGCATGCTGGCGGGGTGCCGAATTTTGCACGGGCGTTCGCGGTTAATGGCGGCGACAGGACTGGTGCTGTGTGTGTTGCTGATGGTGATTATCGGCTGGAAAAGCCTGTATGCGTTGGCAATGTTCGCGCTGATTTGGCTGGTGTTACGGCTTAAGCCGCAGGCGGCGTTCAAACCGCAATAAGGGCGCGGTGCCGCGCCCTCAACGGTAACTTATTCAGCGTCTGGCTGTTGCGCAGCAGGCGTGGCGTTCAGCTTGCTTTCCAGCTCGCTCATACGTTGTTCCAGCAATGCCAGCTTTTCGCGGGTGCGCAATAGCACCTGGGTCTGCACGTCGAACTCTTCGCGGTTGACCAAATCCAGGCGGGTGAGCTGTGACTGCAACACCTGACGGATTTTTTTCTCAACGTCTTCCCCGAATTCACGCACACCTTTAGGCATGGACTCATGCACCTGACGTGCGATCTGTTCAATTTTTTTCGGGTCAATCATGGCGTTTCCCTTTCAGAGTTTATTAGCTGTCGCCTAGTGTAATGCGAGTTGCTCGCCGGATAAACTATTAACCGCATTCCATGGCACTGGCCGAATTGTGCTTTTGCCAATTGCCCTGATTAATCATTAGCGTTATAGTCGAGAAGCTTATTCTCAGGGCGGGGTGCAAGTCCCCACCGGCGGTAAATCACCTTCTACGGTGAAAGCCCGCGAGCGCTCAGCCAGTTTCTTGCAGTTTGGTTAGAGGTCAGCAGATCCGGTGTAATTCCGGGGCCGACGGTTATAGTCCGGATGGGAGAGAGTAACGGTATCTGCCGGGTTTGTACCCGCTTGCGTTATTTTTTTAGCTATTGCTAGCTACTCCTCAAGATCGCCCTGGTTCTGGTAATCCATAATTTTCTAATGAGGTTTTTTACCATGAATCAGACCCTACTTTCAGATTTCGGCACGCCGGTAGAACGCGTAGAACGCGCTCTTGAAGCATTGCGCAATGGGCGCGGTGTGATGGTGCTCGATGATGAAAATCGTGAAAACGAAGGTGATATGGTCTTCGCCGCAGAAACCATGACCGTTGAGCAGATGGCGCTGACCATTCGCCACGGTAGCGGTATTGTGTGCCTGTGTCTCACCGAAGAACGCCGTCAGCAGCTTGAGCTGCCGATGATGGTGACCAACAACTCCAGCCAGTTCCAGACCGCCTTCACCGTGACTATCGAAGCGGCGCAGGGAGTGACGACCGGTGTTTCCGCGTCCGATCGCCTGACCACCATTCGCGCGGCGGTTGCCGATAACGCCAAGCCGAGCGATTTGAACCGCCCTGGTCACGTGTTCCCACTGCGTGCGCAGCCGGGTGGCGTGCTGAGCCGTCGTGGCCATACCGAAGCGACGATCGACCTGGTGGCAATGGCCGGTTTCAAACCTGCCGGCGTGCTGTGTGAACTGACTAACGATGACGGCAGCATGGCGCATGCACCAGAAGTTATCCTGTTCGCCAAACAGCATGACATGACCGTACTGACCATCGAAGATCTGGTGGCTTACCGTCAGGCGCACGAACAGAAAGCCAGCTGATATCAAACTGATTTTCTGAACATAAAAAAAGCCGCATACGCGGCTTTTTTTGTCGCTGAAAAACGCTTAACCGATGCCACCACTTTGTAACAGCGTCAGGCTGAATCCCATCACCGCCATTCCGCACAATACCCCGTAGCTCGGGTTGTTATTCGGATCAATTTCTTTCGCCAACGGCATCAGCTCATCGACCGACAGCGCCACCATAATACCGGCGACGGCCGCCATAATCGATGCCATCACCACCGGTGATATCATCGGGCCGAGCAGCAGAAAGGCCAGCACGCCGCCGAGAATTTCCGCCATACCGGAAATTCCCGACCACAACAGAGCCTTGGTCTTTGAACCGGTTGCGGCATACACCGGTCCGGCGACGGCCAGACCTTCAGGGATATTATGGATGGCGACGGCCAGCGCAATGCCCATCCCCAGTTCCAGATCGGCACTGGCAGTAACATAGGTGGCAATGCCCTCCGGGAAGTTGTGCAGGCTGATGCCCAGTGTCAACAGCACGGCAGTACGTTTCAGGTTGTGCGGCTGGAGCGGCTTCTGCAGCAAATCTTGCGGATGCTGGTGTGGCAGCATCCGGTCCAGCGCAAAATAACCCAGCAGGCCGAGCATGAACATGCCGTAGCCCAACATCGGCGACATGCCCTGGGTATGCAGCGCCGCGGGCAGCATTTCCATTAATGAAATCAACAGCATAATCCCGGCGGCAAAGCCGAGAGCAAATGCCAGCATTCGATTGGAGGGCTTCTGGCCGATAATGCCGAACAGGGCACCGACAAAGGTGGCGCCGCCGGCCAGCAGGGTCAGGAGTAGCGGTACGGACATAACTCTCTCCTATATGCTGAAATTATTGTTTGTTTTCTGATACTAACAGAGTAAAGGCATAAATCGAGTGGATTTGGCTGATTGCTTCCATTGTTTTAACCATTCAAATTTATTGAAGATCATCATCATGGTTATCCGGCTGTTTTAGCGCGGTAAACGGCGTAATCTGGTTCACATAATGTATTGCGACCAACCAAGGATCCTGTATGAACCCCTCTCGTATGCCAGCACTTTTTCTCGGCCACGGTAGCCCGATGAACGCGCTGGAAGAAAACCGCTACACCCAGGCATGGCGTACGTTAGGTGAAACCTTGCCACGCCCGAAGGCCATCGTTGCCGTTTCCGCTCACTGGTATACCCGTGGCACTGCGGTTACCGCGATGGAAAAACCGAAAACCATCCATGACTTTGGCGGGTTCCCACAGGCGCTGTTTGATACTCAGTATCCGGCACCCGGTTCACCGGAACTGGCAGCGCAGATCCAGCAGGTGCTGGCACCGATCAACGTCAAGGCCGACGTCAGCGAGTGGGGGCTGGATCATGGCACCTGGGGCGTATTGATCAAAATGTATCCCGAGGCGGACATTCCGGTCGTGCAGCTCAGCATCGACGGTACTCAGCCGGCGGAATATCACTATGAACTGGGCCGCAAGCTGGCAGAGCTGCGCGATCAGGGGATCATGATCGTTGCCAGCGGTAACGTGGTGCACAACTTGCGGATGGTGAAATGGCAGGGTGACGCCACCCCTTATCCATGGGCAACGTCGTTTGATAAGTTCGTGCGGGATAACCTGAATTATCAGGGGAATAACCACCCGCTGGTGAACTTTATGCAGCATGAGGGCGCGGCGCTGTCGAACCCGACGCCGGAGCACTACCTGCCGCTGCTGTACGTGATCGGCGGTTGGGACGGTGAGGAGCCGATAACCGTGCCGGTGGACGGCATTGAGATGAGTTCATTGAGCATGCTGTCAGTACAAATTGGCTAGAGCATTCACGCCAGCTCAGGCTGGCGTGAATTTATCGGTAAAACCGCAGGACTCGCGGATCACCAGAGAAGGCGGCAGGATGATACGTTTTGGCGGTTCATCATTGCCCTGAATACGGCTGTACAGCAGTTCCCCGGCTTTACGGCCAATCTCGCGCGAGGCCACCGACACGGTGGTCAAACCCGGCTGCACCAGCGAGGCTTCGGTAATATCATCAAAACCAATTAACGCAAAATCTCTGCCAATCTGACGGTCGAGTTTGCGCAATGTCTGCATTACCCCCAACGCGACGATGTCCTGATAGCACAAGGCTGCAGTGATTTCCGGGTGAGCCATCAGCAGCCGTTCTGCTGCCTTGGCACCGGAACTCTGGCTGGCCTCGCTATCCACAATCCATTCCCCTTTAACCATAATCCCGTGTTCCAGCAGCTTGCTGGTGTAGCCTCCCAGCCGCTGTGCGCGGGTGGTGGAACTGATGGATCCGCCGATAAAAGCGATATGGCGATGGCCGAGATCCAGCAGGTGCTGAGTCGCCAATTGGGTGCCCAGGAAGTTGTCGGTGCCGACGAAGTCAAAGTGCGCATCGGCCACCGGCCGAACCACCATAATGGCCGGTATCTTGCGGCGCTTCAGCGTTTCAAAAAACAGGGTGGGTGTTTGTCGGGCGGCGCACAGCACCATGCCGCTGGTATTGTTCTGTAGCAGGGAGTCGACAAATTTTTGCTGCCTGTCGGCAGACTCTTCGCTGTTGGCCAGAAACAGCATCAACTGGTGACGCTCCATTTCCTGGCTCAGTCCGGCGGTCATCTCCGCATAAAACGGATTGGTGATGTCGTGCAGCAACAGGCCGACCTGGTTGCTGCTGCGATTGCGCAGGTTAGCCGCGGTCTGATTATAGACATAGCCCAGTTCATCAATGGCACTCAGTACCCGCTTACGGGTGGCGTCCGATATGCGGCCACGGTTGCGCAATACCATCGATACCGTGGCGGTGGAGACTTTTGCGTGTGCGGCGACGTCCGCCAAAGTTATCGTGCTCATTTTATCTCCTGTCGATGCCGACGGTCATAGCAAGGTATAACGATTAACCTTATTTCGTAAAAATCTCGTCAATAAATCGTGATTCACATCACGAAAGTTCGGTTTTTTATGGGGTTATTATCGATTATATGAGGTTAATCCCGTTAACCAGCCTGTTTGTCAGAAGGTTAATCGATTAATCTTTTTCTATCTATCCAGTTCATAGGCAGAAGAATATGACAGAGCAACAGCATAAATCAACCAGCTATGACAAGTATCCGGAAGTGGCGGTGCAGGGGTTTGATAATGCCGCCTGGCAAGGCTGGCAGGCAGTGACCGAGGCCGTCAGCCACAAAATTGCCGCCCTCGGGTTGCGCAAAACCCTGTTGGTAGTGGATTGCTACCATGGGGTGAGTCTGGCTGAGCTAATAGAGAATTTTATTAAGCCTCTGCAGCCCGCCAGTAGCATCAATGCCGAATCGGCCAAATATGATGAGCCGCACATCCACGCGATGATTGAGCGCAATTTAACCGATGACCGTGTTTTTGGTGTGTTGTCGTGCCATGAAATGCCCGAGTTTTTTGATGCTGAACGCGTCCAGCAATTGCGCGATCAAATTGCGCGCGTCGACAGTGGGCTGGTGGTGGTTTATGGGCCGGGCGCGGCGCTGATCGCCGAAGCCGATGTATTGGTGTATGCCGATATGGCCCGCTGGGAAATCCAGCAGCGTTTTCGCCGCGGCGAACTGGGTAACTGGGGCGCGGCCAATGTGGACGAGGACGTGCTGCGCCGCTACAAGCGAGCATTCTTCGTGGAATGGCGAGTCTTCGATCGTCATAAAACCCCACTGCTACAGCGTGCAGATTTTGTGTTGGATACCAACCAGGCTGGCCAACCAAAGCTGGTGACCGGTACGGCTTTCCATGCCGGATTGCAGCAGGCGACTCAACGCCCATTCCGCGTGGTGCCATTTTTTGACCCCGGTGTTTGGGGCGGCCAGTGGATGAAACAACAGTTCGATCTCGACCCGACGGCAGCCAACTACGCATGGTGTTTTGACTGCGTGCCCGAGGAAAACAGCCTGCTAATGCGTTTTGGTGACGTCCGGGTCGAGATCCCCTCACAGGATTTGGTGCTGTTATATCCCCACCCCTTACTGGGTGAGCGGGTGCATGCCCGCTTCGGCGCCGAATTCCCGATCCGTTTTGACCTGCTGGATACCGTCGGCGGGCAAAATCTCAGCTTCCAGGTGCACCCGCTGACGGAATACATCCAACAGCATTTCGGTATGCATTACACCCAGGACGAAAGCTATTACATCCTGGCGGCAGAGCCGGGTTCCGAAGTGTACCTGGGGGTGAAAAACGGCACCGAACCGCAGGCGATGATGGCCGATCTGGCCGCCGCGCAAAGAGGTGAAAAAGCCTTCGATGATCAACGTTTCGTGAATCGTTTTCCAGCGCGTAAACACGACCATTTCCTGATCCCTGCGGGGACGGTGCATTGTTCCGGCTCGGGCGCCATGGTGCTGGAGATCAGCGCTACGCCGTACATTTTCACCTTCAAGCTGTGGGACTGGGGCCGTCTGGGATTAGATGGACAACCGCGCCCGGTGCATCTGCAGCATGGTGAGCAGGTGATTAACTGGCAGTGCGACACCACCTGGGCGACGGAGCATTTGGTGAACCGTATTGAGCCAGTTGCCGAAGGTGCGGGCTGGCAGGAGGAGCGAACCGGTCTGCACGAGCGGGAGTTTATCGAAACCCGGCGTCACTGGTTTAGTGAACCGGTGCTGCACCATACCGAAGGCCGGGTGAACGTGCTGAATCTGGTCGAAGGGGAAGAGGCGGTAGTTGAAAGCCCTGAAGGCCATTTCGTGCCCTTCGTGGTGCATTACGCCGAAACCTTTATCGTACCGGCCGCCGTGGGGCCGTACCGAATCAGCCCCCATGGCCGCAGCCTGGGCAAAACCCTGGGCACCATTAAAGCCTGGGTGAGGGGATAAGCATTATGTTGAAAGTGATAGTGACCTCCCATGGCCCGCTGGCCGAGGCGCTGATGAGCAGCGCACGTATGGTTTACGGTGAACTGCCGGGAACCAGCCATGTGGCCCTGAGCGAAGGGGCCGGAATCGAAGCTTTTAAACAGGATTTTGCCGACGAATTGCAGCGGGTAAGCGCGGGGGCAGACGGTGTGCTGGTGCTGTGCGACATGCTGTGTGGCACGCCTTATAACGTGGCCTGTCGCCACGCATTTGATCCCCAAACGTCGGTGCCGATGGCCGTGGTAACCGGCGTGAATTTCCCGATGTTGTTAATGAGTGCCGAATTACTGGAGGGAAAGGAGGTTCAACAGGCGGCACAGGAGCTGGTGGCGCTGGGGGGTGAGGCGATTTCCCTTGCTCGTCCAGCGGTAACGGCACAACCAGACGATTTCTGAGGAGAGAATATGGCCATTTCATTTGTTCGTATCGACGACCGGGTTATTCACGGTCAACTGGTGACCCGTTGGGCGAAGGAATTGCCCTGCGACGGCATTGTGGCGATCGATGATGAGGTAGCGGCGGATCCACTGCTGTCATCGGTGATGAAGGGGGCAGTGCAAGACACCAGGGTGTGGCTGTTTACCGTGCAACAGGCGATAGAAAAACTGCCGAAGGTGATCGCCAGCGACAAGCAATACTTTGTGATCGGTAAATCACCGGTCACGCTGCGCCGGCTGATAGAGGCCGGGATCGACCTCAGTAATCGTAACAAGAAAATCAACGTTGGGCCGATGTCTGCCCGCAAGGACACGGTGACCATCGGCCCGAATCAATCAGTGAGCGCGGTAGAGGCAGAGGCCTTCGATTTTCTTGCTGAACACGGACATGCCATCGAATTTCGTTTAGTCCCTGATGCCAGCCATTTCAGTTGGCTGGACGCAAAAAAGAAACTCAAATAAGCCTGAACGGCAGGAGTCAACTATGTGGTTTGAAGCGACGCTTATCGGGATACTTTGCTATCTCGGCGCGCTGAGCAGCCCCTGGCTGCTGGGACTGACCGGAGGCTGGTATATTCTCAGTCGTCCGCTGGTCTCCGGCATGCTGGTGGGGGCTATTCTCGGCGATGTACAGACCGGTATCATCATCGGTGTTGCGGTCCAGGCGGTGTATATCGCTATGGTCACACCGGGCGGATCGATGCCGGCCGATCTCAACTTTGTAGCGTTCCCGGCGATTGCGTTGGGTATTCTCTCCGGGAAAGGAACCGAGGTGGCGGTCGCACTGGCGGCGACTATCGGCATCATGGGGACCGTGTTGTTCAACGCCATGATGGTGCTCAATTCTTACTGGAATCACCGTGCAGATTTGGCGGTAGAGCGCGGTGATGAACGGGGGATTTACCTCAATAGCGCCATCTGGCCGCAGGTCACCAACTTCCTGCTGCGTTTTATTCCGACGTTTATCGCGGTGTTTTTCGGGGCGCGCTACATCAACGCCTTTATGGACAGCCTGCCGGCGCTGGTGTTGACCACCATGAACGTGGTGGGCGGCATTCTGCCTGCGGTCGGCATCGCCATTCTTCTCAAACAGATTATTAAAAGCTACAGCATGCTGATTTACTTCCTGGTGGGGTTTATCTGCATTGTTTTCCTCAAGCTGAATATGGTGGCGCTGGTGATTGTCGGCGCGCTGCTGGCACTGATTCACTACAACTATAAGCCAGAGCCGCAGGTGGCCGCCGCACAGGCCGCGCCTCAGGCTGATGATGAGGATGAATTCTGATGGATACGCCAACACCAAAATTGAATAAGCAGGATCTGCGTCGTTGCTGGCGCAGTTGGATGATGTACAACCTGTCATCGATGAGCTTTGAACGTCTGGAGTCTTACGGTTTCTGTCTGAGTATGATGCCGGCGTTGAAAAAACTGTATCAGGACAAACAGCAGCGTATTGAGGCCATTCGCCGCCATACCTCGTTTTACAATACCGAACCACAGCTGGGCGCGATTGTTAACGGCATGGTGATAGGGCTGGAAGAAAAACGCGCCAACGGTGAGCCGATAGACGGGGAAACCATTAACACGCTCAAGGTGGGGTTGATGGGGCCGGTGGCCGGTATTGGCGACTCGATGGTACCGGGCATGTTGATCCCGATTTTGCTGAGTATCGGCATGGCGCTGGCGGCCGGTGGCAGTGTGATTGGCCCGCTGTTTTACATCATCGCCTTCAGCCTGATCGTCATTCCAGGGTCTTACTGGCTGTTTATGAAAGGCTACAACATGGGCTCCGGCTCGGTGGAGATGCTGGTCAGCAGCAAGTCCTCACGCCTGCGGGAAGCACTTTCCCTGCTGGGGGTGTTCGTCATGGGCGGCGTAGCGGCGAGCTACGTCAAGCTGGGGACAGGCCTGGAGTTTGTCACCAAAGACGGGGTGAATATTCACCTGCAGCAAATGCTGGACGGTATTTTCCCTAACCTGATGCCGTTGATCGTGGTGCTGGCGACCTGGTACCTGATGGCCAAGCGCGGGCTTTCACCGGTGAAAGCAATGCTCGGGCTATTGGTATTGGCGGCGGCAGGGGTGGCCTGCGGTTTGTTCTCTTAAGCTATCCTGAGTTACACGTAGGGGGCGAATATATTCGCCCCGTTCTCTTTCACGGCTCAAATCGTTGCCATTTTTCCGCTACGCTGCCCGGTTTGGAAATGAACTGAAAGCGTGCTGGATCGGCCTCAAACTGTGAGTATAAGGGGGCATTGCTCAGACCGAACTCGTGGTATTGGCGTGGTCCGATGGCGTGCAGCCTGCCGGATTGATATCGTGGATTCTGTTGCCAGATAATATGGTTGCCCTGCAATAGCGGGTACCAGGCCAGCCCTTTGTATTCACGTACTGCATCGTATTCAAAGCCATATTCACGATCGCACCAGGCGGCGAAGGTCAGCGGCTGGTTGGGATCGGCGGAAATGGTGGCGTGAGCCCACCCTGGCGGTACCAATACCTTTTCACCGGGGCCGGCATGGACGGCAAAGCAACGTCCCGGCTCACGTTCCACCCGTTCTTGCATGTAAATAATGGCCTTACCTTGCCAGATCTCGTACAGCTCCGGCGGTGACCAGCCGCTGTGTACGCTGATGCGGTGTACATGGCCCTGGCTGCGCACTGGCTCCTGACCTAACTGGCCCTTGGCATAGGTGACAATGCCGAACAGCAACATGCGCTTCTTCAATTCTGCCAAATGCTGCGATTTGGCGACGTCCATCGCAATGGCGTAGACCTGTTCTGGTCCATTGCAGCCAGGATCGCGTAAGGATAGGCGGATTTGTTCCAGCGTCCGTATTTCCGGCAATGGCCCAATCACCTCATCGCCATAACCAAATCCCATCGGGTTGTCGCTAATGCGCACATCAAGGCCAAATTGCAGCATCGAGTCACTCATATTGCGCCTCCGCTTTCCAACCGCTGCCATCGGCAAAGACCCGCAGTTTGAATCCCTGCGGCTGCAGTGCGTCGTAGTTGTGCCCTGCCACCGTTGGCCAGACCGCCAGGGCGGACAGCACCTCAGTACCTGTGTTAATCAGGCGGTGAGCGGTAAACGAAGGGATATGGTGAACGCTGCCGGGGGCAACCTGTTCCAACGTACAAGCCCCGTCCCGGTGTTGCAGCAACAGCAGACCCTGGCCACGTAGACCAAAATAGAACTCTGCCTGTTCGGGGCGCTGATGAAAATGCCCACGGGTCATAAAGAATTCGTTACCCACACGGCCAGGCTGCAGGTGAGTGGTGCCCACAAACAGCTCACCTTCCTGTAGCTCGGAAGGCAGCATTTCGACCTGATAGACGGCAAGTTCTGCCGGCATCGCTCGCCATGCGGCAGGATCGGCAAAGATCCCCGCCAGACTGCCCAGGGTCGTAGATTTACGTTGAATATCAGGTGCGGTAAAACATCCGTCGGCCAGGTTGACCTGTGGTGGAATAATGGACGTCAGTTTCATATCTGGTTGCTCCGCCCGAGGAGAACAGACGCTTCGAGTATAAAAGGTTAATCGATTAATCACCAGCCGAAAAGCATAAAAAAAGCGCGATATTATCGCGCTTGATATCAACCAATTTAATCGTTAACCGAGGATGATGTGCGGGTAGAAACGCGACAGATCCTGGGTGATCAGCTCGCGATCTTCGCGCAGACCGATGCCGCAAGGTTGATCGTCGACCAGCCAACTGCCGATCAGCGTATAGCTGCCTTCGAACTGTGGCAGTGGGTGGAACTGCTGTACGATCATGCCTTCTTCGCCGTAAGGGCCATCAACGCGCGCGACTTCCTGACCGTTCTGCACGATCTGGATATTGGCGCCTTCGCGTGAGAAAAGCGGCTTGGTGACGTAGTGATCGAGCTGCGGATGATCGTCTTCTGCAAAGTAAGAGGCCAGCAGATTCGGGTGATCCGGGAACATTTCCCACAGCATCGGCAGCAGGGCCTTATTGGAGATAATGCTTTTCCACGCCGGCTCCAGCCAGCGCACGCCGGCATCTTCCAGCTTGGTGGAAAACATCTCGCGCAGCATAAACTCCCACGGGTATAGCTTGAACAGATTACCGATAACCTGATTTTGCAGGTCGGTAAACTGGCCCTTTTCGCCCAGACCAATCTCTTCCATAAACAGGAATTCTGTCGGTACGCCGGCTTCCAGCGCGCAGTCCTGCAGGTATTGCACGGTACCGCGGTCTTCCTCACTGTCCTGGCAACAGGCCAGGTGCAGCAGGCCGAAACCGTGTTGTGCTTTCAGCTCGGCGAAGCGCTCGATCAGTTTTTCCTGCAGGCTGTTGTACTGATCGGACTCCGGGCTGAGATTGCCGGCGTTGATCTGGTCTTCCAGCCACAGCCATTGGAAAAAGGCCGCTTCGTACAGCGAGGTCGGGGTATCGGCGTTGTTTTCCAGCAGCTTGGGCGGATTGATACCGTCGTAGGCCAGATCAAGACGTGAATACAGTGACGGCTGGCTGGTGCGCCATGAGCTGCGCACGAACTCCCAAGTGTGTTTCGGGATGCGGAACTTGGTCATCAACGCATCGCTGCTGACCACTTTCTCTACCACCTGCAGGCACATCTGGTGCAATTCGGCGGTGGCGTTTTCAATTTCTTCAATCTGCGCCAGCGTGAATTGGTAATAAGCATCCTCACACCAGTACGGCTCGCCATACATGGTGTGGAAGCGGAAGCCAAATTCGGTGGCTTTTTCGCGCCAGTCCGGGCGCTCGGTAATCGCAACGCGTTTCATGCATTAACCGCCCATGCTGCGTGAGCTGGATGTTGCGCTGCTGCGCTGCATGCTGGTCTGCTTGGCAACGGATTCGCCAAAGCCGCCGCGAGTGACGGTATTGGTGACGGCCGGCTTAGGGGCCATCGCAGTTTTTGGCACCGTCATGGTGCGGCCGCCCGCGGTCGCCGGGCCATAGCTCTTGCCGGAGGCATCAACGAATTTGCCGTTGGCCGGGCTGGCTGCGTTTTTAGAGGTGAACAGCGGCTGCTGAGCAAAGCCGGAGCCGCCCATCATGCGGCCCATCATGTAACCCGCCATCAGCGGCATCCACATGCTGCCACTGCTCTGCGACTCAGCGGCCATGCCGGCCTGTGCCGGGGCGGATGCCTGTGTACACTGTGCTTCACCGAACTCGGCGACACAGTCTTCACGGGTGGCGTATTTTGGCGCGGTTTTTTCGGCTTCTTTCAGGGCGTTGTTATAAGCGGTGGTGCACTGCTCGCTCATCGAAGGGTTAGTGCGCGAACAGTCGTCGGCATTCTGATACATAGAGACCGTTTCATCGCTCTTCTCGCAGCCGGCCAGCATAAAGACTGCGCTGATCGCCAAAGCTACGGGCGCAACGCGGTAGTCGCGCCAGGATTTGCGGAACGTCTCTCGGTTGATGTTTTTTGTCCGTTTCATCGTCATTCATCCCATCAGTCGGGCTGTTATTCGCCCATTCCCAGTAATGGCGGTAAGGATAGGGGAAAGATGGTCAAAATTAAAGCTGAAATGCCCACAGAATCCACTCTTTACGCAGCTATACGTTAGGCTGTGCGCCAGTTCGCTTTACCGGCTAAAAAAGCCGCGTCATAGTTTCATTATGGAACGTCGTGATGGAAGTAATGTTCCATAATGAAACGAAAAAGCCGAAGAACCTAAAGCGTCTGGCAAGCCCTATAGTCAGTTCATAACAACGCGACGGCACAAGACCGACGCATCTATCACCTGATATCTGAACGTTACCATCGCCAATTTCCCTACAAGGATCCGGTTATGTTGAGAATCATCCAGTCTCCAGGCAAGTACATCCAGGGCGCCAACGCATTGGCCGCCGTGGGCGAATACGCTAAAGCGCTTGCCGACCATTATTTCGTGATTGCCGACGACTTCGTAATGAAGCTGACGGGCGATACCCTGATGGGCAGCCTGCATCAGCACGGAGTGAAGTATCACGCCTGTGTGTTCAACGGCGAATGCTGCCATAAGGAAATCGACCGACTGGGCCTGGAGCTGAAGGCTCATGGTTGCCACGGTGTGATTGGTGTCGGCGGCGGTAAAACACTGGACACCGCCAAGGCCATCGCGCATTACCAGCATTTGCCGGTGGTGTTGATCCCGACCATTGCGTCTACCGATGCTCCCACCAGTGCGCTGTCGGTGATTTACACCGAACAGGGCGAATTTGCCGAATACCTGATTTACCCACGCAACCCGGACATGGTGGTGATGGACAGCGCGATTATCGCCAAGGCACCGGTGCGGCTGCTGGTGGCGGGGATGGGCGATGCACTTTCGACCTATTTCGAAGCACAGGCCTGTTTCGATGCTCAGGCGACCAGCATGGCGGGCGGCAAATCCACGCTGGCGGCGCTGAGTCTGGCGCGGTTGTGTTATGAGACGCTGCTGGCGGAGGGCGTTAAAGCCAAGCTGGCGGTTGAGGCCGGGGTGGTGACGGAGGCGGTCGAGCGCATTATCGAGGCCAATACTTATCTGAGCGGCATCGGTTTTGAAAGCAGTGGCCTGGCGGGCGCGCACGCTATCCACAACGGTTTCACCGTACTGGAAGAGTGCCATCACCTGTACCACGGCGAGAAAGTGGCGTTTGGCACGCTGTCACAGCTGGTGCTGCAAAACAGCAGCATGGAACAGATCGAAACGGTGCTGGATTTCTGCCAGCGTCTCGGCCTGCCAATCACGCTGGCGCAAATGGGCGTGAGCGGCGATCCGGCAGCGAAAATCATGGCGGTGGCCGAAGCCAGCTGCGCGGCCGGTGAAACCATCCACAACATGCCGTTCGAGGTCACGCCTTCTAGCGTACAGGCAGCCATTTTGACGGCAGATCGGCTGGGCAACGCCTGGCTGCAACAACACTCAAGCTGATACCGCAGGGGCGCAGCAGGCTGCGTCCCGTCGGCCAAACGAGGAAATAACCGTGAAAAAACTGATCAATAAAGTTGAGTCGGTACTGGAAGAGCAACTGCTGGGGCTGGCAGAGGCTCACCCAGAGTTGTTGGTGCATCAGGAGCCGGTATTTGTCACCCGCGCTGATGCGCCGGTCCCGGGCAAGGTGGCGATCCTGTCCGGTGGCGGCAGCGGCCACGAACCGATGCACTGCGGTTTTGTCGGCGAAGGCATGCTCGACGGCGCCTGCCCGGGGGAGATTTTCACCTCGCCCACGCCGGATAAAATGTACGAGTGCGGCCAGGCGATCGACGGCGGTGCCGGGGTGCTGTTGATCATTAAAAACTACACCGGCGACATCTTGAACTTTGAAACCGCGACCGAACTGCTGCACGACAGCGGAACCCAGGTGGCGACAGTGCTGGTGGACGATGATGTGGCGGTGAAAGACAGCCTGTTCACCGCCGGGCGACGCGGGGTGGCCAATACCGTGCTGATGGAGAAACTGCTCGGTGCGGCAACGGCACGCGGCGATGACTTGGATAGCATCGTGACGCTGGGGCACAGTATCAATAATCACGGGCATTCGATCGGTATCGCACTGGGTGCCTGTACCGTGCCGGCGGCCGGTAAACCTTCGTTCGTGCTGGCGGAAAACGAGATGGAATTCGGCGTTGGCATTCACGGCGAACCAGGCATTGCGCGACGCCCGTTCACCACCCTTAATGCGGCAGTGGACGACATGTTCCATACCCTGATCGACCATGGTCACTATCAGCGCACTGTCCGCGTCTGGGATCGTCAGCAGGGTGAATGGCGCGATGAAGTACAGACCAAACAGCCGCTTACGCGTGGCGACCGGGTGATCGCACTGGTGAACAACCTGGGGGCGACGCCGCTGTCCGAGCTGTATGGCGTTTATCACCGGCTGGCGGAGCGTTGCGCCGAGGCGGGAATGATCGTTGAGCGTAGCCTGGTGGGCTCTTACTGCACGTCGCTGGACATGCAAGGGGTCTCGATCACGCTGCTGAAAGTGGACGACGAACTGTTGTCCTTGTGGGATGCGCCGGTGAAAACACCTGCGCTGCGTTGGGGCTGCTGAGGAGGAATCATGGCGTTAACCAAACAACAAGTGGTCGACTGGCTGATGCGCTGTGGAGAGGTGTTTACCCAGCAGCGCGATTTTCTAACCCGGCTGGATACCGAGATCGGTGATTCCGATCATGGGCTGAACATGAACCGCGGCTTCAACAAGGTGGTGGAAAAGCTGCCTTCGGTGGCGGATAAAGACATCGGCTTTATTCTGAAGAATACCGGTATGACGCTGCTGTCCAGTGTAGGGGGAGCCAGTGGTCCGCTGTTCGGCACCTTCTTTATCCGTGCCGCACAGTCGGCCAACGCCAAACAGAGCCTGGATCTGGCGGAACTGCACCAAATGATGCAAGAGGGCGTCGAAGGCGTGGTGATGCGCGGTAAGGCGGAGCCGGGTGATAAAACCATGTGCGATGCCTGGTGGGCGGTAGTGGAAAGCCTCGGCCAGTCGGCTCAGCAGCAGTTAAGCGTGGCGGAGGCTCTGCAGCGCGCCAGTGAGCGGGCGGAGCAGGCGGTTGAAAGCACCATTACCATGCAGGCGCGCAAAGGGCGGGCCAGTTACCTGGGTGAACGCAGCATCGGTCATCAGGATCCGGGTGCCACCTCGGTGATGTTGATGATGAAAACGCTGGCAGCGGTCGCCGGCCAATAGCAGGAGGCGAGATGATCAATATCGTTGTAGTTTCACACAGTGCGCTATTGGCGCGCGGGGTTGAAGAGCTGGCGTTGCAGATGATGCGCGGCGACGGCTGTAAACTGGTGTTGGCGGCGGGTGTCGATGATGCGGATCATCCGATAGGCACCGATGCAATCAAAGTGATGGAAGCCATTGAGTCGGTGGCTGACGGTGCGGGCATTGTGGTGTTGATGGATTTGGGCAGTGCGCTGCTGAGTGCCGAAACCGCGATCGATCTGCTGGATCCGTCGTTGGCCGGCAGGGTGAAGCTGTGCTCGGCACCGTTGGTCGAAGGGACGCTGGCCGCGGTGGTGGCCGCCAATGCCGGAGCGGGGTTGGAACAGGTACTGGCAGAAGCACAGGGTGCGTTGCAGGCCAAGCAGGCGCAGTTGGGCGAAGTTGCCACGCCGGTGGCCAAAAGCGTTGAGTTGCCGCTGACGCAGGGGAAAAGTGTCAGTTGGACGGTGCAGAACCCGCATGGTCTGCATGCTCGCCCGGCCGCCCGACTGGCGGAAGCCTTGGCACCGTTCGATGCCGAATTGGTGCTGGAAAAGCAGGGCCAGTGCGCCAATCCGCGCAGCCTTAACCAGCTTGCGCTTTTGCTGGTGCGCCATGGCGACACCATCCGGCTGATTGCCGACGGGCCGCAGGCCGATCAGGCACTGGCGGCGTTTAGCGCGCTGGCAGAGCAGCACTTTGGTGAAACGGTTTCCGAGCAGAGTTTGCCTTCATTACACGGTATTCCGGTGGCCGAAAGCGTGACCAGTGGCCCGGTGTGGCAGGCGATTAGCTTCTGGCCGACGGTGGTCGAACGTACTATTGGCGCAGACGACGTACTGAACGAACAACAGCGGTTACGCCAGGCATTGCAGCACACGCTGAGCGATCTGAACCGGTTGGCAGAGCGCACCGGCTCGTTGATTGGCAAACCGCAGGCGGCAATCTTCGGTGCTCACAGTATGCTGCTGGACGACCCGGATCTGCAGCAGGCGGCCTATACCCGCATCGCCCGGCAGCAATGCAGTGCCGAGCAGGCCTGGCGGCAGGAGATGGAAGCCATTGCCGGGGAGTATCGTGAACTGGACGATGAATATATGCGGGCGCGTGAGCTGGACGTGCGCGATATGCTGCGCCGCACCCTGAGTCATCTGCAACAGCAGCCGTTGCCGGTGATTACGCTGACCGCGCCGTCCATTCTGGTGATGGACGAACTGATGCCGTCAGACGTGGTGATGCTCGACCGTCGTCTGGTGCTCGGCATCTGCCTGAGCGGTGGCAATGCGCTGTCGCACAGTGCGATCCTGGCGAAAGCCATGGGGATGCCGATGGTGGTGGGCATGAACGACTGCATGAGCAAAACCCGCAACGGCCAGAAAGCGATGCTGGACGCGGCGCGTGGTGTGCTGCAATGTGCTGCAACTCAGCCACTGATGGCGCGCCCTCAGGCGCGCAGCTTAAACTGGCGGATATCTATCTGATACTGTTTGATTTTCCGCCACAGCGTGGTGCGGCCAATGCCTAGCAACTGCGCCATCTCGTTCAACTGTCCGCGGCTGACGTTGGCCGCGCGAATGATCGCCTGGCGTTCCACCTCCGCCAGCGTCAACAGCGGCATGCCCGGTTGCGGTTCACTTTCCAGCAGCGGCTGGTGGCTGAGCAGGTGCTCGGGCAAATCCGCCAGTTGCAGGTGGTGGCCGTGACACATCATCGCGGTGCGCTCCACCACCCCCTTCAGTTCCAGATCGTTGCCGGGCCACAGATACAATCCGAGTTGGGCCATCACTTCGTCATCCACCCGGAAACGGCACTGAAAATGCTGTTCCAGCGTGCGCAGATGGTGCTTCACCAGCAGCGGAATATCGCTTAGTCGCTGGCGCAGCGAGGGGATCTGGATCTCGAACGCCTGCAGGCTGTAAAACAGCTGACGGCGAAAACGATTCTGTTGCACCAACAGCGGCAGATCGGCGGCGCTGCTGGCGATCACCCGCACATCGACCGGGATCACCCGGTTGGAGTTGAGCCGCATCACCACGCCGGTTTTCAGCACCTGCAGCAGCGCCGACTGCATCTCCGCCGGTAAATACTCGATTTGTTCCAGGTACAGCGTGCCGCCGTTGGCCAGTTCAAACTTGCTGAGTTGGCCCGCTTCTTCCTCGTTGGCATCGCTGCCCAGTAGTTCACGCAACCCCTGCGCTTCCGGCATCAGCTGGCAGTTGAGGGCGATATAAGGCCCGGCTGCGCGGTCGCTGGCGTTGTGGATCGCTTGGCTGAGTAACTCCTTGCCGACGCCTTCTTCGCCGCACAGCAGGATCGGGTGCTGCCCCTTCGCGGCTTGCTGGCCATAACGGATCAACCGGCGCATCTCCAGCGAGGCGGAAGGCATCTGTTCAAAACTGTGGCTGACGCGCCCCAATTGGCTGCTGACATACTGGCGCAGCCGCTCGAGCGGATGCAGCAGGGCGATAAAGCTGCAGCGCTCACCGTCGAAGATCGGCTTGAGGGTTAACAGCGTCGCGATAAACTGCCGCTGGCTTTCAAAGGTGACCTCAACGTGCTGCAACGGCTGCCGCTGGGCGATGGCGCGGTTGAGCAGGGCGGGCAGCGTCAGCAACTGGGTCAGCGCTTTGCCCTGGCTTTGTTGCTCATCCAGCTTCAGCAAGGAAGCGGCGCGCTGATTGATGTACTGCAGGTAACCGCGATGGTCCCAGGCCATAACGCCGTCATCCACCCCGTCGAGCAGGCCGTAAAGCTGGTTCAGGTGGCGGTTGGACTCCGCCAGCAGGCTGTCGGCGTTCAGGGAGTTGCCGATCTCGCGTGCCAGCGCCAGCGTCAGTGACAGATCGCCGGCGGCGCAGTCGGCCAACCGGCAGCCCAGCGCAATCGAACCGCGTTGACGACCGCTGTTGTCGTAGACCGGCGTGGCGCAGAATGACCAGTCGTGCAATGCCTGGCGCACATGTTCGCTGCCGCGCACCTGCATCGGGTGGCCCTCGGCCACTGCCAATGAAGGTGCATTGGTACCAATGTCCCCCTCGGCCCAATAAGCGCCGGGGGTAAACCCCAATAGCTGCAGGCGTTCGCGCGTCGGGGCATCGCCGCACAGCCACAACATGCAGCCGCTTTCGTCGAGGATCATCAGCAGGCAACGGCGCTGTTCCATGTATTCGCAGGCGTCTTCCAGCGCCGCCTGACCGAGTGTTAGCAGGTCGTTCTTACGCTGGCAGATGGAATTAAAGGTGGCACCGAGCGCGCAGTGGGGCGCTTTCCACACCGCGGGCTGCATCAGGCTGCGGCAGCGCAACCAGGAGGCATAAATTGCCGGCGCAGGGCGTTGCGCGGGGGGCAGCTCGCCTTCGATCAGGCGTTGCCAGCTTGAGGTGTTCTCCATCGGATCCCATCCACACGAGATAAAACGATAGCCGTGATGATACCACCCCAGGGCGGGGGAAGGGCTGTGAGGCGGCGTGTCATTTCTGAACGATCAGGGCATTTATCGCCGAATCAAAATGATCCTCCATCGCTTCTCTGGCGCCGGCTTCGTCGCGCAGGCACACTTTTTCTAAAATAGCCTGGTGTACGCTGATGATCTTTTCACGGCGATCGTTGATATCGTGGGCCTGTAAACCGGCCGCGATTGAATTTTCCAGTGACGCACGCAAAGCTTGTAACAACAACGCATAGATCGGGTTCCCCGATGCTTCTGCCAGGATCAAATGAAACTGCGTATCGTGGATAATGAACTGCTGATGGTCGCCAAAGACATGACGTAAATTTTCCATTTCCATACGTAGCCTGGAGAAGTCATCTTCCGAACCGTGCCGGGCTGCCAATGCTGCACACTGCACCTCCAGGGTTCTGCGTAACTCCAGTATCTCACCGGTAGAAATCTGTCGGGTCACCATGGAATAGTTGAAAATGGTCTCCAGTGCTGAGGAGTTGACGGTCTGCACTCTGGGATGTTTGCCGCTGCTGATATCCAAAATACCCAAGATGGACAGGGCCTGGAACGCCTCACGTACGACGCCGCGACTCACCCCAAGCGTTTCAATCAGTTGCTTCTCACTAGGAACTTTCGCACCCGGCTCCAGCTTGTTGGTGGTAATGAGATTGAGCAGGTAATTCCTTACCTGCTCTGAAAGGGTGCTTTTCTCAATTACTGATTTAATCATGCTCATTGTGCTGCTCTCTGGAGTCGTTTATCGACGATCTGGCGGTGTCTACAGTATCAGAAAAGTTTAAATGCCAATGGATCAATATGTTATCGACTAATCGTTTTCCTTATCAATGGTTTGCTGTTGCCATATTCGCGATGAAGATCACATCGCCGGGATCTGATGCTTTTCCGTTGTTTTTATTTCCTCTAACCTGTCTGACAGGTAGACAGTATGACATGTTAACTTGTACTGATAAAGAGGAACGGGATATGGCTTCAACTGAAAAAAAACTGTTTGATAATATTAAAGAAAATTTATCGACTGCGTTACTGGGCGATATCCTGGATGAAATGGGATTACACCACCAGTTCCTGCATCCGCGATTGCAACCCTTGGCAGATCACATGCGTATTGCCGGAAGGGCAATGCCGGTTTTGGAGGCGGACTACGCCACCTTCCCAGGCACGAAAAGCCAGGGTCCGCTGGGAGACAAAGCTTTTGGTGTGATGTTCGAAGCTTTGGATAGTCTGATGGAAAACGAAGTTTATATTGCCAGCGGGTCATCGCCGACGTACGCCCTGTGGGGAGGATTAATGTCTACGCGCGCCAACCATCTTAAGGCGGCCGGCGCCATTCTGAACGGTTATTCCAGAGATAAACATGAAATTTTGGCGTTGGATTTCCCGGTTTTCTCTCGCGGAAATTATGCCCAGGATCAGAAAGTACGCGGCAAGGTACTCGACTACCGTGTTCCGGTAAATATAGATGGCGTGTTGATTGCTCCGGGCGACATGGTGGTGGCGGATGAAGAGGGCGTGCTGGTGATCCCTGCCAGGGTTGAACAGGAGGTTATTGGGTTGGCTCTGGAGAAAAAGGCAATGGAAAACAAAGTTCGCGATGCCATTGCCCAGGGAATGGGGGCTGTTGAGGCCTATCATCGCTTTGGCGTGATGTAACCCACTTTCTGTTTCCAGAATACGAGGACATGACAATGTTTAAAAGTAAACGCTGGAATATTGTTTTTTTACTTTCTCTGGGGGGAGCGATTAACTACATGGATCGTTCGGCGTTCGCCATTGCAGCGCCGATGTTTGCCAATGACTTACAACTCACCCCCGGTGAACTGGGTATTATTTTTAGCAGTTTCTCCATCGGCTATGCACTGTTCAATTTTATCGGTGGTTATGCCTCGGATCGATTTGGACCCAAACTGGTGTTCGCAGTCAGTATGGCGTTTTGGTCGTTCTTTTGTGGGTTGATCGGTCTGGCTATGGGATTTGCTTCTATGCTGGTTATTCGTGTTTTGTTCGGTGCAGGAGAAGGCCCCTTTGCGGCCACGCTGAATAAAATGGTCAACAATTGGTTTCCGCGTCGTGAAATCGGCAGCGCCATCGGTGTAGCCACTGCCGGCAACCCATTGGGTGGTGCCGTTGCCGGATCGATAATGGGAACGCTGGTCCTGGTTATTGGCTGGAGAATGGCGTTTGTTGCCATTGCGCTACTTGGTTTTGTCTGGCTGGCTTTTTGGTTAAAAATTGCCAAAGACCGCCCGGAGCAGCATCCCTCAATTAGCCCGGAAGAGCTGGCGTTGATTCAGCAGGGGCAACAGGGTGACGACGAAGAGATCGACGAATCATCGCTTCCACTCTCTTTCTACATTAAACAGCCCACCATCCTGGCTACGGCCTTCGCCTTCTTTGGCCTGAACTACATCCTGTTTTTCTTTCTTTCCTGGTTCCCCAGCTATTTGTCGACCTCTCAGCACCTTAGTTTGAAGGACATGAGTATCGTCAGCGTGATCCCGTGGTTGCTTGGTTCCATCGGGATGGCGCTGGGCGGATACCTGTGCGATTGCCTGGTCCGTAAAACGGGTAATCCGTTGCTATCACGCAAAATCGTCCTGGTCGTCTGTCTTGGTGCGTCAGCCATTTTTGTTATCTGTGTCGGTAATGTTTCCAGCGCAACGAGCGCCGTGACTCTGATGGCCTGCGGGATCTTCTTTCTTTATCTGTCAGCCACCACTTACTGGGGGATTTTGCAGGATACCGTCGCCCGTAAAAACATGGGGGCTGTGGGTGGCGTAGTGCACGCAACCGCTAACGTAGCGGGCATCTTGGGCCCCATTGTCACCGGATACATTATTCAATGGACCGGGGCCTACAACACCGCGTTTTTCATCGCGGGGGGCGTAGCGGTACTGGGAGCCATTAGCGTAGCGATTTTTGTTAAACCCTTACGACTAAAGGATACAAAGTACGTATCTGTAATCGGTCATGAATAAAAATGGTCTTGTTCTTCAGGAGATAACGTTATGAAACTGGGCTTTGGTCTGTACAGACACATGCTGGATGATGAGCATTTTGCCTTTGCTCGCCAGTGCGGCGCTACCCATATCGTGGTGCATATGGTGGACTACTTTCATCGAAATGATCGCTTCTCTCGCTCGAATCAACCTGTGGGTGATACCCAGGGATGGGGGACAGCGCAGGCGGAGATCTGGAGCACGGAAGAACTTCTCGATATCCGTGCCCGCATGGAAAAATTTGACCTGACTTTTTTTGCTATTGAAAACTTCGATCCTTGTCACTGGGATCACATATTGTTTGATGGACCGAAAAAAGATCAGCAGATAGAAACGGTTAAGCAAATTATTCGCAATGTCGGTGCTGCAGGTATTCCTGTTTTTGGTTATAACTTCAGTTTGGCTGGCGTCGCGGGACGAATAGAGGAAAACAAGGCGCGTGGCGGGGCTAAAACCGTAGGGTTAAACGGACTGAATGAGCAAACAGAAAGTCCGCTACCGGCCAGCATGGCATGGAATATGGTGGTTGATGAACAGGCGACGGGACTGAGAGAAGCGACGACGACGGAACAGCTTTGGCAGCGTCTGGAGTGGTTCCTTGCACAGATTGTTCCCGTAGCCGAAGAAGCGGGCGTCAGGCTGGCTGCACATCCTGACGACCCACCGATAGAGTTTGTTCGCGGGCAGCCACGGTTGGTGAATCAGCCGCATTTGTATCAAAAGCTACTGGATTTGCAACCCAGTCACTCGAATGCGCTGGAATTCTGCCTTGGCACTATTGCGGAAATGTCAGAGGGAGATGTTTATCAGGCCGTGGAACGTTATGCGCAACAAGGAGCTATTGCCTACCTGCATTTTCGCAATGTTAAAGGTAAGGTGCCTTACTACCATGAAACCTTTATTGATGAAGGTGATATCGATATGCCGAAGGTGTTGCGCATTCTCAAAGAGTGTAAATTTGAAGGCGTACTGATCCCCGATCATTCGCCACAGATGAGCTGTGAAGCGCCATGGCATGCCGGTATGGCCTATGCGATGGGCTATATGAAAGCACTCCTGCAGCTTATCTAAATATTGTCCTGTTTTTAGTCATGTCCATTACCCAGGCGTATATCAACCTACGCCTGTTCTCGCACTTTCCTGCTCGAGTAAACCTATCCTAACTCTGTCTGTATTTGAGCAGCGAGGCGGCGACGACCAGGCAAAAAAAACGGGGTGCGGCAGAAGCCGGACCCCGTATTCAGCGTCGTACACCCATCAATTGCGGAATGGGTTACCGCTGTTGCGTGCAGGCTGAGTCGTGGTGGTAGTCGCCGGCGCAGAAGCGCGGGTGGCAACCGGTGCCGCAGCAACTGGCGCGGAGGTCTGCGGCGCAGGGGCGTTGCCGTTATAGCCTTCAGCGTAAGCGTCCTGGGCGGTGGTCTGCGGTGCTACCACGTCTTGCGAAGTAGAAATCGGTTTGCCCAATGCACCGTTCAGCATCATCAGGTCGTTCTCGTTCAGGGTACCGAGCGCCGACTTGATGTTCAGTTGGTTGATCAGGTAGGTATAACGCGCGCTGGAGAGCTGTTGCTTGGCGTTATACAGCGTACTGGTGGCATCCAGCACATCGACGATGGTACGGGTACCGACCTGGTAACCGGCCTCGGTCGCATCCAATGAACTCTGGGCAGACACTACCGCTTGTTGATAGGCGTTGATGCTGCTGATCGAGGCATTCACGTTATTGAACGAAGAACGCACGGTCTGCACTACGCTGCGGTGGGCGCTTTCCAGTTGCTCACTGGCGCCGACGAAGTTGTACTGCGCCTGTTGCACCTGCGAGTTGGTCTGGCCGCCACTGTACAGTGGTAAACTCAGCGATACACCAACCTGGTTTTGACCGGCATCCGAGTTGTTGTACCGGGTGGAGCCGAGGCTGTCGGTAGTTGCCGACCCGTTGTAACGGGTATTGGTAATACCGGTTGAAGCATTCAGATTAACCGTTGGCATATAGCCGGTTTGCGCCGAGCGGATTTGCTCACGGGCCAGATCCTGGCTCAGACGGGCTGAGAGCAGGCTCAGGTTGCGACTTTCAGCTTCTTTCAGCAGGTTGTTCACCGCTTCCGGACGCTTGGTATTAAAGGCGTTGGTATTCAGTGATGCCAGTTCCGGGTAGAAGGTGCCGGTCACCTGGCGCAGAGATTCCAGCGCGTTATCCAGGTTGTTACGGGCGGTGACTTCGGCTGCCAGCACGGTATCGTAGGACGAACGGGCGTTCTGCACGTCGGTGATCGCTACCAGGCCCACGTTAAAGCGTTGGGTAGTCTGGTCCAGGGTACGGTAAACCGCTTGCTTGTTCGCCTGGGTGTAGGACAGCGTATCAATGGCGCTCAACACGTTAAAATAGGCGGTGGCAGTGTTGAGGATCAGCGTTTGCGCGGCGGTTTGAAAAGTTACGTCGGAAATACCGGCGGTTTTTTCCTGCAGCGTCAGCGCACGCCATTTAGACATATCGAAGATAGTTTGGGTCAGGCCAAGTGAAGCACTAGACACATTGCTGTTGACGCCATTGCTGTCACGATAGCCATTATTGTAATTGTAACCGGCGCTCAAACCCAACTGCGGCAGCAGCGGGCTGCGTGCTTCGTTGATTTTTTCGAATGCGGCGTCACGGTCAGCGGCGGTTTTGCGCAGATCCGGGTTACTTTCCCTGGCCTGTTTGTAGACCTGCAGCAGGTTCTCTGCCTGGCTCATTGCACTGAAGCCGCCCAGGCTCAGTCCGATAAGAAGGGGGAGCAGTTTCTTCATTTGCATTCCTTGTTGTGCAGCAATATTGCTATGTTAGCGCTGACGATAGACGAAATAGTTGCCGATTCTAGCAGAGTCTGTTGTACGCCTGAGTTGGCTGAATGTGCCATCGCGCGTAACTTTTACCTTTCAGGCCGCCTGTTTACCTTAGTTCAACTGGTCGCTTACGTCACACCTGATATCATGGCTCACAATCTATCATAAAGCCGCGGAAGATTATCCCGCCGTTTCTGTCATCAAAACTGTTTATTTTATCGGCATACTCACGCAGGAGAATTCACTTATGAGCCACTCGCAACCGTCGCCCGTTACTCTTGATGAAAATGATGTAGAAATTATTGCACGTGAGACGCTTTATCGTGGTTTTTTTTCACTCAATTTATATCGTTTTCGCCACCGCTTGTTCAACGGTGACATGAGCCCCGAAATTAAACGCGAAATTTTCGAGCGCGGGCATGCTGCGGTGTTGCTACCCTATGACCCGGTGCGCGACGAGGTGGTGCTGATTGAACAACTGCGGATCGCTGCGGTCGATACCAGTAGATCACCCTGGCTGCTGGAAATGGTGGCAGGCATGATCGAAACCGGCGAGAGTGTTGAAGACGTGTGCCGCCGTGAAGCGCAGGAAGAGGCCGGCGTCGTGGTCGGACGTTGCAAGCCGGTGTTGAGCTACCTGGCCAGCCCTGGCGGCACCAGTGAGCGCTTGTCAATTATGGTGGGCGAAGTGGACGCGACTACGGCGGAAGGCATCCATGGACTGGAAGAAGAGCATGAAGATATCCGGGTCCATGTGGTCAGCCGCGAACAGGCTTACCGTTGGGTTGAAGAGGGTGCGATTGATAACGCGGCATCAGTGATTGCATTGCAGTGGCTGGCGTTGCACCATGAATCGTTAAGAAAAGAGTGGGCCAATTAATGAAACAGCGCTATACCCCTGATTTCCCCGAAATGATGAGATTGTGCGAAACCAACTTCGCGCAATTACGCCGCTTGTTGCCACGTAATGATGAAGTGGGTGAAACGGTGACTTATCAGGTGAACGGCGCCAGTTATCGTCTGACCATTATTGAATCCACCCGCTATACCTCGTTGGTGCAGATAGAGCAGACCGCCCCGGCAGTCAGCTACTGGAGCCTGCCTGCGATGACGGTGCGGCTGTATCATGACGCGATGGTTGCGGAAGTGTGTTCAAGTCAGCAGATCTATCGCTTTAAAGCACGTTATGATTATCCCAACAAAAAGTTGCATCAACGCGACGAAAAGCATCAAATTAACCAGTTTCTTGCTGATTGGTTGCGCTACTGTTTGGCGCATGGAGCAATGGCGGTTCCGGTTTGTTAGACAGACTGAGATAACAAAGGACACCATTTGGAAAGCCTGTTTAAACCGACCGTGGCAAGTGGGGCCAGGGTCAGGATCCTGCAAATAACAGATACCCACCTTTTTGCCGGCGAAAATGAGACGTTGCTTGGCATCAATACCTATCGCAGCTATCACGCGGTGTTGGACGCTATCCTGGCGCAGCAGCGTGATTTTGATCTGGTCGTCGCCACCGGTGATTTGGCACAGGATCATTCATTGGCTGCCTACCGGCATTTTGCCGAAGGTATTGCGCGGTTGCCGGCGCCTTGCGTTTGGCTGCCGGGCAACCATGATTTTCAGCCGGCGATGGTCGATGCACTGGCCGACGCCGGGATTGCCCCGTCAAAACAGGTGCTGGTGGGCGATCACTGGCAGGTGCTGTTGCTGGACAGCCAGGTCTTCGGCGTACCGCACGGTGAGTTGAGCGAATATCAGCTCGAGTGGATGGAGCGCTGCCTGCAAGCCTATCCCGAGCGCTATACCCTAATGCTGCTGCACCATCATCCGCTGCCGTCCGGTTGCACCTGGCTCGATCAACACAGCCTGCGCAACCCGCATACGCTGGGCGCGGTGCTGTTGCGCTACCCGAAAGTGAATACCCTGCTGTGCGGGCATATTCACCAGGAGCTGGATCTGGAGTGGCAGGGCCGACGCCTGCTGGCATCGCCGTCCACCTGCGTGCAGTTCAAACCGCATTGTACCAATTTTACCATCGACGAAGTTTCACCCGGCTGGCGCTATCTTGATTTGCTGCCGGATGGCCGCGTCGAGACGCAGGTTTTCCGCCTGGAAAACGATGATTTCCGCCCCGACATGGATTCGGATGGGTACTGATGCCTTCGACACTGCTCTATCTGCACGGTTTTAACAGTTCACCGTTCTCGGCCAAGGCAACCTCTTTCAAAGCGTGGCTGGCCGAACATCATCCGCATATCGAAGTTCTGGTGCCCCAACTGCCGGTGTTCCCGGCGGAGGCGGCCGAAATGATCGAGAACATGGTGATGGAGCGAGCCGGGCAGACGATAGGCGTGGTCGGCTCCTCACTGGGCGGGTACTACGCAACCTGGCTTTCGCAGTGTTTTTCACTGCCAGCAGTAGTGGTTAACCCTGCCGTGAAGCCGTTTGAACTGCTGATTGACTACCTTGGCAAAAACGAGAACCCCTACACCGGCCAGCAATATGTGTTAGAGTCTCGTCACGTTTACGATCTGAAAACGATGCAGATCGATCCCTTGGAGTCACCGGATTTAATCTGGTTGCTGCAACAAACGGGCGATGAAATTCTCGATTATGGGCAAGCGGTCGCCTATTACACCGCGTGCCGACAGACGGTGGAGTCGGGTGGAAACCACGCCTTCGTCGGTTTCGAGCATTACTTCCCCCAGATTGTGGATTTTTTAGGGCTAAACGCTGTCTGAGCAGACGGTTCCGGCACCTTCCTTACTAACCACGAAAAACTCAACGATGACTCAATCCAGCTATAACGCTGATGCCATTGAAGTACTCAGCGGTCTAGAACCAGTGCGCCGTCGTCCCGGCATGTATACCGACACGACGCGCCCCAATCACCTCGGCCAAGAGGTGATAGATAACAGCGTCGATGAAGCGTTGGCCGGTCACGCCAAGCGCATCGACGTGATCCTGCACGCCGATCAGTCACTGGAAGTGATCGATGACGGCCGTGGTATGCCGGTGGATATCCACCCTGAAGAAGGCGTACCGGCGGTTGAGTTGATCATGTGTCGTCTGCACGCGGGCGGTAAATTCTCCAATAAAAACTACCAGTTCTCCGGCGGCCTGCACGGCGTGGGGATTTCGGTGGTTAACGCCCTGTCGACCCGGGTAGAAGTCAACGTCAAGCGCGACGGCAACGTCTACAGCATTGCCTTTGAAAACGGCGACAAGGTGCAGGATCTAGCGGTGACCGGCAGCTGCGGCAAACGCAATACCGGCACCAGCATCCATTTCTGGCCTGACGAGAAATTTTTCGACAGCCCGCGTTTCTCGGTCTCGCGTCTCAGCCACCTGCTGAAAGCCAAAGCGGTACTGTGTCCTGGGGTAGAAATTTACTTCATCGACAAGCTGAACAACACCGAGCAACGCTGGTGCTATCAGGACGGCCTGACCGATTACCTGATGGAAGCGGTTAACGGCCTGATCACCCTGCCGGAAGCGGCGTTTGTCGGCAACTTTGCTGGTGATACCGAGGCGGTAGATTGGGCACTGCTGTGGCTGCCGGAAGGCGGTGAACTGCTGACCGAAAGCTACGTCAACCTGATCCCGACCATGCAGGGCGGCACCCACGTTAACGGCCTGCGCCAGGGCTTGCTGGACGCCATGCGCGAGTTCTGTGAATTCCGCAATATCCTGCCGCGCGGCGTGAAGCTGTCCGCTGAAGATATTTGGGACCGTTGCGCCTACGTGCTGTCGGTGAAGATGCAGGATCCGCAGTTCGCCGGGCAGACCAAAGAACGTCTGTCGTCACGTCAGTGTGCGGCCTTTGTTTCCGGCGTGGTGAAAGACGCCTTCAGCCTGTGGTTGAACCAGAACATACAGGCGGCGGAACAGCTGGCTGAGCTGGCTATTTCCAGCGCCCAGCGCCGTCTGCGTGCCGCCAAAAAAGTGGTGCGCAAGAAGCTGACCAGCGGTCCGGCACTGCCGGGTAAACTGGCCGACTGTACGTCGCAGGATCTGAACATGACCGAACTGTTCCTGGTGGAAGGGGACTCGGCGGGCGGTTCAGCCAAGCAGGCACGCGATCGTGAATATCAGGCGATCATGCCGCTGAAAGGTAAAATCCTGAATACCTGGGAAGTCTCCTCAGACGAAGTCCTGGCTTCGCAGGAAGTGCACGACATCTCGGTGGCGATCGGCATTGATCCGGACAGCGAAGATCTCAGCCAACTGCGCTACGGTAAAATCTGTATCCTGGCGGATGCGGACTCCGACGGCCTGCACATTGCCACGCTGCTGTGCGCGCTGTTTGTGCGCCACTTCCGTTCGCTGGTGAAGGGTGGCCACGTGTATGTGGCGATGCCGCCGCTGTACCGTATCGACCTCGGCAAAGAGGTGTTCTACGCGCTGGATGAAGAAGAAAAGGCCGGCGTGCTGGAACAGTTGAAACGCAAAAAGGGCAAGCCAAACGTTCAGCGCTTTAAAGGGTTGGGTGAGATGAACCCGCCGCAATTGCGCGAAACCACGCTCGACCCCAATACCCGTCGTCTGGTGCAGTTGACGGTGAGCGACGAAGACGTGGATCAGACGTTGGCGATGATGGACATGTTGCTGGCCAAGAAGCGTTCCGAAGACCGCCGCAACTGGCTGCAGGACAAAGGCGATATGGCCGAGCTGTCTGCCTGACCGACAGGCCCGGCTCCCCGCCGGGCTTTCTTCCCGCAGGCGCTGCATGCGGCGCCCGATGACTTTGGGCGGAATGCATGAAAATCACCCTCGAAGAATTACTGGCGTTCACCACCGTCGTTGACAGCGGCTCTATCACGGCTGCCGCTGAACAGCTCGGTCAGACCACCTCCGGTATCAGCCGTGCGCTCAGTCGGCTGGAAAAAAAACTCGATACAACTTTGATGCGCCGCACCACGCGTCGGCTGGAGCTGACCGAAGAAGGCCAAAACTTCCTCAGCCATGCGCGAGAAATTATCCGCTCGGTGGAGAACGCCGAAGAACAGATGGCGCTGCGCAGGCTGATCCCGGCCGGCAAGCTGCGGGTCAACGCCGCCGCCCCCTTTATGGAACACGTAATCGTGCCCTTGGTGGCTGGCTTTCGCCAAAGTTATCCGCAAATTGAGCTGGAACTGAATACCGACAACCTGATTATCGATCTGCTGGAGAAACGCACCGATATTGCCATTCGCATCGGTGCGCTGCGGGATTCGACTATTCATGCGCGCCTGCTGGGTGCCAGCCGCTTACGTATTCTCGCCAGTCCGGATTACCTCGCACGTAACGGCACTCCCACCAGCGTCGAAGCACTGCGCGATCACTGCCTGCTCGGCTTCACTCAGCCGGAATCACTCAATCTGTGGCCGTTGCGCTATCAGCAGGCGCAGCATTTTGCCATCACGCCGACAATATCGGCCTCCAGCGGTGAAACGTTGCGGCAGTTGGCGTTGCGTGGTGAAGGGATCGTGCAGTTGGCTGATTTTATGACGCGTGACGATCAACGTAGCGGGCGGCTGGTGCCGTTGCTGGAGCAGGAGACGTTAGATGTGCGCCAGCCGATTAATGCGGTGTATTACCGCAATACCCAACTGGCGGCGCGTATTACCTGTTTTCTCGACTACGTCAGTGCGCATATTGATGCGCAGACGCTGTAGGGGCCATAGGGCGGCCCCTCAGAGGGATTACAGTGCGTTACCCAGTACGTGAATGGTCACGCCCAGCACGCTGTCTTTGATGGTGTCACGATGCTGGTGCATGTGAGCGATATCCAGGTGTTTTTCCAGGTGCGCCTGGCTGGCCCATTTCTCCAGCATAAACACCGAGTCCGGCGACAGTTTCTGCCATGGCGCCTGGGTGTGGCTGTCGATCATTGGCGTATATTCGCTACAGCCGTCTTCTGCCAGCACCAGCGGGACCAGTTTCTCAATCGCCTTCAGAACCGTTTCACGGTGGCCAGGTTTGGTTTTGATTTCTGCAATTACGGTGATCATCACTACCTCGTTGATTGACGTGCACAGTGCCAGTTAAGCAAAAATTTCGGCCAGATGCTCGCGATAACGTGCGATGTCGCTGTCGATATCCGGTTGTTTAATCACGTCATTACAGATAAAGGTCGGTAGCGCTTCCATACCCAGGAACTGATTGGCCTTGTGGAAATGCAGATAGACGCCGTCAACCCCGACGCCGTGGAAGAATTGTTCCGGGTCGGTAAAGGCTTCCAGTGGGGCGTTCCAGGTCAGGCTCAGCATGTACTTCTTGCCCTGGATCAGGCCGCCAGAACCGTATTTCTTGCCGGCGTCGGAGCGGGTGCGACCATCGCTGGCGTAGAGGCTGCCGTGCCCGGCGGTGAACACTTCGTCGATGTATTTTTTCAGGATCCACGGCTCGCCCATCCACCAGCCCGGCATCTGATAGACCACCACGTCGGCCCACAGGTACTTTTGCACTTCGGCTTCGATGTCGTAACCGTCGTCGACCACGGTGACTTGCACCTGGTGTTGCACATCGCGCAGATAAGTTTCCGCCACGTCGCTCATCGTTTGGTTGAGTTCGCCGTTAGAATGACCGAACTGTTTTTTAGCATTGATAATCAGGATATTGCTCATCTTTCACGGCACCTGTCAGAGTTAAAATATGTGATGTCCTCCGCGTCAGGTGCGGAAAACATTTCGCTGACAGGGAGTGTAATGCTTAGCAATGTAAGTAAAAATGGGATCCAGCGCACAACAGTGTTGACTGTGAGTCAATAAATGCGCCGTGAGATAGCGAAATTTTGCATAAAATCGGCAGATGAACCGGCCACACCGGATGATTGCTGCGCCATCTGTGACAGCCACCCCGCTGATGAGTTACTATCGCGGACAGAATCAACCCTTTGTCGTCCAGGGATTGCCAAGCCACGGTCTGAGGATAATTGAGTAATGAGTGATCTGACTCATGACGGTGTAGAGCGTTTACCGCTGCACACATTCACTGAAAACGCCTATCTGAACTATTCCATGTACGTCATCATGGATCGGGCGTTGCCGTACATTGGTGACGGTTTGAAGCCGGTACAACGCCGCATCATCTACGCCATGTCTGAGTTGGGGCTGAGCAACAGCGCCAAATTTAAAAAATCCGCCCGTACCGTGGGTGATGTGCTGGGTAAATACCATCCGCACGGCGACAGTGCCTGCTATGAAGCCATGGTGTTGATGGCGCAGCCATTCTCTTATCGCTATCCACTGGTAGACGGCCAGGGGAACTGGGGGGCGCCGGATGATCCGAAATCCTTCGCCGCGATGCGTTATACCGAATCCCGCCTGTCCAAATACGCGGAAGTGCTGCTGGCCGAGCTGGGCCAGGGCACCGTTGATTGGGTGCCGAACTTTGACGGCACCATGCAGGAGCCGAAGATGTTGCCGGCCCGCCTGCCCAACATTCTGCTGAACGGCACCACCGGCATTGCCGTGGGTATGGCGACCGATATTCCGCCGCACAACGTGCGTGAAGTGGCCGCCGCCGTGGTGGCGTTGATCGACCAACCGGGCGCTTCGCTGGAAGATTTGCTCGAGTTCGTACAGGGCCCGGACTACCCGACCGAAGCCGAGATCATTACCCCGCGTGAAGAAATCCGCAAAATTTATCAGAACGGCCGCGGTTCGGTACGCATGCGCGCCGTCTGGAATAAAGAAGACGGTAGCGCGGTGATCACCGCCTTGCCGCACCAGGTTTCCGGCGCCAAGGTGCTGGAGCAGATTGCCAGTCAGATGCGCGCTAAAAAGCTGCCGATGGTCGAAGATCTGCGTGATGAATCCGATCACGAGAACCCTACGCGGCTGGTGATTGTGCCACGCTCCAACCGTATCGATCTGGATCAGGTGATGAATCACCTGTTTGCCACTACCGATCTGGAACGCAGCTACCGTATCAACATGAACATGATCGGTCTGGATAACCGCCCGCAGGTGAAAGGGCTGGTGGAAATCCTCACCGAGTGGCTGGCATTCCGTCGCGATACGGTGCGTCGCCGCCTGAATTACCGTCTGGAAAAAGTACTGAAACGCCTGCACATCCTGGAAGGTTTGCTGGTGGCGTTCCTCAATATCGATGAAGTGATCCACATCATCCGTAGCGAGGACGAACCCAAGCCGGTACTGATGCAGCGTTTTGGCATTTCCGATACCCAGGCCGAAGCGATCCTCGAACTGAAACTGCGCCATTTGGCGAAGCTGGAAGAATTCAAGATCCGCGGTGAGCAGGATGAGTTAGCCAAGGAGCGCGATCAACTGCAGGCGCTGCTGGCCTCTGAGCGCAAGCTGAATACCCTGATCAAAAAAGAGATCCAGGCCGATGCGCAGGCCTACGGCGACGATCGCCGCTCACCGATTACCGAGCGTGCAGAAGCCAAGGCGATGAGCGAGCACGACTTTGTGCCATCGGAGCCGGTGACCATCGTATTGTCTGAAATGGGCTGGGTACGCAGCGCCAAGGGCCACGATATCGATCCAAGCGGCCTGAGTTACAAGGCCGGTGACAGCTACCGCAGTGCGGCACGCGGCAAGACTAACCAGCCGGTGGTGTTTATCGACTCCACCGGGCGCAGCTACGCACTGGATCCCCTGACGCTGCCTTCGGCACGTGGGCAGGGAGAGCCACTGACCGGCAAGCTGACGCCACCGCCGGGTGCAACCATTGAGCAAGTGCTGATGGCCGCAGACGACCAGAAATTGCTGATGGCTTCTGACGCCGGTTACGGCTTCGTCTGTACCTTCAACGATCTGGTGGCGCGTAACCGTGCCGGTAAGGCAATGATTACTCTGCCGGATAACGCCAAAGCGTTGGCGCCGATGGAAATCCACGGTGACGATGACATGCTGCTGTCGATCACTGCCGCCGGGCGTATGCTGTTCTTCCCGGTTGCCGACCTGCCGCAGTTGTCGAAGGGCAAGGGTAACAAGATTGTTTCTATCCCGTCGGCCCAGGCCGCATCCGGTGAAGACAAGCTGGCATGGCTGTTCGTACTGCCGCCGCAAACCTCTGTGACCCTGCATGTGGGTAAACGCAAGCTGACGCTGCGTCCGGAAGATTTGCAGAAGTTCCGGGCGGAACGTGGCCGTAAAGGCACCTCACTGCCACGAGGCCTGCAGCGAATCGACCGCGTAGAGGTCGATGCCCCGGCGCGTGCGCCTACCGGCGACAGCGAAGAGTAAGCCTGTAACGGCAGGATAACCCCAAGGGCGCAGCATGCTGCGCCCGCTTTATTTCCAGCCAGCGGCAATTATTTTCAAATAGTTAACATTTCCCGGCATAAAATTATTGTGCGTTTCGTCGGCTGGCGGGAAAATAGCAAAAAAAGGCAGGGCAGGTTTTCGAACCCTGCAATCAAAGAATGAGTAAAGGGATCTGCGCAGCGTTTCAGGCTGCGCCGGCAGTGTGCTAATGAGGTTGTTATGTTATTAATTTTACGTGCCGTGCTCGCCACCCTGTATTGTCTGCTGGTGTGCATTTTCGGTTCTATTTACTGTTTATTTTTCCGTCCCCGCGATCCCCGCCATGTGGCGACATTCGGTCACCTGTTTGGCCGCCTGTCCGGGCTATTTGGTCTGAAAGTGGAAGTTCGCGTGCCGGCCGATGCGGCCAAAAACGGCAACTGCATTTATATTGCCAACCACCAGAATAACTACGATATGGTGACGGCCGCCAAAGCGGTGCAGCCGCGTACCGTGACCGTGGGTAAAAAAAGCCTGCTGTGGGTCCCATTCTTCGGCCCACTGTATTGGGTGACCGGTAACTTGCTGATTGACCGTGATAACCGCGCCAAAGCACACGGCACCATTGCCCAGGTGGCCGAACAGTTTAAGAAACGTGATATTTCGGTCTGGATGTTCCCTGAAGGCACCCGCAGTCGCGGGCGTGGGTTGTTACCGTTTAAAACCGGCGCATTCCACGCGGCTATCGCTGCCGGGGTGCCGATTGTGCCAATCTGCGTCTCCACCACCAGCGGTAAAATTAATCTTAACCGTTGGAATAACGGCCATGCGATCGTAGAAGTGATGGAGCCGATCGATATCAGTAATTACGGCAGAGAAAATGTGCGTGAACTGGCGGCCCATTGCCATGAGCTGATGCTGGCGAAAATTGCTGAGCTGGACGCGGAAGTCGCCCAGCGTAATGCGACTGGAAAATAATATCCCTACCGGCTTCAAAGAATGGACTTTTAAACGGCGTCAAACGCCGTTAGCGACTGGGCTCCTGCTAATCTGATTAACAGGGGCCCGGTTTTTGCACAGGGTTTAATCATTGCTTTTCATGGAGAAAATATGTCACTCAGTCGACGTCAGTTTATTCAGGCATCGGGCTTGGCGCTGTGCGCAGGAGCCGTGCCGCTGAGGGCTGAGGCGAGCGGAATGCAGACCCCATTACCTATTCCCCCGTTGCTGGAGTCCCGCCGCGGCCAGCCGCTGTTTTTAACCTTGCAGCGCGCCCACTGGGCATTTATGGATAACCGCAAGACGTCGGTGTGGGGCATTAATGGCATGTACCTTGGGCCGACGGTGCGGGTTTACAACGGTGATGACGTCAAGCTGATCTACAGCAACCGCCTGCCGGAGCCGGTGGCGATGACCATCAGCGGTCTGCAGGTGCCGGGTACCCTGACGGGGGGCGCGCCGCGCATGATGTCTCCTAACGTTGACTGGTCACCGGTGTTACCTATCCGCCAGAGTGCGGCCACCTGCTGGTATCACGCCAGTACGCCCAACCGCATGGCCCCGCATGTTTACAACGGCCTGACCGGGCTGTGGCTGGTTGAGGATGAAGTCAGCAAGGCATTGCCGCTGCCGAACCACTATGGCGTCGATGATTTCCCGTTGATCATTCAGGACAAGCGACTGGATAACTTCGGCACACCGGAATATGACCCCCCGTCGCAGGGCGGCTTTGTCGGCGATACGCTGTTGGTTAACGGTGTACAAAATCCCTTTGTCGAAGTCTCCCGCGGTTGGGTGCGCCTGCGCCTGCTTAATGCTTCCAACTCACGTCGCTACATGCTGCAACTGAGTGACGGTCGGCCACTAAACGTAATCGCCAGCGATCAGGGTTTCCTGCCGGCACCGGTAGCGGTGCAACAGCTTTCGCTGGCACCGGGTGAGCGCCGCGAGGTGCTGATCGATATGTCGAAAGGTGATGAGGTGACGATCAGCGCCGGTGAAGCTGCGGGCATTATGGATCGCCTGCGCGGGCTGATTGAGCCTTCCAGCATCCTGGTTTCTACCCAGGTGTTGACGCTGAAACCGACCGGCTTGTTGCCGCTGGTAACCGACAATCTGCCGATGCGTTTGCTGGCGGATGAACTGCTGGACGGCAGCGTTAGCCGCACCCGCGAATTCCGTCTGGGCGACAGCCAGGCCGGGATCAACGGGGCCGTCTGGGACATGAACCGTATCGATGTACAAACCCAGCAGGGCAGTTGGGAGCGCTGGAATATCCATGCGGATACGCCGCAGGCGTTCCATATTCAGGGCGTACGCTTCCTGGTGAAACGGGTCAACGGTGCGCAGCCGATGGCGGAAGATCGCGGCTGGAAGGACACGGTATGGATCGACGGCGACGTCGAACTGCTGGTCTACTTCAATCAGTCCACTTCGGAACATTTCCCGTTCCTGTTCTACAGCCAAACGCTGGAGATGGCGGATCGCGGCAGTGCCGGCCAGTTTATGGTGCAGCCTGCGCTTTAAGTTGGTTGCAGAGGCTTCTCCTGGGGAGCCGTACGCAGCATCTCCAGAAACGCCTGCACCACCGGCGTTGCGCTGTCGGCATGATAAATGGCGTACAGATCTGCTGACGGCGCCTGCTGCAGCGGGCAAAAACGCACGCCGGGCCAGGGAATACGGCCGTAACTGTCCGGCAACAGCGTGATGCCATAGCCTTCTGCCACCAGCGCCATCAGGGTTTGCGGTTCGTTGACCTGATAGGCGATATCCGGTTTGAAACCCTGCTGCAGACACAGATTATGCAGATACAGGCCCAGGCTGGCCTCGTGTGGCGGCAACACAATGAATTTTTCATGTCGTAGCGCGGCGAGCGGCAGGCTTTCTGCCTGCGCCAGTGGGTGGTCCAGCAGCAGCACCACCGCAATATTCTCCCGGGCCAGCAGTTGGCTCGCCAACCCCGGCAGTACCTGCTGCCTGGCCTCCCGCCAGACACCAATATCGATATGACGTTTCTGCAGCGCAGTAATTTGCTGGCTGGGGGTCAATTCGTTTAATGCCCATGTGACGTTGGCCGTTTGCCCGGCAAAGCGCTTCAGCGCCGGTATCAGCCCACCCCACACCGAAGTGCCGACCATGCCGACCACCATATGCCCGGCCTCACCACGGCCCAGTTGTTGCACCTGGTTCAGCGCATGCCCGGCCTGGTCCAGCAGCATTTCTACGTTTTGAAACAGCGTGCGGCCTGCCAGCGTTAGTGCCATCGAGCGGGTGGTACGTTTGAATAGCTCCACGCCCAGTTGGCTCTCCAGCTCTTTGATGTGTTTGCTGAGCGGCGGCTGTGAAATATTCAGCCGCAGTGCCGCCTGGGTAAAGTTCATCTCCTCCGCCACCACGCGGAAATAGTGCAGCAGACGGAAATTAATCCGACTGGGATCGGGCAGGGGTTTGGGCTGTTTGATGCTGATGATGGCCTCCTGTGACTACCAATTTATAGGTAAATGGAATAAATCGGCCGCCAATAATGTATTGGTCGCCGCTGCACCTCGCTCTCTACTATGGGGATCACCTCCCCTTCATAGAAGAGAATACAATGTTTAATCAAGAAGATGCTTTTTCCTGTGCTGAAGTGATCCGCACCCGACTGCCGGGCTTCCAGCCGCGCGCCGCTTTGATTCTGGGTTCCGGGCTGGGCGCACTGGCGGAGGTGATGACCGATACTCTGACCATCGACTATGCCGAACTGCCAGGGTTCCCGGTCAGCAGCGTGGTGGGTCATGCAGGGCAGCTGGTTGCCGGTTGGCTGGAGGGCGTACCGGTACTGTGCATGAAAGGGCGCGGCCACTACTACGAAGGGCGTGGCATGCAGGTGATGACCACCGCCGTACGTACTTTCAAACTGCTGGGCTGTGAATTCCTGTTGGCCACCAACGCTGCCGGTTCGTTGCGCCAGTCGGTGGCACCAGGCAGCCTGGTGGCCCTCACCGATCACATCAATTTTATGCCTGAGTCGCCGCTGGTGGGCGATAACGACGAGCGTTTTGGCCCGCGTTTCTTCAGTCTGGCTAACGCCTATGATCGCGAACTGCGCGGTCAGTTGGCACGGGTGGCAGAAAACGTGGGCATTCCGCTGGCTGAAGGGGTATTTGCCGCTTACACCGGGCCCAACTTCGAGACCCCGGCGGAAATCCGCATGATGCAAACGTTGGGTTGTGACGTGGTCGGCATGTCGATCGTGCCGGAAGTGCTCTCGGCGCGTCACTGTGGGCTGAAAGTGCTGGTGGTGTCGGCGATGACCAACTACGCCGAAGGGCTGTCGGATACGCCGCTGTCCCATGAGCAAACGCTGAGCTGTGCGGCGCTGGCGGCAGAGGACTTTATGCGCCTGATCCGTGAGTTCTTCAAAACGCTGTAATGCTGTAAAACCCCTCGCGGCAGGGGGCGGGAACCCTGCCGTGCGAATCATCGTTTTAATCAAAATAATAAGGTGATGGTGATGGCAATAAAAACGCGACTGAAGGTGATGGTCTTTCTGCAGTTCTTTATCTGGGGTGCCTGGCTGGTTACGCTCGGATCTTACATGATTAACACCCTGCATTTCAGTGGTCTGCAGGTGGGTATGGTATACAGCGCCAAAGGTATCGCAGCGCTGATTATGCCGGGGTTGGCGGGCATTCTTGCCGATCGTTGGATCAAGGCCAATTACCTGTATGCCCTGTGTCATCTGCTCGGTGCGGGTGCGCTGTACTGTGCCGCCCAGGTTGAACAACCGATGCTGATGTTTTGGGTGATGCTGTTCAACGCCATGGTGTATATGCCGACCATTGCGCTTTCCAACGCCATTTCCTATTTCTGTCTGGAAAAGCACGGTTACGACACGGTGAAAGATTTCCCGCCGGTGCGGGTCTACGGCACCGTCGGTTTTATCGTGGCGATGTGGTTGATCGGTTTTAGCCGAATTGAACTCAGCAATATGCAACTGTATCTGGCCTCCGGGGTGTCGCTGCTGTTGGCCGGTTATTCGCTGACGCTGCCGAATTGCCCGACCAGTAAGGTGGAAAAGTCGAAAAGCTGGTTCAGCGTGCTGGGCCTGGATGCTCTGGTGTTATTCCGCCAACGGCGCATGGCGTTGTTTTTCCTGTTTGCCATGTTGTTGGGGGCGGCACTGCAGGTTACTAACACCTTCGGTAACCCGTTCCTGCACGATTTCGCCAATAACCCGTTGTATCAGGACAGCATAAGCGTCAGATACCCGGCGGTGCTGTTGTCGTTGTCACAAATCTCCGAGGTATTCTTCATCCTCACCATCCCGTTTTTCTTGCGCAGATACGGCATCAAACAGGTGATGTTAATCAGCATGGCGGCCTGGACGCTGCGTTTCCTGTTCCTGGCCTATGGCACCCCGGCCGGTTTCGGCTTTGTCTTGCTGCTGCTTTCGATGATTGTCTACGGCTGTGCCTTTGATTTCTTTAATATCTCCGGGGCTATCTTCGTGGAGCAAGAGGCGGATCACCGTATTCGTGCCAGCGCGCAGGGGCTGTTCATGACCATGGTGAATGGCATTGGCGCCTATCTGGGGGCCATTGCCAGTGGCGAAGTGGTGGACTTCTTTACCCACAACGGTGTCAAAGACTGGCAGAGTATCTGGCTGATCTTCGCCTTATATACGCTGGTACTGGGGGTTATTTTCGCGCTGACCTTTAATTATCAGCACCGGCCGGAGGAGAGTCCTGGCCCAATACAGCGAGCGCATTAAACAAACATGGGCGCATCTCGGTTGCGCCCATTTTACTTCTGCTGGCGGATATTACGTTTTAGCCTGCAACCCCCATAAAAACGATAGCCCCCACTTTCACTGGTGTCGCAGAGATGAGGGGGATTGACCGAACTGGCGACGAAACTGAGTACTAAACTGGGCCGGAGCGCTAAAACCGCATTGGGCAGAGATCGCCGTTAAAGACAATGTGCTATTGATCACCTGTTGATATGCACGTTCCAAACGTCGGTGCAGCACATACTGATAGGGGGGCAGGCCGAAATACTGTTTAAAAACCCGGGAAAAATGGAACGTGCTCAACTCAGTGAGCTGGGCCAGAGCCTGGAGTGTGATAGTTTCCCCCAGGTTTTCTTCAATATAGCTGGCCAACTGCTCACGTTGTGTTTTGGAGAGTGCTTCGTGAGTGTGCGCGGCCGTGGACAACGCTCGCAGGTGCTGTGAAGTTTCTGTCAGCAATGCCAGCATCAGGGACGAGGCATGCAATTCATCGGTGGTGGTTTTAAGGCTGGCGCACAGTTGTCTGATCAGCGGGCTGCGTATATTGGCGATCGGTTCAAGATCCAACCCCGTTTCGCCGGCAGGGAATAACGAAATCAGCGCGGGAGAAACCGAAATGGCGGTATATTTTAGAGTGCCTTCCATATAGGTCATAGCTTCAAAGCCACAACCACAGGGGATCAAGTCTGCGACCTGGCCAATCACGCGTTTGCAGGGGATGCGTTTTTGGTCGAACCAAATGTCGCCATGGACAGTGTTACCGCCGTCAGGCGCTTGAAAGCTGTCATAGACGATCAGGGTGTGGTGGGGGCGAACAAGCTGGGCCAGATGAGCGCCGCTGACCTGAATGTTATCAATCTGGCCGTATTCCCAGTGTGTAGAGCAAATAGTCAATTCTGTTTCGTGACGGTAAGTCAGTCCATTATTATTATTTTTCATAGATAGGCGGTCTCGATAATTTAAAAAAATGACAGGTCAGGTATCCATTGTGCCGAAATAAATAGTTAACCCTGCGTTTAATCATCTTTAATTATTATTCCTAATGATATTTTTTTGGTAGTTATCCACGGTTGATTTATGGCTTTTTTATAGTCAGGCCTTCTGTTTTTTATCAGCGGTGAGATAGGGGGGCAGACCGGAGAGTTAAAATTCAATCGCCTGGAAGCGCATGGCATTGCTGGCGGTATAAAGTACGGTATGGTGAATGTTTCGGTGTCCCAGGTAGTCTTGAATCAAACGGGTATCAATGCCCTGATTTGCCAGACAATAACCACAGGCATGGCGCAGCATGTGGGGATGCGTCGGGATTTTGATATTGGCATTTTTACCATAGTGGCGTATCAGTCGATAAATTTGCTGGCGGGAGATCCGTCCGCCTTTTCGTGATAGAAAAAGCCAGGGAAGATCGGCGTAACGCCAACTTTTTCTTATTTCCAACCAGCCGCTCAACATGGTAATTTCGTTCTCATGCAAAGGATGCTGTACGGAAAGGCCATTCTTCAGGCGGGGTATATAGATTCTTTTTGCATCCAGTTCAATATTATCCAATGTCATACCGCTCAGTTCACTGGCTCGCAGCCCATGGATAAAGCACATGCTGATCATACATCGGTCACGCCAGGCATTCAGGCTTTTGGGAATACTCTCGATCATGCTTTTTATTTCTGACTCATCCAGGTATTTTCTTATGTTCTGTTTCATATTTACCTCCGTTGTATATATGTGTGTGTAGCGATGGTTAAATTGGCAAGGCATTTAATGATGTATTTTGTAACAACCTATTTTGTTTAGGATAAGTCTTACGCATTTATAGTTGCATAACGAATGTTTGTCTTCTACTTGATTGTTGCTTTGGCTTTTTAATTTTTGCCATATTTTCATAATATATTAATATGTCATTTAAAAACAATGTGATAGAGTTTTTTTATTTTTTTGTTAATTGTTGTTCCTTTATGGTTTATATATGTTTTTTAGATTTTGTTTTTATAGGAACACACGAGTTAAATAAGGGGTTTAATGGTTTTTGTTTCAATTTAATTCGTGTTTTTATTATGGCTGAGCTGGTATTAACAATAATGAAACACTGTAGTGGCCTGTACCGATCGTCAGTGGCTTCAAATCTCATCAACCTGCAGATGCCAGTCCCCGTGATGTGACTGATGTGTGAAATAACCATGCTCTTTTTGCTACTAGTGCGTATAATCGCCGCCCGGCGATTAATTAACCTGTGAAAGAGCACCAGAATGAGCACTACCAGCCTGATCCAACCCGACCGTGAATTGTTTTCCTATAAGCCTTATTGGGCCGAATGTTATGGCACCGCGCCGTTTTTACCGATGTCGCGCGAAGAGATGGATCAACTGGGCTGGGACAGCTGCGATGTGATCATTATCAGCGGTGACGCCTATGTCGATCACCCAAGTTTTGGTATGGCAATTATCGGCCGCATGCTGGAAGCACAGGGCTTTCGTGTGGGCATCATTGCGCAGCCGGACTGGAGCAATAAAGAAGATTTCATGCGTTTGGGCAAACCGAACCTGTTTTTCGGCATCACCGCCGGCAACATGGACTCGATGATCAACCGCTATACCGCTGACCGCAAACTGCGCCACGACGATGCCTATACCGCCGGCAACGTGGGTGGCAAGCGTCCGGATCGCGCCACGCTGGTTTACAGCCAACGCTGTAAAGAAGCTTATAAAGATGTGCCGATTGTCCTGGGCGGCATTGAAGCCAGCCTGCGTCGCATCGCTCACTACGATTACTGGTCGGATACCGTGCGCCGCTCGGTGCTGGTGGATTCCAAAGCCGATATGCTGATCTACGGCAACGGCGAACGTCCGTTGGTGGAAGTGGCACACCGTCTGGCTGCCGGCGAAAAAATCAGTGAGATCCATGATATCCGTAATACCGCAGTGATGCGTAAGGGCGCATTGCCAGGCTGGACCGGCGTGGATTCTACCCGTATGGACAAACCGGGCCGCATTGAGCCTATTCCCAACCCTTACGGTGATGACCTGCCGTGCGCAGACGGCGGCAAGCCGGAGCCGGAAGCCAAGCCAGTCACCGTGCGTGCTGCCAAGCCGAAGCCGTGGGAAAAAACCTACGTGCTGCTGCCGTCCTTCGAAAAGGTGAAGGCCGACAAGGTGCTGTACGCGCATACCTCGCGTATTTTGCATCATGAAACCAACCCGGGCTGTGCCCGTGCGCTGATGCAGTCACATGGCGACCGTTACGTGTGGATCAACCCACCGGCTATCCCGCTGACCACGCCGGAAATGGACAGCGTGTTTGCCCTGCCGTACCAGCGTATTCCGCATCCGTCCTATGGCAAGGAAACCATTCCTGCCTATGACATGATCCGTTTCTCGGTCAACATCATGCGCGGTTGCTACGGCGGTTGTTCATTCTGTTCGATCACCGAGCATGAAGGACGCATTATCCAGAGCCGTTCAGAAGACTCTATTATTCGTGAAATCGAAGAGATCCGTGACAAGGTGCCAGGCTTTACCGGGGTGATCTCCGATCTTGGCGGGCCAACCGCCAACATGTACATGCTGCGCTGCACCAACCCGCGCGCAGAGCAGACCTGTCGCCGCGCCTCGTGCGTGTATCCGGAGATCTGTACCTACATGGACACCAACCACGAGCCGACCATCAAACTGTATCGCCGTGCACGTTCACTGGAGGGCATCAAGAAGATCCTGATCGCCTCAGGCGTACGTTACGATCTGGCGGTAGAAGATCCGCGCTATATCAAAGAACTGGCTACCCACCACGTGGGCGGGTATTTGAAGATTGCTCCGGAACACACCGAGGAAGGCCCGCTGTCGAAAATGATGAAGCCGGGCATGGGCAGCTACGATCGGTTTAAACAACTGTTTGATCATTACTCCAAACTGGCGGGCAAGGAGCAGTACCTGATCCCGTATTTCATCTCTTCGCATCCGGGTACCCGTGATGAGGATATGGTGAATCTGGCGCTGTGGTTGAAGAAAAACCGTTTCCGCCTCGACCAGGTGCAGAACTTCTACCCGTCACCGATGGCTAACTCCACCACCATGTATTACAGCGGTAAAAATCCGTTGAGCCGGGTTGGTTACAAGAGTGAAGATGTGGTGATACCGAAGGGCGATCGTCAGCGTCGTCTGCACAAAGCGCTGCTGCGTTATCACGATCCGGCCAACTGGACGATGATCCGTACTGCGCTGGAAGAGATGGGCATGAAGCACCTGATCGGCAGCCGTCGCGAGTGTCTGGTGCCGGCGCCAAGCATCGACGAGCAGCGTGAAGCCAAGCGCTTGCAGCGCCATACTCGTCCGGCGTTGACCAAGCACACTGACATCACCCGTCAGCGTACGCCGTCCAATAAGCCGCCACGCAAACCGATCCGCAACAGCAAACCCTAACGGCCAGGTCAGGCGTTGAAACGAAAAGGAGAACCCCCGGGTTCTCCTTTTTTGCGTTTGAACATTACAGTTGTTCGTAGGCGGCTTCCACTTTCATCAAATGGCGTGGTGCCTGCGGGGCGGGATGATATTTGCGAACATGCCAGTTAAAGGCTTCCGGCGACAGGTTGTTAATCATCGAGATGGCTTGTTGACGGTTGCTGGAGAAGGTCCGCAACAGTGCACCGGTGCCGTTGACGTAGGCGATGATGGTGGCGTAACGCATGGTGACGGGATTGTTGATCCCTTTAAGCTGCTGTTTTTGCAATGTGGCAATATAGGCGGCACCGAGATCGATATTGGTATCGGGATCCAGCAGGTCGTCTTCATCCGGGCAACCGCGTTTTCCTTTATAGCGATAGGCATCGCAACCGGCAGTATCGGCTTTCAACTGCATTAAACCGATAGCATTGGACTTACTCACCGCCGCTGGGTTAAAGCCGGACTCCACCTTAATCATCGCGGCGATCAGTTTTTGATCGACATCGTATTTATCCGCAGCATCTTCAATCGCATCATCAAAAGCGTGAGCATCGTAGCTGGTACGTGGTTTTTTGCTGGAACAACCGGCCAGGATCAGCATCAGGCAGACAATGCCTGCGCGTGACCAGCCTCGTAGAGTGGGGTTCATGGTGCTCCGTCTTGTTTTTGCTGGGATAAAGTCGGGCATCATAGCATTTCCGTCAGCGCCTGTTCGACATACAGATAACCTATCCCCATCACCTGCTGCGCGCGCGTCAGTTGGCCAAAACCGATATGTGTGGCCTGAGCCTGGATCTGGTCGTGTCGATCGAAAGGGTTGAAACCGGTCTGGCTGATGATGGTGTCCAGCCAGGCCTGACCGAATCCACAGCTGCGACCATACAAATAAATACGGTTGATATTGAGGATGTTAAGAAAGTTATACAGGCTCAGCCCAATCGCCTGGGCGGCGCGTTGCACCAGCACCTGCAATGCGGTATCTCCCTGATGATAACGAGCAATCAGTTCGGCGGTGGTGGGGGTTTTAATCCTTTCGCCTTCCTGCTGTGTCCAGGGAGTGACTTTGAGCTGAATGCGGGCCTTTTTCTTCAGCGCCGACAGCGAAGCGATGGTTTCCAGACAGCCGTAGCGGCCGCAAGAGCAAAGACTGCCGTCCGGGTCGACAATGGTATGGCCAATCTGACCGCTGCCAAACAGGCTGCCCCGGTATATCTGCTGATTAATCACGAACGAGGATCCTATGCCGTAATCGACGTTAATCACGCAGAAGTCCTGCAGATTGGCGTTATTTTGCCACTTTTCCGCCAACCCCAGCATCACGCAGTCGTTATCCAGCAAAACCTCGGTCTTCAGACGTTCTTCCAGCAGGTATTTTATCTCTACGGGCCCTTCCCACGGGGCCTGCGGCATGCGTTGCGATACCCCGGTCAGCGGGTTGACCTGGCCGTGGATCGACAAAGCAATTTTTAGCGGCATGCCCTGCTGGCGGCTGTGCAGATGGTAGATCTGCACCATTTCCTGCAGCATTGCCTGCGGCGTGGTAGCGACAATCGGCAGCGGGGTGAAAGCGCTGCAAGGTGTTATCAGGCCGTCCACCACGATGCTTTCAATCAGGTAGGGGGAGACGTTCAGACACAGAATACGTTGCCCTGCGGCGGCGATGCGGTAGCTGCCGCCCCCCAACCCGCGGCTGTGCAGGTTATGCGGATCGTGCTCTACCCGCTGTTCTTCCTGCAGCTCGTCGAGAATTTTGCCGACCGCAGGAATAGACAGCTGCGAAAGCCGGGCCAACGTCGACTTGCTGGCAACCTTTTCCCGATACAACAGCGCACACAGCACCCGTTTATTAAAATTGCGCACCCGCTGGTTGTTCAAACCTTGCAATGCCATTCATTAAACCCCGTTTAGTGTATTGCGTGATGGTAGCGCATAAAGTCATCAATCCTGTCATCTAGACTGCCTGAAACGCAATGTTCAGTATTTTTAGAGAGGAAAGCATGCACGGGACAGTCAAGGTTTGGCAAGAACAGGTTGAATTACCCACCTACGGCACCGGTGAGCAGGACTCCCATCCAATGTTCCTGGAAAACCGCGTCTATCAGGGGTCTTCCGGCGCGGTATACCCTTACGGCGTGATTGATACCCTGAGCGGTGAAAAATCCCTGCGCCGCTATCAGGCGGTCTATCTGGAAAATGACTACCTGCGGGTGATGTTGTTGCCAGAGCTGGGCGGGCGTATTCACCGGGCTTACGACAAGGTGCAACAGCGTGATTTTGTCTACCACAACGATGTGATCAAGCCGGCGCTGGTGGGGCTGCTGGGGCCGTGGATCTCCGGCGGGATCGAATTCAACTGGCCGCTGCACCACCGCCCAACCACCTACATGCCGGTGGATTGTCAGACTCAGCAACAGGATAACGGTGCGCAGACCGTCTGGCTGGGGGAAGTGGAGCCGATGCGCGGACTGCAGGTGATGGTCGGTTTTACCCTGTATCCCGACCGGGCGTTGATCGAAATCAGCGCCAGGATCTTTAACGCCAACCCGACACCGCGTCATTTCCTTTGGTGGGCCAACCCGGCAGTGAAGGGCGGGGACGATCACCAGAGCGTGTTCCCACCGGATGTGACCGCCGTTTTTGACCACGGCAAGCGCGATGTGTCTTCGTTCCCTATCGCCACCGGCACCTACTACAAAGTGGATTACTCGGCTGGCGTGGATATTTCGCGTTACAAGAATATCCCGGTGCCGACGTCTTATATGGCGCACAAGTCGGACTATGACTTTGTCGGTGCCTACAGCCACGATGAGCAGGGCGGTTTGCTGCATATCGCCGATCACCATGTGTCCCCCGGCAAGAAGCAATGGAGTTGGGGCCACGGTGAGTTTGGCCAGGCCTGGGATCGCAACCTGACCGACAGCAACGGCCCGTACATAGAGCTGATGACCGGGGTTTACACCGATAACCAACCGGATTTCACCTGGCTCGATGCCTACGAGGAAAAATGCTTCGTGCAGAATTTCCTGCCCTATAACACCCTGGGCATGGTGCAGAACGCCAACACCCGTGCGGCGCTGAAACTGGAAAGCGACGGCCGGCAATTGGTGTGGGGGCTGTATGCGGTTGCGCCATTGCTGCAACATCGGCTGGTGATCCGCAGCGATAGCGACCAACAGTTGCTGCTCGACCGCCGTATCGATCTCAACCCCGGGGCGGCACTGTTGGAGACCCTGAGCGGTGATTTCCCGGGTCGCCTGACCATGGAATTGTCGGACTCGCAGGGGCGCAGCGTACTCAGCTATCGCCAGCATCAGGCCGATCCGGCAGCAGAACTGCCGCAGCCTGCCAAAGCACCACGGGAAGCCGGACAAATCGACAGTGCCGATGAGGCCTGGTTTATCGGCCAGCATCTGGAGCAATACAATCACGCCAGTCGTTCGGCATTCGACTATTACCAGCGCGGTCTGGTGCTGGATCCGCTTGATTATCGCTGCAATCTGGCCCTGGCGACGCTGGAATATAACCGCGCCAATTTCAAACGCGTCATCGCCTATGCCGACGACGCGCTGGCACGCGCACATCACCTAAACCGTAACCCACAGTGCGGATTGGCCAGCCTGATCCGCGGCTGCGCGCATGAACAATTGGGTGACGACAGCGCGGCCTATGAAGATTTCTACCGCGCCATCTGGAGCGGTAATGGCAAACCGGGCGGCTTCTATGGTTTGGCACGGATCGCGGCACGGCGCGGGGATGATTCGCAGGCGCTGGAGTTCTGTGAAAGCAGCCTGAGCGTTAATGCCAGCCATTACCCGCTGATCGCCCTGAAGGCACTGCTGTTGCAACGCCTGGGTCAGGGGGAGCAGAGTCTGGCCTATATTGCGCAACAGCTGGCCGCTCGCCCATTGCATTACAGCCTGCATTACCTGCGCTATGCGCAAACCCGTGACGCTGCCGATTTACAGCGCTTACGGGCGGTGACGGGTTGCCGTGGCATCAATGCGCTGACGATTGCCGGCCAACTGTGTGAATGGGGGGCCAGACCACAGGCGGTTGAGCTGCTGACGCTGCTGGATAGCCAGGAAACCCTGCCTCGCTATTTGTTGGCCAGCTTGCGCAAAGGCGAGGTGAGCGACAGTGAATACCAACAGTTGCTGGCGCAGGCGCGCGACAGCTTTAGCCGACAGGTACGCTTCCCCAATACCCTCAACGAAGTACAGATGCTGAGCCAACTGCCGGAGTGCGATTTTGCGCAGTACCTGTTGGGCTGCTTCCATTACAGCAAGCGCAACTACTTGCAGGCGGTGGCGTTATGGCAGCGCTGTGTCGAGCGACAGCCGGGGTTTGCCGATGCCTGGCGCAACCTGGGGATCTACAGCTTCAACAAGCTCCAGCAGCATGATGTCGCACTGGAATATCTGCAGCGGGCGTTCGCCCTGCAGCCTGATGATGCCCGGTTACTGTTCGAACTGGATCAACTGAATAAGCATCTGCGGGCGGCTCCTGAACAACGACTGGCCCTGCTGGAACAACATTTACCGGTGGTAGCCAAGCGTGACGATCTCACTGCCGAACTGCTGAGCCTGTACAACCAGTGCGGGCGGCTGAATGAGGCGCAACAGATCTTGCAACAACGGCAGTTCCACCCGTGGGAAGGCGGTGAAGGCAAGGTCACCGGACAGTACCTGATCAACCTGCAACGGTTAGCGTTTCAGGTGCTGCAACAGGGGGAATTGCTGCAGGCTCATGACTTGCTGCAGTCGGCGTTGCACTACCCGCACAATCTGGGGGAAGGCCGCCTGGCCGGACAAAGTGACAACGATATTTACTATTGGCTCGGGATCGGTGCTGCCCGCCAGGGCAACCTTGATGCTGCGGCCGGCTATTGGCAACGGGCCAGCGCGGGGCACAGCGAACTGACGCAAAGCCGCTATTACAACGACCAACCGGTGGATTATCTGTTCTATCGCGGCATGGCGCTCAGGCAACTTGGGCAGTCAACGCAGGCCGAACAGGTGTTCACGCAAATGCAGCAATGGGTGCACCAGCAGCTTGAAGTATCCCCCGGCGCCGATTTCTTTGCCGTTTCGCTGCCGGATCTGATGGCATTGGACAACGATCTGCAACATGCGCATCAACAGCATTGCCTGCTGGTGACGGCGCTGGCGCAGTTGGGGTTAGGGCAGCTCACGGCGGCGCAGCAGACGTTGAAAGTGTTGCTGGCGTGTAATCCTGCGCATGACAAAGCGCGTTTATTCAGTGTACTGGCCGCAGCCTTAGCGAGCTGATGCCCGGAGGAGGTTGATGTGACGAATAAACTGAACATGCCCTATGTCTGGACCATCTGCCTGGTCGCCGCCTGCGGCGGCCTGTTATTCGGCTATGACTGGGTAGTGATCGGCGGTGCCAAGCCCTTTTACGAGGCGTATTTCGGCATTACCGATCCTGCGCAGTCTGGCTGGGCGATGAGCTCGGCGCTGGTTGGCTGTATTTTTGGTGCCTTGATCTCCGGCCTGCTGTCGGATCGTTTTGGCCGAAAGTTGCCGCTGGCGATCGCCGCGTTAACCTTTGTGATCTCCGCCTGGGGCACGGCCATGGCCACCAGCTTCGATGCCTTCATCTTTTATCGCATTGTCGGTGGGGTCGGTATTGGCCTGGCTTCGGCTCTGTCGCCGGTGTATATCGCCGAAGTCAGTCCGGCGGCGCAGCGGGGTCGCTTCGTGGCGGTGAATCAATTGACCATTGTGATTGGCGTGCTGGCGGCGCAGTTGATCAACCTGTTGATCGCCGATCCGGTGGTGGCCAATGCCAGCCAGGCGGATCTGCTGGCCAGCTGGAATGGGCAGATTGGCTGGCGCTATATGTTTGGCGCTGAACTGGTACCGGCGCTGGCTTTCCTGCTGTTAATGCTGGCCGTCCCCGAATCACCGCGCTGGTTGGCGAAGGCCGGACGTCATGAGCAGGCGCAGCGGGTATTGCGGCGCATCGGTAACGAACAATACGCACGGCAAACGCTGACGGAGATCCGCCAGACGCTGGACAAGGACAGCAGCAAGATGCCATTCCGTGCTTTGCTGCGCGGGGATGTGCGACCGGTGCTGGTGATTGGCATTGTGCTGGCGGTTTTCCAGCAGTGGTGCGGTATTAACGTGATCTTCAACTATGCGCAGGAGATCTTCGCTTCGGCAGGGTTTGATATCAACGATACCCTGAAGTCGATCGTTGCCACCGGGTTGATCAACCTGATCTTCACCCTGCTGGCCTTGCCGCTGGTGGATCGCATTGGCCGGCGTCGGTTGATGTTGATCGGCGCCTGCGGACTGACGGCTGTCTACCTGTTGATGGCGGCGGCCTACGCCTATGGTCTGTTGGGCCTGCCGGTACTGCTGCTGGTTCTGGTTGCCATCGCCATTTATGCCGTCACGCTCGCGCCGGTCACCTGGGTGCTGCTGGCGGAGATTTTCCCCAATCGTATCCGTGGTGCGGCGATGGCGGCAGGCACCTTTGCCCTGTGGGTCGCCTGCTTCGTGCTGACCTACAGCTTCCCACTGTTAAATGCCGCGTTGGGCGCAGCGGGCAGTTTCCTGCTGTACGGCGCGATCTGCCTGGCCGGAGCACTGTTTATCTACGCCAGAGTGCCGGAAACCAAAGGCATCACGCTGGAGGCGCTGGAGCAGCAGCTCGTCCCGACAGGAGCTGCCGCCGGTAAGGAAAAAGAGTTTACTTAACTCTGTTTAGTTTAATGCGTGATCCTGTGGTGAAAAGTAATCAACTTGATCATTTAGTGTAATGAGTTGGTGCTCTGGGACTTGACCGCACTGGCGGCAAGTCCCGGCCATCAGTCGTAATAATGAAAATATGCAGCAAGGGGTTAATAAACATTAACTGGAGAACAACAATGTTGCTGAAAAAAATAAGACACATGATGTTAGCCATTACCGGGGTCATCGTTATTTTTAGTACAGGGGTGCAGGCCAAAGACGAGAAGATGACTATTGGCGCCATTTATCTTGATACCCAGGGATATTACGCCGGGGTGCGCTGGGGGGTACAAGACAGCGCAGACAAGGCCAGCGGCAAAATTGGCATTATAGAAACCAACGCACAAGGTGATGTTTCTAAAGAGAGTTCGTTTATCGATACCATGATCGCGCGCGATGTGAGTGCCGTGGTGCTCTCTGCCGTTTCAACCAACGGCAGCGTGCGGGCGATTAAGCGAGCCCACGAAGCGAATATCCCGGTGATTTGTTACAACACCTGCATTAACGAGAAGGGTGTAGATAAATATGTCTATGCCTATCTGGTAGGGGACCCATATGAATTCGGGAAGAAACTGGGGAATAGCGCGGCCGATTACTTTATTGAGAAGAAAATAACGCAGCCGACTATTGCGGTCATTAACTGCGAGGCATTTGAAGTCTGCGTACAGCGCCGTAAAGGTTTTGAAGATGCGCTGAAGGCGAAAGTGCCGGGTATGAAGATAGTTGCCAATCAGGAAGGCACGGTGCTGGATAAGGCGATATCGGTGGGAGAGAAACTGCTGATTTCATCCGGCAAGGTCGATGCTATTTTCGGTGAGTCCGGCGGCGCTACGCTTGGTGCCGTTAAAGCCGTACGCAATCAGAACAAGGTCGGGCAAACCGTGGTGTTCGGCTCGGACATGACCACTGAAATTGCCCAAGAGCTGGCGAACCGGCAAGTGCTGCAAGCGGTGGTGGATATCTCCGGCAAGAAGATGGGGGCATTGGCATTTGCTCAGGTGATGAGCGCCATTAACCGGCAGCCGGTCGCTCAAAAGGTGGTGCAGGTACCGATAGATCTCTATGCCACCACGCAGAGCGCGACTGACTGGTTGGCGACTCACAAAGATGGCTTACCTTGATGCAGGTGACTCCGATGAACGACAGGGCCATGAGCAGTCTGGCACAGCAACCGGTGGTGGCCCGCATCCAGTCCGGGCATAAACGCTACCCGGGAGTGGTGGCTCTGCAAGATGTGAATTTTACTCTGCGCCGTGGTGAGGTGCGCGCGCTGCTGGGGAAAAACGGTGCGGGTAAATCTACCTTGATCCGCATGCTGACCGGTAGCGAACGGCTGGATGCCGGGCAGGTTTTTATCGGTGAACAACAGCTGGACGGGCCGGAGGCTCAGTTGACGCGGCGTGCCGCTAGGCTCGGTGTACGGGCCGTCTACCAGGAGTTAAGCCTGGTGCAGGATATGAGCGTAGCGGAAAACCTGTGCCTGGGCGTCTGGCCGCAGCGTGCCGGGGTGATTGATGCCCGGCGTATGGCAGAGCAGGCGAAACGGGCGCTGGACCGGCTGGGAGTCGATATCGATCCTCAACAATGGGTGCGTGACCTGAGCCCGGCGCAGCAGCAATTGGTGGAGATAGCCCGCGTTATCCAGGGGGATCCCAAAGTGGTGATCCTCGATGAGCCGACCAGTTCGCTGGCCAACGCCGAGGCAGATCTGGTGGCTGCGGCGGTGATGCGCCTGTCTGCTGCCGGCATTGCAGTGGTGTATGTCAGCCACCGGATGAATGAAATCCGCCGGCTGGCGTCTTCCTGCACCATTATGCGCGACGGCTGCGTGGCCGGGGATGTGGCATTGGATAACACGTCCACCCAGCAGATTGTCGACCTGATGCTGGGCCATCAGGATCACCACACTCAGTGGGTCACGGCACCTGTCGGCGGCGAAACGGTGTTGGCGGTCAGGCAGATATCGTTACCACCCAAATTGCAGCAGGTCAGTTTTGAACTGCGGCGTGGTGAAGTCCTGGGCATCGCCGGGTTACTGGGGGCGGGCCGCAGCGAATTGCTGAAAGCGATTGTCGGTCTGACGCCCTTTACTGAAGGTGAACTGGTGTTGGACGGGGAAACGCTGATGGCCCCGAATTATGCCGGTATGCTCAAACGCGGTATGGCCTACACCCCGGAAAACCGTAAGGCCGAAGGTATCATGCCGCTGTTGGGAGTGGATGAGAACACCGTGATGACCGACAGCCGTGCGGTAAGCCGCTATGGCGTGCTGAACTGGCTGAAGATCAAACAAGCGACGTCGGCGATCGTCAGCCGTATGCGGGTGAAAACGGCAGCGACCGGTACGCCGATCGTGACGCTCTCTGGGGGTAACCAGCAAAAGGTGGTGATTGGTCGTTGGGTTTATGCCAGGAGTCGGATCTTATTGCTTGATGAGCCGACCCGAGGCGTCGATGTGGAAGCCAAAAATCAAATCTATCGCATCGCCCGTGAATTAGCGGCAGAAGGGAAAAGCATTATTTTCGTGTCCAGTGAAGTCGAGGAGTTACCTCAGGTTTGCGACCGGATCTTATTGTTACAACAGGGAAGGATAGTAAAGGAATTTATCTCCCCCGTGGATGTTGAACAATTAATGTCTGAAGTGCTGATGATCCAATAATTCTGCCGTTATAGAAGCCACCGGAGGTAATGACAATGTCCACATTGGTACCTGAAATGAAAATAACCAAGAGCCATAAATTATCCAAACACGCCAATGAGTTGGGCTTGCTGTCGATTATTATCGTGTTATATCTCGTTTTCTCCATTTATGCCCCAGGGTTTATTTCGCTTAACAATCAAATGAATATATTACGCGATGCGGCCACTATCGGCATTGCTGCCTGGGCGATGACCTTAATTATCATTTCCGGGGAAATTGACGTCAGTGTGGGGCCGATGGTGGCGTTTATATCCGTGATCCTGGCGTATTTGATGCAATACGCGATACCTCTGCCGATCGCGCTGATTTTGTCTCTGCTGTTGGGGGCGGCGCTGGGGTCGGTTGCCGGGGTGCTGCGTGGCAGGTTCAACGTGCCGAGTTTTGTTGCCACGCTGGGGCTGTGGAGCGCATTGCGCGGCATGGGGCTGTTTATGACCAACGCGCTGCCGGTGCCGATCGAAGAAAATACCGTGCTGGATTGGCTGGGCGGCCAGGTGTTGGGGCTGCCGGTGTCAGCAGTAATTATGCTGATCCTGTTCGTGGTTTTTCAGTTTATCAGCAAGAAAACCGCTTTTGGCCGCTCGGTATACGCGATTGGCGGTAACGCCGGTGCCGCGCAGCTGTGCGGGATCAACGTCAGGCGCGTTCGCGTGCTGCTGTTCACCATCGCCGGTCTGCTGGCCGCCGTGACGGGCATTTTGCTGGCTGCGCGCCTGGGTTCGGGTAACGCCGGGGCGGCCAGCGGTCTGGAGTTCGACGTAATTGCCGCCGTGGTGGTGGGCGGCACCGCCTTGTCCGGCGGACGCGGTTCGATGCTCGGCACCCTGCTTGGCGTACTGGTGATCACCCTGATTGGCAGTGGCCTGGTGTTACTGGGCATTAACTCCTTTTTCCAACAGGTGGTCAGGGGAGTCATTATTGTATTGGCGGTGCTGGTGAATATTATTGTGATGCAAAAGAACAGTAAGCAATAACATTTAGTTTCGCTCAAAAAATTCTTTATTAAATTTGGAAGGAAAATAACATGGGGAAAATGTTGGCGGCTTATTTGCCCGGTAATGCCAGTGTGATGCTGCGTGAAGTTGATATTCCACAGCCGGGTATTGGCCAGGTGTTGATTAAAATGAAATCGTCCGGTATTTGCGGTAGCGATATTCATTATATTTATCACCAGCATCGGGGGACGGCGGCCGCGCCGGACCAACCTTTGTATCGTGGGTTTGTTAATGGTCATGAACCCTGTGGTCAGATCGTGGCTTTGGGGGCGGGCTGTCGGCATTTTCGCGAGAGCGATCGCGTGCTGGTGTACCATATTTCCGGCTGCGGCTTTTGCAGTAACTGTCGCCGGGGTTACCCGATTTCTTGCACCGGTGAGGGCAAGGCCGCTTATGGCTGGCAGCGGGATGGCGGGCATGCCGATTACCTGTTGGCGGAAGAGAAAGATTTGATCCATCTGCCAGACTCGCTCAGCTATGAAGACGGCGCTTTTATCTCCTGCGGCGTCGGCACGGCTTATGAGGGCATTGTGCGGGGTGAAGTCTCCGGCAGCGACCATGTGCTGGTGGTGGGACTTGGCCCGGTAGGCATGATGGCGATGATGCTGGCGAAGGGCCGCGGAGCGAAAACGGTGATTGGCGTTGATGTTATCCCTGAACGTCTGGCCACCGCGAAAAAGTTGGGGCTGATGGATCACGGATTTCTGACCGGCGACGGCGTGACAGAGCGTATTCGTGAACTGACGGCGGGCGGTGCCAATGTGACGCTGGACTGTTCCGGCAATGCCAAAGGTCGCCTGCTGGCGCTGCAAGCCTCTTCAGATTGGGGGAGGGTGATCTACATTGGTGAAACCGGCAAGGTTGAGTTCGAAGTCAGCGCTGACCTGATGCATCACCAGCGGCGGATTATTGGTTCCTGGGTCACCAGCCTGCACCATATGGAAAAATGCTGCACCGATCTGCACGACTGGAAAATGCATCCTCATGCTGCCATTACCCACCGTTTCAACCTTGAACAGGCCGCAGAGGCCTATGCGCTGATGGCTTCTGGCCAGTGTGGCAAAGTGGTTATTAACTTCGCCGATTAACTCCGGAGGCAATATGGCCTTGTTCAGGTTGGATAATGGCAGTCTTACGCTGGTGGTTTCATCCTTGGGCGGCAGCGTGCTGAAACTGGCTGCGCATAGCCCAAAAGGGGAAATTCCCTTGCTGCGGCCGGCAACGTTGAGTGAAGACACCCCGGCGTTGCAATCGGGCTGCTTTCCGCTGGTGCCCTTTGGCAACCGGGTCAACCAAAACCGGTTCAGTTTCGAGGGGCGGGACTATGCGCTTTGCCCGAATACGAGTTGGGATCGGCATTACCTGCACGGCGATGGTTGGCTGCAGCAATGGCAGTGCATTGAGCAGCGCAGCGATTTCCTTCGTTTAAGTTATCAGCATGCCGAAGGGCCTTATCAGTACCGGGTTGAGCAATGTTTTACCCTGGAGCGGCAGCAACTGAGGATCGAACTGGTGGTGGAACATGATGGTCAAAGCCCAATGCCCTACGGATTGGGTTGGCATCCGTATTTTCCGTTAACGCCGGATACCCGGCTGCAGGCACCGGCTCAGGCCTACTGGCTGGAGGCCGAAGAGTGGCTGGCGGGCGAACGGGCGCCGCTTAGCGAGGAAATGGACTTTACCCGGCTGGCCGCGATCCCCCGTCGTTGGGTGAATAACGGGTTTGGCGGCTGGAATGGCGAGGCAAAGATCCAGTGGCCGGAACAGGGTAGTCAGCTGCAAATGAGCACTGAGCCTGCCTGCCCGGTGTACTTTATGTTTGTCTCCGATCCGGCGTTCGATCCGGGTTATCAGTTCGAATTCTTCTGCCTGGAACCGATGTCGCATGCCGCCAATGCACATCACATGGCGGAGCTGGGTGGGCTGCGCCGCCTGGCCAAAGGTGAGAGCTTCAGCCAGGCCATGCTGCTCAGTTATTCAGCGCTTTAAGTCCGAAAATTAAAATTCGGATCTCCTTCACAGAACCCGTTTAAACCCTGCAACCGGTTACTGAAACCGGTTGCTGTTTTTCCGTTTTTGAAACCATACTCATTCCTCAACTGAATCATTTGCACCTGTACCCTATGAATTTCAAGTTGCGGCTAGGCGACCAACTTACTCATCCTCAGGCGCTTACTTAAGTAAGTAACTGGGGTGAGTAAGTGCAGGTAACAACGCTGCGGCTTGAAAGACGACGGGTATATTGGCTACAGGAGAACGGATGAAAAAAATATTCTTATGCTGCGCCGCCGGGATGTCGACCAGCATGGTGGTCAATAAAATGAAGAAGGCTGCCGAACAGCAGGGTATTGAGGTGGATATTATCGCCGTGGGTATTGAGGAGTTTGAAACCACGCTGGCGAATTATCAATGTTGTCTGCTTGGACCGCAGATTAAATATAAGCTGGCCGATTTTAAAAAGATCGCCGACAGGGAAAATAAACCGATCGCGGTGATTAACAGTATGGATTACGGCATGATGCGCGGCGATAAAATCCTCGCCGAAGCCCTAACGATGATCGCACAACACTAATCCCAGCGGGGCCGCCTGCTGCAGCCTGTTGCCGCCGGCTTTCTCACCCTGTGACCATTGACTCAGAACGTCCCGAGGGTTGAACCATGAGTATCAGCCAGGCCGCATTCAATTTCATTGAAAACCGTATCAGCCCGATTGCCGGTAGGCTCTCGACCCAGAGACATATTATGGCGATCCGCGATGGCTTTATTTCCGCGATGCCATTTATGATTGTCGGCTCCTTTTTATTGGTCTTTGCCTACCCGCCTTTTTCCGCCGACAGCAGTTGGGGAATAGCCCAATGGTGGCTGGGGGCGGCGGAAAAACATCAGGTGGCGATTCTTACCCCGTTTAATATGACCATGGGGATCATGTCGATTTATATTACTGCTGCCATCGCTTATAACCTGGCGCAGAGCTATAAGCTCGATCCCTTTATGGCGGCGATGCTGGCGCTGATGTCGTTTTTACTGGTCGCCGCGCCCCAGACTGAAAAGATGCTGCCGACCGCTGCGCTGGGGGGCGTAGGGATCTTCACCGCCATTCTGGTGGCGGTCTACACCACCGAACTGATCCGTTTTCTCAAGCTGCACAATATCGGTATCTCGTTACCGGAACAGGTACCGGCCAAGATCAAACAGTCGTTCGATCTGCTGATCCCGATCCTGGCGGTAGTGATCACCCTGTATCCGCTCAGCCTGCTGGTGCAGCACCAGTTTAATTTACTGTTGCCGCAGGCGATCATGGCGCTGTTCCAGCCGTTGATTTCCGCCGCCGACTCGTTGCCGGCAATACTGCTGGCGGTGTTGATCGGCCACCTGTTGTGGTTCGCCGGTATTCACGGCGCGGTGATTGTCTCCGGCATGCTGCAGGCTTTCTGGCTGACCAATCTGGGCATCAATCAGGATGCGTTGGCCGTCGGCCACCCGATGCCGCACATCTTTATGGAAGCCTTCTGGACCTTCTTTATCGTCATCGGCGGATCCGGCGCCACCTTTGGGCTGGTGCTGCTTTATCTGCGCAGCCGTTCGGCACACCTGCGATCTATCGGCAAGCTGAGCCTGGTGCCAAGCTGTTTCAACATCAACGAACCGGTGATCTTCGGCACGCCGATCGTGATGAACCCCACCTTCTTTATTCCGTTTATCACCGCGCCGATCGTCAATTCGATCATTGCCTATTCGGCAGTGAAGCTGGATCTGATCGGTCGGGTGATCTCGGTGGTGCCCTGGACCGCACCAGCACCGATTGGCGCCGCCTGGGCTACCGGTTGGGATTTCCGAGCCGCGCTACTGGTGCTGCTGTTGGCGGCGGTATCGGCATTGATCTATTACCCGTTCTTTAAGGTCTATGAGCAACAGTTGCTGGATCAGGAAGTGAGCGAAGCGGATCAGATTGAACAGACACAAGGAGTCACCGAATGATCGACATGGAAACGGCGGTAATGGAATTGATCATCAACGCCGGTGAGGCGCGCAGTTGTGCCATGCAGGCGCTGTACGCAGCGCGGAAATACCAGTGGGATCAGGTAGATATTCTGCTGGCGGAGTCGCAGTTGGCGGCGAAGCGCGCTCACGCCACCCAGACCGAACTGATCGGTTTTGACGAGGGGGAAGGCAAGCTGCCGGTCAACCTGATTATGGTGCATGCGCAGGACCACATCATGAACGCCATGCTGGCGCGCGATCTGGTGGAGGAACTGGTGAGAATTTACCGATTACTGGAGCAGAACGGGGTGCAAAACCAATGAGCGTTTTTCCGAAGGATTTCCTGTGGGGCGCGGCGACCGCCTCTTATCAGGTTGAAGGCGGCTTTGATGCCGATGGAAAGGGCCTGTCCAACTGGGATCTGTTCTCCCATCTGGCAGGCACCACTTATCAGGGCACCAACGGTGACGTAGCGGTCGATCACTACCATCGCTTCCGCGAGGACGTGGCGCTGATGGCTGAGTTGGGGATGCAGACCTACCGGTTTTCGATCTCCTGGCCGCGGCTGTTGCCGCAGGGGCGGGGCGAGGTGAATGAAGCCGGGATCCAATTCTATAGCGATCTGATCGACGAACTGTTGAAGCACAATATCAAGCCGATGATAACCCTGTACCACTGGGATCTGCCGCAGGCGTTGCAGGACGCGTTTGGCGGTTGGGAATCACGTGAGATCGTCGACGCCTTCGATGAATATGCTCGCCTGTGTTATCAGCGTTTTGGCGATCGCGTCGAGCTGTGGTCCACCTTCAACGAAACCATTGTGTTTATCGGTATGGGCTATTTCACCGGGGCACACCCGCCCAAGCTGACCGATCCGAAAAAGGGCATTCAGGCTTGTCATCACGTGTTCCTGGCCAATGCCCGCGCGGTGAAAAGCTTCCGTGAAATGAAGATCAACGGTCAGATCGGCTTCGTCAATGTGCTGCAACCGAACGATCCGATCAGTGATTCACCAGAAGATCGCCGCGCCTGCGAGATCGCCGAGGGGATCTTCACCCACTGGCTGTACGATCCGGTGCTGAAGGGCGAATACCCGGCGGAGCTACTGGCGATGGCGCAGCAGGCTTTTGGCGTGCCGTATTTCGCGCCGGGAGATGAGGCGTTGCTGAAGGACAATATCGTCGATTTTATCGGCCTGAATTACTACAAGCGCGAAATGGTGGCCCACAACGACGACGTCGAGGGCTATGCCATCAACACCAGCGGCCAGAAGGGCAGCGGGCGTGAATTGGGTTTCAAGGGGCTGTTTAAACTGGTGCGTAACCCGAACGGTGTCTACACCGACTGGGACTGGGAGGTTTATCCGCAGGGGCTGACCGACGCCATTGGCCGCATCGTCAAACGCTACGGCAACATTCCGATCTACATTACCGAGAACGGGCTGGGTGCCAAGGATCCGATCGTCGAGGGGGAAGTGCGCGATCAACCCCGCATTGACTATCTGCGCGATCATATTCAGGCGATCGGCGCGGCGATCGAGCAGGGCGCGGATGTGCGCGGTTACTACCCCTGGTCGTTTATCGATTTGCTTTCCTGGCTCAATGGCTACCAAAAGCAGTACGGTTTTGTGTTCGTCGATCACGACAACAATTTGGCACGCAAGAAAAAGCAAAGTTTTGGCTGGTATCAGCGGGTGATCGCCACCAATGGCGAGCAATTGTAGCGGGGAATAAAGGGGGAGGGGCAGACCACTCAAAGTCTGTTATTAGGGAGAGCGTGCTGAAGGGGTCGTAGCGGCTTGTCCGCCGACCAACTTGTCGGGAACAAGTTGGAACGACTTCCAGTCGGCCCGCAGGGTGGGACACAAGGATGTGTCCCATAATGGCCCCTCAGTGCGCTAGGCCCGGGTATCTCGAGCTGAAAAGCAACGTTGTCTTTGAATTCAGCCCTCTCCCCGAGGAGAGGGCTGGGTAGCATTACAGTGAGTCGGGATCCGGCCCCAGACGGTTGCCGATATCCAGTTTGGCGATATCGTTCAGTTCGTCCTTATCCAGTTTGAAATCAAATACCTCAAAGTTTTCACGAATGCGCGAAGGCGTGATCGATTTCGGGATCACGATCAGGCCGCTGTCCAGATGCCAGCGCACCACGATTTGCGCCGGGGTTTTCTCGTATTTTTCCGCCAGGTGTTTGATCAGCGGCTGATCGAATACCCCTTCACCGCCCTGTGCCAGTGGGCTCCAGGACTCGGTGGCGATGTGGTGTGTCGCGTTCCAGGCGCGCAACTGGCGCTGTTGCAGCAACGGGTGCAGCTCAATCTGGTTAATCACCGGTGCGACATTGGTTTCATCCAGCAGGCGCTGCAGATGTGGGGTGTGGAAATTGCAGACCCCAATACTCTTGGCCAGCCCCTGTTCGCGCAGCTTAATCAGCCCGCGCCAGGCGTCCACGTATTGATCCTGCTGCGGTTTCGGCCAGTGGATCAGATACAGATCGACGTAGTCCAGCTTGAGTTTTTCCAGACTGGTTTCCAGGGCCGCCTGTGGGTCGCCCTGATCGTCGTTCCACAGTTTGGTGGTGATGAACAGCTCATCGCGCGGCACCGAGGCAGATTGCAGCGCGGCACCGACGCCTTCCTCGTTCTTGTAGATCGCGGCGGTATCGATCGAACGATAACCCACTTCCAGCGCTTTAATCACCGCCTGGGTGGTATCTGGAATACTCGCCTGCCAAACGCCGAGACCCAACTGCGGCATCAGATTACCATCGTGGAGTTTGATGATGGGTTGTTGCGTTGTCATGCGTATCTCCTTGTCAACGGATTGCCCGGTGCTGCATGCACCAGGAACGGCTATCAATAAATTCTAGTTGGCAAACCAGGGTGGTGCTGAGTTTGCTAAGCAAATTTCAGCAGTGTCGGAATAGTGCTTGAGACTGCGCCCGGTGATCGGTTGGGCGCAGGAATAGAAAAGACAAACAGAAACTAAAGCCTAGCAGGAAATGGCGGATTTGCGATTAACGCGCCGCTTCATAAATGCGTTGGCTGACTTCCAGGGTGATGTCCTGATGCTCGCCCAGTGCGGTCATACCGTGCTGGTGCAGCTTATCAAGCAGCGCCGGGATCGAGCTGCCGTCGAGTTGGTAATCGGACATACGGGTCGGTACGCCCATTTGCTCGAAGAAGGCGCGGGTGGCGGCAATAGCACCGTCAATGCGGCTGTCTTCGCTGCCATCACGCAGGCCCCAGACGCGGTCGGCGTACTGCAGCAGTTTTTCGCGTTTCTGTGCTTTTTTCTCGTTCAGCAGTGCCGGCAGGACGATGGCCAGCGTCTGGGCATGATCCAGACCGTGCATGGCGGTCAACTCGTGGCCCAGCATATGGGTTGCCCAATCCTGCGGCACACCGGCACCGATCAGGCCGTTCAACGCCATGGTGGCGCTCCACATCACGTTGGCGCGTACCGCATAGTTTTCCGGTTCGGCCAGCGCACGCGGGCCATCTTCCAGCAGTGTCAGCAGCAGGCCTTCGGCAAAGCGGTCCTGTACCTTGGCGTCGACCGGGTAGGTCAGGTACTGCTCAATGGTGTGGATAAAGGCATCAACCACGCCGTTGGCGATCTGACGCGCTGGCAGCGAGTAAGTCACTACCGGATCCAGTACGGCGAACAGTGGCTGAACGAATGGCGAGAAGAAGTGCTGTTTGTCGCCGCTGCTTTTACGGGTGATCACCGCGCCGCTGTTGGATTCAGAACCGGTGGCTGGCAGAGTCAGTACGCAACCCATCGGTACGGCGCCTTTGATTTCGCTGCCGACGGTTTTCAGGATATGCCATGGATCGCTATCCGCCTGATAGTGGGCCGCTGCGGCGATGAACTTGGTGCCATCAACCACTGAACCGCCACCGACGGCCAGCAGGAAATCGATGTTCTCTGCACGGACGATCTCGACCGCTTTCATCAGCGTTTCGTAGGTTGGGTTCGGCTCGATGCCGGAGAACTCCTGCACGTTGCGACCGGCCAGTGCGGAATAAACCTGATCCAGCACGCCGTTTTTCTTCACGCTGCCGCCACCGTAGGTGATCAGAATGCGTGCGTCGGCAGGGATCTGCTGTGCCAGACCGGCGATTTGGTCTTGGCCGAACAGGATTTTGGTTGGGGTATGAAGAATAAAGTTTTGCATGGGTGATTTCTCTTCTGCATAAGGCAAGCGCCGGCGGCGCAAAATATCTGGGGTGTATTGTCAGTAACTTGGCCCATCAGCACAATGCACATTCCTGCCCGAGTCTTGCCTATTCCTACAAAGCGTTGTAGAAAAGAAGAGTTTTAAACTATTATTTATGCCGAATTGTTCTTAGTGTAAGAGGGTGTTTCCATGAGTGAAATCGATGAGCTGCGCAGCCGCATGGCGCGCCAGGCGGCCTGTTTTGCCGAGAGTAACGGTTATACCCCCTCGCCAGTCCCCCTGGTGAAAATCCTCTATGTTGACCGCCACTGTCCGCGTCAGCCGGTGATGTACGAGCCGGGGGTGGTGATCATTTTCCAGGGACACAAGGTGGGCTACTGTGGCAACCGGGTGTTTCAGTACGATCCGCGTAACTACCTGCTGATGACGGTGCCGCTGCCGTTTGAATGCGAAACCTTTGCCAGCCCTGAGCTGCCACTGGTGGGGCTGTCGGTGAATATCGATAGCCAGATGCTGCAGGATCTGTTGATCGACATCGGTGATGACGACTACCTGATGAAACCACGCCGAGAGAGTAGCGGGGTCAATCTGGCCGAGCTGTCGGAAGAGCTGCTGTGCGCCACCGAACGCCTGCTGGACGTGATGGCCAAGCCGCTTGATGCGCGGGTGCTGGGGCCGCAGATTGTGCGCGAAATTCTGTACCACGTGCTGCGGGGCAGCTGCGGGACGTCATTGCAGGAACTGGTTAATCGCCATACCCACTTCAGCCAAATCGCCAAGGCGCTGCGGCGCATCGAAAACCAGTATGCCGACAGCCTCAACGTTGAGCAGTTGGCGGGTGAAGTGAATATGAGCATTTCGGCGTTTCACCATAACTTTAAGGCGGTGACCAACACCTCGCCATTGCAGTATGTGAAATCCTATCGGTTGCATAAGGCGCGTTTGCTGATGGTGCACGATGGCCTGAAGGCCAGCACCGCAGCGATCCGCGTCGGCTATGAGAGCGCTTCTCAGTTCAGCCGTGAATTCAAACGCTTCTTCGGCGTGACGCCGAGCGACGAAGTGGCCCGACTGCGCGACAACCCTCCTTTAATGATGGAGGGCTAATCCCGCAGCCGGGGCGGCAATTCAGCGCGTCAGTACAATTTTGCCAAATGCCCCGCGATCGAGATGATCGAGAGCCTGCTGCAGTTGGTCAAAGCGATAACGCTGATCAATCACCGGTTGCAAGCCATTGGTATCCACCGCCCGCACCAGATCTTCCAGTGCGCGGCGGTGGCCAACGCCAATCCCCTGGATCACCGGTGATTTCAGCAGCAACGGTCCGGCAGGAGCCGAAACTTCGAAGCCCTCCAGTGCACCGATCACCGAGATCCGTCCCTGAACCGCGACGGCGCGAACCGAGTTGCCGAGGTTAGGGCCGCCAACGGTGTCGACCACGTGGTCAATACCGCGATCCCCTGTCAACCGATACACCTCCTCCACCCAGTCGCCCTTCAGGCGGTTGATGCCATGGTCTGCGCCCAACGCCTTGGTGCGCGCCAATTTTTCGTCGCTGCTGGAGGTCACGTAAACTTCTGCGCCCTGTAGCTTGGCGATCTGCAGTGCAAACAGCGCCACGCCGCCGGTGCCCTGTACCAACACCGATTGACCGGCGTGCAGTTTTCCCTGTTCCACCAGTGCGAACCAGGCGGTCAGCCCGGCGCAGGGCAGGGTACTGGCCTGTGCGTCGTCCAGCGAGGTGGGCGCCGCGACCAACCAGTCCTCATGCAACACCACGTATTCCGCCAGCATGCCCTGATAAAAACCACCCAGCGTGCGGTAAGGTGGGGTGCGTGCATTGCCGTGCGGTTTTTCCCGACCGTCAATCCAGCCGGGGCTGAAGGTGGAGATCACTCGCTCGCCGGGGTGAAAGCGGCTGACACCGGCACCTATAGCGTCGACTTCCCCAGCCATGTCGGAGGCGGGGATAAAGGGTTGTGGCAATTCCAACCCCATACCGGTTTCGATCACCAACTTATCGCGGTAATTAAGCGATATCGCATTCACTTTTACCCTGATCTCATGTGGCCCCGGTTGTGGAATGGCGCTTTCGTTCAGTTGCAGGTGCTGACGCCCCAGGGCGTCCATGGTCCAGCGTTGCATGGTTTTGGTCATGATTGACTCCAAAGTCAGCGATAAACAGACTCTGGATAATATCGTTGATTCATCTTCGCCAGTGGCGATAAGATTTCCTTTGATTGTTTCTCTCAGGGCTACAAAACATGACCGATCGCTTGAAGGGTATTTCGGTGTTTGTCACCGCCGTAGAGGCCGGGAGTTTCGCGCTGGCCGCCAGCCGGCTGCACCTTTCGCGTTCGGCTGTGGGCAAAACTATCGCCCGGCTGGAGCAGCGGTTGGCCGTGCGCCTGTTCCATCGCACCACCCGCAGTCAGAGCCTGACCGACGATGGCGCGCTGTTCTACGAACGCTGCCTGCGGGCGCTGGAGGAGATCCGCAGCGCAGAAACCTTGCTGGAGTCGGGCAAGCAGCAGGTCAGCGGCAGGTTGAGAGTGTCGATGCCGGTGCTGTTCGGCCGTATGTGCATTGCACCCTTGCTAACCGGCCTGGCGCGTGAGCACCCCGGGTTGGAGCTGGAACTGTCATTCAACGATCGCATCGTGGACTTGATTGAGGACGGTTTTGATCTGGCGATCCGCAATGGGACGTTGGTCAGCAGCAGTGGGTTGGTGGCGCGCAGCATTGGCGATCACCGCATGACGTTGTGCGCCGCGCCGGAATACCTGCAGCAGCATGGTGAGCCGAAAAGCCTCGAACAGCTGACTCAACATGATGCGGTGACCTACATGCGTGCCGGTGTGGTGCGCAATTGGCTGATCCCGGATAGCGGCGGCAAAGTACAGGAAGTGATGCCGAACAAGCGGCTGCAGATGGATGACTTGCAGGCGATGGCGGATGCCACGGTGGCCGGATTTGGCATCTCCTGGCTGCCTTGCTGGCTGGTGCGGGAATCGTTGTTGAAAGGGGAATTGGTCAGGCTGATGCGCGATCGGCCCGGCATGTCATTTGAGGCTCACGCGGTGTGGCCGCAAACGCCACATTTGCCGTTGAAGGTACGACTGGCGGTGGATACGCTGGTGAGCAAGTTGCCCCCCAGCCTGGCACAGGTTGAAAAAACGCTGTAGGGGCGACGACTGCCGCCCTTTAATGCATCAGGAAGAGGCGGCGCGTTTTTTGCGCCAGATAACCAACATGGCGCCCAGCAGACCAACTAACAGCAGCAGCAGCGGCAGGATCATCAGCCCGGTCATCACCTGGCTTTCGTAGCGTTTTACCAATGGGATCTGGCTGAAAGCGTAGCCAAGACCGACCACCGAGCCTACCCAAACCACGGCACTCAGCCAGTTGAATAGTTGGAAACGGGTACTGTTCAAACCGGAGATGCCGGCCATGGTCGGCAGCAGGGTGCGGACAAAACTCAGAAAACGGCCGATCACCAGTGCCATCAGGCCATGGCGGTTAAACAGATTGTGCGCGCGTTGATGATACTGGGCAGGCAACTGCAGCAGCCAGCCTTTGACCAGATTAGTGTGGCCCAGCCAGCGCCCCTGCAGGTAACTCAGCCAACAGCCAAGACTGGCGGCGACGGTCAAAATGATCAGCGTTGGCATAAAGGCCATCACGCCTTTGGCGATCAGTGCGCCGGATAACAGCAGCAGGCTGTCGCCGGGCAAGAAGGAGGCTGGTAGTAACCCGTTTTCTAAAAATAGAGTGGTGAAAAGTACGGCATAAACCACCCAAATTACGCTTGGATCGGCAAGGGCAATGAAGTCCTGCTGCCAAAGCGCATGAACAATCTCTCGTAATACATCCATTATATATCCTGTTGCATGCCGGTTGCGCCTGGAGCCAAATTCTCCAGGAGGCGGTGTTGACCGTATCTGACAGTTACCCGCCTAGTGTACCGCTATTAGCTTAAGCACACATTAAACGAGGCGAATAAAGTTGCGCTGCAACAGGTAATCTGTCAGTGCGCGTTGGCGAGACGGTCGAATCCGGCAGCGAGGTCGGCGATCAAATCCTGCACGTTCTCCAGACCGATATGCAGGCGTACCAGGGTACCCGAGAAGTCGACGCCACCCGCCGGGCGGATCGCTTCCAGCTCCTCCGGCTGGTTAGCCAGGATCAGTGACTCATAGCCACCCCAGGAATAGGCCATGCTGAAGTGGCTGAAGTTGTCCAGATACTCAGCCAACTGCACGTCACTCAGACGCTGTTTCAACACGAAAGAGAACAGGCCGTTGCAGCCGCTGAAATCACGGCGGTAAAACTCGTGGCCCTTGCAACTGGGCAGTTCCGGGTGATTGACTACCGCCACCTCCGGCCGTGCGGCCAGCCAGTTGGCGACTTCAATACTGCTCTGCTGGTGTTGCTTCAGGCGGACACCCAGCGTGCGCAGGCCGCGGCTGGCCATATAGGCGGTATCGGCATCCACCATCTGGCCCATCAAATATGAGTACTCGCGTAGCTGATCCCAACAGCGTGGGTTGGCTACGGCGGTGCCGAGCATGTAATCGGAATGACCGATAATGTATTTGGTACCGGCCTGAATCGAAATATCGATGTCGAAATCCAGCGCTTTGAACAGCACACCGGCCGCCCAGGTATTATCAATCATGATCACCACTTCCGGTGCCACGGCACGTATGGCCTGCACCATGGCCGGGATATCCTGAACTTCCATGGTGATCGAGCCGGGTGACTCAAGGAATACCACGCGGGTATTGGGTTGGATAAGCCTGGCAATATCGGCGCCGATCAGTGGATCGTAATAGGTGGTCGCCACGTTCATACGGTTCAGGATATGGGTGCAAAAATCCTGCGTGGGTTCATAGACCGAACCGGTCATCAGCAGATGATCGCCAGCGCTGACAAACGACAGGATGGCGTTGGAGACCGCTGCCGCGCCGCAAGGGTAAAGCACACAGCCCGCACCGCCTTCCAGCTCAACCATTGCATCCTGCAACGCGAAGTGGGTCAGGGTGCCGCGCCGCCCGTAAAACAGTTCGCCATGGGCCCGCTTGGCGGTGGCGTGTTTTTTGGCCGCCACCGAATCAAAGACCAGTGAAGAGGCGCGTTGGGTGACGGGGTTGACGGAACCTTGGGTATAGCGCTTGCTGCGTCCTGCGCCGATCAGGGTGGTTTCGATGTTTTTTGACGTCATAGGAGCGGGCTCACCTTTGGCTTGGTCTTCACGGGGCATTTGCGATAGCCCTTACGTTAGCATGACATCTGATAGCCATCCAGACGTTTTAACCGCCAAATATGGAAACGGCGGTAATCCTCTGTCCGAGGTCATTCCGGCACGCCATCCTTCTGCTTGTTGGCAATAACCAAGCGGGTTTATCGGCAAACCTGCGATGTGACGACAAAATGCGATAAAAACCCTGATTTTGTTACATCTCTGTGCGGTAAAAGTGACGAAAAACCTTATAAAAGGTGCTTATAGGGCCGAACAGGACGCGATTGGGTTGTCCTGGCCGCTTTGCGGGGGCCGAAGCGTAATTTTCCCGATTATTTGGTAAATAATAATGAGAACTACTATCAATCCCTGATTGGTTTGATATGATCGCACGCTGAATTATTCCTCAAATTTGATCGGTAACGGGTGGAGGCACAGCGTGAAAACGGCTGGCAAGAATTTAAATCAAGGATCGTTCGGTCAGGGCCGGGCGCAATGGGGCCAGGCATTTGGCCGCGGTCTGATCGCTTCAATGGTATTGGTGGTGGGCCTGGCCGGTAGCGCACAGGCAGCTCCGGCGGCTAATCCGGCCGTGACTCAAAGCGTTGCTGCGGCCTCTGCGCCTGCCGCAACTGCCCCGGAAAGTATCACCCCGGTGAACCCACAGCCGACCATCCAGCCGCCGGAAACCCGCGGAATGGATCTGTCCGTCTGGGGCATGTACCAGCATGCGGACATCGTGGTGAAAATCGTGATGATCGGCCTGGTGCTGGCGTCTATCGTCACCTGGACCATCCTGTTCTCCAAGGGCAGCGAACTGTTCCGCGCCAAGCGCCGTCTGCGCCGCGAACAGCTGGCGCTGGCCAATGTTCGCTCGCTGGATGAAGCCTCCGAGCTGGCACAGAACTTCTCGGATGAAAGCATCAGTTCCGTCTTGCTGAACGATGCGCAGAACGAACTGGAGCTGTCGGCGGAGTCTAACGACAACAACGGCATCAAGGAACGTACCGGTTTCCGTCTGGAGCGTCGCGTCGCGGGCTACAGCCGTAACATGGGTCGTGGCAATGGTTTCCTGGCCACCATCGGGGCCATCTCGCCGTTTGTCGGCCTGTTCGGTACCGTTTGGGGCATCATGAACAGCTTTATCGGCATCGCCCACTCGCAGACCACCAACCTGGCAGTGGTTGCGCCCGGCATCGCAGAAGCGCTGCTGGCAACCGCACTGGGGCTGGTTGCTGCGATCCCGGCGGTGGTGATTTATAACATCTTCGCCCGTGTGATCAGCGGTCATCGTGCTCAGGTTGGCGACGTAGCGGCGCAGGTTCTGCTGCTGCTGGGCCGCGATTTGGATCTGGCCGCCACCGCGGAAGCCAAACGTTCACAGCATTCACACCAACTGCGGGTGGGGTGAGTTATGGCGATGCGCTTAAATGAAGATCTGGACGACAGCGGCGAACTGCATGAAATCAACGTGACGCCGTTTATCGACGTCATGCTGGTGCTGTTGATTATCTTTATGGTGGCCGCGCCGCTGGCAACGGTAGATATCCGTGTCGATCTCCCAGCTTCTTCTGCCAAACCGCAGCCGCGTCCGGAAAAACCGGTGTTCCTGTCGGTAAAAGCGGACAAGCAGTTGTACGTTGGCGAACAGGCGGTCAGCGCAGATCAACTGACGTCGGTGCTGGATCAGCGGACTCAGGCCAACAAAGAGACCACCATCTTCTTCCAGGCGGACAAGACCGTGGACTACGAGACGCTGATGAGCGTGATGGATACGCTGCGTAAAGCCGGTTACCTGAAAGTAGGGCTGGTGGGGATGGAAGGCACCGCCAAATAGCGGCTGACATCACCCAAGGTAAGAAGGGCGCTCAGGCGCCCTTTTTTATTGCCTGAATTTCGTACAAACGCTTGACGTGCCCTCGGCAAATGAAAATACTAATAGATAGTAATTAACACTACTTTCCGGAGTCGGCTATGCCAACCAGCATTGCTTTAAGCCCTCATTTTGAGAAGTTCGTTCATGAGCAAATTGACAGCGGGCGTTACGGCAACGTCAGCGAAGTAATACGGGCAGGTCTGCGCCTGCTCGAAGAACATGAACGGGCGATGAAAATCGAACAACTGCGAGTGGCTATTGCACAGGGAATAGAAAGTGGTGAGGGGGTCCCGGCGGAGGAGGCATTTACGCGTTTGCGGACTAAATACCAACGGATGGTAGATAACGGAAGTGACTAATGGGGCTAACAATTCGTTAGGACGTTAAGGGCTGCCTCGTCTGTTCAACCCCCAACGTCCAACCTTATTCAGCCGCGAGCATGGGCCGCCGCACGGGCGATCTGCTCATCGGTAGGGCGCACGCCGGTATAAAGCACAAACTGTTCCAGCGCCTGCAGCGCAATCACTTCCGCGCCGGTAATCGCCCGTTTGCCATGCTCACGCCCGTAGCGAATCAACGGGGTTTCCGCCGGTAACGCCACCACGTCAAAGACGATTTTCGCCGCATCAATCGTCGCGGCGGCAAAGGCCAACTGCTCCGCTTCTGCCCCTCCGGCCATACCGATTGGCGTGACGTTAATCACCATATCCACGCTTAAGTCACCGACCTCTGCCAGCCACTGATAACCATAGGCATTGGCCAGCGCCTGACCGGCCTGTGGATTACGGGCGATGATATGGCCATTTTTGAAACCGGCATCACGCAGCGCGGCGGTGACCGCTTTCGCCATACCGCCGCTGCCGCGCAGGGCAAAGGAGGTTTCCACCGGGATCTGATGCTGCGCCAGCAGTTTGGCGATGGCGATATAATCGGTGTTATATGCCCGCAGGAAACCTTCATCATTGACGATAGTATTGACCGACTCAATTGCCGTGGCGGAAGCATCCAACTCGTCGAGGAAAGGAATACAGCTCTCTTTGAACGGCATCGATACCGCGCAGCCACGAATGCCCAGCGCACGCACGCCGCCCACCGCCGCCTGAATGTCCTGGGTGGTGAAGGCCTTGTAGATAAAGTTCAGATCCAGTTCCTGGTACAGATAATTGTGGAAACGGGTGCCAAAGTTACCTGGGCGGCCGGCCAGCGACATGCACAGCTGGGTATCTTTATTAATCTCACGGCTCATGCTGAGCTCCTTAACCGGGAAAAAGAAAAGCTTAAGGCTGACCGAGCAACGCCTTCGAACCGGCGTGACGCCAGTGGATGCTGCCCGGCAGGTATAGCGCGTTCTGCTCTAATGGTCGCTCGTCAATCAGCGCGCTGACCATGTCGAAACTGTGTTGGGCCAGGGCGCGGCAGTCCTGCGCCACGGTGTCGATTTTTAACGTCAGGCCGTCGAACAGGTAGTGATCGTCAAAGCTGCACAGATGCAGGTCGCTTTCCATCAACTGGTGTTGATTCAGGTAGCGCAGTACCCCTTCCAGCAGGCCGCAGGCGGCGGTAAACAGCGCCTTGGGCGGTCGGCCCAGCTGTGCACAGAGTTGGGCGAACATCTCGTAGCCGGAACTGGGGTGATAATTACCGTTGATGATCCATTCCGGTTTACAGACCACCCCGGCGCGTTCAAGACCGAGCTGGAAACCGGCCAGCCGATCGCGCGTCGGTGAGATACGAGGCTGCCCACCAAGGAAATAGAATTCGTCGGGATGCTGGCGTGCGACGTTTTCCACCAGTGTGGCGGTTGAGGTCAGCGAGTCGGTGATCACCAGCGGCAGATCGGAGCCGATGATCAGCCGGTCCATCTGCACTACCGGCAGGCTGGCATTAATCTTTTGGTATTCCGCATCGTTGAGCTGGCTGGAGGCGACAATCAGGCCATCGACCTGGCGCTGCACCAGGCTGTTTACCGCCATCATTTCCTGCGCCGGGTTTTCATCGGTACAGGCGATCAATAACTGCAAACCGGCCTCGCGGCACAGGGTTTCCAGCTCGCGTGAAATTACCGCAAAACCGTAGTTGGTCATTTCCGGCACCACCAGCCCCAGGGTATGACTGCGAGAAGAACGCAGTGAACGGGCGTGGAAGCTGGGCTGGTAGTGGTGCTCGCCGGCCAGTGCCAGGATACGATCGCGGGTGTCGTCGGATACCCGGTATTCCTTGCTGCGGCCGTTAAGCACCAGGCTGGCGGTCGATTTCGACACGCCAGCCAGTGCGGCAATATCACTGATGGTTATGCGTTTATTTTTTTTCACTGACGGCATCTGAATTCATCGAAGGATGCGTCATTCTAGCATGCATGGCGTCAGCGACCAGTGCTGGAGCGCCAGTGGGGCTTCACCACTCAGGTGCAGCAGCGGTTGCGGGCCAGGGAAGTAGCGCGCGCTCATCACCGCTTCGCCGTGGTTGATAAAAATCTCCACGCTGGAGCGGTCAAACAACAGTTGCAGCTGGTTGAGGGTACCACGCCAGTAGCGGTGCTCCGGTTGCCCGCTACGCAGGTTATTACGCGTCAGCCGCAACAAATTACCGTCCCAGGCCAGCGTCATTGCCCCGCCAAAGTCAGCCCTGAATGCCCCCGTGGGGGTCAGCAGCAGCTCCGCGCTGTCAATCGGCCAGGCGGGGGCGTTGTTGGCGATGTCCTGCCATTGGCGGCCTTCATCCCGCAGCCGTTGCAGTTCGCGCGCCGGTTGTTGGTAAAGCTTGCCGTTATGCAGCGACAATTCGCGCGGGCAGGTCAGGGTGTGGATCCAGCCGTATTGCAACGTCGGGTGACAGTCCTCGTCTTGCTCCGGCACGCCCATCCAGCCGACCAGCAGCCGGCGACCGTCTTCGGCCAGGGTGGTTTGCGGCGCATAGAATTCGAACCCGAGATCCAGCTCGTGGAAGGCCCCATGTTCGAACCTGGCCTGCTGATAATCCAGCTTGCCGGTCAGATAGCCCGCCTGATAAACGTTGAGATAACGCTCGGCCTGCGCTGCCAGCCCTTGTGGACAGCAGATCAGCACTTCGGCGTCGTCCAGCGTACACAGGTCCGGGCACTCCCACATATAGCCGAAATCACCGATGCCGTTCAGCTGTGAACCGGCAATCTCCCCAAGCAACTGCCAGTTGCGCAGATCGGCGGATCGCAGCAGCAGCACTTTGCCGCAGTCTTGCAGGTCACGAGCGCCGAGCACCATGTACCATTGGTCCTGATGATGCCAGACTTTGGGATCGCGCACGTGGCCGCTATAGCCCGGTGGCAGTGGCAATACCGGACCGAGCTTGTCATAGCCGCCTTGCGCATTTTCTTGCGCCAGACACTGGTAGGCGGTGCGCGAGCCGTCGGGGTATTTAACGTTGCCGGTATACGCCAGCATGATTTTGCCGTCCGCCACCACCGCCGAGCCGGAGTAACAGCCGTGGCTGTCGTAGCAGGCACCCGGTACCAGGGCTACCGGCTGATGCTGCCAGTTGACCAGATCCGTCGACTGCCAGTGGCCCCAACATTTGTTGCGATGATCGCAACCCAGCGGGTTCCACTGATAGAACAGGTGATAGACGCCGTTATGCTGAATAAAGCCATTGGGATCGTTGAGCAACCCGACGCTGGGCGCCAGGTGCCATGCCGGTCGGTGCGGATCGCGCAGCGCCTGTGGCATGCCGCTCATCAACGCCTGAACGGCCTGTTTCATTAATTGCAGTTCTTCCATTATTCGCTGTCCGTTTTGTATTTCAGCAGCAACGAGAGAATAAAGGCGCTGCCAAAGGCGATCACCAGACCAATGATATAGCTGACCAGCGAGCTGGCCTGCACGATCGCCATCCCTGGGATAGCCGTCAGCCCGACCGCATTCATGCCAACATGATTGGCCACCACCCAGGCTCCTCCGAGCGCGCCGCCCACCAATGCCGCCAGGAAGGGTTTCACAAAGCGCAGGTTGATGCCGAACAACGCCGCTTCGGTAATGCCGAGCATGGCGGAAAAGGCCGAAGGTACCGCAATGGCTTTGATCTTGGCGTCGCGGGTTTTGAAATACACCGCCAGACAGGCACCGCCCTGAGCGATATTGGCCATCGACCAGATCGGCAGCAGGAAGTTAACGCCGATATTCGGGTTGCCGAGCAGCCCGGCCTCGACGGCGTGGAAGCTGTGGTGGATACCGGTGATGACGATGACGGAATACAGCCCGCCGAACAGCAAACCGGCAAACCAACCGGCGTGGGCGATCAGCGTGCTGAGCACCAGTGAGATACCGTCACCCAGCGCCCGGCCGGCCGGGCCGATAAACAGCATAGCGACGAAGCCGGAGATCACTACCGTCAGGAAGGGGGTCAGGATCAGATCCAGTGAGTTGGGGATCACTTTGCGCAGCTGTTTTTCCAGCACGCTCATAAACCACACCGTCAGCAGCACCGGGAACACCGTGCCCTGATAGCCGATCATGGCGACCTCCAGCCCGAAGAAGTCCATGGTGTGGAAACCGCTGGCGACGCCCCAGGCATTGGTCAGCGCCGGGTGGGTCAGGATGCCGCCGAGCGTGGCGCCCAGATAGGGGTTACCGCCGAATTCACGTGCGGCGGTGAAGCCGATCAGGATCGGTAAAATAATGAATGCCGCCGAGCTGAACATATCCAGCATCACAAACACGGCGCTGTTGGCATCGGCCCAGCCGTAGGTTTTTACCATGCCGAGCAGGCCCATCAACAGGCCGGAGGCGACGATAGCCGGGATGATCGGCACAAAGATGTTCGACAGCAGACGGGCAATGCGTTGCAGCGGGTTGAGTTTCTTCGCCGCGATGTCGGCGGCCTCGGACTTGCTGGATTCGTTGACGCCGGCCGCCTTGATAAATTCTGCGTGCACCTTGTTGACCAGCCCGGTGCCGAAAATCACCTGGATTTGCCCGGCATTGCTGAAGCAGCCTTTCACGCCTTCCAGCTTGCCGATCGCCACCTTGTCGACCTTGCTGTCATCCAGCAGCACCAGGCGCAGGCGCGTGGCACAGTGGGCGGCGCTGGCAATATTTTCTTTGCCGCCGAGCAGCGGCAACAGCGCGTTAGCGGTTGCGGTAATGTCCATGTTCACTCCCTTAATAAATAAAAATGCCGCCGCAGTGTTTCGCGGCGGAAATCAGCTCATCGATGTCAGAAGAAGTACTTGAACCGTGCGCGCACGCCGTAGCGCTGATCGTCGCTGGCGTTGGCTATTTTGTTCTCGGCGTTGGCCTCCAGCATTGAGACGTAGGCACCAAGATACAGATTGAAGTTCTTCATATTCATGATGTTTGGTATTTGGTACGAAGTATGAATGGTGTGAATATCATATTTGCCCGGTTCGCTGAGCGGGTTGCTGATGTCGGCGCTCATCCCGGCGGTGTTGAACTCTTTGATATTGTTGTGGGCGTAGATATAACCCACTTCAAAGCGGCGCCACAGGACGTTGATTCCGGCGGTAAAGTCCTGCTCACCCGAGGCGTCCAGGTAGGCGGTGCTCAGGTTGGCGACCACGCCGTTGTCCGGATTGGCGGCGGTGTTGTTCCAACTGAGGGTCATGCCGTAGCCGTTACGTTTGGACTGGTCGACAAATTGCCCCTGGCTGTCGTGATAGCCGTAGGCATTGTTGACCACGTTGCTTTCCATCGCGACCGCCGCGCTGAGCTGGTCTTTTTTCCAGGCGATCACCGGCCGCAGGTAGGCGACATTTTTCTTATTATCCAGGCTGTTGCCGTGGTAGGCCTCATCCTGGAACAGTGAGGTGCCGTCTTCCACCAGCGTATTCAGCTCGAAGTAGAAGTCACCGGCGTACTTGCTCAGCATCAGGTTGCCGCCGCTGCTGCTACGACCACGGCCTTCTTTCATCATGTAGATATAGCCGAAGCCATCGGCATACAGATCGTTGGCGGTATTGCCGGAATACTGGATGAAGGTGTCCTGATTGAGCGGGAACATGTCGTAGGCTTCAAACCGGCCAATCTTGGTCTGCCAGTTCTTTTCGTTACCGAAGAAGAAGGCGGCATCGTCGAGGTTCATTTTTCCGGTCATGTCGGCCAGCGGTTGCACGCTGAAGCCGGAGAAATTGCCGTCCGGATTGCGTCGGTAGCCGTCCACACCGACCAGAATACGGCCGTTGATATCCCAGCGCTCTTTGTTACCGGGCTTCCAGTCCTTGTTGTCGCTGCTTTTCAGCGAGGTGAGCTGGCCGCTGCGGCTGGCGCCGTCCAGGTTGAACTCGACGTCGCCGTACAGTTTCAGGTCGGTTAAGCCGGTGAGTTGCAGTTTGCCGGCCGGTGCGGCGTGGGTTTCCAGCGTCGCGGTGCGCTGGGCCACCTGTACGGTTTGTCGCTCGGTGTTGGCAGTGCGCTGTTCTAGCTGTTGTGCCCGGCGTTCCGCCACCGTGGCACGAGTCTCAGCCTGAGTCGCACGTTGTTCGGCCTGTTGCAGTCGTTGTTCCAGTGCATTCAGACGCGCTTCGATACTGGTATTGGCGCCTGACGCCGCCGCAGAGGTGGAGATAAGGAGCCCTGTAGTGATGGCCAGATAGCTAAGTTTTTTCATGATTTTCTATCATCCGGGAAGGTTGTTATTATTTTTTGCTAAATTGCTAAACCGGTTTTTCAGGATGAAAGATAGTGAGTTGAACGGTGGCTGGCAATCAAGTTTGCTAACCCGATTCAGCTATTGTGATCGAGCCCGCAAAATACCGACTGGAGATGCCAGGGATGAGACTGTCTTCGTAAAGTTCGCTAACAAGGCTGCTTTTATCCTGAGATACCCGGGCCTAGCGCACCGAGGGGCCATTATGGGACACGTCCGTGTGTCCCACCCTACGGGCCGACTGGAAGTCGTTCCAATTTGCTCCCGGCAAATTGGTCGGCAGCTAAAGCTGCTACGACCCCTTCGGCACGCTCTCCCTAATAACGGGCTTTGTTAACGGCTTGCATAGTTATATCCGGTTAGCGCTGCAGGAAGTCCTGCAACTCGTCGGCATGCGGCAGGGCGGTCATCGCGCCTTTGGCGGTGGTGGCCAGCGCACCGCAGGCCTGGGCTTGGGCGATCACCGCAGGCCATTGAGCTTCCTGCGGCAAAGCGCCGAGATGAGCCAGCGCGGCCAACAAACCGGCGACAAAGGCGTCGCCCGCCCCGGTGGTATCGACCGGGGTGATTGAAGGGGCGCGGAAATGACGGATCTGCTTGCCGTCATGTACGCAGACGCCGTCGCCGCCTAATGTCACCAGTAACAAACGCAGCGGGTAGCGCTGCATCATCCAGTCGATGCCGCTCTCTAACTCACCGATATTGCTGATAAAACTCAGTTCTTCCAGCGAAATTTTCACCACGTCCGCCAGCAGCAGCGCTTTTTGCAGGCAGGGGCGCAGCGCTTCCGGCTGGCGCCAGACGTCTTCCCGAATGTTGGGGTCAAAGCTGACCCAGCCACCGGCCGCTTTGATGTTCTCCATTGCGGTGAAGGTGGTGCTGCGGCTCGGTTCCTGTGACAGGGCGATAGAGCAGACGTGCAGCCACTCATCCGCTTTGAAATCAGGCAGATCCTCAGGTTGCAGAAACAGATCGGCACTCGGGTTCACCATGAAGGTAAAAGAGCGTTCCCCCATCAGATCGAGGTCCACTACCACGGTGGAGGTGTGGTAGTCGGGGTCCTGAGACAGGTGGTCGATGTCTACTCGTTCTTCTCTCAATACCCGCTGCAGGAAGGCCCCGAAGCTGTCCTTGCCTACCCGACCGATAAAGGCGCTGTCGCCACCCAGACGAGCGATGCCTACCGCTACATTGGCGGGCGCACCACCGGGGCACTTAAGGTAACTGTTTGAATTTTCAGGAACCAGATCGACGACTGCGTCACCCAATACCCATACTCGATTAGCCATGTTCAATCCTGTTTTCAGCGGACTCTGATGACGAGCTAAAATAGAAGAACCGGTTTAGCAATGCAATGAAAGAATCAGAGACGGGCTGGCACGGTTCGCCTGGGAGGGGTGGGAATCGGTGACGCAGGGCAATAAGTTATAGCAACTTGGAATAAGTAACACATTGACAAATATAATAAAAAACCAGATGAAAATTAATGAGTAATATCGCTAACTTAGGTGTGAAATAAGTAAAGTAACAGGGTTTAAATAGGATGTTTCCTAATTGAATGGGGGTATTTCAGGATGATTTCTTTGTGATGAATAATTGCATTGTTGAGATGCAATTATTCATTTCCCTCAATTTAATTTAAATAGGTTATTTAATTTTATCTTTTAAATACATTGTCTTATGTGTTTTTTATTGTGTTATTTTCGGGTGTGGATATTAGCGTGGCAGAGTGTTCTTGTCCGGGTTTTTGTTATCCAGCGCCCATTGTTGGCCAAAATTAAGTTGATTGTGTGCTATTCGTGCGCATAATGTTCGCGTTTGTTTACAATTCTTATCTTTTATTTGTCTTTCGACAGGGAAAAAGTAATGCGCCACTCCGCTTACTCTTCGCTCGGCCTTGCCGTGCGCAAGGGCTGTATTCCATTTAGCTCCGTTGTCTTGCCGCTGTTTATATTCAGCCAACCGCTGCTGGCGGCAACCCCAAACAACGAACAGTTGATCATACAGCAGCAGCGGCAAAAGGCACTGGAACAGCAACTGACGCCACCAACGCCGGATGTTCGCCTGTCTCCGCCTTCGTCCAGTTTTGGCCGCATTGCTTTCCCGCAGGAAAAACCCTGTTTCCCTATCGATCAGGTGCTATTAAGCGGTCAGGATAATTTGCCCCACTGGCTGCCGCTGCAGCGTATCGCCAATCAGGCGCAGGGACGTTGCTTGGGTGGGCAGGGTATCAACCTGCTGATGAGCACCCTGCAAAACCGGCTGGTGGATCACGGCTATATCACTACCCGCGTGCTGGCACCGACTCAGGATCTGAAAAGCGGCAAGCTGCGGTTGGTGGTGGTACCGGGCTATGTGCGGCAGGTGAAGTTGACGCCGGACAGCGGCCACTATATTCAGCCCTACAGCAGCTTCCCGGCCCATGCGGGAAATTTGCTAGATCTGCGCGATATCGAACAGGGGCTGGAAAACCTGCAGCGCCTGCCGACGGTGCAGGCCAATATGGAAATCATCCCCGGCGAACAGCCGGGCGAAAGCGATATTGCCCTGAGCTGGAAGCAGGAACGCATGTGGCGCGTTGGTGCCTCACTGGATGATTCCGGTACCAAGAGCACCGGGCGTTATCAGGGCGGCCTGACGCTGTCACTGGATAACCCGTTCTCGCTCAGTGACCTGTTCTATATCTCCGGCTCCAGCGACCTGCAAAACCAGGGCGGTCGGGGGACCAAAAATATCACCGGTCATTATTCAGTGCCGTTCGGCTATTGGATGGCCGGGGTGACGGCCAACAGCTACGACTACCACCAGACCATTGCCGGGCAGAATCAGGATTACCGCTACAGCGGCAAGAGCAAAAACCTGGATTTCCAGCTCAGTCGGGTGCTGCACCGTAACGGCAGCCAGAAAACCACGCTGACCTATGACGTGCTGGCGCGCGAATCCAGCAACTACATCAACGATACCGAAGTGGAAGTGCAGCGTCGGCGCACCTCCGGCTGGCGGCTGGGGTTACAGCACCGCCACTATATTCAACAGGCCACGCTGGACGCCGGTGTCAGCTATCAGCGCGGCACCCGCTGGTTCGGCGCATTGCCGGCCCCGGAAGAAACCTTTGGCGAAGCCACGGCGCTCAGCAAAATTGTGCAGCTCAACGCCCAGCTCGACGTGCCGTTCAGCCTGTTTAGCCAGAACTTCAGATACAACGTGCAATACCAACGACAGATCAGCGATACCCCGCTGACGCCGCAGGATCAGTTTGCTATCGGCAACCGCTGGACGGTGCGCGGCTTTGACGGTGAGCGCACCCTGAATGCTAACCACGGCTGGTTTGTACGTAACGACCTGGCCTGGCGCACACCGTTGCAGGGGCAAGAGCTGTACCTCGGTGCGGACTACGGCGAAGTGGGCGGTTATGGTTCTGATTATCTGGCGGGGCAACACCTGGCCGGTGGCGTAGTCGGTCTGCGGGGTTATGCCTTTAAGGTGGGTTACGACCTGTTCGCCGGCGTGCCGTTCTCCAAACCGGACGGTTTCAGCACCAGCCCGGTCACCCTGGGCTTTAACCTGAGCTGGAACTACTGAGGGCATGACAATGCGAGCAGGCGAATACGATATCAGAGCGCCGCTGATCCTCGGCGGTGACGACAGTGAGGCGGAAGCCTTTGGCGCAGCGGTCTGGCTGTGGATGCATTCGCCGATGCACCGCGATGCGCCGTTGCACACCTTGCCAACGCTGCTGTTACCGATTATCAAGCGCCAGCAATATGTGCTGGTGTCGCAGCAAAATCAGCCGGTGTTCTTCCTCAGCTGGGCCTGGATGAGCCAGGAGGCAGAGGCACGCTACCTGACGCAGCCGGCGGTGAACATGCAGGAAAGTGACTGGAACAGTGGCGATCGTCTGTGGTTTTGCGACTGGATCGCGCCATTTGGCCATACGCGGGAAATGCGCAATCTGATCGCCGGGGAGATCTTCCCACACCTGTGCGTACGGGCGCTGTATCACCGGGGGGATCAACGCGGAAAACGCGTGGTGAACTTTAAAGGTACGCAGGTCAGCCATCAGCAAGCGCAGCAATGGTGGGAAAGCCACCCGTTAGCGGTCGAGCCGTCAGAAATTCAATAAGGACATTGCCATGAACAAGAACCTGTATCGTATCGTTTTCAACAAAGCGCGTGGCATGCTGATGGTGGTGGCGGATATCGCCCGCTCCGGCCGTGCCGGATCTGCCCGCTCGCCGGGTTTGGGCCAGACGCTGAGCCAATGTATCGGTAAGATCAGCGCTGTCAGCTTTAGCTTGCTGATCGCGCTGGGTGCCATACAGCCGGTGCAGGCGGCGATTATTGCCGACGGCAATGCGCCGGGTGGCCAGCAGCCAACCATTGTTAACAGCGCCAACGGTACGCCACAGGTCAATATTCAAACGCCAAGCGCCGGTGGGGTGTCCCGCAATACCTACAGCCAGTTTGACGTCGACAAGCAGGGCGCGATCCTCAACAACTCCCACAAAATGACCCAAACCCAACAGGGCGGCTGGGTCGATGGCAACCCATGGCTGGCGAAGGGCGAAGCCAAGGTGATCCTCAATGAGGTTAACTCCCGCGATCCCAGCCGCCTGAACGGTTACATCGAAGTGGCCGGTCAGCGGGCGCAGGTGGTGATCGCCAACCCGTCCGGTATTACCTGTAACGGCTGCGGCTTTATCAATGCCAACCGCGCCACCCTGACCACCGGTCAGGCGCAGATGAACAACGGTAACCTGACCGGTTTTAACGTCGAACGCGGCGAAGTGGTGGTTGAAGGTGCCGGTATGGACAGTTCGCGCCAGGATTACACCGAGATCATCGCCCGATCGACGAAGATCAATGCCGGTCTTTGGGCTAACGATCTCAAAGTAACCACCGGTCGCAACAAGGTGGATGTGGCGCATCAGCAGATCGACAAGCAGAGTGACGATCCTGCTACCCGCCCGCAACTGGCGGTGGACGTGGCGAAGCTGGGCGGCATGTATGCCGGTAAGATCCGTATGATCGGTACCGAAACCGGCGTCGGGGTGCGTAACGCCGGTAATATCGGTGCGCAGGCCGGCAGTGTGGTAGTGACTGCCGACGGCCGGATTGAAAACAGCGGCAAAATCAGCAGCGGCGGCGATACGCAACTGGCCTCGAAGGGCGGTGTCAGCAACAGCGGTTCGGTGTTTGCGGCGGGCAATGCCGGGGTTAACAGCGACGGAGAGGTGCAAAACAGCGGCTCTATCGCTGCGCGTAACCATGTACGCGTACAGGCAGCCAGCCTGAGCAGCAGCAAAGGCAGTACGCTGGCGGCCGGTGTACAGCAGGATGGCAAGCTGGGCGGCAGTGGCGAACTGGCACTGACCACCAGCGGTAAGCTTACAGCACAAGGCCAGAACCTGGCGGCGGGCGATCTGCGTGCTAATGGGCAGGGCGCGGATTTCAGCGGCAGCCGGACGGCGGCCACTAATGTCACGCTGGACGCCGGACAGGGCGACTTGACCACGGCCAATGCGCAGGTTGAAGCAACGCAACAACTGACCGCCAGCGGCAAGCGGTTGAACAACGACGGCGGTAAGCTGGCGGCGAATAAACTGGCGCTGAATGCGCATGAGTTATCGAACCGTAAGGGCGAAATCACCCAGCTTGGCGGCGATGATTTGACGCTGAGCCCGCAGGCTAAGTTGGACAACGCCGGTGGCCGTATCGCCAGCAACGGCAATGGCCTGACGCTGAATGCCGGGAGTATCGACAACCAGAGCGGGGAAATCGTGCATGCCGGTAAAGGCGCGCTGACGGTGAATACCGCTCGGCTGCAGGGCGATGGCGGCAAGCTGCTGTCCAACGGCCAGCTCAGTATGCTGGGTGGCGACTACGTACTGGATAGCGGGACCACGTCGGCGCAGCAGATCACGTTGGATGCTGACAGCCTGTCTAACCGCAATGGCCAACTGGTGCAGAGCGGCAACGGTGAAATGCGTCTCAACACTCGCCGAGGTATTGATAATCAGGGGGGCCAACTGGCCGCCAACGGCAACGTGACGCTAAACGCGGCACAGTTGAACAACCAGAATGGCAAAGTGATTGCCGCGCAGGACGGGAGCCTGAAGGCACAGGTCAGCGGGGCAATCGATAACCGCCAGGGGCAGTTAGCGGCCAGCCAGCATACCCGGCTGCAGGCGGATAAACTGGATAACCGCAAGGGGCTGGTTTCCGCTGCCACAGGCAGTGCAGAGGTTGCGGCCCAACAGGCATTGGACAACGGCAGCGGTCGTATCGAAGCTAAACAGGGCCTGCAACTGAGCGGTGCCGGGCTGGAAAATCAGGCTGGGCAGGTGGTGGGCGGCGAGCTTGCTCTGGCACTCGGCAAGGGCGCACTGAACAACCAGCTTGGCACTATTGCCGCCACTGGCGATCTGCGCTTGAACAGCGGAGCGCTGACCAATGACGGCGGCCTGCTGCAATCCGCCGGCAACATGAGCATGGATACCCAGGGCGCAGCCTTGAGTAACCGCCAGAGCGGTGAAACCGGCGGCATCCTCAGCCAGGGGACGCTGACGATCCACAGCGGCGCGCTGGACAACACTCAGGGCATGCTGGTAGGCGGCGGCACGACCGATCTGTTCACCGGCCGTCTGGATAACAGCAAAGGCACGTTGGTTGGCAAGCAGCAGTTGAACATCAACAGCCTGGCGCTGACCAATGACGGCGGTCTGTTGCAGGCGGGCGGCGATGCGACTCTCAATACCCAGGGGCAGGCCTTAACCAACCGCGACAGCGGCAAGAATGGCGGCATCAGCAGCCTGGGTAAATTGACGATCGACAGCGGAGCGGTGGATAACCAGAGCGGTTTTATCGCCAGCTCGGGCGATCTGCAATTGCACGGCGCCCAACTGGATAACCGCCAGGGGACGTTGGCTTCCGAGAAGCACTTATCGGCTGCGGTCAACACCCTCAACAACCAGGGCGGAGCAATTAAATCCGGTCAGGATATGGTGCTGAATGCCAAAGACCTGCTGGATAACAGCAATCTTGGGGTGATTGGCGCAGGTAAAAAACTGCAGCTGGATAGCGACCATCTGGTGAATAACCAGGGTACCTTGGTCAGCGCCGATGCGGCGAAGATCAACTTCGGTTTGCTGGAAAATCAGGGCGGCCAACTGGCGGCCCAGACGGTGCTGGAGTTGCACGGTAACAGCCTGAATAACAACGACGGCGGTCTGATCCAGAGCGGTGATCGGCTGGAACTGGCGGTCGATCGACTGACCAATAACCACAGTGGCGACAAAGGCGGTATTACCAGCCAGGGTGCCATGAACCTCACCACCGGCGTGTTCGACAACGGCCAGGGCGTGGTAATTGCCGGTAAAAATCTCAAGCTTGACGCCGAAGCGCTGTTGAACGGCGGTGGCAAACTGGTGGCGCAGCAAGCATTGGAGCTCAACACCACCGGCAGCCTGAGTAATCAGGGCGGGCTGGTGCAGTCGGGCGCGGATATGCAGATCGACACCCATGGCCAATTGCTGGATAACCAGAACGGCACCTTGCACAGCCTGGGCCAGCTGCAACTCAGCAGTGGCGACCTCAATAACCAGGGCGGCACGCTGGGAGCCAAAGGCGATTTCACCCTGGCGGCGCTGAAACTGGACAACAGCAACGGCGGACGGATTATCGGCGAGAAGGCGATGACGCTCACCAGCGCCGGTCTGGATAACCGCAATGGACAAATTCAGGCGGTTGGCAACCTGCTGCTGGACAGTGCTCAGGGAATTATCGATAACACCCTGGGGTTGATCCGCAGCGGTGCCAGCGTCACGCTCAACGCTCTGCAGTTCACCAACGACACTACTCAGGCGGAAAATAAAGGGCTGGAAGGCCAGTCTGTGGTGCTGAACACCGGCACGCTGAGCAACCGTGGTGGCAACATTCTGGCTAACCAACAGTTGACCCTCACCAACGCCGGCCTGCTGGATAACAGCGGCGGCCAACTGGCGGCCAGTGGAAATCTGCAGCTGCAGGGCGCAGCGCTAAACCTGTTGAATACCGCCGGTACCCTCAAGGCGGGCAAGCTGCTGGACATCAATGCCACAGCGATCGGCGGCGACGGGCAGTTGCTGTCGCTGGGCGACATTAATCTGGTCAGCGCACAGGGTATCAATAACAGCGGCGAGATGATCGCCAATGGCAATTTCAACTTCACCACGCCGGGTGATGTTACCAACAGTGGTAAACTGCTGGCGGGTTCCAAGCTTGATCTGCACGCCAACAACCTGTTCAACAGTGCCAGCGGTGAGATCAATGCCGGGCAGGACTGGCTGACGGTGAACGGCACCCTGACCAACTACGGCCTGATTGACGGCAAGCACACCCTGCTGACGGCCAACACGCTGACCAACATTGGAACCGGCCGTATTTATGGTGACGCCATCGGCGTGCAGACCCTGACCTTCAACAACCTGGCGGAGAACGGCACCGCCGCCACGCTGGCCGGGCGCGAACGGGTGGATATTGGCACCCAAACGCTGAACAACTACGGGCACGGGTTGATCTACAGCGGTGGCGATATGGCGATTGGCGGTCAGCTTGATGCCAACTATCTTGCCAGCGGACAGGCGGGCACCCTCAACAACCACAGCTCGACCATTGAGTCTGCCGGTAACATGGCGCTGTCCGCCGGGCAGATCAATAACGTCAATGACCACTTCAGCACCGAGCTGGTGACGGTATCCAGCGACAAGCTGACCGAATACCAACTGAGCGGCTCCGACAAGCGTTATCAGCCGGACGAGATCCGCATCACCCATGATGAGGTGAACTACCTCAACACGCCGGACGGCCGTAAAGACAACTACAACCAGTTCGATTTTAACCGTACGGTGCAGGAAACTCAGATCAAGGAAAGCGATCCGGCCAAGATAATCGCCGGTGGCGATATGGCGATCAACGCCGGTCATCTGCTCAATGACAAGAGCCAGGTGGTCGCGGGCGGTACGCTGGCGATTAATGCCGGCAGCGTGGATAACGTGGCGGTGGCGGGCCAGCGCTTGACTACCGACGCCGGGGAAGTGACCAATTACTACCGCATCAAGAAGAAAGGCAAGGACAAGCAGGGACATAACGCCACGGCCTATACGCCGCCGACCACCATTCAGACCATTGCGCTGAAACCGAGCCAGCTGATCGACCACGGGCAGGTTGCAGGTAACCCGATCGCCATTACGCCACTGACGCCACAGGGTACCGATGCTACCATCGGCGCGGCCGGTGGGGTGAATGCGGTGGTGACCGGCAGTGATATCTCCGCCGGGATGCAGAGCATCGGCAGCGGTGCGATACCGGTGATCCAGGCTGTGGCCTTGCAACCGGGCCAGCAGTTTGAAGTCGCCAACAAGGTAAACAGTCAGCAGGGCGACGCGGTAGACAGCGTGGTACGCATTGTCGGGCCGGACACTCGCTTGCCGGACAACAGCCTGTTCAAAACCAATCCGGCACCGGGTGGGCAGTATTTGGTGGAAACCGATCCACGCTTCACCAACCAAAAATCCTGGCTGGGCTCGGACTATATGATTGCCAAGGCCACCAATAACCAGGACAACGTGTTGAAGCGTCTGGGCGATGGTTACTACGAGCAGCGGCTGATCCGCGAACAGGTGATCAATCTGACCGGCCAGCGTTATCTGGACGGTTACAACAATGACGAAGAACAGTTCAAGGCCCTGATGGATCAGGGGCTGACCTTTAGCCAGCAATATAACCTGAAGGTCGGTGTGGCGCTGACGCCAGAGCAGATGGGGCTGTTGACCAAAGACATCGTCTGGCTGGTGAATGCCAAGGTCACGCTGCCGGACGGCAGCCAGCAAAACGTGCTGGTGCCGCAGGTGTATGCCCGCATGCAACCGGGCGATCTGGACGGTTCCGGCGCCTTGATTGCCGGGCGCAACGTCAACCTCAATCTGGGGGAAGGCCTGTTTAACAGTGGCCATATCGCCGGTCGCGAAGTGGTGAAACTGAGCGCGGCCAACATCACCAACGTGGCGGGCAATATTCAGGGGGCCGATGTAGGCCTGATTGCCCGTACCGACATCAACAATATTGGCGGCGTGATCCAGGGCAACAACTCGCTGTTGGCCAGCGCCGGGCGTGACATTAACGCCATCAGCACCACCCGTACGGCGCAGAGCGTTAACGGCGCCAACAGTTTCGAGCGCACCAACATCGACAGCGTGGCGGGCATGTATGTGCAAGGCGCCGACGGCAAGCTGATGCTGCAGGCCGGTCGCGACATCAAACTGGATGCGGCGCAGGTGGTTAACAGCGGTGAGAACGGTCAGACGGTGCTGAATGCCGGGCGCGATCTCAACCTGAATACGGTGACCACCGCCAGCCGCGACAACCTGATTTGGAACGGTGATAACAGCCTGAAACAGGGCAACAGCCAGCAAGTGGGCAGCGAAGTGGTCGGCAAGGGGGCCGTGACCCTCAACGCGGGCAACGATCTCAATGCCCGTGCGGCAACGGTTTCCGCCGGTGAGGCACTTAACCTGAATGCCGGTCATGATATCAACATCCTCAGCGGTGAGAACACTCGCGATCTGGACGAACGTCATAAGGTGACCGGCGGCAACGGCCTGATGTCGAAAACCACCACTACCACCCGCGACAGCTTCGATCGCCAGACTGCCCAGGGCAGCACCCTGAGCGGTGACAGCATCAACGTGCTGGCAGGTAACGATCTGCGCGTGCAGGGCAGCAGCGTGGCCGGCACTCAGGATGTAAAACTGTTGGCGGGTAACGATCTGACCGTGACTGGCGCGACCGAGAGCAACCGCGAATTGCACCTCAAACAGGAGAAAAAATCCGGCCTGATGAGCAGCGGTGGCATCGGCATCAGCTACGGTACCGAAAGCCTGAAAACCACCGATACCGCACAGGGCCTGACCAATCAGGGCAGCACCCTCGGTAGCGTGAATGGCAACCTGACGCTGGGGGCCGGTAACAACCTGGCGGTGACCGGTTCTGAACTGGTGGCCGGCAAAGATATGGCGTTGAGTGGCAAGAATGTGTCGGTGACGCAGGCGCAGGACCAGAACAGCCAGACCCACAAGGTTGAACAGAAAAAATCCGGGCTGACGCTGGCGCTTTCCGGCACGGTCGGCAGCGCGTTGAACACCGCGGTGGAAACCTCACAGCAGGCAAAATCTACCGACGACAGCCGTCTGGCGGCGTTGCAGGGCACCAAAGCGGCGCTAAGTGGCGTGCAGGCCGTTCAGGCGGCGCGCTTGGCCGAGGCGCAGGGTGCCGATCCCGCCAACAACAACATGGTGGGGATCAGCATTTCCTACGGTACCCAGTCCTCCACCTCGACCCAGAACAGCGGGCAGAGCACCGCCCAGGGCAGCAGCCTGACGGCGGGCAACAACCTGAGCATCACCGCCAGTGGCAATGGCGTGAAGGGCCAGGATGGTGACATCACCGTGCAGGGCAGCCAACTGCAGGCGGGTAAAGACGTCACCCTGAATGCCAACCGTGACGTGAACCTGCTTTCTGCCGCCAACACCCAGTATCTGGACGGCAAGAACGAAAGCCAGGGCGGTACGCTGGGCGTGGGTATCGGCGTCGGTTCCGGTGGCATCGGGCTGAGCGTCTCCGCCAGTGTCAACAAAGGCAAAGGCAACGAGAAGGGCAACGGCACCACGCATACCGAAACCACGGTGAACGCCGGTAATCAGGTCAACATCACCAGCGGACGTGACACCAACCTGATCGGCGCGCAGGTCACCGGCGAATCGGTGAAGGCCGACGTGGGCCGCAACCTGTTGCTGGAAAGTCAGCAGGACAGCGATCGTTACGACTCGAAGCAGCAAAATGCCAGCGCCGGTGGCAGCTTCACCTTCGGCTCCATGACCGGCTCCGGCAGCATCAGCCTGAGCAAAGACAAGATGCACAGCAACTACGACAGCGTGCAGGAGCAGACCGGTATCTTCGCCGGCAAGGGCGGCTTTGATCTGACGGTAGGCGAACATACCCAGCTTAACGGCGCGGTGATTGGCAGCACCGCCACGGCGGACAAAAACAAACTCGACACCGGCACGCTGGGCTTTAAGGACATCCACAATCAGGCTGATTTCGAGGTAGAGCACCAGAGTGTGGGCATCAGTTCCGGCGGCAGCATTGGTAGCCAGTTCGCCGGTAACATGGCCAACGGCCTGCTGGTGGGGGCCAACAACAGCGGACATGACAGCTCAACCACCCAATCGGCGGTGAGCGACGGCACCATCATCATTCGCGATCAGGACAAACAGACGCAGAACGTCAGTGACCTGAGCCGCGACGTAGAGCACGCCAACCAAACCCTGAGCCCGATCTTCGATAAAGAGAAAGAGCAGAAACGCCTGCAGCAGGCGCAGTTGATCGGCGAGATCGGCAATCAGGCGATGGACATCGCCCGGACTGAGGGGGATATCCGCTCGATCAACGCAGGCAAGGCGGAACTGGCAGCGAAGGGCGAAAAAGAGCCGGGCAAAGGGGCGACGAAGGAACAGTGGAAAGCTTACAACGATAAGCTGCATGCGACAGACAGCTACAAAGCGACGCAAAAAGAATGGGGCACCGGCAGCTCGGTTCAAAAAGGTATGCAGGCAGCCACAGCGGCGATTCAGGGGCTGGCAGGCAACAACCTGGCACAGGCAATGGCAGGAGGGTTGAGCCCTTATGCGGCTGGCGTTATCAAAGCCATGACGACCAATGCCGATGGCAGCACCAACGTTGCCGCGAACGCGATGGCGCATGCCGTGTGGGGGGCAGTAGCGGCCAAGGCCAGTGGTAACAGTGCACTAGCGGGGGCAGCAGGAGCAGCCACCGGAGAGCTGATGGCGCGTTATATTGCGGGCGAGCTTTATCCGGATGTGAAACCGGAAAACCTGACGGAAGATCAAAAGCAAACCCTGAGTGCGCTGGGAACCTTGGCAGCAGGGCTGGCAGGCGGGCTGGTAGGTGAGGGGACTGGAGATGCCGTCGCAGGCGCGCAAAGCGGCAAGAATGCGGTGGAGAATAACTACCTCAGCGATGCTCAACTGATTCAAAAAGATAAAGAGTTAGCTGAGTGTGGCACGTTGGTATGCAAAGCGGGTACTCAGGCTAAATGGACCGCAATAGATGCGGGCCAGGATGGTAGCTTTGCTGCGGGAATGGTTGCGGGGGTTCCGGCTTCATTGTACGAAACTGTTGAAGGCCTTGTAAAAATGGGCATGAGCCCTGTTGACACATGGAATTCTATTGCTGCTTTATTCGATGGTGAGGGGGCATTGAGCAATGTCAGTAATGCAATCAAACAGTCCTATATCGACAGAATAGACAAACTGACAGTCGAGTATCAGAAGGCTGGGGCAAGCGGATCATTCAATGCAGGGGTTGAAGGCGGTAAACTACTTACAGATATTGCATCTTTGGCCGCTGGCGGTGCTGGGTTAGTGAAGGGTGGTGTAGTAATCACGGAAAAGATTGCGGCTAAGGTGATTGGGAAAGCCGAGTCTGCAGGGAAAAAACTGCTTGATATAAATGTTAATGCAGGCAGTAAGCGAAATTGGGACAAAGCTATCAATGGAGATCTTGAAGCGAATGCACGCTATCGTTTGAGCAACGGCCATGAATATATTACGGATAATACAGGACGAGTCACTACTGTGGAGGGTAAACTTTCTCTAACCGCTATGGATAGGAATACCTATCAACAATGCGCAATGGGTAAGTGTGGTAATCCTGGTGACGATGGTGGCCATTTAATCGCTTCTTCGTTAGGTGGCGCTGGTGACAGGATAAATATTGTTCCGCAATCACGAACACTTAACCGCCAAGATTGGAAAAGAATGGAAAACTCTTTGCGAAGTGATATGAACGCAGGGAAAGCAGTTAGTGTGAAAATTGATGTAGGATATCCGGACGGTGGAGGTGTTCGTCCCGATGCATTTAGGGTGACGGCCATCATAGATGGTGTGCCTAAAACATACACATTTATACAGTGAGATGAATGATGACTATAGAAGAAGCTTACAGCTTTATAGCTAACGAGGTGCTGGCATTTGTCGGTACTGAGCCCTGGGATGTAGCTGGGGTTGATATTGAACTGTTCGACCAAATGAGCAGTAGTCAAGGTTGGCGTGTGTATCGGGGCCAACGTTATCCTGCGTTGAACATACCAAGCTTACCCATTTCTGTTTCAGCTACAAAAGCAGCTATTTGTTTAAGAGATAATCTTGTTAAACAACATAATAAAAATATAACAAATATATATTTCAGTATTTCATCCGAGGGTGATTTCAAAATAAATTATAAGTATGATGAATGATGCTAATTCTATTCCTCCCCGATAACTTTCGGGGGGGATGAGTTGCTAGCTTGACCAGCAGTAACCATGCACCAAGGTCGTGGGGTAATGAAGACAAAGAATGCAACTATAAAACCGGTCTGTTGGGTGGCAGGAATTATTATTGATGCGTAGCCGCTCGCAAATTACCGGTTCTACTGATTAATTATAATGCCGGATTTGCTACGCTCTAACCTTATCTATCAATTGGTTTTAATTATATCCAACGAACCATTTATGCCGTCAATGCGATATAGATACCTATTTTTAAGCACTAAAGTTGTTCCACTTACAATTAAGGAAGATTTTATGAAAAAGTTAGTCATCGCCACTCTGGTTGTTTCCACTTTGGGTTTCGGCACGGCGGCCCAGGCCGGGCAAAGTACTATCACTGCCGGTTATGCGCAGAGCAAGGTGCAGGACTTCAAGAATATCAACGGCGTGAACATTAAGTACCGCTACGAGTGGGATTCGCCAGTCAGCGTTATCAGCTCATTCACCTATATGAGCGGTGACAAGAACGAGTCTTACAATCTCTATCGCGACGTCATTGATAACCATGCTGAAGTGAAATACTACTCACTGTCTGTGGGGCCGGCGTACCGCGTTAACCAATTTGTCAGCGTCTACGGCTTGCTGGGCCTGAATTATAACAAGGTTGATTACAAGTCATCCTGGAATAACTACGCAAACGGCTCTTACGAATATATGGGTGAAGAGAGCGGTAACCAGAAGAAAACTTCCTTTATGTATGGCGTCGGTTTCCAGGTTAACCCGATGGAAAATCTGGCAGTGGATATAGGCTACGAAGGCTCCAGCCTGGATGCCGGTGGTAAAAACCGTTCTATCAATGGCTTCAACATCGGCGTTGGCTATCGTTTCTGATGAGTTGAATGCTTCCGGCCTCCCCGCAGAGAGGCCGGCAACCTTTACCCCATCTTCGGATAGACGCCTGGGCCAATCGGCAGGCCGAGTGCGTACCACGCCAGCAACAGCAAAATCCACACGGCAAAGAACACCAACGGATACGGCAGGATCAGCACGTAATAGGTGCCGAGCTGGGCATCTTTGCGGTAGCGCTGCAGGAAGCCGAGGAACAACGGCAGGAAGGGTGACATCGGCGCCAGCGGCAGCACCGAAGAATCAGCGATGCGGAAAATCATTTGGGCGAACGCCGGATGGAAGCCCAACAGCATAAACATTGGCACAAAGATCGGCGCCAGAATCGACCAGATGGCAGAGCCGCTGGCGATAAACATGCACAGGAAGGCAGAGAGGAACATCAGGCCCAGAAATGCCGGTGCGCCGCTCATGCCGGCGGCCTCCAGCATATCGGTCAGGCCGATGGCCATAAACTTGCCCATGTTGCTCCAGTTAAAGAACGCCACGAACTGCGACAGCGGGAACACCATAACGATAAAGCCGGCCATGCTTTTCATCGGTTCTATCAGGTGGTGGGGGATATCATCCGGTCGTCGGATCTGTTTGGTGACCACGCCGTAGGTAATGCCGACGGTGAAGAAGAACAGGATGATGATCGGCACAATGCCTTTAATAAATGGCGATGGGATCACCGAGCCGGTTTTTGGATCGCGCAGCGGGGCGGCCTCCGGCACCACCAGGGCGGCAATAACCGCGATAAACACCAGCGCGGCAATACCGCTCATCATCAGCCCACGATTTTGCAGCGGGGTCAGCGCCTCAATTTTGTCCTCGGCGCTGCCCTGCCATTTTGGCAGGCGGGGTTCGATAAACTTATCGGTCAACAGCGCACCGGTGATGGTCAGTACCACCACCGAGGTGGCCATAAAGTACCAGTTGTCGATCACGCTGACGTGAACGGCGGCGTCCACTGCCTTGGTGGCCTCGGTACTGATGCCGGAAAGCAGTACGTCGGTGGTGACGATCAGCAGGTTGGCGGTAAAACCGGAGGCAACCCCGGCGATAGCGGCCAGCAGCCCGGCTATCGGGTTGCGACCCACCGCCAGAAACATCAGCGCACCCAGTGGCGGCATCACTACCAGTGCGGCGTCGGAAGAAATATGACTGAAAAAGGCGATAAACAGCACCAGGTAGCTGGCATAGCGGGCGCTAACGCGTGAGGCCATCTTGTACATCAACGCCTGCAGCAGCCCAACCTTCTCAGCCAGTCCGGCGCCGATCACCAGCGCCAAAATCGCGCCCAGCGGGGCAAAACTGCTGAAGTTATGAATGATATTCGGGAAGATCCACTGCATGCCCGCCACGCTCATCAGGTTATTCACCTTGATCAACTCGCCGGTGGCCGGGCTTTTCACCGCCACGCCAAGCCAGGAGAACAGCGCGGTGGCCAGCATTAAAACAACGATTAAATAGACGAACAGCAAAAATGGATTGGGGATTTTATTCCCGATGCGTTCTACCCAGTAAAAAACGCGACCAGGGCTTTTATCGGCTGACGTTGTGACCTCACTCATTGTCTTACCCTCTGTGTTTGTCCTGTTGTGTTTATTTTTTATTATTTGATTTAATTATAATTATTATGACTGACCTGGTTTCCCAGGCCTTTGCAGCTTGGTGATTACTTTAACGGTGAAGGCTTGATGTCTTTAGGGATCGGGCAGCTATAAGGCTGTTCGGCGCGCTGGCGTTCGAACTCGCGGCGGCAGTCCGCCAACAGGGCGCTGTCGCTCAGCAGTTCGACGGCGGTGGCCGCCATCACCTTGCCTGCCAGGCACATGCCTTTGTGGGCGATCGAAGTGCGGCCCTGTGCTACCAGTTGCCAGGTATGCAGCGGCGTACCGAAGGCGAAGCACGGACTGAAGCACTGGGCGGTCGGTGCGACCCAACTGACATCGCCGACGTCGGTAGAGCCGTACAGCAGATCTTCCGATGCCACATAAGGGGCGACCTCGTCCATCAACACCTTGTCACCCAACTGCTGTACCCATTCGCGCCCGGCTGCGCCGCCGGTGCGGGCGACATTCAGCCTGGCATTACGCAGCTCGTCTTTATTCAGCGTTTGGCGGATCTCTCCGGCGAATTTGCGTTCTGCCTCACTGTACTCCGGCAGGCCGAAGTCGCAGACATAGCGATACATCACCTGTTCCATGCTGCGGTTTGGTACGTAGTTGGAGCAAGCCTTGTCGAAACGCACCGTCATCTGGGTATCGGTCATCAGCGCCGCACCCTTGGCGATGTTGATCACCCGTTGGTAAATATCCTGCGCCTGATCGAGCTGCGGCGCGCGGATCAGGTACAGCACTTCGGCGTCGGCCTGTACCACGTTGGGTGAACTGCCGCCGGTATTGGTGACGGCATAATGCAGCCGCGCTTCCTGCACGATGTGCTCGCGCAGGAAATTGGCACCGGTATTCATTAGCGTCACCGCATCCAACGCACTGCGGCCCAGGTGTGGTGAGTTGGCGGCATGAGCGGCAATCCCCTTGAACTGAAACGCCGCCTGTATGTTGGCCAGGGTGCTGGTATTGAACATGCCGCTGAAGCCTTCCGGGTGCCAGGTGAGGGCCGCGTCGACGTCATCGAACAGCCCTTCACGCACCATAAAGGTTTTGCCGGAACCGCCTTCTTCACCGGGGCAACCGTAGAAACGGACGGTGCCGGTCAGGTGCTGTTGCTGCATCCAGGCCTTCACCGCGAATGCCCCAGCCAGCGCGGCGGTGCCCAGCAGATTGTGGCCGCAGCCGTGGCCGTTGCCGTTTTCCACCAGCGGCTGCGGCGTGGCACAACCCGCCTGTTGGCTCAGCCCGGCGAGGGCGTCGTATTCACCCAGCAGGGCGATCACCGGCTGGCCGCTGCCGTAGCTGGCGATAAACGCAGTTTCGATGCCGCCAACGCCGCGTTCAAGCGTAAAGCCTTCCTGCTCCAGCGCGTCGGCCAGCAGATTGGCGGAATAGGTTTCGGTAAAGCGCGTCTCCGGGTGATCCCAGATGCTGTCACTCAGTGCGCTAAAGCGTGGCTGGTGTTGGTCAATGTACTGATTGATAAATGTCAGCAGCTGCGGGTTACTCATGCTTGGCTCCCAAAGGTCGGCAGGTTGAGTGCCAGCGATGCCAGCGTTTTTACTGCTACCGCCATCACCTGTTCGTTAAAATCAAACTTCTCGTTGTGGTGCCCTGCGCTCAGCTCGGTACCGAAAATCACGTAAGAGGCCTGCCCGCCGTGAGATTTCACCCGTTCCATCATGTAGGTGGCATCTTCTGAACCGGCGGCCTGCTCGCGGCGATCGGCCACCGAAGTCAGTTCGGCAATCTCCTGTGCCTGGCGGTGAATGTAGTCCACCCAGGGCTGGGTCGGTTTACTGCTCTGCGCCGCACCCATCAGGGCAATGTCGTATTCCACGCCGTGCATTTTGGCCGCGCCTTCGATCACGTTCAGCGCCTGCTGGTAAACAAACTGGTTGATGGCGTTGGTGGCACCGCGGGTTTCCACCTTCATAAACGCCCGATCGGCAATCACGTTGCGGCCGGTTCCGGCCTGCAATACGCCGACGTTAATGCGCGAGCTGCCTTCGCTATGGCGTGGGATGGCGTACAGTCCCACTGTGGCCTGCGCTGCCGCCAGCAGGGCGTTGCGACCATCCTCCGGTTTGGCCCCGGCGTGAGAGGCTACGCCGCGGTAGGTGACGTCCAGTTTGCTGGTGGCCATAAAGCTGTCGCTACCGCACACCAGTTCCCCGGCCGGTACGCCGGTGCCGATGTGTACGGCGGTGAAGAAATCAACGTCGTCCACCACGCCGGCTTCCACCATGGATTTCGCGCCGCGGGTGCCTTCCTCTGCCGGTTGGAAAATCAGCTTGATGGTGCCGGTGAGCTGTGGCTCCAGGCTCTTGAATACCCGCGCCAGCCCCAGCCCAATGGTGGTGTGGCCGTCATGACCGCATGCATGCATCATGCCGCTGTTGCAGGAGGCGAAGCCTTCGCGGAACGGCAGGTGATCCGGCTGCAGCTTTTCGTTGAGGTCGAGTGCGTCCATATCAACGCGATAGGCGATCACCGGGCCGGGGCGGCCGGTGTCCAGCGTGGCGACAATACCGGCGAAGCCACCGGAAAAGTGCGGCAACCACTTCTCCAGCGCGCCCTGTTCGCGGGCGCGCTGCTCTTGTGCCTGCAGGGCCTCGGCCGAGGGCAGCCCCATGCGGGCATCGGCGTTAATCACTTCGCGCCCCAGTTGCAGGCGGTAGCCGAGCCGATCCAGTTCTTCTGCCACCAGGGTCGCGGTACGGAACTCAAACCAGCCGGACTCGGCATAGCGGTGAAAATCGCGGCGCCAGGCCTGCAGCTGCGGGGACAAATCGGACACCAACATCGAAAGCGGATTATTCATTGGGATATCTCATAAGTTATCGCGCCCGGGTAAACGCCGGGCAGCAGTGGTGCGCTGAACTGAAATCAGACGGTGAAGCTATGGAATGAAAATGACGTATTTAGTGACTAACTGCCGTGAAATGTGCTTATCGGCGCAGAAAATGCGTTTAATTAAGCGAAATAAGAATTTGGTTATTTATTATGTTTTTTTCGAATGTACACAATGGAATCGGGCTAAATAAGATGCCAATATCTTGCTATTGATAAACAACGGTTATCACCATTCGCCTATGCCCGCCTCAATAAAATTGCACCAATTACGTGCGTTTGTAGAAGTCAGCCGTCAGGGCAGCATCCGTGCCGCCAGCCGGACTTCGCAACTTTCCCAGCCAGCGCTGACCAAATCGATTCAGGAGCTGGAAGCGGTGCTGGGGGCCAAGCTGTTTGTCCGCCGTAGCCAGGGGGTGGTACTGACCGACTGCGGCGATAACTTTTTCCAGCATGCCAGCCTGATCCTCGAAGAACTACGGGTGGCGCAGGAGGATATCCAGCAGCGGCTGGGGCTGGCGGGCGGCTCGGTGAATATTGGCGTCGGCGGCAGCATTGCGCGCACCGTGATGCCGCAGGTCATCAATCAGTTCCACCGCGAATACCCGAAGGTCAAAGTGCGGATTGTTGAAGGGCAACTGGTCTCGATGATCCCGGAGCTGCGCCAGGGCGAGCTGGATTTCACCGTCAATACCTATTATCCCAGCAGTCTGGACAATGAGTTGCAGTACGAACGACTGATGGAAAAAGAGTACAGGGTGGTGGTGCGCAAGGGGCATCCGATGGAAGGGGCGACCTCACTCAAGCAACTGCAGCACTGTGACTGGACCATGCCGACGCCAAAGGGCAGCTATTACCGCTTGTTGCATGATTTGTTCGGGGATTTGGGGATGGCGCCGTCGATCAGCGTCACCTGTGAAACCTTTATGGCCTGTACCAGCCTGGTGGCGCAGAGCGATTTTGTCAGCATTCTGTCGGTGGATGTGATCTCCGACCCGATACTGGGGAAGCATCTGGTGCCGCTGGCGCTGGAGGAGAGCCTGCCCAAGGCGACGTTCTATCTGATCCAGCGCAAGGACACCACGCTGACGCCGATGGGCGCGCACCTGGCGCGCCTGTTCCGGTTGCACTGCCGGTAAAATTAGCGCCCTCCTGAGAGGGCGCTAACCTCAGAATGCCACGGAACCCTGCACAAAGAAGGTGCGCGGTTCACCGACATACTTGCCGAAGTTGTTGTCGTTGGAACGGGTGAAGTAGCGCTGATCGAACAGGTTTTTCACCCCGGCACCCAGCGTCAGGTTCGACAGCTGCGGCCCGAAGTTATATTCCCCACGCATATTCCACACCATATAACCGGCGATGTCGCCAAACTGGCCATCGGCGCTTTCCTGCGTCACATAATCCGGCCCGGTGCCCGGCGAATGCTGTTTGGACTGGGCATAGCTGTCCAGATTCCACACCCAGTTGCCGGTGGCGTAACGGGTGCCGACGGTATACACCTGACGTGAATAGAACGGCAGGTCTTTACCGGCGAAGTCGCCCTTGTCGGTGCTGGCCTTGGTGTAGGTGTAGCTGGTGTAAACGCTCACGCCGTCCAGTGCGCGGTTCAGCTCGCTAAGATCGTAACTGAGCGCCAGTTCGATGCCCTTGTGTTTGGTGGCCCCCATATTGGTCCAGCCAATATCATTGCTGATGTACTGCAACTGGTTGTCGAAGTCGATGTAGAACAGCGTGGCTTCGGCTTTGACGATGGTGTCGTCATAGCGGGTACCGAACTCGTAGGTATGGGCTTTTTCCGCCGTCAGGCCCGGTGCCGGCTGGTTGCCATTACCGCCTTTGGTCAACTGGAAGTATTGCATGCTGCCAAACGAGGTGTTGGCGTTGGCGAACAGCTTCCAGGCGTCCGACATGTGGTACATCACATTCAGCGACGGCAGCGGTTCGCTGTAACTCTTTTCGCGGCTGATGTTGTTGAACGCGTCGTCCACATGGGTGCGGATGCTCTCGTAACGCAGGCCTGGCGTTACCGTCCAGTTGCCGACGTTGATGGTGTCATCGATGTACAGCGCGTGGGCGGCGGTGCCACCGGAGGTGTGCTGGTAGTAATCCGGTGTTTCCGGCGTGGAGCTGATGTTCGCCGGGTTATACCAGGCGGAGCGCGAGGCCTTTTCATCCATGGTTTCGTTCAGGTAGCGGTAGCCGAGGGTGATCTCGTGCGCCATGTCCCAGAAACGGAAGACCTGCGAATAGCTGGGTTCAATTGCCCAGGTGGAGTAGTGGCGTGGGTAGGACACCATGCGTTTCATGCCCGCGTTCTTGCCGGTGCCTTCCGATTCGATGCTGCTGCCGCGATAACTGTCGGTGAAGTAGGTCAGCACTTCGAACTGTTTGTCGTCTTCCTGATGCTTATATTTGAACGACATGTCCTTGCGACGGCCTTCGAACTGGTCCCACGGGCGAGTCGACTGGAACGGGTTCTGCGCGTATTGCGCGCTGCTCAGCCCGCCCGGCATACCGGCTTTGGCATCGTAATAGTGAAAATTGGCCAGCAGCTCATCGCGATCGGTAAACGCATAGCGCGTTTTCAGCATGAAGTCGTCGATGTCGGTGTTGTCGTTATTGTCGCGATAGCCCTGGCCGTGCAGGCCGGAGTACAGCAGTTCGGCGCCGAAGCCGTTGTCGGCGGTGCCGCCGAGTGAAGTGCTGGTCAGGGTTTTCAACCCGCCGTGACTGGCACCCTGAGTTTGAACACTGGCTGAGCCGCCGAAGGTTTTTGGAATGTCTTTGGTGACGAAGTTAATTACGCCGCCGACGTTTTGTGGCCCGTAGCGTACCGCACCGCCGCCACGCACCACGTCAACCGACTGCAAACTACCAATGGAAAGCGGTGCCATCGACAGCTGTGGCTGGCCGTAAGGGGCTACCGCCAAAGGCACACCGTCCATCAGGATGGTAGATCGTGGGGAAAGACGGGAAGTCAGGCCGCGCACGCCGACGTTGAGCGAAATATCGCTGCCGCCAGTACCGTTGCTGTCACGTACCTGAACGCCCGGCACACCGCGTAGGGTATCGGCGATGGTCTGGTCGCCTTGTTCATGCATTTGTTGTTCGGTGACGATAGAGCGTGCGCCAGGGTGATTGAGCAACACCGAACTGGTGTCCGGGTTATCCAGCCAGTTGCCGACCACGGTAATGTTGTCAGCGGGGGCGTCATTTTGAGATTTGTTATCAGCAGCAAGGACGGGCAGTGCCATGGCAACGGAAGCTGCCAGCAGCGAAAGACGAAAAAGGATTGACATAATAATGCCTTAAAAGTTTCAAACCCAGATGTGTTTTTTTAGAAATGACAATCTTAATGATAATTATTGGCAAGTAAATAACTTTATTGCGGAATAATTCAGTGGGTAACTAAAGGGGGAGCGAAGGTGTCAGGGCCCGGCTGGCGGGCCCTGAGTCAGGGTTATTTTGCGGTGACCCAGAACACGCCGCTGTAATCCAGCGCGGTGAATTTTTGATGTACCATTTCAATATCTGCTTGCGGATCAATGTCTTTAAATAAGTCCGGGTGCAGGAGTTTGGCGATTGCCTCGACCGCAATAAAATTCAGCGGTGAGTCATAGAATTGGTGATAAATCGCCATTACGCGTTTTTCTTTTACCGCCTTCAGCACGTTCAGGCCGGTGCGGTTCATCAGTACCGCCAGCTTCTGCTGAGTGGTGGCGGCATCGGTGGCGTAACCCAGTGGCACCGCCTGTGTGCCTTTATGGCCGCGGCTCCAGTCTGCGCCGGTCATCAGATAGAAATCCGGGTTGCTGGCAATCATCTGTTCCACGTTCACCTCGCCGCCCATTTCCGCGAACAGCTTGCTGCCGATGTTATTGCCGCCGGCGGTTTCAATAAACTGGCCAAAGCTGCCCTTGCCAAAGGTATTGCAACATTGCTCGCCTTTCATGCCGGCGCTGCGTTCGATAAATACGCTCGGGCGCTGTTCCGGTTTCAGCGTTGCTACCCGCTGGCGTACCAGATCCAGACGCTGTTGGTAGAGCTGGATAAAGGCGTCGGCGTTTTGCTGCTCATCAAACACTTTGCCCAGCAACTGCATGCTGGCAACGGTGTTGGTCAGCGGCTGCTGGCGAAAATCGATAATCAGTACCGGGATGCCGATTTTTTCCAGTTGGGCCAGTACGCCGCTGTCTTTCAGCTTACTCAGCAGGCCGATGTCGAAAATGATCAGGTCCGGCTTGCGCACTACCGCACTTTCCACGCTGAAATCGCTGACGTAAGGGTTGTCGAAGGTGGGGATCTGCATCACCTGTGGGAATTTCTTCGCGTAGGCTTCCACCAGGTCCGGTGCCTTAACCTTCAGTGAATTATCCCAGGCGATGATATTTTTCAACGGCTCCTGCGGATGCAAAATATTCAGTGCCAGCAGCGCACGGGCATCGGCCAGGATCACGCGTTTGGCCGGTTGCGGCAGGGTGACCTGGCGCCCGGCGACGTCGGTGACGACGATAGAGGCGGCCTGAACGGCGCAGGCCATCAGCAGGGCACAGGCGGCCAGCCAACGGCTGGCTTTGGCAATAAGAACGGCAGGCATGGAGATCCTTGAGCATCGGGCATTGAATAAAGAGGCTAATGATAATCCATATCCTTTCGCTTTTTGAACACCCCAGTGCGGATATCTTAAGCTTTGCCCATTAGCGGATCGCTGACGCTGTGCTCGCCGTTCTCCAGACGGCCCGCCAGCCGACGTTGCCAACCCTGTGGATCCTGCAGTGAAAGATCGTACCAACCCCCGCTGACTTTGGCGTCAAAGGCCTGCTGGTGGCGGCCACCCGCCGGCAGTTCAATCTGCCAGGGGCCGTTCTGCGTATAGGGGCAGCGGGCGATGGTCACCGTTGTCGCCTGACTGCCGGGGTTAGTCAGGGTTAGCGACAGGCGGTCACCCTGCGGGGTCAGCCGCACTTCTGGCTGTGGCTGCTGAACGTTGCCACGTAATTCACGATGAAAACCGTTGGGGCCCAGTAACCACAGGTGGTAGCCCTCTTCCGTCGGCCAGTTGTCACTGGCGGCCTTACCGGCCTCGACGGTATAGCGCCGTGGGATCTGATCCAGATTCAGTCGGTCATAAACATGAAATACCGCGCCTTGTTCGCCAGTGTTGTACAGGTTGAGCGTCAGCCCCTTTTGTTCGGGGGCGGCGGTGGCCTCAACGTGAAGTTGGTAAGGCAATGCACGCGACGGGCGTGCCAGCCGGGACTGGTGCGGCAACTGCTGCCGATCCACCGCTGGCAAGGGCACCTGCGGTAACTGTTCCTGCCGCTGGCGCAGACCGTCGGCGGCGTGACGGCTGGTGGCCGGCAGGCTGGGCAAGGTTTCGTTGTTGGGATCGACAAAGTTGAATGCCGAAGTGAGATCGCCACACACCGCCCGTCGCCAGGCGCTGATGTTCGGTTCATGCACCTGGAAACGTTGCTCCAAAAATTGCAGTACCGATGTGTGGTCGAAGACCTGTGAATTGACCCAGCCGCCACGGCTCCAGGGGGACAGCACCAGCATCGGTACCCGTGGGCCGGGGCCATAGATACGGCCGTCCGGCGGCGGTTGCTCCTGTGAACCGGGTGGGGCGATGTGCTGGAAGATTTCACTGTCGAACGGCACCGTCGATTTACCGGCGAAGCTGCCGTCTTCACGTAATGACGGCGCCGAAGGGGAAGGCATATGATCGAAGAAGCCGTCGTTCTCGTCGTAATTAACCAGCAGTACGGTTTTGCTCCACACCTCGGGGTTATCCGTCAGCGCGTTGAGGATCTCCTGGGTAAACCAGCCGCCCTGCACCGGGCTGGAAGGGCCGGGATGTTCCGAGTAGGCCGCCGGGGCGATGATCCAGCTCACCTGCGGCAGTTTACCCTGCTGTACGTCGTGGCGGAAACCGGCCAGCATCGCGTCCAAATCGTTGCCGTCGGCGGCCGGTAGCGTGTTGCCATTGCCCTTATACAGCGGCGCATCGGCATTGAGCTCATCGCGGTAAGGCACAAAGGCGGTGAAATCTTTCGGTGGCTGCGCCGGGTTGCCGACCTTAACGCTGGCGGCCCGGTACTGGCGGAAACCCGCCAGCGGGTTATCGGTGAAGTTATCCGGTAAAAATTGATAGACCTTCCAGCTGACGCCGCTGGCTTCCAGACGTTCCGGATAGGTCTGCCACTGGTAGCCGATCTCAACCGGGCCGGGGCTGTCCCACTCGTTGACCACGACCGCGACCCCGGCCGCCGTCGGGCCGTTGGTGCCGGTCCAATGGAACAGGCGATTGGTATTGGTACCGGCGTGGATCGAGCAATGATAGGCGTCGCACAGGGTGAAGGTTTCGGCCAGCGCAAACTGGAACGGTAGCTCGTGCCGACGGTAATACCCCATCGACGTGGGTGTTTTGTAGGTCGGCCAGGCGCTCATGCGGCCGCTGTCCCAGGCGGATTGCTCATCGACCCACGAATGCGGCGTGCCGCTAACCCGCTGGGCGTTGCCGCGCTTACTGTCCAGATGGTAGGGCAACACCAGCCGCTGTTCACCTTGCTGCTGCCAGACGTGACGGTCACCGGGCAAGGGAATGGTGAAGCGATCGCTAAAGCCGCGTACGCCGGGCAGGGTGCCGAAGTAGTGGTCAAAGGAGCGGTTTTCCTGCATCAGGATCACCACGTGTTCGACATCGTTAATCGTGCCGGTGCGGTTATTGGCGGGGATTGCCAGCGCTTTGCGGATCGAGGCGGGTAACAGCGTAAAGGCCGATCCGATGGCGGCAGCCCGCAGTATTTCTCTGCGCGAAAAGTCAGGCATGCGTCGTTAATCTCCCTAAGGGTTATTTTGAAGATAGTTGTTAACGACGGTAATGGCGAAAAATAACAAGGAGATGAACGGGGGAAAATAATGCCCCCGGGCGGGGGCATGACAGGTCGAACGGTTATTGCCTGATCAAGCGGCCGAGGGTCGGCGCCGTTTCGAAATCGCTGCGGAACGGGTTGATGTCCAGGCCGCCACGACGGGTGTAGCGGGCGAACACGCTGAGTTTTTCCGGTCGACAGCTTTGCTTGATGTCGTTAAAAATGCGTTCGACACACTGCTCATGGAACTCATTATGCTGACGGAAGGAGATCAGGTAGCGCAGCAGGCGCTCGCGATCGATTTTCCGGCCCTGATAGTGGATCACTACGCTGCCCCAGTCCGGCTGGTTGGTGACCAGACAGTTGGATTTCAGCAGGTTGGAGGACAGCGTCTCCGTCACCGTTTCCGCCTGTTCGCTGGCGGCACCGTGCAGATATTCCGGTTTGAAGTCAAAGTCATCCACGGCGATATCCAGGTCGTCAATATTGATGCCCGGCAGGCTGTCGATCTGCGATGAATAACCGTCTAACCCCGGATACAACTTTACCCCGACCTGACCGTTGGCGGCCTGCGACAGATCTTTTTGCATCGCGGCACTGACCTGTTCCACGCTGTCGAAGCGCGTCTGGTTAAAGCTGTTGAGATACAGCTTGAATGACTTGGACTCGATCAGGTTGGTGGAAGAATGGGGCAGGGTGAACTCGCCAATGCCGACCACCGGCTTGCCTTTGGCGTTGAGCCAGGACAGCTCGAAGGCGGTCCATAGATCATAGCCGTGGAATGGCAGTTGCTGTTCATCTACGCCGATCAGATCACGGCCGCGGGCGCGCGGCAGAGCTTCGAGCAACTCGGGAGCATACTGGTCCGGGTAATCGGAGTTGGCGCCAAGATGGGTGATTTTATCTTGTTTTTTGATATGCATATTCATTGCTCCTTGCAAGATCGGTATTGATATAACGGTTAAACAGGCTGCGGGCGGCGTAAATCGGCCCAACACCGACCAGGGCGTAGACCACCTTGATCAGGAACTGCGACAGGATCATGGTTTTGATGATGTCCCAGCTCAATACGTTGTAGAACGCCAGGGTACAGAACACCACGCTGTCGATGGCCGAGGCCACCACGGTGCTGGTGATCACCCGCACAAACAGGTAGCGAGAGTTGGTCAGTTCCTTGATTTTGCACAGCAGGTAGGAGTTGACGTTCTCGGAGATTAAATAGGCCGCGGATGAAGCCACCAACACCGCCATGATGCTGTGAACGATGCCATCATAAGTCTTGCTGAACTCCCACTGGGGAATGCTCGGTACCAGCGTGGTCGCCCAAACGCCCAGCACGAAAATCAGGTTGGCTATAAACGAGATGATAATGGTGCGCCTGGCCAGCCGCAGTCCATAGAACTCGTTCAGAATATCCACCAGGATAAAGGTGAGGGGGTAAATAAATATTGCCGGGGGCGTGATCAGGTTCAGTACGGGGATTTGAATCGGTTTGACGCCGCACAGGGTTGAGAAGATATAAATCACGCTGAGCGCCACGGTAATGATCAGGTAGGCGTACCAGGATCGTTCATGGCGATCGCTGAGCTCATAGGCGGTTTGCTGCTGATTGTTGCCGTATATTTTTCGATACAGCGCCTGCAGTTCATGCCGACTCAGATCTTCCGATATATCGCTGTCGGCCAGTTCATTCAGCCCCATGGTAATGGTTTTGCCGGTGGCTAATACCATGACATTGGCAGCCAGAGTGCCATGCCGGGTAAAGCCCAATAGCTTGAACTTTTGATTCGGTTCCATTTATAGTCTTTCTCCAAAGATATAACCCAGGAATTGCACGGTATCCTGATGATTTTTCTCCATGCTACTTTCTTCTTTGTCGTTAACCACAAAGAAGCCGTATTTTCCCGAGTGATACAATAAAGGCGAATCGCAAACTAATACCGGCGGGCGTTTTATAATAATCACCTCGCCTGGAATAAATGAACCTTTTATTTCGGTCTCTATTCTCATTGCTACCATATTTGACTCATCGCCGAAGAAATAAGTCAAAGGGAATTCGGTGACCAGTTGGCCGATCTTCTTGCCAGTAGCCGCTAAAAAACAGGACTGCGGAATAACAGGGATCGCGGAAGGGTTTTTATTGCCTTCGGTGGACAGCGTCTCGTTGAGCAGTTCCAGCTTTTCCAAATCATAGTCTTCGATCTCTTCGCAGGAAACCCCAAAGAAATCTGAAATCCGGTTAACTGTGGCCTGCTGCACGTTGTTGACCCGTCCGTCGAGGATCTTGTAGATAGTGGTGCGTGTCAGGCCAGTACGACTAGAGAAGGATGCCTTGGTTTCGCCACGGGTGCGCATCAGATATTCAATGTTCTTAATGATGTTGCTTTTGCGCTGGGCGTTAGTGGTCTTCATAAGCATTCCTTACAATATTCTGGCCGGCTTCACTATATCGCACGCATCGGTATTGTCCAGAACTGACACAGCAAGAGGGGCTGTAACCGGCTGATTACTCTTTAAAAATGGATGCTAAACTACCCGGTATCACGGCCAATAATGATTTTATCATGATGAGTGAAATGTAAATGAAAGGTAATTAAATATAAATCAACTGCTTAGGTTACAGGTTCGAATAAGTAGACACAAAAGTGAGTTTTGTGTCTACTTTTGTGTTGACCACAGTGGTTTTTGTGAGCTACTGTTCACGCACACTGAAGTGTTACTTGACGGTCAAAACGGTTAATAAACGATTGTCTGACAACTTCTATAATAAAAAGCTCAGGGAGGGAGGCGTTTCCATTCTCTGGGTATTAAAGGATGTTTTAGCTACCGACACCAGGGAATTCCAATTACGTCTTCAGCTTTAAAACCACAGCTTTCCGTTCGTCAGATCCCCAGTTTATTGTTTTGCCACTCCCCAGTTGCTGGAGAGTGGCGATAACATTTTGCCGCTAACGATCGGCTCAGCCTTGCGCTGGAGCCGGTTTCTGAGCGCGGTTTAGCGCCAACTTGAATACCCAATACAACAGGCTGGCGGCCAGCAATGAGTTGATGGTCGGCACGCCCCATTCGGTCACTAGCCCGACGATACTGCCGGCAATGCTGGCGATGATCGCCGCCCAGCCAATGGTCGGCGTCTGATCGGGCAGTTTGCCTTCCCGGCGGCTCTCATCCAGGATTTTACGGTGAGTGCGCAGCAAGTAATAATCCACCAGCATCACGCCGATAATTGGCGGGAACACCACGCCCAGCACCGTCAGGAAATCGACAAACCGGTCGAGGATCCCCAACACCGAAAGCGTGGTGCCCAATACGCCAATTACCAACGTGGTGGCGGTGTATTTCAGCCTTTTACCGGTCATGCCTTCAACCGCGTTGACGATGCCCAGTGAAGATGAGTACAGGTTGAGGTCATTCACCCTTAAGGTGGAGAACACCACTACCAGCAGGCCCGCGCCGCCGGCAACTTGCGACATGATGGTGACTACATCCGCCGTGCCGAGCGTTTTGGCGATCAGCAGCGCCAGACCGTTAACCACGAACTCCCCGGCCACAATGGTGAGAAGGGTTACGCCAAGCACGTGCTTGCCGTTTTTGGAGTAACGTGTCAGATCGGGGGTCATCAGGCTGGCGACAATGGCGCCACCGACCACGATGGTGATACCGGCGCTGATCGACAGCGGATCGCCAGGCGGCATCATTTGGATAATCTCCGGCAGATTATGGCCGGTGAGGGTGATGTAAGAGATATAGGCCACCAGCATAATAAACATCGGCACCGCGATTCGGGCGGCGATGCGCAATGCTTTAAAGCCAAAGGCCACCAGAATGGTCAGCAGGGTACCGGACAGGCCGGCCGCCAGGCCAAAGCCCAGCTTGTTCCCCAGGGCGAAATCCAGCGACTTGGCGAAGATGGCGTTTTGTATGCCAAACCAACCCAGCAGGCTGACGGCCACCACCACGCCAATCAGTACCGAACCCAGGCGGCCAAAGCCACACCAGCGGGCCAGCAGGCTGCCGGAGATCCCTTCACGCATCCCTGCCAGTCCGAGTCCGTAGGTCACTACGCCAAAGATCAGGCTGCCGACGAAAATGGCGGTAAAGGCATCGAACAGCGTCATTGAATGGCCCAATACGGCACCCAGCATAAACTGATCCAGGGCGGTCAGCATGCCCATATGCACAATGGCAACGCTTAAAAACGAGACTCTTTTATCCTGAGGTACCCGGGTTAACGGATAGTCTTCAATTTTGATCACGGTGAGGTATTCCTTGCTATTAAATAAACTGAATGCCTTTAGCTATCAGGCGATCGGGAATGTAATTGTCCAGATGCGCATATTTGCAAAACTCTTCAAACTGCTGCTGTGTATGAACATCTGATTTTTGATAGATGTTATATATTCTATTTTCTATGGTTTTATTGCTGATGTTGTATATTTTGGCGATCTCTTTCACCGACAGCCGTTGTAGCATTAAAAATATCACATCAAGTTCGGCTCTGGTGAAAATAGTGCTGTTGGTTTCCGTGGTCAGAACGCTGGGTTTTTGATGATTGATAAATTTCAATGGGGATAAAGTGTTAAGCGGTTTGGCATTCCACATCACCCCAAACACTTCTTTTTTATCGTTATAAATCGGCAGTTTTTCACTGATAAACGGCGTCAGGCTGTCTTTGCCGTACCAATAATGCGTTTCTATTACGGCAACCCGATCGCGCGAGACTTCCGTCATTTTGTCGTGTTCTACAAAATCGGCTGCGCATTCGGCCCAGTCGGCGGGGAACTCGTCGTCCAGCTTACCGGCTATATCAAAATTCAACGGTGTGTTGGTATAGAGGTAAGCGGCTCGGTTCATGTAAATATGCCGGGATGCCAGATCCTTAATGCCCCATGGCTCACTTAAGTGTTCCATCATGGCAATCAGACCTTTCAAATAAAATTCATTATTGTCGGGCGAATCCATTCTGACCTCACCGATGAAAACTGGGTTAAATCTCTTTTGCCAGGTAGTGACGGGTGTGTTTCTTGGCATAGCCGCCTAAATTACCGTACACCTGATAGCCCAATTTTTCGTAAAAGCCGCGGGCCTGGAAGTCGAAGGTATCGACATAGGCCATATGGCAACCCCGCTTCAGGGCCTCTTCTTCGGCCTGGATCATCAGTTGACGACCATAGCCGCTTTTACGATGTTGGTCGCTGACCCAAAGATACTGCACTTCAAGCCCACCCCACCAGGTTCTGGCCACCAGGCCGGCAACGATTTTACCTTCGTCGTCGGTTACGGTCAGGAACAGGGGGTGGATATCAACGTGTTCGGTTTTTTCGTTGTGACCCCATAGGCTGTCAATAACGAACTCTTCGTCTTGCGGATTTGGCTGGTCGGTAATATTGATTTTCATGGATGTAATATAATTCCCTGTGATAATAATTTATCTTTGCAATCAAACTGATGCTTGCCAACGGGTTTAACTATCACTTTTCATGATGTATTACAAGGGTGGTTTTCACCCGTTCCCGTCAGGGGGCCAAGCGTTTATATTAACTGTGACAAGGCTAGAAAATAGCGTAATACGCGGTAATAAATAGCGGTTAGCCTTGCTCAGTCAATATCTTCCTATTGTGCCTCACCAGGGCCTCATCCAGGAAATACATTAGTCCTTCAGGCTCCACCGGTAGAGCAAGCTAACTTGCCAAAGGGGAGCCGCCATGTTCGGTCTTCCCCAGAATCAGCCTCCAACCTCATTATTTACCCTGAGAGTCACCTTTGGCGATATCTTCCAGCGCAGGCGTGATGGCTGCACTGAACATACCTCCGTGATCCAGTCCCGGCCATTCCCGAAAATCCACGGCAAGCCCGTTTAGCGTCGCCAGTCGTTCAGCCAGACGCTGAGCCGCGTCGGTGGGGAGCGGTTGCTGCTTGATATTGGGCGGCGCACTGCGCATTTTCTCTGCACCGCCGGTCCACAGCCACAGATGGGCGGAGATGGCTGGATGCCGATCAATAACCCGCTGGGCTTCCTGCAAGATAAAGCCATTGCCCCACCACAAGGAAGGTTCGACGGCGACGTAATTTTGGAAAGCGGTCGGTTGGGTTAACAGGGTGTGCAGAACGAACAGGCCACCGTAAGAGTGTCCCCACAGTGTTTGCTGTTGCGGATCGACAGTAACCCTGGCTGCCACTGCCGGTTTAACCTGAGTCTCGATCAGCTTCAAAAAGGCATCAGCCCCGCCATTGGCCCGCATCTCACCGGTTTGCAGGGGGGCCGGCGTGTAATCGTAGCTGCGACCGTTGGCATCAATACGTAAATCGTTGTCATAGCTGAGCAGCACCAATACCGGCGGCTGTTTTTGTGCCGCAAGCTGAGCCAATAATTTGGTATTCAACTCCATCAGCACCGCATTGCCATCCAGAAAGTAGACCACCGGATAGCCGGTTGGCGGCGGGGCAATGCGCGGTTGCGCTATACGAATGCGGTAATGGCGTTGACCATCGGCTGAATTGAACCGTAAATCGCTGAACTGGTAATCAGGTGATTGGGTATCGGCGACGGTTACGCCAATTTTACGCTCCTGATCGGGCCTGGCCTGCGCCAGCATAGGCGAACCCACACCGAGAAGCAGCGTGACGATAAAGGTAAGAAAACAACGATAAGAGGATGGCATGCTGAGTCTGGTCACCTGAAAAATGTCGATATTAACATCTCATCAGTCATTAGGTGATATGACTCTCTGGTTCAAACGGTGAGTTTCTGTTCCTGGGGGCAGGGGCACTCGTTGAATGCCGCCCTGTAAATATCCCCTCGTGGTTAAATGCTTAAAAATAGTCGACCAACATCGTGGCACCACTGGTAAAGTCGCCGTCCTTCAAGGCAAGCGCGGAACTTTTAACCGGTACGGCGTCCAGGGTTGGGGGCTTGGTGTAATCAATGCTCAACGGCGTATTGATATTAAATGCCTTGCCATCCGCCAGCAGTTTTATGCCCAATCCGTTAATGTTGCTGTTTAACACATTGGCATCAAAAGCCGCCCCACTGCCCATAATTTTCATCTTGAGTTGTCTGGTGTTGTCCAGAAACTCGCAGTTGATGCTGTAGTCCACTCGTTGCATATAGCGAGTGCCGTCAATTCTGTTCACCCCGACCTTACCGAAGTCGACATCAATAGTCCGCCCCTCGTTGATCACACAAGGGGGAGGGGCTACCACAGTCGCCGTTATGTTTACCCTGGTCCCCTGATCTGCGGCTGATGCCGCAAAGCTGATAATCGTCAGGGCTAAAATAAGGCGAAGGGGGTGCCTTTTTTTCATGGTGATCATATCTGCCTCTGCCTCAAGGTGCGCTGAAAATAAGCGTGGCTGAACCTGATAATGGCCCGGTGGCAATACTGGTATAAGGGACATTGTTTTTCACCGGAACAAAGGTAATGGTGTCGCTTCCCATGCCATTAACGATGCGCGTCCTAAAGCTGTTGTTGGGTTTCACTACCGCATTTTTATAAACCATGGCAACACCGACATTTGGGTTGCTGGTTTTAATAAAATCGCTCGAAAATCCGGTGGCGTCGCTGACCATGCGAATCAGAATATCTTGGGTGGCGCTTTGGTCATCACATTGATAAGTCAGCGCCTTGTCCTGTTTTATTTGTGCGTCGCTGACGTTTTGCGTCAGGTAATCCTGCCTGATTTGATCAAAAGCGACGTTAATTTGTTGCCCATTGTTGATGGTGCAACTGGTCGTCACAAAATAGGCGTCGTTGTCGGCAATCAACCGCCAGCGATAAGGGCCGCATTGTGGACAGCCTGATTGGTCGTTCGTCTGACGAAAGTTGATTTGACCGATGACGTCACCTTTATTGACCTTGATATCTGGCGTAGGGAAACGGTTCAATACGATAAACACCCTGATAGCGACACTGCTGGTCTGCAGGCCAGTCAAATTCAATACGCTGATATTAGAAGACACAGGGGAGTTATAATCTACCCCATTAATAGTCATGCCGCTGCCAATGGCCCCAAAAATGCCGGTATTCATTGTCAGTGCCGGAGCATCGGTTTTTAAGAAATCCCACCAGCTGGCAACGTCGTTTTTACAGGTTACCTGACTCACGTTAACAATTTCATTTTTCCCGTAGGACAGCTGCGGGCCGATTCGCACCCTGACATCAACCGGTGTGTTGGAGCCTCCCGGAGGGATTATTCCGCCATCTGAGGTTCTGCAGGTAAATGCGTTGGCATTGCCGACCAGTAAAAAGAAGGAGGCGGCCAAACAGCAACGTAATAATAAAACGGATGTCTTTCTCACTATGATATTCCAATAATCGGTGGCTAACGATTTTGCTAAACTCTGGGTGTTAGCTAGATGAAAGTAGGCCGCCCGGCACGGGAGGTTTTATTTTTTCATTTTTATAAACATAAGGTTAGCGGCGATTTAAATCGTGACACCCTGGCTGGATAAAATGGCCGCCGGGTACCATCTAAGGGAGTTTTTTATCGAGCCAGTGGAGACCACAACCTCACCTTTTGCGACCATTTCCAGCAGCAGGTTTCTGGCCCGATAAACCCCGACATCGATGATGTCCGCCAGTTGCCTGGTTGACAGCCATTCATGCTGAGGTGGCACCCCTATGAAAGGGCTAGGTTGAGGGGACTGCGTTAATAAAGCTTGTAGCAGAGCTTGCTGCAGCTGCCGGACTTCCTTTTGTTTCGGGGATAACGCTTCCATAGCACTTCCTCTGTATTCCTATTGCTGTTTTCTCTGGAAAAACAAACTCTTTCTTTTCGTAGGCCTGCTTTAATTCCTATAGAAAGCAAATGCCTATCTATTTTTTGAGGTTGGGAAATAGATTGCTTGCTATCCATCTATCGCCAGTCGGTATAACGGGTTGATGTCATACTTAAGCCCCATAATTTGGTTTATTATATTCATAAAATGCCAGTTTGCGATCTCATTGGTTGGCAGATTATAAAAAACAGGATTTTATTCCAAGAAAGAATATTTTACGATCTATGAGGCTAAAAATAACAATAAATTAACCTGATACAGGGAGCAAATGGCGAATATTAAAGGTGATCAAGAAAACCCTTTTTTTAATGGGAGGCATTTGCAAGAATATTAATCGCCAACCAAGAGAGGGAGTTTAGGGTTTTGCGGTTTTAATATTCAATGCGTTTGCTTATTTGTTATATGTTAATTCATTGGTTTTTTTAAACCTCATCACCTGGCTAGAACCGGTGATTATATTGCTGTTCGCCCCTGAGTACGGTGGCTTAATTACTCTCAAGATGCTAAAGAATTAGAGCGTTAAATTTTCGCGTGCTCGGCACGCTAATGCTCTGTTCTTTATTGGGATATGCATTTTTTCTTATAAGGAATATAGGTTCTATGAAACTTAACAAAATCATGATGGCTGCAGTGATTGCATTTGGCGCAACTTCTTTTGCACACGCAGCCGATCAGGGACACGGTAAAGTTACTTTCACGGGTTCAATCATTGATGCGCCATGCTCGATTGCTCCTGAGTCCATTGACCAGACTGTAGACCTGGGTCAGGTTTCCAACGTAGCACTGAATGGCGGCGGCAAATCTAACCCTCGTCCATTCGAAATTAAGCTGGAGCAGTGCGATATCACTACTCTGAAAACGGTCAAGACCACTTTCAGCGGCGTAGCTTCTGCCACCAACAAAGATCTGTTGGGTATCGCGGGTACGGCCAGCGGCGCGGGTGTAGCCATCTCTTACAATGGTCAGCCAATCAAGTTGGGTGAAGCGACAACGGCTCAGACTCTGAACACCGGTAACAACACCCTGCACTTTGCTGCTTATCTCCAGGGTGAAGGGGCTTCTGCCGCTGTCGTCCCAGGTGATTTTACTTCTGTAGCCGATTTCACCCTGGCTTATCAGTAAGTAACTCCGCAGGTTTAATAAACCAGGCATGTGAGTCATCGCATGCCTGGTTGATCCCCCTGTCAAAGGAATGTCGCGATGTTTTCACAAGGGAATCAGGCCGGTGTAATACTGTTGATATTACTGTCTGGATTGGCCGCCGGGCCCAGTTATGCATCCCAAACCCTACAGGGATGGGGCAGGGTCAATATGCACGGCGCTATTATTGATACCGCCTGCGCCATTGCGGCCGGCAGTCGGGACCAAACCATAGATATGGAAACTATTCCTTTAGGACAAATCATCCGTGACGGTCAGGGGATGACTAAACCTTTCAGTATCGAATTGGTGAACTGCATCCTGGAACGACCGGGGAATAAATCAGACTGGAAATTTTTTCAGGTTACTTTTGACGGCTCTGCAGAAGGAACACTGTTTGGTGTTCAAGGCGATGCCCGCGGTGTTGCACTGAAAATTAATGACAGTAATGGGAATGCTGTTATTCCTGGTGAGCCATTGCCCATGGAAGAAATAATTCCTGGAAATAGAACGCTGAATTACTCCATGACGCTGATGGCCAATCATCAGCCGTTGAAAGCGGGAGCGTATTTTTCCACAGTGCGTTTTAAGCTGGATTATTTTTGAATTATCTCGTGCTGACGGTTAATTCGTTTTTGAAAGGACTTTTATTATGCTTTCACCGGCAGGGAAGTTATTTCGTCTTCAGGTACTGGGACTCTGTGTAGCGCTTTCGCTGGGTAACCCAGTCGCGTTGGTTTACGCCGCCGCCGAAATCCAGTTCAACACGGATGTATTAGATATTAACGATCGTAAGAATATCGATCTGAGTCAGTTTACGCGTAGCGGCTACATTATGCCGGGCGTCTATACCATGGTGGTGCACGTCAATAAAAACGATCTGCCGGAGCAGACGGTGACCTTTTTAGCCCCACCCAAGGATCCTAAAGGCAGCGAAGCCTGCCTGTCGCCAGCGCTGGTCAAGCAATTAGGGTTCAAAGAAAAACTGCAAAACTCCCTGAGCTGGACACATGACGGCCAGTGCCTTGATCTGCAGCGTTTGGCCGGAATGGAAGCGCGTGGCGATCTGAGCACTTCATCCCTGTATCTCAATATTCCTCAGGCCTACCTCGAATACAGCTCAGAAAGCTGGGACCCCCCCTCACGTTGGGATGAAGGTATTCCGGGCTTGCTGTTCGATTACAACGTCAACGCCCAAACGCAAAAGAATCTGAAAGGGGGCGGTAGCAGCTACAACCTGAGCGGTAATGGCACCAGCGGAGCCAATCTGGGTGCCTGGCGCCTGCGTGCTGACTGGCAAGCCAATCTCAACCACCAGACAGGGTCTGACCAGCCGACCGATAAACAGTTCGATTGGAGCCGCTATTACGCCTACCGGGCAATCCCGGCACTGCGCTCCCGGCTGACGATGGGCGAAGATTATTTGAACTCCGATATCTTCGACAGCCTGCGTTTCTCCGGCGCCAGCCTGCGTTCGGATGACAGCATGCTACCGCCTAATCTGCGCGGCTATGCGCCTGAAGTGAGCGGCGTGGCAAAAACCAACGCCAAGGTGGTGGTCAGTCAGCAGGGACGGGTGCTGTATGAAACTCAGGTTGCTGCCGGGCCATTCCGTATTCAGGACATCAACGATGCGGTGTCTGGCGAGCTTGATGTGCGTGTTGAAGAGCAGGATGGCAGCGTGCAGGAGTTCAAAATGAACACCGCCAGCATCCCATACCTGACACGTCCAGGCACCGTTCGCTACAAGCTGGCAGCGGGTAAACCGTCCGAATGGGGCCATCACCTGCGCGGGCCATTGTTTGGTACCGGGGAGTTTTCATGGGGTATCAGTAATGGTTGGTCACTGTATGGCGGCGCCATCAGCGGCGGGGACTACAACGCGCTGTCTGTGGGGCTGGGGCGCGATCTGTTGGCGCTTGGCGCATTGTCGTTCGATGCCACGCAGTCACGTGCAAAATTGCCGGAAGACGGCGTACTGACCGGCGGTTCCTACCGTTTGAGTTATTCGAAAAACTTTGACGACTATGACAGCCAGGTCACCTTTGCGGGTTATCGCTTCTCCCAGGAAGATTTTATGAGCATGGGGGAATACCTCGATTCGCGTTATGAGGGCGGACGCAGCGGCAAGAGCAAGGAGATGTACACCATCACCTTCAACAAACAGTTCCGTGAACTGGGGTTGAGCACCTATCTCAACTACAGCCACCAAACCTACTGGGACCGTGCTGCCAACGATCGCTACAACCTAATGGTATCGCGTTATTTCGATATCGGTACCTTCAAGAATGTCAGCGCGTCGCTGTCTGCTTATCGCAACCGTTACAACGAGCGTAACGACGACGGGATGTACCTGTCCTTGTCGATCCCTTGGGGCAACACGGGGACGCTTAGCTACAACATGACGGTCAATCGTGATGATAACGCGCACCGCGTGGGTTACTACGACCGAATTGATGAACACAACAACTATCAGATCAGCGCGGGTGCCGCTCGCAGCGGCGCGACAACCAGTGGCTATTACAGCCATGAAGGCGATATGGCCCAGATTAACGCCAACGCCAGCTACCAGTCTGGCCGTTACAGCGCCATTGGCTTGGGGGCACAAGGTGGGGTGACCTTGGCACAGGAAGGCGTGGTGCTGCACCGGATAAATACGCCGGGCGGAACCCGATTGTTGCTTGATACCGACGGCGTTGCTGATGTGCCGGTACGGGGTTACGGCAGCACGGTGCTGACCAACCGATATGGCAAGGCGGTGGTAACCGATGTGAACAGCTACTACCGCAACAAGGCCAGCATCGATCTCAACCGCCTTGGGGATAACGTTGAGGCGACCCGTTCGGTGGTGCAAGCAACCTTGACGGAAGGGGCGATTGGTTATCGCAAGTTTGATGTGATTGCCGGTGAGAAAGCGATGGCGATCATCAAACTGGCCGATGGCAGTGAGCCGCCGTTTGGCGCGACGGTAATGAACCGACGCAAGCAGGACACGGGGATCGTCAATGACGGCGGCAGTGTCTACCTGTCGGGGATTAATCCGGGTGAAGTGATGACGGTGCATTGGAACAGCGGCCCGCAATGCGAGATCCAGCTACCGGCATTGCTGCCTGATGAGGTGTTGATGAACACGCTGTTGCTGCCTTGTCACCCTTTGGGCACCCGTAAACCGCCTTCGTCACCTGAAGGCATTAAGGCTGCGCAGGTTACGCCTGTTACCTGACCACATTCAGGGTGAGGCAAGCCTCACCGTTTAACTGCCGGTCAGCCAGTTGCACTGGGGCTGGCTGATAACCGCGAAGAAAATGATGAATCAGATGATGACCAAACAAAAAATCTCACTTTTGAGCACGTTCGCCACCGTTGCCGCTCTGTCCGCCGGCACGGTTGTCATGCCCGCTGATGCGGCTATTGCCCTGGATCGCACTCGTGTGATCTTTGACGGTGACCTTAAGACCATGAGCCTCAACATCAGCAACCAGAACAAGCAATTGCCTTATCTGGCGCAGGGCTGGATTGAGGATGAACAGGGTAACAAGATCCAAAGTCCGTTCACCGTGCTGCCACCGGTACAGCGGCTGGAACCCGGTAAACCGAGCCAGGTGAAAATCCAGGCCTTGCCCGCTGCGCGCCAACTGCCGCAGGACCGGGAAACGCTTTACTACTTCAACCTGCGTGAAATACCGCCGCGTAGCGATAAGCCAAACACCTTGCAGATAGCGTTACAGACACGCATCAAGATGTTTTATCGGCCGGGCTCAATAGCACCGCAAAAGAATCAGGCTCCCTGGCAGGAAAAACTGACGTTGACCCGACAGGGTGACAAGTACGCGGTGAATAACCCGACGCCTTATTACGTCACGATTGTTGAGGCCAATGCCCGTAAGGAAGGGAAGGGGATCGCCGCTTTTGAACCCATGATGGTGGCGCCGAAAGCCAGCGCCTCGTTGAACCTGTCTACCGCGGTGTTAGGGGACAGCCCCGTGCTGACTTACATCAACGATTACGGCGGCCGACCGCAATTGACGTTCCGCTGTACCGGTAGCACCTGTCAGGTTGTGCCTGCCAAAAAATAACCGAAAAACCGCGGTGACTACGGCAAGCAAGGAAGAAACGGTTTTAAAGACAGCGGAGTGAAATAAACCATGCAAGGAAAGAGCCCAATATTGTCAGGAAAGGCCTATGACCGCTACCAACGCCGCACTATTGGCCTGACGGTCCTCGCCGCGCTGATGATCCCGCTGACTGCGGGAATGATTTTAATGCTGATACCCCAGGCGGGTGCAGTGGATAACTGGGACGTGGAGGGGGCCAATGGCACTTTACACGTCTACGGATCGCTGACCGAGAGCGCCTGCAGTCTGGAGATGGCTACCGCTCGGCAGGAGGTGTGGCTGGGCGAAAGTGGGACGGCGCAGTTTCAGCATCCTGGCGATCGCGGCACGCCGGTGGCGTTTGAACTGAGATTGAAAGATTGCCTGCGGGCACCGGCGAGCAACCGGGATGCCTGGACCGGCGCTTTAGCCTGGAGCAGCAGTCAGCCTGCGGTGTCGCTGGCCTTTACGGCACCTGCCGACAGTAATGCGCCGGGCCTGATCAAGGTGTCGGGCGTAACGGGATTGGGGTTGCAGTTGGCGGATGCAACCGGGTTGCCGGTACGGCTCGGAGCCCGTAACAAACCCGTTTTGCTGACGCCGGGACAAAACACCCTGACGTACACCGTGACGCCAGTGCGCACCCCGGCAACGCTGGGGGCTGGGGCCTATCGCGCGGTGATCGATTTTCGCCTGTATTACGACTAAACGTTTGAAAACTGTGTGGCTAAAGGGCAAGCGCAACACCGATAAAAGGGAGTGTCATCATGGGCGTGAAAGAAAGGTACTGGCGCAGGGCCGTTAGGCTGGGGGTTGCAGGGGCGATGTTGGCGGGGGTTATCGGCCAACCGGCGGCCGCAGAAGAAAATATGCGTTTTCACGGCACCCTGGTGGCGGAACCCTGCGTGATCCCGCCGGGCGAAGAGGAAATACAGCTCGATTTCGGCACCATTGTCGACAAATACCTGTATCTGAATACTCGCACCCATAGCCAACCTTTTGCTCTGCATCTGGCCGAATGCGATCTCAGCCTGGGCAATACGGTTTCGATCACCTTTAGCGGTACGGAAAACGCCAAGCTGCCCGGCTTGTTGGCGCTGGACGGCGGCAGTAGTGCATCGGGGGTGGGGATCGGGCTGGAAACTCAAGAGGGCAAAGCATTGCCGCTCAACAGTGCCAGCGAAAAATTCCGGCTGTCAGCGGGGAGCAACATGATCAACCTGCAGGCTTATGTGAAGGGGGAGCCTGAGGCGATCCAAAACAAGTCTATTGGGCGCGGGACATTCAGTGCGGTAACTACGTTTACCCTGGAATACGAATAGCGATACCGGCGGGTTTTCATTGGCTTTTAGGGTGTGGTTGACGTGTTGCGAAGAAATAAAGGATTAGTCGCCTGTTTTATCGGCTTGCCGATAGTGTCGTGGTGTTACTTCCCCAATATGGGCGGCGTTGGGTTGAGCCTGCCTTTTAATCCGCTGGTTTATGCCGCCATGGCCGTGATGGTGCTGTTGATTTGGTGCGGCAAGCCACGTCGTCGCGGCATCGTTTTCACGCCGACCGCCAGGTGTTTCACGATGGGCGTGGTTCTGTTAGCTGTGCCGCTGGCCTATGGGCCGGCGGCGGGGTTTTCCTCCGCGGCATGGCGTGTTGCGGCTCTGCTGGCCGGCTGGATTTTTTATTGCAGTGGGTTGCAGGTGCGCCTGCCTTTTCGTCTGCGCCAACCGTTGCTGGTGGTACTGCTGGCCATCGTTGCCGGTCAGGCCGTTATCGCGGTGTTACAGCTGTTTTTGCCAGCCTGGAGCTGGGTGCCGCTGCGAGGGGCCAGGGTTTACGGCATCTTTCAGCAACCCAACGTGTTAGGCAGTTTTATCGCCACCGGGCTGGCTTTGACGTTGATGCAGTGGCTGTTGCCGGGCTATGCCCTGGTTGCTTCACGCCGGGAGGGCGTTCGCCGAATCGCTCTTTCCTTGCTGTTGGTGCTGTTCTCTGCCGTGCTGGTCTGGATACAGTCGCGCGCTGCCTGGCTGGCAACCCTGCTGGTGGTGCTGGGGTTTTGGGTGTGTTTCCGCCATCACTTTGCCCGCGGATTACTGAGCGCATCTCTGCTGATATTGCTGGGTACGGCGCTGGGTGGCGTTGTCATGCTGTGGCCGGAGAGCGCAGGCGGCGTGCGTTACATCTCCCACGAAATGTCCAATCAGGCCCGTTTGGCGATGCTGCAGGACACGCTGAAGATGATCGCTGCGCATCCGTTGTCCGGCTGGGGATACGGCAGTTTTGAGTACGCTTTTCAGCATTTCCGCATCGAACAGGTGCCGCCCACGCAGGTGCTGGAAATTGCGCGTCATCCGCACAATGAGCTCCTGTACTGGTGGGTAGAAGGGGGCTTGGTCGCGTTGCTGGGCATCAGCTTGCTGATCCTGGGCGGCGGGCGATTGCTCTTACAGGCGATCAGGCATGACCGCCGTGCGTTTTCAGGTGGTGCAGTCAACGCCGGTGAGGCCAGCGCGCTATGCCTGGCTCTGTTGCCTATGTTGGTACATACCCAACTTGAATACCCTTTCTATCTGTCAGCCATGCACTGGATGGTTTTCTTGCTGTTGCTGGCAATGGCAGACCGCCTTTCTTGCCGGAAGATCGGCGTCATTATTCTCCCCGCTAGGGGACGGTTGCCGCTGCGCTGTGGCATTGGCGGGTTGTGCATGGCGACGGTTGTGATGATGGTGGCGATTTTCCGCGGGGGTCTTTCGCTGACGCAGGCCGAGCGCAATGGGCTGCGTGATATTCAGATCCTGGACTCGATGTCGCCGATTGCGCGATGGGGGCTGCAGGATCGAGTCAATTTTGATGCACAGACGCATCGCTTACTGACCTACAACACCCGGCGAGACGACAGTGAACTTTCGCGCTATGCCGTCTGGGCTCGTCATTATCTGACGAGGCGAGTTGACGCCAATGTGTACGCCAGTTTGATTGCCATATTGCGTTATCAGCAGCAAACGGCCGAGGCTGAAAAGTATGGTTTTGACGCTGCGTTGTTGTTTCCCGCCGACCCGCGTTTTCGCCGGTCAACGGCAACAACGGGCGAGTAGTCACGGCTGGCTATGGCCGTGCTGGACAGGAATACATCTAAAAAAGGAAGCCGGAAAGATGATGGTGAAGCATATAAATCTTAGTGTCCGAGTGGGGATCTTGTGTCTGGTGGTGATGGGAGCCACGGCGTGCCAAAACCCGAAGTCGACTAAACCCCTGGCCGCCGGAAAGACCAGCGCCACCAGTGAGATATCGGAGGAAACCTTACGCAAACAGCGTGAGGCAGAGCGGCTACAGCAGTGCCAGGAGCAACTGGGCGCACTGCGTAATATCAATGCCAAACAGTTTCAACAGTATAAGCAGGCTTTCGACAGTTTGATGAGTGGCGCTTCGCAGTACGCCGGGGTGCGAACCAAGGTTAATGGCGATACCCAGGAGACCGTGGATGCGCTGTATCGCTATAAAGTGAATTTCCTGTGTGCCGGGGTGAATCAGGCGGTGCTGACGGGCCTGGCCGAACGCGGGGAGTTGGTTAAATGATGCGGGTGTCCCGGCTGGCTTTTTTGGGGTTTACGGCACTAATGGTCGTGAGTAAGGCACAGGCAGATGAGGGCGTGCCCGCTCTGCTGCAATTTGCCGAACAATACCAACGTCAGAATGTTAAGCCGGAGACGCCAGAGAGCGATAAAGCGCGCAATAGCGAGAAAACGGCTGCGCCGAAAAAGAAAGACGACAGTCCCCGCCAGATAACCCGGCAGGCAGAACCCCCGAAAGCCGCTGCTTCGACCGCCTTTACGCTACGCCGGTCGCTGGTGGAAAGTGAACAACAACTGACCCGCCAACAGGCAGAGCTGGATGCGTTACGCCAGGAAATTACCGCGTTGCGTGCCGAAAAACCGCCCGTTAGTGCGTCACCGGTGCCGCCCGACATGTCGCTCTTGCAGCAGTGGTTGGCGGGGCTGAGTCAGGCCTGGCGGGGTTCGCCGGATGCGCAACGAACGGCCTCTTTACTGCAGCAAGCCCAACAGGATACGCGGCAGGCCAGAGAGGCACAGGCACTGGCCGAGAGTCAATTAGCCGGCCTGACGGCGAAATTGTCCGCTACAGAACAAGTGAATCAGGGCTATGAGCAGAAGCTGGCGAGGCAGCAGCAACAGCTGGTGCAAGCGCAGATCGAGGCGACGGAATTAGGCAAACGCCAGCAGTGGGAAGTTACGGCTGAGCAGTTAAAGGATGAAAAGACTCGGCTGTCCTACGCGGCCGGCAGTGCGCTTGGGCGGGATATTGATGGGTTAATGGCTGAACGTCAGAGCTGGGGCGTGCCGGTAGATCGCAATAGCCTGCTGGCTGGCGTGCTGGATGCGGTTTCCGGTCATTTATTGTTGCCTCCGGCAGAGCTGGCCGGGCTGATGGAAAAGGCGGATAGCGCCGCTGGCACCGCACGAGAAAAACGGGTCAAGGCGCAGGTGCAACAGGATCAGGATTATCTGGCCCGTTTCAGTAAACAAAAGGGTGTTAAACAATCGGCGATGGGCTTTTGGTACCGGGTGGATTACGCCGGTGACCACGAGTTGGCAAAGGATGCGGTGATTGATGTGGTGGTCAAGGAAAGGCTGACCGATGGCACCGTCATCCAGGATATGGAGCTCAGCGGTAAAGTCCTCTCGCAACCGCTCTCTGCGTATCCGCCTTTATTCCGGGAAGCGATTGGTCATCTTCGCAATCACGGTTCACTGACCATGGTGGTGCCACCGGAGTTTGCCTATGGCGAGGCGGGCTATCCGCCAAAAGTACCGCCGAATGCCACCATGGTTTACGAGTTGCGTATCGACAATAGCCAGACACCCTAAGGGCGAATACAGCAGTGGTTTGGCTTAATAAAGGCAGGAGAGCCGGCATGAGTTCCATAATGACAATAGCCTTATCTGATAAGAACACTTTTTTCATCAAGGGATTACAGGATGTTTTAGTACAGCATTTCAATTCATGCGGTGTGCTGGTGCGTATCGTGAATATTGAGCAGGCCAATGCGGCAGATTTGGTGTTTCGCTATTTCTCCCCGGGCAATTTGAGCTGTTTTTGTCAATATGCGTTACCGTCCGCGGGGCGGAAACCCTTGTATTTTGCACTGCGTCAACCGGATAAGCGGCACTCTGCGGCTGCCAGCACCCGGTGCGTGCTGGAGTCTGGGGTTATCCATCATGATATGCCTGTTTCAGCGGTACTACAGGTGGTTATCGCTGGGCTGGAGCGACAACGGCTGTGGCCATTGGACAACCGTAGCCATAAACGCCCTTGCGCCTGTCAAAGGATCCTGACGCTGCGAGAACAAGAGATCATGAGATGTATGAAGTGGGAGTTGGGCGTCACACAAATTGCCCACATGCTGGAGATCAGCGTGAAAACGGTCAGTAATCACAAGATGAGCGTGATGCGAAAAATGGGTTTTCGGCGCAATGCCGAGCTTTATGGCTGGCTGCGTAGCAGTACGCGAGCCCAGGTCTAATCATTGGGCGTTCATGTCTAATCAGCCCGGTGATGTGTTCACTGGGCTGTTAAGAGAAAAAAGAAATGGGTCTGGATTCAGAATGACCCGATCATAGATCCACCGCACGTAGCGGCTTATTGGTGCGTTGCCGGGTTTGCCAGTGGTCCGCTAACCCGACGGATACATCGGCTTCGGGTAGCAATGTTTTGCCTCTTACCAGGTCCGACGCGCGTTCGGCCAGCATAATGGTGGGGGCGTTCAGGTTACCGTTTGGTTCGGTCGGGAACACCGACGAGTCAATCACGCGCAGGCCATGCAGGCCGTGGACTTTCAGCGTCGAGTCGACAACCGCCATATCGTCTTCGCCCATACGGCAGGAACCGCAAGGATGCATGGTGCTTTCCATGTTGGCGCGAACGAAGGCGTCAATCTCTTCATCGGTCGTCATATTGGGGCCCGGTGCCAGTTCTACGCCACGGAAACGATCCATCGCGGGTTGGTTGATGATTTCACGTGTCAGGCGTACGCAGCGGCGGAAGCCTTCGCGATCTTCCTCGCTTTGCAGGTAGTTAAACTGGATCTCCGGGTGCGAATAAGGATCGGCAGAACGAGCGCGCACGTAACCACGGCTTTTGGGTTTGTTCGGCCCGGTCAAGACCATGAAACCATCGCCTTTGAACGGTTTATCGCCATCGTAGCGCATGGCCGCCGGCAAGAAGTGGAACTGGATATCCGGCCAACGTAACCCCACTTCGGAACGGATGAAGCCACCGGCTTCAAAGTGGTTGCTTGCCCCCAGACCATCCTTGAACAGCAACCAACGCAAACCGATCAACGCCTTACTGAACCACCCCATCTTGCTATTGAGTGAAACCGGTTCTTTACAGGAGTACTGGATATAGATTTCCGAGTGATCCTGCAGATTTTCGCCGACGCCGGGAAGGTCATGTTTCACCGGGATGCCTGCTTCACGGAGCACGGCGTAACGGGCTGCCGTGGCCATAGCGTACGCCGTGGCGTTCATCGACAAAGTCCAGGTGGGCGTCGAAATGCACGATGTGTAGTGGACCATCTCAGCTCCCATTGTTAGCCAGTTGCCCGGCGTCAATATGCTCGCTGCCGCGCAGGCCGCCACCATGGGCGCGCTGTTCTTCAGCTACTTTAACGACAGCATGTTCTGGGTAGTCAACAGGATGATGGGGATTAAGGACGTGAAGAGCCTGGACGATCTCCCACAGGGAGAGGAAGCCGTCCGAGTCACTTGTCAGCCTTAACGCCCCAGTTAACTCCCAACCCCGATTAAGTTAGTAAAAACTTTCCTAATTGATTAATAACTAAAATAGTTTGACCTACCTATCATTATTCAGAATTGGTCAGACCTTTAGGGTTAGCGGATTGACCTCGATCAAAAATGACATACCGGCTGGTCGGTATGATCGCCGCATGAATACCCACGTGCATCGCAAAAAAGACCCGGAACGGCTGCAAGAGCAGCTGCTGGAAGCCGCCAGTATCATCGCCGCTAAAGATGGGATTGCCGCGCTGTCGCTAAACGCCGTTGCCAAGCAGGCCGGGGTCAGCAAGGGCGGGCTGCTGCACCATTTTCCCGGGAGGCAGGAGCTGATCCACGCGCTGTTTATTCGCCTGCTGGCCGTGATGGATCGCGGCATTATGGCGCTGATGGCCGTGGACGATAACCCACGTGGGCGCTTCTCCCGGGCCTATCTGGTGCACCTGGCAGGCATCAGTGAAACCGACACCAGCCGTCAATTGGCCCTGCTGTCGCTGGCCATGCCGCATGAAATGGTGTTGCGTAAATGCTGGCGGGACTGGGTGCTGCAACATCTGGCCAACGCCGATGAACTGGATCGCAGCTACGTAGGTAATTTGGTGCGCTATGGTGCAGACGGTCTATGGCTTTCTGAACTTACGGAAGGAGTCACTATGACGCCGGAAGAGCGGCTTGCATTGGTGACGAGGCTGGCGGCAATGACCTTCGAGGAGCTTTAACCTCCGCGGTGTGCGGGCAGCCAATCACCCAGGGGCGATAATGAAATACAAAATTAATGCCTTTCTTATTTATGACGCCACCGAAGGTTCGCTAAAGCTGGACGATGGCGGCAAGTCAGATAGCCAGCTCACCATCACTGCCAACGCCCTGCTGTTCTTCATGATCCAGCATCCTGGCGTGATCAGCCGCGATACGGTGATGCAGCGGGTCTGGGACGACAACGGGCTGATGTCCTCCAACAGCAACCTGAATCAGTACCTGAGCATCCTGCGCAAAGCCTTCCGCCGTTATGGCATTGAGAACGTGATCGTCACCGTGGCCCGTGGCAGGTTGGAAATAAATCCAGAGCTGACGATCGAGGTAATCGATGACTCCTTGTTGCATCCGGTAATACATACCAGCGAACAGGAACCCTCTGCCGAGGTAGCTCCAGAGTCAGCACTGGTATCGGCGGCCACCACCAACAACGATCGCTACTGGGGTTATGCCGGGGCAATGATATCGCTGTTGGCCATCGTGCTGATCGGCTGGTCGTGGAGTAACAACGGCAGCCTTACTCCTCTCACCTTCACCCCCGTCGCGCAGGAACCCATTGAGGTGTTATCCACCGACACCATGATAAATCCAAGAATGCGCGAGAATTACCTGAAAAACTTTATTGCCGTCAAAGAAAAAAAGAACATAAAGTATGATAAAGACGAACGTTTTCTGTTCTTTTATGGTGATAAGCTGCAATCCAACGGGTTAGGCCGGACGTTTCTCGCACACTGCGCCAAACATCAAGATAATACATTCAGCTACTGCGATAACTATTTTTATTATTCATGGAAATAAATTATGAAAACAATGGTCTGGGGGAGAGGGCTGTTTGCCGTCTCTATCATATTGCTACTGGTCTCACTATTTATCACCGTTAAGCATAATGTTATCCAGCGTGATGATGTTTTAAATTGTTCAACCAAAGCCATTATGCACTTTGAAGATACCGTTACCGAATCCGTTAACGTCAATATTCACTTTAATTTTAATGCCAAAGGTAAAGGTTCCATCGTGGTGGAGGGATATTCAGACTCGGAGGCAGGCTGGCTTTATTTACAACGCTACGTACAGTTTGATTATACCAGCAAGCGTGTTTCCCCCGGCGCCCGCTATTATCAGATCAACCGCTGGGTCTCCAGCAAGTCCTCTATCGATCAATCTCCCGACGTGATCTTTGATTACTTTATGCGGGAAATGTCAGACAGCCACTACGGCCTACAATTGGCGATGGAGAAAATCAATGCCGACACCGTGTTACTCAGTTCGATCAACTCCCCACTGTTTATCTGCGCGTTGAAACCCGGCAGCCAGTTAGAGTAACACCCGCTCCCCAGCAAAAACCTGTTCCCTCTTGTCATAAGCCTCTGGCCTGCCTCATTAGCCCTTACAATCCCCTAAAAACACCCCTGATAGTCATAATGCCTGTCGGTTATTCGGCGATCGCTATTTCCCCTCACCCCAACCCTCTCCCCAAAAAGGAGAGGGAGCCAGTACGGTGCTATCAGTAACAACGCCGGTCAATATGTAGCACGTGAACCCCCCCCAAATAGCCACCGCAAAAACCTGCGCTATTCCACAGTCTGCAAGCCCCTCCGCTACCTAAAAAACTCATTTAAATACCATAGATTTAACATTGTTTTCCGCCTTTAAGTGAATGCCAAAACCCGCCATTTCTTGCCAGGGAGCAGAGCTATTATCGGGCTGATTATCAGAGTAAACAGATAAATAAAGGATAAATCGACGCTTATTTACAGAGCAAAAAACTAAATATATATCGATTAATGAATTTATATTTTGAATAACCACCGGAGGGGTATAGTGCCCTTAGCCGTCGGAAACCTTGATCCCCTCATGGCCGAACGGCACAGCAGATGACAACTCATAAACCGGCTTTGTGGAGGAAACAACAATGGGTGATGCATTAGGCTTAATCGAAACCAAAGGGTTGGTGGCCTGTATTGAAGCGGCGGATGCCATGTGCAAGGCGGCCAACGTCGAACTGATCGGCTATGAAAACGTCGGTTCCGGCCTGGTCACCGCCATGGTGAAAGGTGACGTCGGTGCGGTAAAAGCTGCCGTCGATTCCGGCGTGGAATCCGCACAACGCGTGGGTGAAGTAGTGACTTCACTGGTTATCGCCCGCCCACACAACGACATCAACAAAATCGTGATTAAGCACAAAGCGTAACGACGCTTCTGAGGAGAACGGATCATGGGTGACGCATTAGGATTGATTGAAACCAAAGGGCTGGTGGCCTGTATTGAAGCCGCCGATGCGATGTGCAAAGCGGCCAACGTGGAGCTGATCGGCTATGAGAACGTCGGTTCCGGCCTGGTTACCGCGATGGTGAAAGGCGACGTTGGCGCGGTCAAGGCGGCGGTAGATTCCGGTATCGAATCGGCCAAACGCGTTGGTGAAGTGGTTACCTCACTGGTAATTGCCCGCCCGCATAACGATATCCAGAAAATCATCTCGCAGTACAAAATCACCGAATAACAAGGAATTCACTGATGAAAGATGCACTCGGATTGATCGAAACCAAAGGGTTGGTGCCAGCAATCGAAGCTGCCGATGCCATGTGTAAGGCCGCCAATATTGAACTGATTGGCTATGAAAACGTCGGCTCCGGCTTGGTCACCGTAATGGTGAAAGGCGACGTGGGTGCCGTTAATGCGGCAGTGGAATCCGGTATTGAAGCAGCTAGCCGAATTGGCGAAGTGATTTCATCACGGGTTATTGCACGTCCACATAATGATATTGAGAAAATCGCCTCACAGCATAAGGCGTAATTCAGCCTGATTACCGGCGGTGGCAGATAAGTACTCTACCCGATTGCAGCAAGTAAAAAATTAAACTCCTATTCAGGGGAATAGACTAATGACCACATTAGATCCGGATTTACAATCCATTCAGCAGGCTCGCACACTGATTAGAAATGCCAAACAGGCACAGTTGCTGTTTGCCAAATATTCACAGGAAAAGATCGACGGCATTATTAAAAATATTGCCAGCGAAGCGGCCAGGCATGCCGAAGAATTGGCGAAGATGGCCCATGAAGAAACCGGCTTCGGCAATTGGCAGGACAAGGTGTTAAAAAACATTTTCGCCTCTGAAAAAGTTTTTGAGCATATTAAAGATTTAAAAACCGTCGGTATTATTCGTCACGATCAGCAGAATAAAGTCATGGACGTGGGCGTCCCGTTAGGGGTTATTACCGCCCTGGTGCCGTCCACCAACCCAACCTCAACCATTTTCTATAAAACGCTGATCGCGCTGAAGGCCGGGAACGCCATTATTTTCTCCCCGCACCCTAATGCGCGCCAGTGCAGCCAGCGGGCGATTGAGATCGTCAAGCAGGCCGCGCTCCAGGCCGGTGCTCCAGCGGGTATCGTTGACGGCCTGACCCAACTGACGCTGGAAGCCACCAAAGCCCTGATGCACAGCAAAGACGTCGCGCTGATCCTGGCTACCGGCGGCGAAGGTATGGTTCGTGCAGCCTATAGCTCCGGCACACCAACAATCAGCGGTGGCCCAGGCAACGGCCCGGCGTTTATCGAACGCAGCGCCAATATCCAGCAGGCGGTGAAGGACATCATCACTAGCAAGACCTTCGATAATGGTGTGATCTGCGCCTCTGAGCAGTCGATCATCGTGGAAAAGTGCATCTATCAGGACGTACACCGCGAGTTGCTTGCCCAGGGCTGCTACTTCATGAACGACGATGAGTCTGCCCGCCTGGCCAATATCCTGTTACGCCCGAATGGCATGATTAATCCTGAAGTGGTGGGCAAAACCGCCATCTACCTCAGCGAGCACGCCGGGTTCTGCGTACCTGCGACCACCAGAGTGCTGATTTCGTTGCAAAACAGCGTCTCGCGTAAAAATCCTTACGCCCGTGAAAAACTCTGCCCGGTGCTGGGGCTGTACATCGAAGAAGACTGGATGAGCGCCTGTGACCGCGTGGTGGAACTACTCACCAACGAAGGTCTGGGGCATACGCTGGTCATCCACACCCAGAACCAGCAGGTGATCCGCGAGTTTGCGCTGCAAAAACCAGTGCACCGCATCCTGATCAATACGCCCGCCGCGCTTGGAGGCATTGGCGCAACCACGAATCTTATACCTGCGTTAACGCTCGGTTGCGGTGCCGTTGGTGGCGGCTCCAGCTCGGACAACGTCGGCCCAATGAACCTGCTGAACGTACGTAAGGTTGGCTATGGCGTTCGTAGCATCGAGGATCTGCGCCAACCACAACCAGCAGCTCAAACGTGCAGTGCGCCAACCAGCCATAGCACCAGCATCTTCGACGATAACCGCTTTGCAGCTCCAACGACGGCGGTAGCCCCACAGGCCGCACCGGCACCGCTGTATGCCCAGGGCGACGATCGTTTCGGGGCGGTCACCTGTGCAGTGGTTAACGCCGCAGCCAATGACATCACCGAAGAGAATGTCGAACGGATCATTACGGAAGTGCTTGGACGCCTGTCCCGGTAACACATCAACCAAGGGTGAAAACATGATCCTCGCAAAGGTAACCGGCCATGTGGTGGCCACGCAGAAAAGTGACGAACTACGCGGCAGTAACCTGCTGCTAGTCACAGCTCTGGGTGACGACCTGGAAGCCATTAAAGATCGCACCTACGTTGCCGTCGACAGCGTCGGTGCCGGTGAAAACGATCTGGTGTTGGTGGAAGAGTATTTCGCACTGAGTAAAGACCGCTACAAGGCCATGTCGATCGTTGCCATTGTCGAGAAGGTTCACCGGGAGCGTTAAGAGGAAGTAGGCATGAATGAGTTTCTGATTAAGCCAAAAATCCATTTCGGTGAGGATGCGCTGCTCGCGCTGAGCAGCTTGCCTGGACGCTCGGCGTTTTTGGTCACCGATCAGGCGATGGTGAAGTTTGGCTTGGCCGTGCGGGTGACCAGCCTGCTCCAACAGCAGCAGATCCGCTGTCGTCAGTATGACCAGGTGGCCTCAGACCCGGATATTTCCGCCATCGTCAGCGGCATGAAGCTGATGGATGACGACTACCCGGACCTGGTGATTGCCTTGGGTGGCGGCTCGGTCATCGATGCCGCCAAGGCGGTGATGTATGCGCTGTGGCATTGCCGTAAAGACAGCGGCCGTAGCAAGCCCTGTTTTGTCGCCATCCCCACCACCAGCGGCACCGGTTCCGAAGTCACCAGCTTCTCGGTGATCAAGTCCCGTAGCCAAAAGCTGGTGTTGGTGGACGAGTTCATGCTGCCCGACATCGCCATCCTCGATCCTCAGTTAGTGAAGTCGGTACCGGCCAGCATTACCGCCGATACCGGGATGGATGTGCTGTGCCACGCCCTGGAGGCATACGTCTCCCGCAAGGCCAGCGACTTCAGCGATGCGATGGCCGAAAAAGTGGTGCAGATGGTATTCGGCCACCTGCTGACCTGCTACCAACAGGGCAGCAATCTGCCTGCGCGGGAAAAAATGCATAACGCTTCATGCATGGCCGGGATGGCGTTCACCAACGCATCGTTGGGCATTACCCACAGCCTGGCGCACGCCCTCGGCGGCATGTTTGGTATCCCGCATGGCCAGGCCAATGCGCTGCTGATGACATCGGTGGTCGCCTTCAATGCCGACGTTGACGGCAACTGCGACACCCCGGCCGCGCACAAATATGCCGCCCTGGCGCGCCTGTTGGGGCTGCCAAGCACCTCAGTTCGTGATGGCGTCAATAGCCTGCTGGTGGCGATCGAAACGCTGAAACAGGAAATGCAGCTACCGGCCAATCTGCAAGCCGCAGGGGTAGAGGAACACCGCTTCCAGGTTTGCCTTGGCGAACTGGCCACGCAGGCGTTGCACGACAGCTGTACGCCAACCAACCCGCGTGACGTTAACGCGGCAGATTTGGAGAAACTGTTCCGCCTCGCCTACAGCGGCGGCCCGGTACAGCTTCAATAACGCACTCATTACAGTCAACGGATTTTGCCAATTTGTGTGAAAGCCGCAGGACATCAGGAGAGATTTGAACATGGCCCATTATTCACTGACGCCACGCGTAAAACTGCTGGCAGAAAGACTCTTATCCCAAAACAGCACCATTAGCACCGAACGTGCCGCCATTCTGGAAACGCTGGGTGGCGATGTGGCCGGCATGCCGCAGTTGGTCAAGAATGCCAAGCTGTTCAATGAGCTGGTCAAGCAACTGCCCGGCTACATCGGCCCCGATGAGCTGATCATCGGCAGCCAATCCTCCACCCCGCGTGCCGCCGTGTTCCACAGCGAAAGTGAACTGCGCAGTCCTTCGGCCTTCACCGCGTTTGGCCAGACCTCACCGGACTATCTGGTGGTGATCGCCAAAGGGCTGTTCGCCATCGAAGCCGAAATGGAAGACCGAGCCAGAAGCATTGGCAGCGCCGTCAGCCGTTCTGGGCTGGACGAAGTCAACCAATGCCGCGCCATGATCTACGCCTGCAATGCAGCGATGCATCTGGCGCAGAAACTGGCTAGCAAAGCCGAAAACATGGCTGCTGTAGAAAACCATCCGTACCGCAAGGCGGAGCTGCAAGAAGCGGCCGCCATGCTGAAAAGAGTCCCGGCTTACGGGGCCAGCAGCTTTAAAGAGGCTTGCCAGTCGTTCTACTTCTTCCAACTGGCGCTGCATCTGGAAAACGGCAGCTACGCGGTTTACCCAGGCGGCTTCGACAAACTGCTGTACAGCTTCTATCAGCAAGACATCACCCGTGGCGTACTGACGCCGGAGCAGGCTTATGAAATCGTCGAGTGCCTGTGGCTGAAACTGTGTGAGCTTTCCGAAGTGCGCGCACCACGTGAGCTGGATGGCTACCCAATGTTTGACGCCATGCTGCACGGCGTGCGCCTCGACGATCCGGCATTGGTGATCAACGATCTGTCCGCCATGTTGCTGGCAGCCCGTAGCAACCTGATGACACTCAACAGCAACCTGCAGGTAAAACTGTTTGCTGGCCAGGCAGGTGCTCACCCGCAGTACAGTACGCCATCGGCCCCGTTCGTAGCGGCCTCTGCGCAAGACGTGGCAACGCACAAACTGATGGAAGGGCTAACGCCGCGCCTGCAACGCCTGCGTGATAACTATCTCGATGCTCGCCCTAGCGTTTCTATCTATCGCGCCATCACCTTCACCGAGATGGCAAAAAACAACCCAGGTCTGCCAACCATTCTGCTGCGCGCCAAGTCTTTCCGCGCCGCCTGTGAAACCGCGCCGATCCTGATCCAGCAAGATGAGCTGATCGTCGGCCATCCGTGCGGCAAACCGCGTGCCGGGGCGTTCTCACCGGATATCGCCTGGCGCTGGGTACGTGACGAGCTGGACACCATGGGCACCCGTCCTCAGGATCCGTTCGTTATCTCCGAGGCCGACAAGAAGACAATCCGCGAAGAGATCGTACCGTTCTGGGAAGGCCGTTCTCTGGATGAGATCTGTGAAGCGCAGTACCGCGAAGCAGGCGTTTGGGCCATCAGCGGCGAAACCTTTGTCAGCGACCTCTCTTACCACCAGATTAACGGCGGCGGCGACACCTGCCCAGGCTACGACATCCTGCTGTTCACCAAAGGGATGAACGGCATCAAGGCCGATGCCCAGCAGCACCTCGCGGCGCTGAGCATGGAAAACCCGGCGGATATCGACAAGATCTACTTCTACAAAGCGGCCATTGAAACCTGTGACGGCGTGGTGGCCTACGCCAAACGTATCGCTGACAAGGCCCGTGAACTGGCTGCCGTTGAGCAAGATCCGGCACGCCGTGCCGAGCTGCTGACCATCGCAGAAACCAACGAGAACGTCCCTGCCAACCCACCGAAGACCCTGCAAGAAGCGCTGCAAAGCATCTGGACGGTGGAGTCACTGTTTGAAGTGGAAGAAAACCAGACCGGACTGTCGCTGGGCCGTCTGGATCAGTATTGCTACCCAATGTATCAGGCCGATATCGAATCTGGCCGCCTGACGCAGGAACAGGCGTTGGAACTGTTGCAGGCCTTCATCATCAAGTGTGCCGAACTGATGTGGATGTCCAGCGAACTGGGCGCCAAGTACTTCGCCGGTTACCAGCCGTTTATCAACCTGACCATCGGCGGGCAGAAACGCAGCGGCGGCGATGCCTGTAACGACCTGACCTATCTGATCATGGACGCCGTGCGCTTCGTCAAAGTGTACCAGCCGTCTCTGGCCTGCCGTATCCATAACCAGTCACCGCAGAAGTACATGGAGAAGATCGTCGACGTGGTGAAAGCGGGTATGGGCTTCCCTGCCTGCCACTTTGATGATTCCCACATCAAGATGATGCTGCGCAAGGGCTTCGACTTTGAAGATGCGCGCGACTACTGCCTGATGGGCTGCGTAGAGCCGCAAAAATCCGGCCGCATCTATCAGTGGACCTCTACCGGTTATACCCAGTGGCCGATCGCCATCGAGTTCGTGCTCAACCGTGGCCGCATGGTGCTGTTCGACAGCTATCAAGGGCTGGATACCGGTGAGTTGAGTAGCCTGAAAACCTATGAAGAGTTCGACAACGCGGTGAAGGCGCAGATCGCGCACATCGTCAAACTGTCGGCTATCGGCACCGTCATCAGCCAGCGTGTCCACCGCGACGTGGCACCAAAACCACTGATGTCGCTGCTGGTGGAAGGCTGTATGGAACAGGGTAAAGACGTGGCCGCCGGTGGCGCGGTGATCAACCACGGCCCAGGACTGATCTTCTCCGGCCTGGCGACCTATGTCGACTCCATGGCCGCGATCCGCAAGCTGGTGTATCAGGATGGCAAATACACCCTGGAGCAGATCCGTGACGCGCTGCTGGCCAACTTTGAAGGCTTTGAACAGCTGCGCCGCGACTGTCTGAACGCGCCGAAGTACGGCAACGACGATGACACGGTCGATCAGTACGCGCTGGACATCACCGAGTGGACCGAGCGCGAGTGCCGCAAGTACAAGATGCTCTACTCCACGCTGAGCCACGGCACCCTGTCGATTTCCAACAACACGCCGATCGGTGAACTGACCGCCGCAACGCCAAACGGCCGCCTGGCCTGGATGCCACTCTCCGACGGGATCAGCCCGACGCAGGGCGCGGACAAACAGGGCCCAACCGCCATCATCAAGTCCGTCAGCAAGATGAACGTGGAAACCATGAACATCGGCATGGTGCACAACTTCAAGTTCCTCAAAGGGCTGCTCGATACCCCGGAAGGCAAGAACGGGCTGATCACCCTGCTGCGTACCGCGTCCATTCTTGGCAACGGCCAGATGCAGTTCAGCTACGTGGATAACGAAGTGCTGAAACAGGCGCAGGTGGAGCCAGAGAAATATCGCGACCTGATCGTCCGTGTGGCCGGTTACAGCGCCTACTTCGTTGAGCTGTGCAAAGAAGTTCAGGACGAGATTATTAGCCGTACGGTCATTGAGAAGTTCTGACTTTAGCCTTGGATAAGACAGGGATGTCTTATCCCATCAGCCTTCGAAGAAAGGGGAAAATAGTATGAATAACACGCTGGAGAAAAAGGGTCGGATATTCAATATCCAGAAATACTCGATCTATGACGGAGACGGTATTCGCACCCTGATTTTTTTCAAAGGTTGTAACATCCTCTGCGCCTGGTGCGCCAACCCCGAGGGGCTCACCAGCAATTTCCAGGTGATGTATTCACATGATAAGTGCGTTGACTGTGGGCAATGTGTCAGCGTCTGCCCGGTGGGGATCCACTCCCAGATCCAGAATGCACAAGGCGATCTCAAGCACCATCTCGATCGCAACATAGACTGCATCGGTTGCCGCAAGTGCGAAGAGGTCTGCATCTCTGGCGCGCTGGACATCATGGGCAAGGACGTCACGGTGCAGGAGTTGATGGATATCATCCTGCAGGACGTTGATTTCTATCATACCTCCGGCGGTGGCGTCACCCTGGGCGGTGGCGAACTGAGCCTGCAAACCGACTTTGCGACCGCGCTGCTGACCGAATGCAAAAAACAGATGATCAACACCGCCATCGAAACCAATGGCACCACCACCTTAGCCAATTATGAAAAGCTGGCAACCTGCACCGATATGTTCCTGTTCGATATCAAGCATATCGATAGCGCACGGCATAAAGCGTTGTTTGGCGTCGGCAACGAAGGCGTAAAAAGAAACCTGGAGCGCCTGGTGGAACTGGGCAGCCATATCGTGGTGCGCATGCCTTTGGTACGCGGTTATAACGATTCTTACGATGCCATCACCGGTGCCATTGACTATGTCATGGCCCTGGCACGCAAAGGCAATATCAGCCGCATCGACGTTTTACCTTATCACCAACTGGGTAAAAACAAATATCAGCGGCTCGACATGATCTATCCGGTCAAAGACGACCCAAGTTACAGCAATGAAGAACTGGACCAACTGGCGGCTTTTTTCCAGCGCTTTGACTTTGATATCCGCCTGGTAAGGCACTAAGGAGATTGAGATGAACTTAAGCCTGGGAGTGATTGAAACCTATGGCCTGACCGCCGCGATCCACGCGGCCGATGCGGCCTGTAAATCCGCTGCGGTAACGGTGCTGGGGTACAAGAAGATTGGTTCCGGCCTGGTTAGCGTGTTCTTTGCCGGGGAAATCAGCGCGGTGAAAACCGCCATCGACAGCGGTGTGGCAGTGATCAAACAACCGGCGTTTATCAAAGGCCAGTTGGTGATTGCCCGTCCGGAAAAACAGGTTGTCGCGCTGCTGACAGGGTTGAAAGGCAAGGAGCTTACGCCGCCAGCGGCCAAAGTACAGCAAGAAACGCCTGCGCCAGTAGCAGAAGTGGCCGCCCCGCAGGCAGAGGCCACAGCGCCGGTAGTCGAAGTCCCTGTTGCCGACAACAAACCCGCACGCACCGGCGGCAAGAAAGAGTCTAAATAACCGTACAGCTTCTGAGATCGGGTAGGAATAACAGTATGTTTAATGAGTCGTTACTGGAAAGGATCCGCCATAACCTGGTAGAGAACTATTCTTCTCCCACCGGCATCGCCATCCCGGTTGGGGTTTCAAACCGGCATGTCCATCTGTCGCAGCAGGATATTGAAACGCTGTTTGGTGCCGGTTATCAGCTGACGCCATGCAAAGAGCTACGCCAGCCTGGGCAGTTCGCCGCCAAAGAGTGTGTGATGATCGTCGGCCCGAAAGGCTCGCTCTCCAAGGTGCGGGTGCTGGGGCCAGCACGTGATTGCACTCAGTTGGAAATCTCCAAGGCGGACTGCTTTACCCTGGGGCTGAAGGCACCGGTACGCGAATCCGGCAATCTGAACGCCTCCGGTGACGCCATGCTGGCTGGCCCGGCGGGCTATGTTTCGCTGCATTCACAGGTGATTTGTGCCCAGCGCCATATCCATATGAACCCGCAGGATGCCGCCAGGTTGGGCGTGCAGAACGGGCAGAAGGTGAGAGTGAAAGCGGCAGGCGTGCGTGGACTGATCTTCGACGAAGTCATCGTGCGGATCAAAGCCAGTTTTGCTCTGGAGCTGCACATTGATACCGATGAAGCCAACGCCGCCGGGCTAGCTTCAGGTGACAACGTGGTTATCGTTCCCTAAGGCGGCAATTATGATGCAGCGTGAAATCATCGATAAGTTGGTCAGTGAAGTGCTCTCACGGATGCGGCCACGGGCGTTGGTACTGTTAACCGCAGCAGATGGTTACCACGAAATTATCCGCGCGCGCTTGCGACACTGCCAGGCGTTCTCGCCGGTGATCCTGTTTAGCGATAATGCTCGGCAGTTTCACGCAGAAACAGATTGGAGCCAACTAGGGGCAATAACTTCGCTGGCGGAAATCAGTCAAACCGGCGCGCTGGATAATATTGAGCGGATATTAATTCCCTTTCTCGATTTCGCGACGGCGGCAGAAGTGGCCAACGGTTTATTTCAGTCTGACGCTGCCCGGTTTATTCATCTGGCCCGGATGAGCGGCAGGCCAATTATGGCACTGGATTATAACTGCAACCAGAACAGCGAATTAAATCAGCTGAAAGGCTTGAGCCGCGCAGGGGAAAACGCCACTCAGGCAGATTATCTGCCAAAGCTGGCGGCACAAGGTATTGAGCTCTGTACGTTGGATCGGATGTTATCGGCCCAGCCCGCAGCCACGGAGCCGTTGGCGGCACCGACGCAGGCCTACGTAACGCTTAGCGAACTCAAGCGGCTCAATGGTCGTTCACCACCGGGAGCCAAGCTGACCGATTTGGCATTGGAATATAGCCGAGGAAAGAAATAACCAAGCTTCAAAATTTCACTTTATATCAATACTTATTTATCAGGAGCAAACTCTATGTCTACCAAGGCAAAAGCATGGGTATGGATGTTATTGGTCATCTTCTCCGAGACCTCGGCCACCTCTACCTTAAAAATGTTTGATAACAGCGAAGGTAGCACCAAGACGTTATTACTCGGCTTGATCGTAGTGTTATATTGCGTTTGTTATTACTCGTTATCCAATGCGGTGAAATATATCCCTGTCGGCCTGGCTTACGCCACCTGGTCAGGCACCGGAATTTTACTGGTCTCAAGCCTGAGCATGGTCTTTTACGGCCAACACCCTGATATGCCAGCCATTATCGGCATGATCGTGATTGCCAGCGGCATCGTGATCATGAACCTCTTCTCCAAAATGGGCTCCTCCGAAGAATAAGGGTATCAACTATGTTTAATATTGGCTTCTTGTGGCTGGCTCTGTCGATTGGTTCGGAAATCACCGGGACCTCGATGATCAAAAAAACCAACAACTTTAAAAAGCTGGGGCCTTCGGTGCTGGTGATTAGCGCTTACTGCCTGTGCTATTTCGCCCTGACCAAGGCGATGGGGTTTATCCCGGTGGGCGTCGCCTACTCGCTGTGGTGCGGCTTTGGCATCGTCGGCGTGACCTTCGTTTCCATGCTGCTCTACAAGCAGAAACCGGATCTCCCTGCCATATTCGCCATGGCGCTGATCATCGGCGGTGGCGTCATCATGAATATCTTCTCGCAGATGTAAGCTTCCAGACTCTACCAGATAAGGCGCAGCGGCAACGCTGCGCTTTTTGTTGGCCGGAATCAGCCCCTTCAAGCTCGCACCAATCTGCCTCCCCTTAACCGCGCCGGGTCATCAGACCACAGGCCCTACGAGCGCGAAGGATGTCGATTGTCGCCACGAAAGGCGATTGCTCCCGGCAAGAAAACCCCCGACGATCGGTGCGCACCAGGTTAGACTTTTCCACGATGCCATTCAGCGTATCGGCCAGCGAAATACCGGTATCAATATGCTCCCGAATCACTGCCTCATCGCAGAATGCGGTATCGTTAAGCGTCAGGCCATAGTGTTGCGCCAGCAGGTAAGTGAGTAAGGATTGCCAGACGGCAACCGGTGGCGGGCAGGACTGATCCGCCCATTTAGAGGTGACAGGTAACGTCTGCATGTTGGTTATCTCGTCGTTAGCTAAGTGAAGGTGGGGAAAAACGACAGATATAAAAGGCGAAGATTTATGCAGTTGTTGTTGAGGGAGTGGGATAAATGGCGAGATACACATAACCGTGTGACCCCAGACTATCAGCTTCACAGGTCAAACCATCGCAATACAGCGTGACACAGTGCTGATGGCGGGGATTGAGCTCACCGGAGAGCAACATCAGTTCCAGGTGATTGATGAACTGTGGGAAGGCATTACCTACATCACGTCGTTGCGCATCGCTGAAGGTCCCGCTAATGCCGGCACGGTCGGCCAGGAAGTGGAGTCGATAGCTCTTCTGTACCCAGACGAGCACCAAACTGCGGCGTCACGCTACGTTTAGGGTGCACAAGTAAAAACATGTTGCCACTGTCTGCAAGTTTATAGGGTTTGTCGTCTGGTTTAGCTGCCCGGATCTTGGCGTCAGTCAGTGCCATAGCTGGTTTCCTAAAGGATTTGAGGGTGCAGGAATTATCGAATCGGACTATACCCTCATTTGTACCCGCACAAGGAGGTTGATGCGGGTAGAATTGGGTTGAATTCAGTTGAGTTGGAGCAGTAAGGGTGTGTTGATTCTAGCGAGAATACAAACGAAAAACGGACCTCCATGGAGGTCCGTTGATATGAATTTGGTGCCCGGACTCGGAATCGAACCAAGGACACGGGGATTTTCAATCCCCTGCTCTACCGACTGAGCTATCCGGGCAACGGGGCGCATTTAACCCTATTGGCCGGAAATCGTCAATCGCTTTCTGTCACAAAGCCGATCGGTTGCTCTATTTTCATGCAATGGCCGGTGGGGCAGGCGAGAGTCAGTTGTGTTGTATGGCAATAAATATGCAAAAAATCCGTCTATTTATACCATTTTGTTTTTTCTGGTATTTATTTTTAATTGATATTTAACAATGGGTTATGTGGAGCTCCTTCGTCATTAAATCAGCATAATTGTTACTTGAACCTCATAAAAAAACATGCAATCATTGCGCAAATTTTAGCAAGCTACGTCCCCTAACGGCGTTGGTGCTCATTTAAGTCAGAGGGTTGCAGGCATGACTGGTTTTGTTACTCAAGCGTCACTGCGCACCAGACATCAAATGATGCCGTCATTCCGCCGTTACCTTTCCCGAACGCAGTCCATCAAAAACACCCAGCCTGCCATGCGGTAAGGCTATCTGATGCTCGCTGTTAGGCATTATTAAAAATAGAGCTGCGGCTCTGCTTTTACTGATGTCTATCGGACGCTGCCGATACCAGTCCCCGATAGTGACCTGATAATCTTAGGAGAGTCAGCCGGTCACGTTTGCGCTTTATGCTGCAACGTCGGACATCAATTTGCCGGGATAACCTTTGTTATCTCATCACCGTGCCCCGTGGCACACCCTCATCCTTAACCGTTTGAGACTGAGCACAATGAAAGAATTGAAAATAGCCACCAGCGCCAGTTTGGTCGCCACCATTGAAACGCTGCGCCAAATCGTTCGCGTAGAGCAAACGGACTATACCGATGTGGCCGCGTTAGTGGTGTCGGTTGACGACGTTAAAGCCGGTATCCTGGCGCAGCTCAAAGCGACCGGGTTCGAGATCCCGACCTTTGTGGCGGTGGCGGGGGACGAGCATCTCTCCCCGGACTACCTGCCCTTGATCAGCGGCGTTTTTGCACTGGAAGGGGCCAGCAAGGCGTTCTATATGGCGCAGCTGGAGGCCGCCGCCGATGCCTACGAACAGGCGCTGCTGCCGCCGTTTTTCAAAACGCTGAAAACCTATGTGGAAATGGAAAACTCAACCTTTGCCTGCCCGGGCCACCAGGGTGGGGAGTTCTTCCGCAAGCATCCGGCCGGCAGGAAGTTTTTTGAGTTCTACGGTGAAACGCTTTTTCGTTCTGACATGTGCAACGCCGACGTTAAGCTGGGCGATTTGTTGATCCACGAAGGCTCGGCCAAGGATGCGCAAAAGCACGCGGCACGGGTATTCAACGCCGATAAAACCTATTTCGTGCTCAACGGCACCTCGGCCGCCAATAAGGTGGTGACCAACGCGCTGCTGACCCGTGGTGACCTGGTGTTGTTCGATCGCAACAACCATAAGTCCAACCACCACGGTGCGCTGATCCAGGCCGGGGCGACCCCGGTGTATCTGGAAACCGCGCGTAACCCGTTTGGTTTTATCGGCGGCATTGATTCACGCTGTTTTGATGAGCGTTACCTGCGCGAACAAATCCGTGAAGTGGCACCGGAGAGAGCCGATGCGGCACGTCCGTTCCGCCTGGCGATCATTCAGCTGGGTACTTACGACGGCACCATCTATAACGCCCGCCAGGTGATCGACACCATCGGCCACCTGTGTGACTACATCCTGTTTGACTCGGCCTGGGTGGGTTATGAAGGTTTTATCCCGATGCTGAAAGAGTGCTCGCCGCTGTTGCTGGAGCTGGATGAACTGGATCCGGGCATCTTTGTTACCCAGTCGGTACACAAGCAGCAGGCCGGTTTCTCGCAGACCTCGCAGATCCACAAGAAAGACGACCACATCAAGGGCCAAAAGCGCCACTGCAATCACAAGCACCTCAACAATGCTTTCATGCTGCATGCCTCGACCAGCCCGTTCTACCCGCTGTTTGCCGCGCTGGACGTTAATGCCAAGATGCATGCCGGGGCTGCCGGGCGTCGCATGTGGATGGACTGTGTGAAGCTGGGCATCGAGACGCGCAAGCAACTGCTGGAACGCTGCTCGCAGCTCAGGCCGTTTGTTCCGCTGCAGGTGGCGGGTAAAAACTGGCAGGATTACGACACCGATCTGATCGCCAACGACGCGCGCTTCTTCGATTTTGTGCCGGGGGAGAAATGGCACGGTTTTGAAGGCTACGCGCAGGGCCAGTATCTGGTCGATCCGTGCAAACTGCTGCTGACCACCCCGGGCATAGACGCGGCCACCGGCCAGTACACCGAGTTTGGCGTGCCGGCTACCATTCTGGCCAACTTCCTGCGTGAGAACGGCATCGTGCCGGAAAAATGCGACCTCAACTCGATCCTGTTCCTGCTGACCCCGGCGGAAAACCCGGCCAAGATGGAACAGTTGGTGGAGATGCTGGTGCAGTTCGAACGTTATGTGGAAGAAGACGCGCCGTTGAGCGTGGTGCTGCCAACGGTGTATCGCAAGAATGAACAGCGTTATCGCGGCTATACCCTGCGCCAGCTTTGCCAGGAAATGCACGATCTGTACGTCAGCTTTGACGTCAAACAGCTGCAGAAAGAGATGTTCCGTCAGCGTCATTTCCCGCAGGTGATGATGAACCCACAGGACGCCAACGTGGAGTTTATTCGCGACAACGTCGAACTGGTGCCGATTGGTCAGGCGGAAGGGCGCATTGCGGCGGAAGGCGCACTACCATACCCTCCGGGCGTGCTGTGCGTGGTGCCGGGAGAAGTGTGGGGCGGGGCGGTGCAGCGTTACTTCCTGGCACTGGAGGACGGGATAAACCGGTTGCCTGGGTTCTCACCGGAGCTGCAGGGTGTATATATCGAGAAAAAAGATCACGGCTGGAAACGCATCTTCGGCTATATGATCAAGCAATAGATTTGGGTGGCCCCATCGGGGCCGCTTTTAAATCATCCCGGCCCAGGATGACAAAGCTGTGTGGTGGCACTACCTTTTAGGTAAAAGCCACGGGTGCCGGAATAAGATGATGAAAGAAGAGGGTAATCTCGAGTGGGTCGGCCGAGAGAAAAGACGTTCAACGCTGAGGAATTTTAACTGGTTCTTATTGGTTAATGTGCTGCTGGCGCTCTATCTGCTGCTTCAGCGTGCTCAAACGTTCGGTGAGCGCTCGTTGAGTTCCCTGTTACGTGGTGCACCGGCGATCTGTGGTGTGGTATTGCTGTCGGCCCTGTCTTTTGTCGCGATCCGTCAGTTGGCTACCCGAGGAAAATTGGCGTCCTGGCGTGGTGCGGTGGTTTGCACTCTGCTGTTGGCTCTGTGTTGGTGCGGCGTTTTTCACCATCTGATTGTCAGCGACAGTATTAATCTGCTTTACCCGTTAACACTCGGCCTGCTGTTTTCTTCTCTGATCGCCTTTTATCTGTCCCCACGGCTGTTTTTCCTGTTCAGCATTCCAGTGCTGCTGGTAGCGATTGCCGAAAATATCTTTATCCACAGCGCTTTTTCGCTGGTGAACCTGATCTCTTATGCGCTGATGCTGTTTCTGATTTATTCGGCACAGAGCCGGCTGGAGCAATGGTTCCAACTGGCAATTGAGCGTGAGCAGGAAAACAAACGGTTGATTGAACGCCTAAGCAAGCTGGCACACCGCGATCCGCTGACCGGCATCGCTAATCGGCGCTACTTCGACACCTACTTTGATGCGGTTCTGTTGCGGGAATCTATCTTGCAGGCGCCGTTTTCCCTGATCCTGCTGGACGTCGATTTTTTCAAAAAGTACAACGACCACTATGGCCATCAGCAGGGGGATGAGTGTCTGATCCGCCTGGCGGCCTGTCTGGAGAGCGCCACCCGGCGTTCGCAGGATCTGGTGGCCCGCTATGGCGGTGAGGAATTTATTATCTTGCTGCCAAAATCCGAAGCGCGTGAAGCAGCTCAGGTGGCAAAGAGGATAGAAGGGTTGCTCGCCGGTCTGGCGATGCCGCATGCGGATTCAGAGGTGGCACAATGGGTAACGGTGAGCCAGGGTGTTGCGCAATGGCAACCGGGACAGAGCCGTGAACAACTGCTGGCAGCAGCCGATCAGGCTCTGTACCGCGCCAAGGAGCTGGGTCGCAATGGCTACAGCATTGCTTCGTGATGCTGGTGGTCAGGGCGACGGAAGAGACCGCCCTGACCGGGGTGATTAACGGCGTCGATAACTCTTCTGCGCGTTGTTCACCTTCACCAGATAGCGGCGCGATTCACCGGCCGGATGCTTGGTGGTCAGCGTCTGGTAGACGTCGCCCGGCTGCATGTCGTTGATAATGCCGACCGCCCGGGTTCGGTCACTGGAGAACACTCGCAGCACGCTGCCCGCCCCGCCGTTATAGGCGGTGATCACCGCGTAGCGACGTGAGGTTGGGTTCTGAATACCCCCCAAATAGTTGTTCTGCAAAATGGCCAGATAGGCGGTGCCGGTGTCGATATTGTTTTCCGGATCGAACAGGTAACTGCGGCTTGGCTTGCCCCATTTCCCGCGCATCTGGAACACATCTTTACCGGCGGTGTGCTGTACCACCTGCATCAGGCCCAGTGCATCCGAACCACTCACCGCATACGGGTTAAAGCTCGACTCGGTCTGCATAATCGCCAGGATCAGCGACTCTTCCACCCCGTACTTCTCCGACGCCTTGCGGACCATCGGCAGGTATTTATGCGCACGCTTGTCCAGGTGGTTCGGCACCAGTTGAATGGTGACCGAGTAAATCACGTGCAGGCCGGAGGTGCGCTTTTGCAGTTTGCTCTGCACCAGATAGTCGGCAAAGTGCGCCGCACGCCATTCCCAACGGATCGGCGCGCCTTTGTTATCCAGCACCTGGCCGTACAGGAACGGCTCTTTACTGATCTGGATATCGTTGACGTCGGAATAGAGATCGATAGAACCCGGATCGTCCCCCATCAGCAAGGTGCTGATAATCGCCTGACGCAGGTGGGCGGCAGGATCGGTGGTGGCGATGGTTTCAATGGTGATGGCACCAGAATCAAAGTTGATATGGCTACGGGTTTGATACTGGTCGGTGTATTTAACGTAATCTTTTGGCCCGGCGATCAGAACTTCGTTCAGACCCCAGATATTCTCGATGTTGTGGGCGAATTGGCCCATCAGGATCTCAAAGCCGTTGGTGTCTTTGACCAGGGCTTCGTTGACCTCGGTGCTTTTTTTGCCGGAACAGGAAATCAGTAAAGGCGCTATTACTAGCAAAGCTAAAATTTTCTTCATCTTAAAGCCGTATACGAGAAGTATTGAAGAGGGCCAGCGCCTGGCCCCAACAGCGTTATTCGCTCGGTGGCGTATAGCCTTCGATGTGCACGTCGTGCCCTTCGAACAGGAACTTGATCATTTCCGCTTCCAGCAGTTTGCGGTCATCCACGTTCATCATGTTCAGTTTTTTCTCGTTGATCAGCATGGTTTGTTTTTTCATCCATTCTGCCCAGGCTTCCTTCGAGATCTCGTTATAGATGCGTTTGCCGACTTCCCCTGGATAAAGCTGGAAATCCTGCCCTTCAGCGTCGCGCTGCAGGAAGGTACAAAAAATGGTTCTGCTCATGCTAATTCCTCATCAATGGCGCTATCGCCAAATAAACCCTGCTGGCGTGGGGACTGTTTTGCCAACTGTTGCAACAGGCGGTCAACCGGCGCTGCCAGCCCGACAGAGGGCGGCTGCGCTAAGTTATACCAGAGACCGACACCCTCATCCATGCTGGCGCCTGCGTCGTTCATTTCCAGCCAGATCGGCACGATATCCAGATGGAAATGACTGAAAGTATGACGAAATGCGGTTAATTGCTGCTGACGATTGTTTTTCAGACCGCGTTGTTGCAGCCAGAGTTCCATCTCTTCGCGCTCGCTAAACTGCGGGAAGCAGAATAACCCGCCCCACAAGCCGACGGCCGGCCGCTGTTCCAGCCAGGCTCGTTCGCCCTGTTGCAGCAATAAAAAGTAGGCGGTTTTTTCCGGCAGCGTCTGCTTGGGCTTTTTACCGGGGTATTTCGCCCAGCTGTGATGGGCGTAGGCGATACAGCCGAGGCTGAGTGGACACAGCTCGCACTTGGGTTTGGAACGGGTGCAGACCATCGCCCCCAGATCCATCATCGCTTGGTTGAACTGGCCGACGCCCTGTGCCGGAGTGACGTCTTCACTGATCTGCCACAGCCGGTTTTCGACGTCTTTCTTGCCTGGCCAGCCTTCGACCGCATAGCAGCGGGCCAACACGCGTTTCACGTTGCCGTCGAGGATGGGGTAATGCTGGCCGAGCGCCAATGACAGTACCGCCCCCGCCGTTGAGCGGCCAATACCGGGCAGGGCGTGGATTTCTTCAAAGGTTGTCGGGAACTCGCCGCCGTGCTGTGCGACAATGGTCTGCGCCGCCTTGTGCAGGTTGCGGGCACGGGCGTAGTAGCCCAGGCCGGTCCACAGGTGCAGCACTTCGTCCAGTGGCGCTTCTGCCAGCGCACGCACGTTGGGAAAACGTGCCATAAAGCGCTGAAAATACGGGATCACAGTGGCAACCTGCGTTTGTTGCAACATGACCTCAGAGAGCCATACTTGATAGGCGGTCTTATCAAGCTGCCACGGCAGGGTTTTACGGCCATAACGCTGGTACCAGTCAAGCACCACCTGTGCGAACTGTTGTGCTTGCATCATAATAAGCAGCTTCGATATCCGGCAGAAAATGAAGCGCGATTGCAGCATAGAGTCATGATGCTGTAAACCGGAACTTTCCGACGTCGCACGACAGGTACATTAGATGAACACTTGCTAAACCAATGTATCTTTGCATAATGCGCGTTTCCCTAATTAGCAGCCAAACAGACAGAAAGCACTATGATTAATGACGTCATCTCCCCAGAATTTGATGAGAACGGCCGTGCGATGCGCCGTATCCGCAGTTTTGTCCGCCGCCAGGGGCGGTTGACCAAAGGCCAGCAGCACGCGCTGGACAACTATTGGCCGGTGATGGGCGTGGAGTATCAGGCTGAACCTGTCGATATCACCGCACTGTTTGGGCGCGATGCGCCGACCGTGCTGGAGATCGGTTTTGGCATGGGTGCCTCGCTGGTGACCATGGCGGGCCATAACCCGCAGCAGAATTTCTTGGGGATTGAAGTACATTCGCCGGGCGTGGGTGCCTGTCTGGCCGACGCTACCGAAGCGGAACTGAACAACCTGCGCGTGATGTGTCACGACGCGGTTGAGGTGTTGGAGAATATGATCCCGGACGGGTCGCTGGACATGGTGCAGCTGTTCTTCCCCGATCCGTGGCACAAAGCTCGCCACAATAAACGTCGCATCGTACAGACGCCGTTTGTTGAACTGGTGCAGCGCAAATTGAAAGTCGGCGGCGTATTCCATATGGCCACCGACTGGCAGCCTTACGCAGAACATATGTTAGAGGTTATGAACGGGATCTCAGGCTATCGTAATCTTTCCAGCGATAATGATTACGTGCCGCGTCCGGATTCACGCCCACTGACAAAATTTGAATTACGCGGCCAGCGTCTGGGACATGGCGTTTGGGATTTGATGTTTGAGAGGAAAGAATAATGGCTAAGAACCGCAGTCGTCGTTTACGTAAAAAGTTACACATTGAAGAGTTTCAGGAGCTGGGTTTCTCCGTAGCATGGCGTTTTGCCGAAGGCACCGCGGTTGAAGATATCGACAGCACGCTGGACGCTTTCATCGACGAAGTGATCGAGCCGAACGGTATGGCGTTTGACGGCAGTGGCTATCTGCAGTGGGAAGGTTTGATCTGCCTGCAGACTATCGGTCATTGCACCGACGAACAGCGCGAACTGGTCAAAAAATGGCTGGAAGCGCGTAAACTGACCGACGTTAAGGTCAGCGATCTGTTCGATATCTGGTGGGATTGATTTTCCCAGCCCGATCGGCGCGGCCTGGTGCCGCGCCAGCTTATTGATTTTAAGGTGCCTTAACGGCACCTTTGTTTTGTCCGGAGTGTGACCGCGGTGGTAACGACATTGGATAACGCGTTGCTGGAAGAGATCCTGCAACAGGTGCGCCCGCTGATTGGCCAGGGCAAGGTGGCGGACTATATACCGGCACTGGCGGAAGTGGCGGCCGATCGTCTGGCGATCGCCGTTTGCACCGTCGACGGCGAAATGTTCCAGGCCGGGAACGCCACTGAGCGCTTCTCTATTCAGTCGATCTCCAAGGTGCTGAGCCTGACGTTGGCACTGGCCCGCTATCAGGAACACGAGATCTGGCAACGGGTTGGCAAGGAGCCTTCCGGCCTGCCATTCAACTCGTTGCTGCAGTTGGAGATGGAGCAGGGCAAACCGCGCAATCCGTTTATCAACCCCGGTGCGCTGGTGGTGTGTGACATGCTGCAAACCCGGCTCAGCGCTCCCAAGCAACGCATGCTGGAAGTGGTGCGCCAACTGGCCGGTGAAGAAGACCTGGCCTACGACTCGCGGGTTGCCCGTTCCGAGTTTGAACACTCCGATCGCAATGCGGCGATAGCCTATCTGATGAAGTCGTTCGGCAACTTTGAAAACGACGTACTCACCGTGCTGCAAACCTATTTCCACTACTGCGCGTTGCGGATGAGCTGCCAGGAGCTGGCGCGTAGCTTTGTTTATCTGGCCAATCACGGGCGTGATCTTAGCGGGCGCGAAGTGATCAGCCCGTTGCAGGCGCGCCAGATCAATGCGCTGATGATGACCAGTGGCATGTATGACGGCGCGGGGGAGTTTGCCTACCGTGTGGGCATGCCGGGCAAGTCCGGTGTTGGCGGCGGCATTGTCGCCATCGTCCCCGATGAGCTGTCGATCGCCGTCTGGTCGCCGGAGCTGGATGCCTCCGGTAACTCACTGGCGGGAACTGCGGCGCTGGAACTGTTGTCTCAACGGATTAGCCGTTCGATTTTTTAATCCCACCACGGAAGGGAGTCAGGAGAAAATATGTTAAAGAAAACCGGGTTAGCCTTACTGCTGTTGACTGCTTCGCAGGCGCATGCCGAGTATCAGTGCAGCGTTAAACCCCAGGACGATGTGATTATCAGCCCGCAGAACGTGCAGGTGACAGGCGCCAGCGGCAACCTGCAGATTTCAGCAGATGGCGATGTGACCCGTAATGGCCAGGCTCTGAGCCTGAATGACAGCCAGCGTCAAAAGGCCTTCAGCTACCAGAGCGCATTGCGTAAAGAGCTGCCGTGGATTGACAAGGGCGCGCAGCAACACCTGGAGAAAGCGCGTGTGGCGCTGGACAAGGTGATCGTTAAAGAGCTGGGCAGCGACAGCAACGTGCGTAATCGCCTGACTACGCTCAATGGCCAGCTTAAGCAGCAGATGAACCGCATTATCGAACACCGTAGCGACGGCCTGACCTTCCATCATAAGGCGATTGACCAGGTTGAGCAGGATGGCCGAAATCTGGTGCAGCAGAGCATGGGCGGCGTATTGCAGGACAGCCTGAACGAGATGGGTGTCAAGCAGGCGGCCAACAGCGGCGGCAATCCTTTGCAGGCTATCATGGGCAATCTGGGTGGCCTGCAGAAGGCGATTCAGAACGAGTGGAACAACCAGGAGCAGGACTTCCAGAACTTTGGTCACGACGTGTGTAACCGCGTTACCGGCCTGGAAACTCAGCGTAAAGACCTGCTTAATGCTTTGAAGTAACACGAAATCACCGTGGGTAGCGTGTTTGCGAGTACCTCGGATTAAAACCAAAAAAAAGCGCTGATAACTCAGCGCTTTTTGCTATTCGTCTGCCAGAAACAGCTCCAGCAGCGAGTTAAGGAACAGTTTGCCTTTCTCGGTGATCTGCCAATATTCCGGCGTTTCTTCCAGATAGCCTTTCGCCAGTGCTTCGTCCAGCTGTGCACGGATAGTGCTTTCATCCAGCCCGGTGTAGTTGACGAACTCGGCGCGCGGCGCCGCCTCCAGCAGGCGGAAGCGGTTCATAAAGAACTCGAACGGCCGATCTGCCACCGTCACCTCATGCTGCTTGTCCATATACTTGCCCTGCATAAAACCGCGCGGATGCTTGGTTTTTGCGGTACGCAGAATGCGGCCGTCGCTGAATGTCAGTTTGCCGTGTGCGCCACAGCCAATCCCCAGATAGTCGCCAAAGCGCCAGTAGTTGAGGTTGTGTTGGCACTGATAACCCGGCTTGGCATAGGCCGAGGTTTCATATTGCTGGTAGCCGGCAGCGCTCAGTAACTCATGGCCCCGTTCGAAAATATCCCACAGTGCGTCGTCGTCCGGCAGGACCGGCGGACGTGAACTGAACAGAGTATTGGGTTCGATGGTCAGTTGATACCACGACAGATGCGGCGGATTAAGGGCAATCGCCTGGCGCAAATCGTCCAGCGCCTCTTCCAGCGACTGGTCCGGCAGGCCATGCATCAGATCGAGGTTAAAACTACGCAGGCCGAGACCGGTGGCCAGGTGCGCGGCACGTTTGGCCTCTTCCGGGCCGTGTATGCGCCCCAGGCGAGTTAACTTCTCGGCGCTGAAGCTCTGCACTCCGATAGAGATGCGGTTCACTCCGGCGCGCTGGTAGCCGCTGAAGCGATCGGCCTCCACGGTGCCAGGATTGGCCTCCATGGTGATCTCGGCCCCTTCAACCACCTGGATGCGTGCCCGCACGCCGTCCAGCAGCGATTGCATCGCCTCGGCACTCAGCAGGCTGGGGGTGCCGCCGCCGATAAAAATAGTACTGATTTCACGGCCGGCAACCAGTGGCAGATCGGCATCCAGATCCGCCAGCAGGTGATCGACATATTCCTGATGCGGGACTTCACCCTTCAACGCATGCGAGTTGAAGTCGCAGTACGGACATTTCTGCACGCACCACGGGATATGAATGTACAAACTTAATGGAGGCAACTTAAGCATTGCGCATCGCTTCCAGCATCAGTTTCAGTGCTTTACCACGGTGTGACACTGCGCGTTTCTCGTCGCGACTCAGCTCGGCGGCGGTGAGGCCCAGTTCCGGGATGTAGAAGATCGGATCGTAACCGAAACCGCCTTCACCTGCCGCGGCGTGGGTGATTTCACCGGCCCAACTGCCGTGGAACACCAGTGGCGTTGGGTCTTCCGCGTGGCGCATATACACCAGCACGCAGTGGAACTGCGCACCGCGGCTGCCCTGCGGCACGTCTTTCAGCGCCACCAGCAGTTTGTCGAGGTTTTGCTGGTCAGAGGCGTCAACGCCTGCGTAACGCGCAGAATAGATGCCCGGTGCGCCGCCCAATGCGTCTACCGCCAGGCCCGAGTCGTCGGCAATCGCCGGCAGGCCGGTGATTTGCGCCGCGTGACGGGCTTTCAGGATGGCGTTTTCAATAAACGTCAGGCCGGTTTCCTCTGCGGACTCCACGCCCAGCTCGGTTTGTGCGACCACATTCAGCCCGAAATCGGCCAGGAGGTCGGCGAGTTCGCGCACTTTGCCCGGGTTACCGGTGGCAAGAACGACTTTTTGCATGATGACTACCTTGAAATTTATTCGATTAGCGCCGCGACCACGGCAGGGATCTGTTGCGGATTAACGATGCGTAACTGTTTATGCCGCCCCAGTTCGCCTTTCTCGATGGTGACGTTGCTTTTCGCCACCTTGAACTGCTTGGCGAGAAACTTGATCAGATGAGCGTTGGCCTGGCCGTCAACCGGCGGGGCGGTAATGGCGACTTTAAGTTCGTCGCCATGCAAACCGACAATCTGGTCGCGGCTGGCTTTCGGCTGAATATATAGCCTGATCGCCAGCCCGTCCAGCACCGGGGTCACTGGACTCACAGCAGGAACCAGATCTCACCGAACAGATCCATGCCCAGGTAGTTGATCAGATACAGGATCAGGATCACCACCATCGCTGAAAAATCAATGCCGCCCATTGCCGGCAAAATACGGCGAATAGGGGACATTAAAGGTTCGGTCAACTGATACATCAACTGATCAATCGGGCTGCGGCCCTGGCTGATCCAGCTCATCAGCGCGCGGATAATCATCACCCAGAAAATCAGGTAACCGGCCGACTTCACCAGCGAGATCAGCCCAAACAACAGATTATACGGACTGAGTGACATCGCACCGCCCTGGATCAGCAGCAGTAGCGGATACTTGATGGTCATCAGCAGGAACGCCAGCAGCAGCGATGCGCTGTCGATTGGCCCCAGGGACGGAATGACACGGCGCAGCGGGCCGATCACCGGTTGGGTGATCTTCACGATAAACTGTGCGAATGGGTTGTAAAAGTCAGCGCGCGTCCACTGCATCCAGATGCGTAGCAGCAGTACCATGACGTACAGATCAACAACGGTTTTGACCAAAAAAGTCAGCGTTAGCATGTAGTAGCCCTTCTCCTTAACTCTCGATTATTTAAAATGATTTTTCCATTTCCTGCGCACGGGAAACTGCCGCCTGCATGGCTTTGGCCACGGTTGCCGGCAGCTGTTGTTCGTTGAAGACCCGCAGCGCTTCAGCGGTGGTGCCGCCTTTAGAGGTCACTTGCTCACGCAGGGTCGACAATGGCGTATCCGGGTTGGCTTCCACCAGCGCGGCAGCGCCGGAGGCGGCCTGCTGCACCAGATTACGGGCAGTCTGGCTGTCGAAGCCCATACGCTCGGCTTCTTGCTGCATGGCTTCCATAAACAGGAAGAAATAAGCCGGTGCGCTACCGGCAGCGGCGATAACGCCGTTAATGCCGTTTTCGTCATCCACCCAGCACACCTTGCCGACCGACGCCATCAAATCGCTGCTGTAGTCGCGGTCCTGTTGGCTGACCTGTTGCGGTGCATACAGGCCGCTCATGCCTTTACCCACCAGTGAGGGGGTATTGGGCATGATGCGCACGATGTTCAGGTTGTCACCCAGCAGTTGATAAAAGCGGCTGACCTGGATACCGGCGGCGATCGACAGAACCAGCTTGCCGCTGAAATCGACCCGTTCGCGCAACGGCTGACAGACATCGGCCATCATCTGCGGTTTTACCGCCAGCACCACGACATCGGCCGCTTGCGCACAGGCCAGATTATCGCTGCTGCTGACGATGCCGTAGTCCGCCGCCAGTGCATCACGGTTTTTAGCCGAAGGTGCGCAGACGCTAATGGATTTGGCTGGATAACCGCCCGCCACTAGGCCGGCGATGATAGCGCGCGCCATGTTACCGGCACCAATAAAGGTAATCTTACGATGCTGCATCAAAATCCCTCGTTAATGTGTCAGGCCTGTGAATAATCACGGGCGCCAAAAATAGCGGTGCCGATGCGCACCATGGTGGTGCCTGCGGCAATGGCCGCTGTCATGTCGTCGGTCATGCCCATCGACAGCGTGTCCACCTGCGGATATTGCTGTTGCAGAGCCAGAAAGGCGTCACGCATCTGACCGAATACCGCCAACTGGCTCTGGTAATCTTCTTGCGGTGCTGGAATGGCCATCAGCCCGCGCAGCCTGACATTCGGCAGCGCGGCAACCGCCTCTGCCAGCGCCGGCAATTCAGCCAGTACAATGCCAGATTTACTCTGCTCATCGCTGATATTTATTTGGATCAGAACGTTAAGCGGTGGCATATCTGCCGGGCGCTGGTCGCTCAAACGCAGGGCAATACGCAGCCGATCAACGGTGTGACACCAGGCAAAGTTCTCTGCCACCAGTCGGCTCTTGTTGGATTGCAAAGGACCGATAAAGTGCCAATCCAATGTTGCGCCTTCCGGCAGCGCGGCGAAATGCTGAACTTTATCCACGCCTTCCTGAACATAGTTCTCGCCGAAGGCGCGCTGGCCTGCCGCGATGGCTTCTGCGATCGCCGCCACAGGTTTGGTTTTGCTTACGGCAAGCAGCGTAACTTCTTCTGGAGCGCGATCGCAGCCTTGAGCGGCCGCGGCAATGCGGTTTCTGACATCCTGCAGATTCTGTTGGATAGTGCTCATTATTGACCCAGGAGATTGATATGGATATCGATGAATTCGTGGCCCTTAGTGTAAAGCATAATGCTTCCGATCTGCACCTTTGTACCGGTCATCGGCCGATGTTGCGCATTGATGGTGAACTGCAACCGCTGGCAGGGGCGGAAATACTGACCGAAGCGAGAATGCAGTTGCTGTGCAACACCCTGCTGCAACCGTTGCAGCGGCAGCAGTTACAGCAGCAGGGGCAGCTGGATCTGGCGCTTTCGCTGGCGGGTGAGATCCGCCTGCGCGCCAATTTCTTTCTGCAAAGCCTGGGGGTTTCGATTGCCTTGCGGCTGATTGCCGGCCACTGCCCAACATTGGCCGCGCTGGCCGCGCCAGACATTATTCCGGCTCTGGTTCGGCGCGAAGACGGCCTGATCCTGGTGACCGGTGCGACCGGCAGCGGTAAATCCACCACCCTGGCGGCGATGATTGACGATATCAATCAGCACCAGCGTCGCCATATCCTCACGCTGGAGGATCCGATCGAATTTATCCACCGCAGTCGGCAGTGTTTGATCCAGCAACGGGAGCTGGGTCGCGACAGCCATAGCTTTGACGATGCACTGCGGGCGGCGCTGCGTGAAGATCCGGATGTGATCCTGCTGGGAGAACTGCGCGATACCACCACGATCCGTCTGGCCCTGACCGCGGCGGAAACCGGCCATCTGGTGCTGGCCACATTGCATACCCGCAGTGCGCCGCAGGCGGTGGATCGGCTGGTGGATGTTTTTCCGGCGGAAGAAAAACCCTATGTGCGTGCTCAGTTGGCAAGCAGCCTGCAGGCGGTGATTGCACAAAAGCTGTTGAGCCGACCCGGCGGTGGCAGGGTGGCAATTTTTGAGGTACTGACGGCAACGGCGGCGGTCAGCAGCATGATCCGTGAGGGCAAAACCCATCAGTTGGCTAACGTGCTGCAAACTGGTGGACAGTCCGGCATGCAGACCTTTGAACAGGGGCTGCAGCAGCGGGTTGCGCAGGGAATATTATAATGTCGCAATCAGGTAATTTTCTTTTCTGTTAAGAAAATCAAACACCTTTAGGAAATGACTTAATTATAACCGACATAAATGGAATGACGGCATTGGCAAAAATAAAACAGGTTCAGCCTCGGTTGGTGGTTCTGGATATTATGCTGAGCAAAATAGCCGGTTTGCACCGGCTGAAAAAATTAGCCCAGCTGCCGCTCAAACCAGCTTTCCAGAATAACCACTGCTGAGGCCGAGTCTACGCTGCCCTTGTCCAGTGCGCGGAAGCCGCCACGATCGAACAGGTTGGCGCGGGCTTCTACGGTGCTGAGGCGCTCATCATGCAGTGCGATCTGGACGCCAAAGCGGCCGTGCAGGCGGTTGGCGAACTTGCGAGCTTGCTCGGTCACCAACTGTTCTGTGCCGTCCATGTTCAGCGGCAGGCCGACCACCACCAGATCCGGCTGCCACTCTTTCAGCAGCTTCTCGATCTTTTGCCAGTCCGGTGAACCGTCCTGTGCTTTGAAGGCCGCCAGCGCACGGGCACTGCCCGTCAGTTCCTGCCCGATGGCGGCACCGATGCTTTTGGTGCCGAAGTCGAAGGCGATAATGGTGCGGTTAGTCATCAGGCATGTCCTGCGTGGTTGGCAATACTGCAGATGTCGATGCCCAGACGATTGGCAGCCTCGCGCCAGCGGTTGGCGATCGGCGTATGGAACAGAATGTCGGTGTCGGCTTCAATGGTCAGCCAGGCGTTTTCCAGCACTTCCTGTTCCAGTTGGCCTTTTTCCCAGCCGGCATAGCCGAGCGCGACCAGCACGTCGTCCGGTTGCTCCGGGGTGCCCAGCGTTTCCAGCACGTCTTTCGAGGTGGTGATCATGGTATCCGGCGAGATCTGAATACTGGAGCCAAAGCCTTTGCGCGGCGTATGCAGGATAAAACCGCGATCGTCCGCCAGAGGGCCACCGGCAAACACCGGTTTATCCAGGCTGATGGCCGGATCGCGCGTCTGCGCTATGATCTTCAGTTTACTCAACACTGTTTCCACCGTGAACTGTTCCACCGGTTTATTGATCACCAGGCCCATGGCGCCGTCTTCATTGTGCTCGCAGACATAAATCACCGAGCGTTTGAAGCGAGGATCCTGAAGTGATGGCATAGCGATAAGAAAATGGTGCTGTAAATTCATGGTGTTATTTTAGACAGTTGGTGGGTGATAAGTTAAACAGCCGTCAGTATGCGGCCATCCCCGTCGCCTTTCAAGTTGCAGCGTTGTTAGCTGCACTCGCACAGCCTAAGCCGATAGCGCCAGTCCGGGAAGTCAGGATAGCGGGCGACATCGCCGCCCGCACTGCGGATTACTTCGCCGCCAGACGTTTTTCAATCGCGTCCATTAGCATGCCGGTGATCGACACCGGGAAGGCCGCTTCGATTTCACGTGCACAGGTTGGGCTGGTGACGTTGATTTCGGTCAGTCGATCGCCAATCACGTCCAGGCCAACGAAAATCAGCCCTTTTTCTTTCAGCGTCGGGGCCACGGCACGTGCAATTTTCCAGTCGCTTTCGCTCAGCGGACGCGCTTCACCCCGGCCACCGGCCGCCAGATTACCGCGGGTCTCGCCCTGCGCCGGAATACGCGCCAGGCAGTAAGGCACCGGCTCACCGTCCACCACCAGAATGCGTTTATCGCCTTCCTTAATTGCCGGAATGAAGTTCTGCGCCATACAGAAACGGCTGCCGTGTTCGGTCAGGGTTTCGATAATCACCGACAGGTTCGGGTCATCCCGTTTCACGCGGAAGATTGACGCGCCGCCCATGCCGTCCAGCGGCTTGAGGATGATGTCGCCATGCTGCTGGTGGAATTTGCGGATGTGCGCTGCGCTGCGGCTGACCAGGGTGTCCGGCGTCAGTTCCGGGAACCAGGCGGTGAACAGCTTTTCGTTGCAGTCACGCAGGCTCTGCGGCTTGTTGACCACCAGCGTGCCCTTGACCTCTGCGCGCTCGAGAATATAGGTCGCGTAGATGTATTCGGTATCGAACGGCGGATCTTTACGCATCAGGATCACGTCCAGATCCTGCAACGCCAGATCCTGCTCGCTACCAAAGCTGAACCAGCTTTCTTTATCTTCCTTCACGCTCAGCAGGCGGGTACGGGCACGGCCGTCACCGGCGTGCAGATAGAGATCGTCCATCTCCATGTAGTGCAGTTCCCAGCCACGGCGCTGCGCTTCGAGCAGCATGGCGAAGCTGGTGTCTTTCTTGATATTGATGGAGGCGATAGGATCCATCACGATGCCGAGCTTAATCATCTTTTCTCCTTTAACCCAGATCGCCGAAACGTACCTGCAAAGCGGTAATCGCGGTGAGCGCTGTGGTTTCTGTACGCAGAACGCGTGGCCCCAGCAGGATATCAGTAAATCCGTGGCCTGTGGTCATCGCAATTTCGTCGGCGGATAAACCGCCTTCCGGCCCAATCAGCAGGCGGACATGTTCCACCGGCAGCGGCAGCGTGTTGATGCTGTGGCTGGCGCGCGGGTGCAGGTTCAGCTTCAGGCTGCCATCCTGCTCGGCACACCAGGCTTCCAGTTGCATGGCCTCGCGGATTTCCGGGATGCGGTTACGGCCACACTGTTCGCAGGCGGCGATGGCAATCTTCTGCCACTGTTGAATTTTTTTCGCCAGGCGTTCGCCATCCAGCTTTACGCCGCAGCGCTCGGAAAACAGCGGGGTGATGACGTTAACCCCCAGTTCGATGGATTTCTGAATGGTGAATTCCATCTTTTCACCGCGAGAAATCACCTGGCCCAGATGCAGATTGAGCGGTGATTCACGGTCTTCCCGTTGCCCGGCGCTGAGCTGCACCTGCACGCTTTTCTTGTCGACATGGGTGATCTCGGCGTCGAACACCTGATTGCTGCCGTCGAATAACTGCAACGCCTGGCCAGCGTTCATGCGCAGTACACGCCCGACATGGTTGGCGGCGTCTTCGCTTAAGAAGATTTCCGCATTGTCGATCAACGGCTGCGGGTGATAAATACGGGGTATACGCATGTGAATATTCGATCCTGACTAGAGGGTATAGTTTGCCTGATAGAACAGGGGCTATACCCTATGAATTTCGAGTTGCAGCTAGGCGCCTAGCTCGTTCATCCCCAGGCGCTTACTTTAGTAAGTAACTGGGGTGGGCGAGTGCAGGTAACAACGCTGCGGCTTGAAAGGCGACGGGTATATAGTAGGTTAGCCCTTTCGTTGCTGGCAAGCTTGCTGAATATAGGGATTATGGTTGCCCTGTACCTTAGCGATGCGTGCTTCGCGCAGACATTCCCACTGGTTGACCGGATACTGGCGGTTCCACACCTCGAAAAGCTGGGTCTGCTGGCGTGAAAGCCGCAGTTGGTAGCGGTCGCGCATATAGAAGTAGGTACGGGCGATCGTGCCACGGGCGCGGGCCGGCGGTTCGGCCTGCTTATTTTTGAAGTCCACTTTCATCGGGCACTGGCCGTACTGGCCTTCACCGCCTTTCCACTGGCTGTACATAAAGTTATTACGATCGCCATTCACTTCACCTATCGCCGGCTGCAGGTTGTGCAAATCGGTTTCGATTTGGCGGTAGCCGGCGTCTTTATTGCAGTTTTTGCGGCCGCCCTGTTGCCAGCACTGCAATTGGTGGCCGAACTGCCAGGCCGGAACCACGTGTTCCCATTCGATACGTTGTGCGCGCTGGGCGTTTTTACGCACCTGATAGCCACAGCTGTTCAGATTGGGGATGCCTTTCTTGCCCTGCCAGTCGATCCGGCAGCCGCAGTAGAAGGTGCCGGGCGCGTCCTGATTGATTTTGGCCGCTGCCGCCTTGGCCTGAGAAAAGTTATTGATGCCGTGCGCCTGTGCGGCACCGGCAGAGAGAACCACCAAAAATAAAATTTTGCGAAACATATTCCAAAACAGCTCAAAATTGGAAAAGCAGGCAGGGTAGCGGAAGTTGACAGTCGTAGCAAACGACGATATTGGCTTGTTTTAACGTATAAATCGTTTCGCTAAATGGGCTCACCGGCGAAAAATTTCAGCTTGTCGCCACACTGGCGGCAGCGATATTCACTTTCTCCGCGCATCACCCGATTGTGGCGGCGCACGGTGAGCTGGTGCTGTTGGCAACTGCAACGGTAGGGGTAGGTTTTGCTCTGCACCGAGGCAATCTCAAACTGGTGGGTACGGCTGGCGGGCACCTGCAATACGCTTTCCATCATCCAGCGCCATTCGCGGCCGTGCGGTGGTACGCGGCCAAACTGACGGAATACCAGCAGGTGCGCCAGTTCATGCGGCACTACCTCATCGATAAACGGCTGTTGGTTTTCCATCAGCAGTACCGGATTCAGCCGGATTTCCCAGGCTTGTAGCCAGGCGGTGCCCGCGCTGGTGCCACGTTGCTGGTAAATGACTTTGGGCTCGGGAAACTCGACGGAAAAGTGCTGACGGGCCAGCTGCAGTTTTTCTCGCAGACAGCGCATCGCCGCCTGTTGCAGCGCAATGGGGATTCTTACTTTGTTCATTGCGGCTAGCTTAAGCAATGGCGAACCGGCTGGCAATAAGACGCAAAACTAATTTGCTGACCACGGTCAGACAGGTTTTTCACCGCATTGATAACCCGATCGACGCTGATGGATTGTAATCATTGTGTTAACTGCGGGATAATAAACCGTACATGCTGAGTCCCTACCTGTAGGGGACGAATATATTCGTCCCGATTAACGCGGGCGCAGTATACAGCGCCCCTACAAACCAGCAGGGTATTATGCGATTTAGCGCAATAACCGACTGATTAAAAATACGTAAGGTGTGGGGAGTTTTCTGACGCGGCCTGCCCCGAGCTGGCTGAGTAAGTGTGAATTTAACGCAGCTGATGTTGCAAGTGAGAGATCAATGTCGAATAAACCGTTCCATTATCAAGATCCGTTCCCGCTGAAGAAAGATGACACCGAATACTATCTGTTGAGCCGCGACCACGTTTCCGTGAGCGAGTTTGAAGGCCAGGAAGTGCTGAAAGTGGCCCCCGAAGCGTTAACCCTCCTTGCTCAGCACGCGTTCCATGACGCCTCATTCATGCTGCGTCCGGCACACCAGCAGCAGGTGGCCGATATCCTCAAGGATCCGGACGCCAGCGAAAACGACAAGTACGTTGCGCTGCAATTTTTACGTAACTCAGAAATCGCCGCCAAGGGTATTTTACCGACCTGTCAGGATACCGGCACCGCCATCATCGTCGGCAAAAAGGGCCAGCGCGTCTGGACCGGTGGCGGTGACGAAGCGGCCTTGTCTCGTGGGGTGTACAACACCTTTATCGAAGACAATCTGCGTTATTCGCAAAACGCCGCGCTGGATATGTACAACGAGGTCAACACCGGCAGCAACCTGCCTGCGCAGATCGATCTCTACAGCGTCGACGGTGAAGAATACAAATTCCTGTGCATCGCCAAAGGCGGTGGTTCAGCCAATAAAACCTATCTCTACCAGGAAACCAAGGCGTTGCTGTCACCGGGCAAGCTGAAGGATTATCTGGTCGAGAAAATGCGCACGCTGGGTACCGCAGCCTGTCCGCCTTACCACGTGGCGTTTGTTATCGGCGGGACCTCGGCCGAAGCGACGTTGAAAACCGTCAAGCTGGCCTCGACCAAGTACTACGATGGCCTGCCAACCGAAGGTAACGAACACGGCCAGGCATTCCGCGACGTAGCGCTGGAAGATGAGTTGCTGAAAGAGGCGCAGAATCTGGGGCTGGGCGCACAGTTTGGTGGCAAATACTTTGCGCACGACATCCGTGTGGTGCGCCTGCCGCGCCATGGCGCGTCCTGTCCGGTGGGCATGGGGGTTTCCTGCTCTGCTGACCGTAACATCAAGGGCAAGATTAACCGTGACGGTATCTGGCTGGAGAAGCTGGAGCACAATCCGGGCAAGTTTATTCCGCAGGAACTGCGTCAGGCCGGGGAAGGCGAGGCCGTCAAGATTGACCTCAACCGCCCGATGGCCGAGATCCTCAAGCAGCTGTCACAATTCCCGGTATCCACCCGCCTGTCGCTGAGCGGCACCATTATCGTGGGACGCGACATCGCGCACGCCAAGCTGAAAGAGCGTCTGGATAACGGCGAAGGTCTGCCGCAGTACGTCAAGGATCACCCGATTTATTACGCCGGTCCGGCCAAAACGCCGGACGGTTACGCTTCGGGTTCACTGGGGCCAACCACCGCCGGGCGTATGGACTCTTACGTTGATCTGCTGCAGTCCCACGGCGGCAGCATGATCATGCTGGCCAAGGGTAACCGCAGCCAGCAGGTGACTGACGCCTGCCACAAACACGGTGGCTTCTACCTCGGTAGCATTGGCGGCCCGGCAGCGGTGTTGGCGCAGCAGAGCATCAAGAGCCTGACCTGCGTCGAATACCCAGAGCTGGGAATGGAAGCGATCTGGAAAATCGAAGTGGAAGATTTCCCGGCGTTTATTCTGGTGGATGATAAAGGCAATGACTTCTTCCAGAAGATCCAGGCCGGCCAGTGTTCTCGCTGCGTGAAATAATGCTCGCAAAGACTTGCCGCCTGTAGTCGGGCGGCAAGTTCTCGCCTTGATCAGACCCAGTGTAAAGTCCTGTAGCCCGCTGGACGCCGCGTTTTAACCTGTATACCCTACGTGCGGAGCAGTAACACACGCATAAAGGCATATTTGGCACAGAAGGCTCGGCAAATACATGGAAACGCAGGAAAATCATATCAGGGAACTGCTGGTCTGGATTGAAGACAATCTGACCAACCCGCTATCATTGGATATCGTTTCTGCCAAATCAGGCTACTCGAAATGGTATCTGCAGCGAATGTTCAAGACGCAGACCGGCCTGTCGCTGGCTTCCTATATTCGGGCCCGCCGCTTGTACCTCGCCGCTTTTGCCTTGCGCTTCACGCAAAAAACCATTCTTGATATTTCCATTGAATATCAGTTCGATAACCAACAAACCTTTTCACGCTGCTTCAAAAAGCACTTTGCCGAATCCCCCAGCGTCTATCGCCACGCCCGCAAACAGGATTTCAGTCATTTGGTTCGTTCGCTGTCAGCCAACCATCCCGGCGACATTCAGGTTGACCGAATCAATGTGGCCAAAGGTCAGTATGCGATCAAAGGGAAAGGTTATGCTTACCATCTCGATATTACCGATCTGGATAAGTCGCATCTGCACATCCGCAGCAAAATCAGAGAGAGATTCTATCACTCGGTGGCCAGCCGACCGGCGTTGACCTATTCGCTTACCCAGCTTATTCCTGATGGGGAACAGGTCCGGGTGGAGTATGCCCTCGGCGTTGCGGCGGATTGCCCGGTCAGTGATGATGCCAGCCTCGAACTATGGCAGGAAATTCACGGCGATTTTTGCCGTTTTTGTTACTCCGGCAAACCGGTGGCCTTGCACGACCATGTGATACAGATTTACACCCAGGCATTGCCGGAATTGGGCCTGGCCCGCAGGGAAGGACCAGACCTGACGATGTTCAACTATTCGCTGAACGAGCGGGAGGAGCTGCATCTTGAGTTGCAGCATCTGGTGCCTGTAACTCCGCTTGGTTGATCGAGCGAGCGGTGGTAGTACGGTTTTTCTGCTGCACAATATCCGCCATCACCGCTAACGCGATCTCCGCCGGGGTTTTACTGCCGAGCGGCAGCCCAATCGGGGCATGAATACGTTCCAGCTCTTGCGGGCTGAATTCGGCAATCTGTTGCAGACGCTGGCGCCGCCGTGCGCTGTTGCGCAATGACCCCATGGCACCAATGTAAAATGCCGGGGTGTGGATCGCTTCCATCAGCGTCAGGTCGTCCATGCGCGGATCGTGGGTTAGCGCCACAATTGCGGTATTGGCGTGGCAGCCGCCGCCTTCAATAAACTTGGCCGGAAACTGACGCAGCAGCGTCACGTTGGGTCGGAGCTGTGGGGCGAAATTATCCAGCGCCTCTGGCCGGTTCTCACACACCAACACTTCAAACCCTAATGAACTTGCGAAATCGGCGCAGTACAGCGCCACGCTGGATAACCCGGCGATCAGCAAACGCGGTGCCGCCGCGATATGCAGAGTGACCTGCGGGCCACGACGCTCCACCTGGGTAGCGCTGGCGAAGTCGGTTAATGTCAGGCTGGTACAGGCATCGGGCAGGGTCAGGCGTTTGACCAGTGCATGGTGTCCGTTCAGCGCACCGGCTATTTGGGTCAGATAGGCAATACTTTCATCACCGGCAGGCAGGGATTCGATCAACACTTCCAACACGCCGCCGCAGGGCAGCGCCACGTTCGGTTCCAGGCCTCCTTCACCGTAACGGATCACCTGGCTGGCCGCCTGATACTCTCCGGCCGCCACGCGCCGCAGAAAGTCTTCTTCTACACAGCCGCCCGACAACGAACCGCAGTAATGCTCGTCCTGGGTGGCTACCAGCAGTGCCCCTGGCGATCGCGGCGAGGAGCCATAGGTGTTCAGTACGGTGCACAGCCACACCTGTTGTTGCTTCAGCCAGCTTATCGCCTGGTTGACCACGGTGATATCGAGATGTTGCATAGGTGGTTTACTCGCTGGCCGGTAGCTGTGACGGAAGATCAATATCCTGCACCACCGTGGGTTGATCAAGAGAAAGCAGGTACACCGACTGCCCTTTAAGCAGTTCACGCGCGCCATTATCACCACGCAATTGGCCAAGTTGTTTGCGCAAAAGGGCGGAAAATCCAACCGGATGGCCCGGCTGCTGCTGGAAACTGGGGCGGACGATGGCGTGTTGCGATAAGGCGGCAGCCACCTGCTGGAAAACGCCCGGCGTGACGAAGGGCATATCCGCTAAATGTATCAACCAGCCTTGCCAGTGCGGCGTAGCCTTCACCCCGGCGGCGATGGAATCCCCCAGGCCCACGCTGGCCAGCAGCGTGACCGGCACCTGATAGAGGGCGCAAACCTGTTGTACCTGAAGGTTATCCGGCCGGGTGACGACCCATACCGGCAGGCCCGAAGCCAGCGCCTGACACAGCGTCTGTTCAAACAGCGAGCGTCGTCGGCCGGACTGATCCGCAAACTCGGCATTCAATTTATTGCCTTCGCCACCGGCCTGAGAGAAGCGTTCCCCACGTCCGGCGGCGGCGATCACTATGCCTGTCGTCATCTTACCCGCCCGAATTTGCGCAACTTATTATTACCTTACTAAAAATATGTGTTTTTGAGATGTGTTTTTCTTGAAAACAGCATGTTAATCATCACATAATTTTGGTTATAAGCATATGCTTATGACGTCTACGGCAAGGTCGTCAGCGTTTGCGCAACACCACCGCTGAACAGAAAAATAAAATAAAGAAACAAAGGACTTTTTATGAGCAATTTTAACCCGTCGCGGCGCCGTTTTATCAAAGGCGCCGTGATAGCGGGGGTCTCTGTATACCTCGCGCCACTGTACAGCCGCGCCTACGCCGCGCTGTTTGAGCAGAAAATCCTCCAGTCCCCGAACTGGGATGCTCATGAAAAGCGTATTCGCTTTCGCATCGATGGCCGTGCCAAGGTGATGGGGCAGAAGGTGTTCGCACGCGACATTCGCGCGGTTGATATGCCGCACTGGCCGCAACAACAGGCGCACGCGTTTATTTTACGTGTCACCAAGGCCGACCGGCTGTTCGAGGGCCTCGATCTCTCGTTACTGGGGGACGACCTGCAGCCCGACAGGCTGGTGACGGCAGAGGATTTGGCGCGCGACGGTCTGGCCTTCCCGGCGTTCTACGGCGACGATATGCTGCTGCCGGTGGGCAAAACCCCGGCCTATCTGGGCCAGGCGGTGGCGATCCTGATTTATCACGATTTCGCCCGCTTCCGCTTCGCCAAAGACAAGCTGAAATTCCGTGAAGAAACCCTTAAGTACGGGGCGGAAACCGGCCCGCTGGAGCGGGATCCCTGGGGCACCTTCCGTTATGTGCGGGTGGGTGGCGAAAAGCCGTTCGACGACGATCGCTTCTCCAGCCTGAAAGATACGCCGATTTTCCCGGTATCGATGAAGAAACACCTGCCGGTCTGGCCGGAAGGCCGCGAAGGCGGCAAGCTGGATCAGGAAGGGATGTATTACGCCGGGATGATCGCCAATGAGCTGCAAACGCCGCCGGAAGACTGGCTGGTGATGTCACGCCGTTATACCACGCAGTCGGTCGATACCTCGGCGTTGGAGCCGGATAACGCCAACGGCTGGTACGATGCGGCGACGCAGACCCTGCATCTGGTGATCCCGACGCAGTCACCGCAGGAAGTGGCCGACGAAATGCCACGCATGCTGGCCAAGCACAATCCGCCGGTGAAACAGCTGATCCTGCACCCTTGCTACACCGTCGGTTACGGTTCGAAAGATCACTATAACTTCCCGTACTACGGCGCGGTGGCGGCGATGTACGGTGACGGACACCCGGTACGCCTGGCCAATGACCGTTTCGAACAGTTCCAGACGGCGCTGAAGCGCCACGCGTTCGACATGAATTACCGCATTGCGGTCAACCGTCAAACCGGCGTCTTGCAGTCATTCCACGGCGAGATGACGGCAGACGGCGGCGGCCGCAGCAACTTTACACCGTCGGTGGTGATGGTGGCGGCGACGGCGGCACAGTCGATTTACTACTTCCCGAAAAGCGATTTGTCTTCGGTAGGGCTGGCTTCACGCGCCATCGATGCCGGTTCGGCACGCGGCTACGGCACGCTGCAAAGCATGGCCGCCACCGAGATGATGGTGGATGAACTGGCGGCCGAGTTGAAGATCGACCCGATCGAATTCCGTTTGCGCAACGTACTGAAATCCGGCATGAAAAACACGCAGGGCGCTATTCCGGCCGGGGCTATTCGTGCCGATGAAGTGCTGGAGAAGGCGGCGAAGCATGAAATGTGGCTGCAACGTGCCCAGCGTAAGGCGGAGTTTGAGAGCCAGCACCCGGGCAAACGTTATGGTGTCGGCTTTGGCTGCGTGCAAAAAGACTTCGGTACCGGGGCTGAGACCTCGTTCGCCCGCGTCGAGCTGGGAGAGGACGGGCGCATTATGCTGCATCACAGCGGCGCAGAGATGGGAACCGGCATGTCGACCTCTCAGTCGGTGTTGTGCGCGCAGTGGCTGGGTAAACCGGCGGATGAGGCGCACTTCTCGGTAACCGACTGGTCGGTATTGCCGATGGTCACCAGCGGTGATCCTTACATCATGTCGCAGGCCGATCAGGACAAGTTGCAAGCCAACCCGGCCTGGACGCCAAGCTACTGTTCACCCTCCAGCGCCAGCAACTCGGCATTTTACTTTTCCCACAGCACGCGCGAAGCGGCACGGTTGATCTTCGATCACGGCCTGTGGCCGGCGGCGATGGCCATTTGGCAATCCGGTATCGGTGGCGGCCAGGCGGCGCCATTGGTGGTGCGCAGAGAAGACGCACGCTGGGTGGAAGGCGGGCTGACCGCCGCCGGGCTGGAAGTGCTGACTCTGGAGCGACTGGCGAAACAGGCCTACCAGATGGGCGGTATCACCGGGGCTGCTGTACACGTGTTTAACCGCTGGCAGTGGGCGGAAGCGGACTTCACCCTGAGTGGTAATAGCGAACGTCTGCCGATTGACGGGCTGGCGGTGCGCAACGCCAATGGCGAATTCAAAACCCTGCCGCGCAACCAGGCCTATTACCCACCGACCCAACGCAATAACGCGGCGGTGACCTATTACAGCGCCGTCGGTACCCTGGCGGAAGTGGCGGTGGATATCGCTACCGGCCAGGTGGAACTGCTGAACCACCATTCGATCATGGAGTGCGGCAACCTGATTGTACCGGAGCTGGTTTCCGGCCAATTGCAGGGCGGCTTGGCGATGGGGATTGGCCATGCGCTGCACGAATATTTACCGCTGTACGAAGACGGACCCGGTAACGGTACCTGGAACTTTAACCGTTACCACCTGCCGCGTGCCAGCGATGTGGCGGTCTGGAAACAGACCGATGACATCCTGCCCGCGCTGTCGGAAACCGATCCACCCAAAGGCATGGCCGAAGTTGTGATGATCCCGGTGGTTGCTGCGCTGGTTAACGCCATCGCCGATGCCACTGGTCACCGTTTCCGTGATTTGCCCGTTCGTGCAGAAAATATTCGTGAGGTATTACAATGAGCATTAAAACCCAGCCGATTTCCCTGACCATCAACGACAAGCAGTACGGCCCGATCGAAGTGCCGGAAGGACTGATGATGATCGACTTCCTGCACGAATATCTCGACCTGACCGGTTCACGCCTGGGCTGCGGGCAGGGGATCTGCCACGCCTGCGTGGCGATTGTCGATCACCCGAGCGGCACCAGCGAAGAAGTACGTACCTGTATCACCGGCGCGCATTTCTTCAGCGGCAAGAAAGTGCGCACCGTCGAAGGCCATGCCAAGGTGGATGAACAGGGCGAAGTGGTCGAGCTCTCGCCGATCCAGCAGGCTTTCCTGGAACATTACAGCTTCCAGTGTGGCTACTGCACGCCGGGCTTTGTTAACGCCGCTACCATTTTTGTGGAAAAACTCAAGCGTGAGCCGATTGCCCGTGAGCAGCTGGAAAGCGCTATCGAACAGGCACTGGACAGCCATATCTGCCGCTGCACCGGCTACGTGCGTTACTACGAAGCGGTACGCGATGTGGTGCTGAAAACCCCAGGTCTGGTGAAGGAGACGGCGCAATGAAAAAACGTCTCGCACTGTTGATCCTGCTGGTGGTGATTATCGTCATCGCGGTGCTGTGGTGGCGTGAAAACCGCCATTACGACGGCGCGGTGCAACAGGTGACCGCCAGTACGGAACAGGTTGCCCGGGGCCGCTATCTGGCTCAGGCCGCCGACTGTGCCGCCTGCCATACCGCCAGTGGTGGCGCGCCAATGGCCGGCGGCTATCCGCTGGATACGCCGTTCGGCACTATCTACGGCAGTAACCTGACGCCTTCGGCCGATCAGGGGATTGGCCGCTGGACCAAAGACGACTTCTTCCTGGCGCTGACAAAGGGCGTGGCACCGGGCGGCCGTCATCTGTATCCGGCGATGCCTTATACCTCGTATAAAGGGATGACACGTCAGGATGCCGATGACATCTACGCTTATCTGATGACCCGTCCGGCGGTGGATGTTGCCATTCCGGAAAACGCCATGCCGTTCCCGTTTAACCAGCGCATGGCGCTGATTGGCTGGAATCTGCTGTTCCGTAGTCAGGATCCGCTGCCTGCCAGTTCGCAGGGTGATTCGGCGCAGTGGCAACGCGGCCGTTATCTGGCGGATACGCTGGGCCACTGCGGGGAATGCCATACGCCACGCGGCATGCTGGGTCAAATGGAACTGGGTAAACCGATGCAGGGCGGTGATCTGGGGCGCTTTATGGCACCGGACATCACCCCGAACGGGCTGGCGAAACGCGGCTGGACGCCGGACGATTTGAACCGCTTCCTCTCGACCGGCATGGCACCGCAAGGCTCTGCCTTCAGCGAGATGCATATGGTGGTGGATCTCAGCACCCGTCACCTGACGCCGGAAGACCACCAGGCGCTGGCGACCTATCTGATGGGCGAACAGCCGCCGGCCGCTGTGCCGGTTAAAATCGGCCAGGGCAGTGATGCTGGGCGCATCAGCTATCTGGATCAGTGCTCGGGTTGTCATGCGCGTGAAGGCGAGGGCAAACCGCACGTGGCGGTAGCGATGCGTGATAACGCCACGCTGCGCCAGCCGGATGCTAAAAACCTGATTGTCTCGGTGCTGGACGGTTTACCGGCACAGCAATTCCCTGACGGCGAAAGCATGCAGAGCATGCCAGCCTTTGGTGAACGGCTGGACGATGCGCAGGTGGCGGAGCTGGTGAACTATCTGCGGGTGACCTGGGGTGGGTTGCCGGCGGATGTGACGGCCGATCAGGTGAAAGCGTTGCGTCACAAATAGGCTGAGTTAAGCTAAAAAAATGGCCCGCAGAGGATCACTCTGCGGGCCATTTTGTTTTGGGAAAGCTTACCCGCGACCAGATGCGCTTACTGCGCGCTGGCTACGTTGTTTAACGGCATAGCCGATACCTAAAATGGCTACCCACACCGGGATCAGCAGCACCGAGATTTGAATCCCCGGCGTCAGGTACATGATCACCAGAATCGCGGCCATAAACACCAGGCACAGGTAGTTGCTGAACGGATACCAGAAGGCTTTGAACTTCGGCGCAACGCCCTCGCGGTTCTTGGCTGCGCGGAATTTCAGGTGCGCCAGACTGATCATCGCCCAGTTGATCACCAGTGCCGATACCACCAATGCCATCAGTAGTTCGAAGGCCCGACCGGGGATCAGGTAGTTAATCAGTACGCAGAACGCCGTAGCCGTGGCGGAGACGGCGATAGCAATCACCGGTACGCCGCGCCCGTCGACCTTCAGCAGGCTTTTCGGCCCGTTGCCCTGTTTTGCCAGGCCGTACAGCATGCGGCTGTTGCAGTAGACGCAGCTGTTGTAGACCGACAGCGCGGCGGTCAATACCACCACGTTCAGTACCGTTGCGACCAGGTTGCTGTTCAGAGCGTGGAAGATCAGCACGAATGGGCTGCCGCCTTCAACCACTTTGCCCCACGGGTACAGCGACAGCAGAATGGTCAGCGAGCCGATATAGAACAGCAGGATACGGTAGATCACCTGATTGGTGGCTTTAGGAATGCTTTTCTGCGGGTTGTCGGCTTCGGCAGCGGTAATGCCCACCAATTCCAGCCCACCGAACGAGAACATGATCACCGCCATCGCCATCACCAGCCCCATGATGCCGTTCGGGAAGAACCCGCCCTGCGCCCACAGATTGGTCACGGTAGCTTCCGGGCCGCCCATGCCGCTGAACAGCAGGTAGGCGCCGAACACGATCATGCCGATAATCGCCACCACTTTGATGATGGCGAACCAGAATTCCATCTCGCCATACACCTTCACGTTCGCCAGGTTGATGGCGTTAATCGCCAGGAAGAACACCGCCGCAGACACCCAGGTCGGGATCTCCGGCCACCAGTACTGCACATAGATGCCCACCGCGGTCAGTTCCGCCATGGCAACCAGCACGTACAGCACCCAGTAGTTCCAGCCGGAAGCGAAGCCAGCGAAGTTGCCCCAGTATTTATAGGCGAAGTGGCTAAAGGAACCGGCCACCGGCTCTTCGACCACCATTTCACCCAGTTGGCGCATGATCAGAAATGCGATAAAGCCGCCAATGGCATAACCGAGAATGACCGAAGGGCCGGCCATCTTTATTGTTTGCGCGATCCCGAGGAATAGCCCGGTACCAATAGCGCCCCCTAGTGCAATAAGCTGAATATGGCGGTTTTTAAGGCCGCGTTTCAGCTGGTCGCCATCATGCTGTTGACCATCCATCAATGAAACCCTCTGTCGTTGCAGAATTACTCACATGCTGTAAAGCAGTGGTTACGATGTGTGTTTTGTTTTATTTACGGCGTTATATCTATTAATTCCACGGAGCCGCTACCGTTTGGCAAAGAATAATGTTATGTGCGCCAGTTTGCACCTGCTTTATGTGGTGAGTGATTAAGATTTCAGCAGTTTAGGAAACAAAATGCGGGTTGTGTGACGACAGGGGGGATTCAATGCATGAAATAAGCATTAACTCACATAATGCGCAAAAATAATTTAGCTCTGGCGATTGGTCGGTGGCGAAATATTGACCGGATGAGCGCACCTTTTGCGATGCAAATAGGTATTCGTTAAAGCTTAATAAACATGCAATAGAATTCTACTTTAGAGACTTCAGTCTGCCTGACGGTAGGTTTCGCAAAAGTTAAATCAAAAACCTACCTCGTAAATGGTATTACCAAGCGTGCGTTAGCGGTTTGCAGCAGCTCTGGTATTGAGGTGTTAAAATGTGCGGGTAACCTGATTTCGATCAAGGCCCATATGGACAGGAGGTGAATACTTTGTTACTTTACCGTCACGTTTTTGAAATTGGTATTACCAATTGACTCCGCGCCATTCGCAGAGAAGAAATCACCCATGGCCTACAGCAAAATCCGCCAACCCAAGTTGTCAGACGTTATTGAGCAGCAGCTCGAACACCTGATCCTCGAGGGAACACTGCGCCCAGGCGAGAAACTGCCACCGGAGCGTGAACTGGCGAAACAATTTGATGTTTCCCGTCCTTCTCTGAGAGAGGCCATCCAGCGCCTGGAAGCCAAAGGGCTGCTCCTGCGCCGTCAGGGCGGTGGCACCTTTGTACAAACTAATCTGTGGCAGAGCTTTAGCGATCCGCTGGCTGAACTGCTGGCCGACCATCCTGAATCACAATTCGATCTGTTGGAAACCCGTCATGCCCTCGAAGGCATTGCTGCCTATTATGCGGCATTGCGTGGTACCGACGAAGATCTGGCGCGCATCCGCGATTGCCACATGTTGATTCAGCAGGCCCAGGACAGCGGCGATCTCGACGCCGAAGCCGACGCGGTCATGCAATATCAAATCGCCGTGACCGAAGCTGCCCACAACGTTGTGTTACTGCACCTGCTGCGCTGTATGGGGCCGATGCTGGAACAGAACGTACGTCAGAACTTTGAATTGCTCTACTCGCGCCGTGAGATGTTGGCAAAAGTGAGCAGCCACCGCGCCGGAATTTTTGAGGCGATTGTGGCACGTGAGCCTGAAAAGGCCCGCGAAGCCTCGCACCGCCATTTGGCGTTTATCGAGGAAATCTTGCTGGATCTCAGTCGGGAGCATACCCGACGCGAGAGATCGCTGCGGCGTCTCCAGCAACGCAAGGATTAAGAACGGTTCTCTTCAGGGCACACCAGCCTGCGGGGTTTGCGTTCGAAGTGCTTAATTAAGCATTTAAGTAAGCGGCAACTAAACTGATGGGCCTGTCTTCGTGTGTTTTGTTTCAGAACACAGGAAGACAGGCTCCAAAACAAACCATTAGACAGATAAGGAATACCACCATGTCAGAACGTTTAAACAATGACGTGGATCCGATCGAAACCCGCGACTGGCTGCAGGCGATCGAATCGGTCATCCGTGAAGAGGGTGTTGAGCGAGCTCAGTTTCTGATTGATCAGGTTCTGGGTGAAGCCCGTAAAGGCGGTGTTAGCGTTGCAGCCGGTGCTGCGGCTCACAACTACGTCAACACCATCGCGGTGGAAGACGAACCTGCTTACCCTGGTAACCTGGATCTTGAGCGTCGTATCCGTTCAGCTATTCGCTGGAATGCGGTGATGACCGTTCTTCGTGCTTCCAAAAAAGATCTGGATCTGGGCGGCCACATGGCTTCCTTCCAGTCTTCTGCGACCTTCTATGAAGTCTGCTTCAACCACTTCTTCCGTGCACGCACCGAGCAAGACGGCGGCGATCTGGTTTACTTCCAGGGCCACATCTCTCCAGGCGTTTACGCACGTGCCTTCCTTGAAGGCCGCTTGACCGAAGACCAAATGAATAACTTCCGTCAGGAAGTTCACGGCAAAGGCCTGTCCTCTTACCCGCATCCTAAGTTGATGCCGGAATTCTGGCAGTTCCCTACCGTTTCTATGGGCCTGGGCCCAATCAGCGCCATCTATCAAGCGAAGTTCCTGAAATATCTGGAACACCGTGGCCTGAAGAACACCTCTGCCCAAACCGTTTACGCCTTCCTGGGCGATGGCGAGATGGATGAGCCGGAATCCAAGGGCGCGATCACCATCGCTACCCGTGAGAAGCTGGACAACCTGGTGTTCGTCATCAACTGTAACCTGCAGCGTCTGGACGGCCCGGTCACCGGTAACGGCAAGATCATCAATGAGCTGGAAGGCATCTTCGCGGGCGCTGGCTGGCAGGTACTGAAAGTGATCTGGGGTGGTCGTTGGGATGAACTGCTGCGTAAAGATACCAGCGGCAAGCTGATCCAACTGATGAACGAAACCCTGGACGGCGACTACCAGACCTTCAAGTCCAAAGACGGCGCTTACGTCCGTGAGCACTTCTTCGGCCGCTTCCCGGAAACCGCTGCGCTGGTCAAAGATATGACCGACGAAGAGATCTGGGCACTGAACCGTGGTGGTCACGATCCGAAGAAAGTCTTTGCTGCACTGAAAAAAGCGCAGGACACCCAAGGCAAACCAACCGTTATCCTGGCCCATACCATCAAAGGTTACGGCATGGGTGAGACCGCGGAAGGTAAAAACATTGCTCACCAGGTGAAAAAAATGAACATGGAAGGGGTTCACCACTTCCGCGATCGTTTCAATGTGCCAGTTGCCGATGCTGACATCGAAAAACTGCCGTACATCACCTTCGAGAAAGAGTCCGAAGAGTACAAATATCTGCACGAACGTCGTCAGGCGCTGAAAGGCTATGTGCCTACCCGTATGCCGAAGTTCACCGAGAAGCTGGAAATGCCGGCTCTGGCAGACTTCAGCTCCTTGCTGGAAGAGCAGAACAAAGAGATCTCTACCACCATCGCCTTTGTGCGTGCCCTGAACGTGATGCTGAAGAACAAGTCGATCAAAGATCGCCTGGTGCCAATCATCGCCGACGAAGCGCGTACCTTCGGTATGGAAGGTCTGTTCCGTCAGATCGGTATCTACAGCCCGAACGGCCAGCAATACACTCCGCAGGACCGTGAGCAGGTTGCTTACTACAAAGAAGACGAGAAAGGCCAGATCCTGCAGGAAGGCATCAACGAACTGGGCGCAGCCTCTTCATGGTTGGCCGCAGCGACTTCCTACAGCACCAACGATCTGCCAATGATCCCGTTCTACATCTACTATTCGATGTTCGGTTTCCAGCGTATCGGTGACCTGTGCTGGGCAGCAGGCGACCAACAGGCACGCGGCTTCCTGGTAGGCGGCACTTCAGGCCGTACCACCCTGAACGGTGAAGGTCTGCAGCACGAAGACGGCCACAGCCACATCCAGTCCCTGACTATTCCTAACTGTATCTCTTACGATCCAGCTTACGCGTACGAAGTGGCAGTGATCATGCACGACGGTCTGGTGCGCATGTACGGTGACGCGCAAGAAAACGTCTACTACTACATCACCACGCTGAACGAAAACTACCACATGCCGGCTATGCCGCAGGGTGCAGAAGAAGGTATCCGTAAAGGTATCTACAAGCTGGACACTCTGGCAGGCAGCAAAGGCAAGGTTCAGTTGCTGGGTTCAGGTTCTATCCTGCGTCACGTTCGTGAAGCGGCGAAGATCCTGGCAGACGATTACGGCGTGGGTTCTGACATCTACAGCGTGACTTCCTTCACTGAACTGGCGCGTGATGGCCAGGATTGTGAGCGTTGGAACATGCTGCACCCAACTGAAACTCCGCGCGTACCTTACATCGCTCAGGTGATGAACGAAGCGCCGGCGGTTGCGTCTACCGACTACATGAAGCTGTTCGCCGAACAGGTTCGTACTTACGTTCCAGCCAGCGACTATCGCGTTCTGGGTACTGACGGCTTCGGTCGTTCAGACAGCCGCGAAAACCTGCGCCACCACTTTGAAGTTGATGCTTCTTACGTTGTGGTTGCTGCACTGGGTGAACTGGCTAAACGCGGTGAAATCGAAGCTTCTGTGGTAGCTGATGCGATTAAGAAATTCGACATCAACCCAGAAAAAGTTAACCCGCGTCTGGCATAAGAGGTACAGAAGAATGTCTATCGAAATTAAAGTACCGGACATCGGTGCAGACGAAGTGGAAATCACTGAAATTCTGGTGAAAGTGGGCGATAAAGTTGAAGCTGAACAATCGCTGATCACCGTTGAAGGTGATAAAGCTTCCATGGAAGTCCCATCTCCGCAGGCGGGTGTGGTTAAAGAAATCAAGGTTTCCGTCGGTGACAAAACCGAGACCGGCAAACTGCTGATGATCTTTGAAGCAGAAGGGGCGGCGCAAGCCGCACCAGCTGCCAAGGCTGAAGAAAAACCGGCCGCAGCATCTGCTGCTGCACCGGCTGCCGCTGCGGCCAAAGACGTTGCGGTACCGGACATCGGTGCTGACGAAGTTGAAGTGACCGAGATCCTGGTGAAAGTGGGCGACAAGGTGGAAGCCGAGCAGTCCCTGATCACCGTTGAAGGCGACAAAGCTTCAATGGAAGTCCCGGCACCGTTCGCGGGCACCGTGAAAGAGATCAAAATCGCCACCGGCGACAAAGTCACCACCGGCTCTATGATCATGGTGTTCGAAGTGGCTGGCGCCGCTTCTGCTGCTGCTCCGGCTGCGGCACAAGCTCCGGCTGCCCCAGCGGCACCGGCGGCTTCTGCGGCCAAAGACGTTGCAGTACCGGACATCGGCGGCGACGAAGTAGAAGTGACCGAAGTGATGGTGAAAGTGGGCGACAAAGTTGCCGCTGAGCAGTCACTGATCACCGTTGAAGGTGACAAGGCTTCTATGGAAGTGCCGGCACCGTTCGCAGGTACCGTGAAAGAAATCAAAATCAGCGCCGGCGACAAAGTAAAAACCGGTTCCCTGATCATGGTGTTCGAAGTAGAAGGTGCTGCGCCTGCTGCCGCTCCTGCCCAAAAAGCAGAAGCTGCACCGGCGGCTCCGGCTGCAAGTTCTGCACCGGCCCAACAGGCTGCACCTGCTGCCAAAGGCGAGTTCGCTGAGAACGACGCTTATGTGCACGCTACCCCGGTCATCCGCCGTCTGGCGCGTGAATTCGGCGTAAACCTGGCGAAAGTGAAAGGCACCGGTCGTAAAGGCCGCATCCTGCGCGAAGACGTTCAGACTTACGTGAAAGACGCGGTCAAACGTGCAGAAGCGGCTCCGGCTGCTGCTGCCGGTGGTGGTCTGCCAGGCATGCTGCCATGGCCGAAAGTGGACTTCAGCAAGTTCGGTGAGATCGAAGAAGTTGAACTGGGCCGCATCCAGAAAATCTCGGGTGCCAACCTGAGCCGTAACTGGGTGATGATCCCGCACGTCACTCACTTCGACAAAACCGATATCACCGATCTGGAAGCTTTCCGCAAGCAACAGAACGAAGAAGCTGCCAAGCGTAAGCTGGATGTGAAGTTCACCCCGGTGGTGTTCATCATGAAAGCTGTCGCCGCCGCACTGGAGCAGATGCCGCGCTTCAACAGCTCTCTGTCCGAAGATGGCCAGAAACTGACGCTGAAGAAATACATCAACGTGGGTGTTGCGGTTGATACGCCAAACGGTCTGGTGGTTCCGGTGTTCAAGGATGTGAACAAGAAGAGCATCACTGAACTGTCCCGTGAACTGATGGCTATCTCCAAAAAAGCGCGTGACGGCAAGCTGACCGCAGGCGAAATGCAGGGCGGGTGTTTCACCATCTCTAGCCTGGGCGGTATCGGGACGACTCACTTCGCACCGATTGTGAATGCACCGGAAGTGGCCATTCTGGGCGTCTCCAAGTCTGCTATGGAGCCGGTCTGGAACGGTAAAGAGTTCGTGCCGCGTCTGATGATGCCAATGTCGCTCTCCTTCGACCACCGTGTAATTGACGGTGCGGATGGTGCGCGCTTTATTACCATCATCAACAACATGCTGGCTGACATCCGCCGTATGGTGATGTAATGAAAAAGGGGCGCAGTTATGCTGCGCCCTTATCACTTCATTAGCAGTTTTGTCGGTTTTTGCATGACTCGACAAAATTGTTGAGACACGGGTCACTCGAACACGCTTTGCAGATTATTAACAATTCTGTAAACTGCTGGCGGTGTAAGCGTCCCGGTGGATGAAGGGCGTTATGAGATCGATTAGTAATAAAAATGACGTCAGACCCGCCGGACAATCAATTAAGAGGTCATGATGAGTACTGAAATTAAAACTCAGGTCGTGGTACTTGGGGCGGGCCCGGCAGGTTATTCTGCTGCCTTTCGTTGCGCTGACTTAGGTCTTGAAACCGTTCTGGTTGAACGTTATTCCACTCTGGGCGGTGTTTGCCTGAACGTGGGATGTATCCCTTCCAAAGCCCTGTTGCACGTTGCCAAAGTCATCGAAGAAGCCAAAGCCCTGGCCGAACACGGCATCGTTTTCGGCGAGCCGAAAACTGACATCGACAAAGTGCGCGTCTGGAAAGAAAAAGTCATCAATCAGCTGACCGGCGGTCTGGCTGGTATGGCTAAAGGCCGCAAAGTGAAAGTGGTTAACGGTCTGGGCAAGTTCACTGGCGCTAACACCCTGGTTGTTGAAGGCGAAAATGGCCCAACGACCATCAACTTCGACAATGCCATCATTGCCGCAGGTTCCCGTCCGATCCAACTGCCATTCATTCCTCATGAAGACCCACGCGTGTGGGACTCAACTGATGCACTGGAACTGAAAACTGTCCCAGAGCGTCTGCTGGTCATGGGCGGCGGTATCATCGGCCTGGAAATGGGCACCGTATACCATGCGTTGGGTTCACAGATCGACGTGGTCGAAATGTTTGACCAGGTGATCCCGGCCGCTGACAAAGACGTGGTGAAAGTCTTCACCAAACGCATCAGCAAGCAGTTCAACCTGATGCTGGAAACCAAAGTGACCGCGGTAGAAGCCAAAGAAGACGGCATCTACGTCACTATGGAAGGCAAGAAAGCGCCTGCAGAACCACAGCGTTACGACGCAGTGCTGGTGGCTATCGGTCGTGTGCCGAATGGCAAACTGCTGGAAGCGGGTAAAGCCGGTGTGGAAGTTGACGAGCGTGGCTTCATCAACGTCGACAAACAACTGCGCACCAACGTGCCGCACATCTTCGCTATCGGCGACATCGTCGGTCAACCGATGCTGGCGCACAAAGGCGTGCATGAAGGCCACGTTGCCGCAGAAGTTATCGCCGGCATGAAGCACTACTTCGACCCGAAAGTGATCCCATCGATCGCGTACACCGAGCCGGAAGTTGCCTGGGTGGGTCTGACCGAGAAAGAAGCGAAAGAGAAAGGCATCAGCTACGAAACTTCCACCTTCCCGTGGGCAGCTTCTGGCCGTGCTATCGCTTCCGATTGTGCAGACGGCATGACCAAACTGATCTTCGACAAAGAAACTCACCGTATCATCGGTGGCGCGATTGTCGGCACCAACGGCGGCGAGCTGCTGGGTGAGATCGGTCTGGCTATTGAGATGGGTTGCGACGCAGAAGACATCGCGCTGACTATCCATGCTCACCCAACCCTGCACGAATCTGTAGGTTTGGCGGCTGAGATCTACGAAGGTAGCATCACCGACCTGCCTAACCCGAAAGCCAAGAAGAAGTAATTCTGCAGGTTTGAACGGTTGATAAGTGGCTCCTGAAAAGGGGCCGTTTTTTTATGGGCGACGTTCAGTAAAAGGCCGCTCAACAACGCCTGTATCGCAGTAGTTGCAGTGCTGTTCTCAAGCCCGGTGACCGGGCGCTCAAACCGGCAGAACAGACCCGCTGAGAGAGTACGTTGAAATGGATTTTAGGGCATTCTTTTTGTTGATTTTTTAATCAGCATTGCGCACAATGTTTCTGCTTTGTGGCGCTTGTATCGTTCTTTAACGATGTAAGAAACCCGTGAGGTGCCTGCTAACACCGAACGGAACAAAAGAACCGCCTTTATGGCGGTTTTTTTGTGTCTCCGGCTCCCAACTTTTGATCTTCACACTCAATAGCCATTGTAAATGCATGGCTATTATGTTGTGCTCGTCAGGCTTAATCTTGTTGTAGACGGACCCAACCTGCAGCCCGGCTAGCCTGTGCCGCAGCCGATTACACTGTACTCAACGATTCAGCAAAGATTTAATGTTGCTTTTATGTGAACGAATTAACAACCAATTCAAATCCTGATATGCTGGCTGAGCGGAACCGGGCACTGTAACTTACAGTCCAGGACATCGACAGCAGTGCCCCGTCAGGATCAATGGCATCAACACCGTGCGCTAAACCCGGTTTGAAAATATATACCCTACGGCTTTAAAGACGACGGGTATAAACGCCAGGCACAATAAATGACAATGAGAGCGAGGAGAATGTCGTGCTAGAAGAATACCGTAAGCACGTAGCCGAGCGTGCTGCAGAGGGCATCGTCCCTAAGCCGTTAGACGCCACCCAAATGGCAGCGCTGGTTGAATCATTAAAAAATCCGCCAAAAGGCGAAGACGAATTCCTGTTAGACCTGCTGATTAACCGTGTACCCCCGGGCGTCGATGAAGCCGCCTATGTTAAAGCCGGTTTCCTGGCGGCCATCGCCAAAGGCGAAGCAACATCCCCTCTGATTACCCCTGAAAAAGCCATAGAACTGTTGGGCACCATGCAGGGCGGCTATAACATTCATCCGCTGATTGACGCGCTGGATAACGAAAAATTGGCTGCGATTGCAGCTAAAGCGCTGTCCCATACGCTGCTGATGTTTGATAACTTCTACGACGTGGAAGAGAAAGCCAAAGCGGGTAACCCACACGCCAAAAAAATCATGCAGTCCTGGGCCGATGCCGAGTGGTATCTGTCACGTCCGCAGTTGGCGGAAAAAATCACCGTTACCGTGTTCAAAGTCACCGGCGAAACCAATACCGATGATCTGTCACCGGCACCGGATGCCTGGTCGCGCCCGGATATCCCGTTGCACGCTCTGGCGATGCTGAAAAACGAACGTGAAGGCATAGTGCCGGATCAGCCGGGCAGCGTGGGCCCGATCAAGCAAATCGAACTGCTGAACAAAAAAGGCTTCCCGCTGGCCTACGTCGGTGACGTGGTCGGTACCGGTTCTTCCCGTAAGTCCGCCACCAACTCGGTGCTGTGGTTTATGGGCGACGACATCCCGCACGTGCCTAACAAGCGCGGCGGCGGTGTAGTGCTGGGCGGTAAAATTGCGCCAATCTTCTTCAACACTATGGAAGATGCCGGTGCACTGCCGATTGAAGTGGACGTTAATGACCTGAACATGGGCGACGTAATCGACATTTACCCGTACAAGGGTGAAGTGCGTAACCATGAAACCGGTGAACTGATTGCCAACTTCGAACTGAAAACCGACGTGCTGCTCGACGAAGTGCGCGCCGGTGGCCGTATTCCGCTGATCATTGGCCGTGGCCTCACCACCAAAGCGCGTGAAGCGCTGGGCCTGCCGCATAGCGACGTGTTCCGCATTGCCAAAGAAGTGGCCGCCAGCAGCAAAGGCTTCTCACTGGCGCAGAAAATGGTTGGCCGCGCCTGTGGCGTTGCCGGCGTGCGTCCGGGGGAATACTGCGAGCCGAAGATGACTTCCGTCGGTTCTCAGGACACCACCGGCCCGATGACCCGTGACGAACTGAAAGACCTGGCTTGCCTGGGCTTCTCCGCCGATCTGGTCATGCAGTCGTTCTGTCACACCGCCGCGTACCCGAAACCGGTGGATGTGACCACTCACCATACGCTGCCGGACTTTATCATGAACCGTGGTGGTGTCTCGCTGCGTCCAGGCGACGGCGTGATCCACTCCTGGCTGAACCGCATGCTGTTGCCGGATACCGTAGGTACCGGTGGTGACTCCCACACCCGTTTCCCGATTGGTATTTCCTTCCCGGCGGGTTCTGGTCTGGTCGCCTTTGCTGCCGCCACCGGCGTAATGCCGCTGGATATGCCTGAGTCGGTGCTGGTGCGCTTCAAAGGCAAAATGCAGCCGGGTATCACCCTGCGTGACCTGGTGCATGCCATCCCTTACTACGCTATCCAGCAGGGTCTGCTGACCGTAGAGAAGAAGGGCAAGAAGAACATCTTCTCCGGCCGTATTCTGGAAATCGAAGGTTTGCCGGAACTGAAGGTTGAGCAGGCGTTCGAACTGACTGACGCCTCTGCCGAACGTTCCGCTGCCGGTTGTACCATCAAGCTGGATAAGGCGCCGATCGAAGAGTATCTGAACTCTAACATCGTGCTGCTGAAGTGGATGATCTCCGAAGGCTACGGCGACCGTCGTACGCTGGAACGTCGTGTCCAGGGCATGCAGAAATGGCTGGCGGATCCGCAATTGCTGGAAGGCGATGCGGATGCAGAATACGCGGCGGTGATCGACATCGATTTGGCGGAGATCACTCAGCCAATCCTGTGTGCACCAAACGATCCGGACGACGCGCGTCTGCTGTCTGATGTGGCCAACAGCAAGATCGATGAAGTGTTCATCGGCTCCTGCATGACCAACATCGGCCACTTCCGTGCCGCCGGCAAGCTGTTGGATCAGCACAAGGGGCAGTTGCCGACCCGTCTGTGGGTGGCACCGCCAACCAAGATGGATGCGGCTCAGTTGACCGAAGAGGGCTACTACAGCGTGTTCGGCAAGAGTGGGGCTCGCATCGAGATCCCGGGCTGTTCACTGTGCATGGGGAACCAGGCGCGTGTGGCCGACGGTGCGACGGTGGTTTCCACCTCTACCCGTAACTTCCCGAACCGTTTGGGGACTGGCGCTAACGTCTATCTGGCGTCTGCAGAACTGGCTGCGGTGGCTTCATTGCTGGGCCGTCTGCCAACGCCGGACGAGTACCAGACGTACATGGCACAGGTTGATAAGTCTGCGGCGGATACCTACCGCTATCTGAACTTTGACCAGTTGGGCCAGTACACTGAAAAAGCCGACGGCGTGATCTTCCAAACCGCTGTTTAAGTCGCTATATTGCGCAACTGTTTAACGGGAGGCCTTGGCCTCCCGTTTTATTTTTCTCAGTTGCCAACTTTGCGAGCGCTCACTGAGTTAGTCATGAATTAATGTTTACACTAAGAGAAAGGGCTCAGGAGGGCGTGCTATGGATTACGAATTTCTGCGTGACGTGACCGGACAGGTGATCGTCAGATTTTCGATGGGGCATGAGGTGATTGGCCACTGGATCAACGAAGAACTCAAAGGTGATTTTAACCTGCTGGATCGGATCGAAGCCGGTGCGGCTGAGGTCAAGGGCAGTGAGCGTCAATGGCAGTTGGAAGGCCGTGAATACACACTGCTGATGGACGGGGAAGAAGTGATGATCCGCGCCAATCTGCTGGAGTTTGAAGGCGACGAAATGGAGGAGGGGATGAATTATTATGACGAAGAAAGCCTCTCATTCTGCGGCGTTGAGGATTTCCTGCAGGTACTGAAGGCCTATCGTTCTTTTATGCTGAAATACTAAGCGTAGGGCGCGGCAGTATGCCGCGCCCGTTATACATTACAGATGCGGAATATTGCGGCCGTAATAGATTTCCTGCATCTCTTTCCACAGCAGATCGGTAATCTCTTTACGTTCGGCGGCGCTCAGCGTATCCGGTTTGGCATTAAACAGGTAATGCTTCAGATCGAAATCCTTCAGCAACATCTTGGTGTGGAAGATGTTCTCCTGATAAACATTCACGTCCATCATGTGGTACAGCGCCTTCATATCATCAGACATAAAGTTCTGGATCGAGTTGATCTCATGATCGATGTAATGTTTCACGCCGTTTATGTCGCGGGTAAAGCCGCGTACGCGGTAATCCATGGTAACGATGTCGGATTCCAGCTGGTGGATCAGGTAATTCAGCGCTTTAAGCGGTGAAATCACGCCGCAGGTCGATACTTCAATATCGGCGCGAAAGGTGCACAGGCCGCCTTCAGGATGGCTTTCCGGGTAGGTGTGAACGCAGATGTGGCTCTTGTCCAGGTGCGCGACCACCGTTTTTGACAGTGGACCAGGGTGCTCCGAGGTATCGACATCGTTCGGATCAACCGGTTCTTCACTGACCAGAATGGTGACGCTGGCGCCCTGAGGCTCATAGTCCTGGCGCGCGATATTCAGAATATTAGCGCCAATGATCGAGCAGGTTTCGCTCAGGATCTCGGTCAGCCGATTGGCGTTGTATTGCTCGTCAATGTAGGCGATATAGCCAGCGCGATCGTCCGCGGTTTTGGCGTAACAAATATCGTAAATACAAAAACTCAGGCTCTTGGTCAGGTTGTTGAAGCCGTGCAGTTTTAGCTTATGCAATTTGGTTCACCTCCTTTATCTTCTCGCTTAACGTGTCACGTTCAGTGCGTCGAGCAAATACTGCGGCAGAGCAAAGCTGCCCGCGTGAATTGCCGGGTTGTAATAACGACAGCTTAAACCGCTTTGATGAAAGCGATGTTGCAGCGTTGCCGGGTCGAGCTGACGCAGCGCCGGATCCTGGCTCGCCCAGGCGAAGGTCATGATGCCGCCGTAATAGGTCGGGATCGCCGCCTGGTAAAAGCTAACGTCGTTGAAGTACTGGCTCAGTTTGGTGTGGCTGTTGACCGCTTCGTCTTGCTGCAGGAAGCACACGCCGTTCTGCGCAACAAAAATGCCGCCTTCGTTGAGGCTGCGCGCGCAACCTTCGTAGAACGCTGAAGTGAACAGGCTTTCGCCAGGGCCGATAGGGTCGGTACAGTCGGAGATAATCACATCGAATTTTTCATCGGTCTGATTAACAAAGTTGACGCCGTCGTCGATCACCAGCTTGAAGCGTGGGTCGTCGTAAGCTCCGGCATTGTGGTTTGGCAGGTATTGGCGACAGAACTCGACCACACCGGCGTCGATCTCGACCATGGTGATCTGCTCTACACCCTGATGCCGGCTGACTTCACGCAGCATCGCGCCGTCACCGCCGCCGATAATCAGCACCTTCTTCGCCTGACCGTGGGCCAGCAGCGGTACGTGGGTCATCATTTCGTGATAAATGAACTCATCACGCTCGGTGGTTTGCACCACGCCGTCGAGCGCCATAACGCGCCCCAGAACCGGGTTTTCAAAAATCACCAAATCCTGATGCTCGGTCTTCTCACGATACAGTACCTTCTCTACCGAGAAGTACTGGCCGAAGTTGGCATGCAGCGTTTCATACCAAATTTCTTTCTGGGTCATGTGCGGGAACTCCGTAATAACAGCCATGAAAAATTGGCGCAACATCATAGCTAACTCTGCCTGGTGATGCACGGCTGAATTTCAAACAGAGGTAGCGCAAGGCGGGGGATTAGTTGGCGTAAGCCAGCAGGCTAAGCGAGTCGCGTGCCAGGGATTTGCACTTGTTGGGGGTGGGGATGGCGATACCACTGAGATCGCGATAGCTGTCTTCACCCAGCGCCTTCATATTAAAGCTATTATAGTTGCTCAGATCCCAACGGTTTTGCTGGGCAAAATAAACGATGGCGCGTTTGATTTGGGCATTGGGCAAGTCGTTATAGCCGCAGTCATTTTTCAAATAAATAAAGACTGCCGTCAGATCGGCCAGATCTTCTGCCTCGGACTCATTCAGCGCCAAACTGGCGTTGGAGAACCCCAGCATGGTGAGCAACAGCACCAGTAACGTTGTTTTTTTCATCATGAAAATAGACCTGTTTATTGTCCACAGACGTTATCACACTTGCCTGTAAAGGCACCAAATTTTATTACCCGCAGGTAACATAACCGGCAGCAAAGGCTTGACCTTCCGCTTAGGGGAGGGTTTAGGCTGTGCGCAGATAAAGCTATACCCATAATCTTTCAAGGTGCAGGCTAATTGAAAGGGCTGCACCTTGCGCCGCAATAAGTGCCGATCACTGAAAAAGGGAGTCAGCGATGTTACGCCGTGATTTTATCAAACTGACCGCTGCGCTGGGCGCGGCAAGTGCATTACCCTTGTGGAGCCGGGGCGTGTGGGCTGCAGAGCTGCCGGCGTTGCCGATTCCGCCATTGCTGATGCCGGACGCGCAGGGGAACATTGCCCTGGCGCTGCAAACCGGTGAAATGAACTGGCTGCCGGGCAAGGCAACCCAAACCTGGGGGGTTAATGGCGCGTTGCTGGGCCCGGCGGTACGGCTACAGCGCGGCAAGCCGGTCACGGTGGATATCCGCAATGGCTTACCGGAGGCCAGTACCGTCCACTGGCACGGTCTGGAAATCCCCGGCGACGTCGATGGCGGTCCGCAGGCGTTGATTCAGCCAGGTACCACGCGCAGGGTGCAGTTCACAGTCGAACAGCCCGCAGCGACCTGCTGGTTCCACCCGCACACCCACGGCAAGACCGGCCAGCAGGTAATGATGGGCCTGGCAGGACTGGTGCTGCTGGAAGATGAAGAGAGCAGCAAGCTGCCATTGCCGAAAACCTGGGGGCAGGATGATATTCCGGTGATCCTGCAGGACAAACGGCTGGGCAAAGACGCACAGATTGAATACCAACTGGATGTCATGAGCGCTGCGGTAGGCTGGTTCGGTGACCGCATGTTTACCAATGGCGCCCAGTATCCACGGCATGTGGCACCGCGCGGTTGGCTGCGTCTGCGTTTTCTCAACGGTTGCAATGCGCGTTCGTTGAATCTGGCAACCAGTGATAACCGTCCACTCTACGTAATCGCCAGCGACGGCGGTTTTCTGGCCGAGCCGGTCAAGCTGACCGAGCTGTCGATGCTGATGGGCGAGCGCTTTGAAGTGCTGGTGGATGCCTCCGATGGCAAACCCTTTGATATCGTCACGCTGCCGGTTAAACAGATGGGCATGACGCTGGCACCGTTCGACCAGCCGCTGCCGGTATTGCATATTCAGCCTTCGCTGGCGCAGGGCATCAAGACCATGCCGGACAGTCTGGTGAAACTGCCTGTATTACCGGCGGTGAGTGGGATCCAGGAGCGCTGGCTGCAACTGATGATGAACCCGCAGTTGGATAAGCTGGGCATGCAGGCCTTGATGGATCGCTACGGTCATCAGGCCATGGCCGGCATGAGCATGGATCACGGCAATATGGCTAAAGGCGGCGGTGAGATGGCCGACATGAAAGGCATGGATCACGGCGCGATGAAAGGCATGGATCACGGTAATATGAAGGGGATGGATCAGGGTGCCAAGCCGTTCGACTTCAGCCATGGCAATATGATCAACGGTAAAGCCTTCGACATGACCAAGCCGATGTTTGAAGCCAAGCGCGGCAAATACGAAAAATGGACCATTTCCGGTGAAGGCGACATGATGCTGCACCCGTTCCATATTCACGGCACTCAGTTCCGTATTCTGTCGGAAAACGGCAAGCCCCCGGCGGCCCACCGCAGCGGCTGGAAAGACACGGTGTTGGTTGAAGGTTGGCGTAGCGAAGTGCTGGTGCGTTTTGATCACCCAGCCAACAGCGATCATGCCTATATGGCCCACTGCCACCTGTTGGAACATGAAGATACCGGCATGATGCTGGGCTTTACCGTAACCGACTGATCCACCACTCTGGAACAACGGGCGGCGCGCTCGCGTCGCCACCGGCTTCAGGCTATGCTAAACTCTGCGCCCTTCTTCCGGCAACTGACCTGAAAACTATGAAACACACTGTAGAAGTAATGATTTCCGAGCAGGAAGTTAAGACCCGTATCGCCGAACTTGGCCGCCAGATCACCGAAGATTACCGCGAAAGCGGCAGTGATATGGTGCTGGTCGGGCTGCTGCGCGGCTCCTTTATGTTCATGGCCGATCTGTGTCGCACGATTGAAGTGCCGCATGAGGTCGACTTTATGACCGCTTCCAGCTACGGCAGCGGCATGTCCACCACCCGCGATGTGAAAATCCTTAAGGATTTGGATGAAGATATCCGCGGTAAAGACGTGCTGATCGTGGAAGACATCATTGATTCCGGCAATACGCTGAACAAAGTGCGTGAAATTCTGGCGCTGCGCGGGCCGAAATCTCTGGCGATCTGTACCCTGCTGGACAAGCCTGAACGCCGTGAGGTCGAAGTGCCGGTTGAGTACGTGGGCTTCCCCATTCCGGACGAGTTCGTGGTGGGTTATGGTATCGACTACGCTCAGCGTTATCGCCATCTGCCGTACGTCGGCAAAGTGGTGCTGCTGGACGAGTAAGATGCTGTGGGCGCGGTTTACCGCGCCCGTGACAGGATTAAATGCCCTTATCCTGCTGCAATGTGGCCATGGCCTTGCGATAGCCCATCTCCAGGCTTTCGCGGCTGGTGGCCGCCACTTCAAGATCGCGCAAGCGTCCGTCCTGGATGCCGTATACCCAACCGTGAATCATGACTTTCTGGCCACGTTTCCACGCTGATTGCATGATGGTGGAATGACCCAGGTTGTAGACCTGCTCAATCACGTTGATTTCACAGAGTACGTCGAGGCGTTGTTCCGGCTCCAGTTCACCTAACAGTGAGCTGTGCTTGTACCACAGGTCACGAATGTGCAGCAGCCAGTTGTTGATCAGCCCCAGTTCCGGATTCTCAACCGCGGCTTCCACACCGCCGCAGCCCAGGTGGCCGCAAATAATGATATGTTCAACTTCCAGCACGTCCACGGCGTACTGCACCACTGACAGACAGTTTAAATCGGTATGAATGACCAGGTTGGCCACGTTACGGTGAACGAAGAGTTCACCCGGCTCCAGTCCGGTCAGTCTTTCCGCGGGAACGCGGCTGTCTGAACAACCTATCCATAAAAAGCGGGGCTTTTGCGCCTGGGCTAAACGTTCAAAAAAGTCCGGGTCTTCCTTGCTGATGTTAGCTGACCAGGTATGGTTATTAGCGATAAGCTTTTCGATTTCTTTCATGGAGGTTATAGACCTGTAACGAACAGATTGCGTTGGGGTAATATAGGACAAGCGTCACATTTTGGAAATCGGAACAGTTACGCAAGAGGATATTCAGCCACTTTTTATACAGCATGGCGGGATGGAACCTGAATTTTCCGCACGGATTTGCCTCAGTGAAAACGCTGCTGATGATAACATCACCTTCATTACAAGACGCAGCAGCATACTCATCGTCACAAGGTACTTTTTAACTTATGAATTATGCACTGGAAATAGCGCAGTTAACCAAGACTTACGCCGGTGGCGTCAAGGCGTTGCGCGGGATCGACCTGAACGTCGAGGCAGGGGATTTCTACGCTTTGCTGGGGCCTAACGGCGCCGGAAAATCCACCACCATCGGCATTATCAGCTCGCTAGTCAATAAGACGTCCGGCAGCGTGCAGGTGTTCGGCTACGACATCGATAAAGACATTGTTAATGCCAAACGCCAGCTTGGGCTGGTGCCACAGGAGTTCAACTTTAACCCGTTCGAAACCGTGATGCAGATTGTGGTCAATCAGGCGGGCTACTATGGCGTGACTCGCCGTGAAGCCCTGGTGCGGGCGGAAAAATACCTGACCCAGTTGGATCTGTGGGGCAAACGCAATGAACGCGCCCGCATGTTATCCGGCGGGATGAAGCGCCGCCTGATGATTGCCCGCGCATTGATGCATCAGCCAAAATTGCTGATCCTCGATGAGCCGACTGCTGGGGTGGATATCGAGCTGCGCCGCTCGATGTGGGGTTTCCTGAAAGAGCTGAACGCTCAGGGCACTACCATTATCCTCACCACTCACTATCTGGAGGAAGCGGAAATGCTGTGCCGCAATATCGGCATTATCCAGAACGGTGAGTTGGTGGAAAATACCTCGATGAAAGGTCTGTTGGCCAAGCTGAAGTCTGAAACTTTCATCCTCGATCTGGCAGCGAAAAGCCCGTTACCGAAGCTGGACGGCTATCGCCACCGCCTGACGGACACTTCAACGCTGGAAGTGGAAGTGATGCGCGAGCAGGGTCTGAATGGCCTGTTTACCCAGCTCAGCACCCAGGGCGTTCAGGTACTGAGCATGCGCAACAAGGCTAACCGGCTGGAAGAGCTGTTTGTCACCCTGGTTAATGGTAATGGAGAAAAAGCATGACGCGCTTGTATTGGGTGGCCTTACAGAGCATCTGGGCCAAAGAGATCAACCGTTTTGCCCGTATCTGGATCCAGACGCTGGTGCCGCCGGTGATCACCATGACGCTGTATTTCATCATCTTCGGCAACCTGATTGGTTCACGCATCGGTGAGATGCACGGTTTTGATTACATGCAGTTTATCGTCCCTGGCCTGATCATGATGGCGGTGATCACCAACTCGTATGCCAACGTGGCCTCTTCGTTCTTCAGCGCCAAATTCCAACGCAATATTGAAGAGCTGCTGGTGGCGCCGGTACCGACGCACGTGGTGATTGCCGGTTACGTCGGCGGTGGCGTAGCGCGCGGCGTTTGTGTCGGCGTGCTGGTCACCGTGATCTCGCTGTTCTTCGTGCCGCTGCAGGTGCATGCCTGGTGGGTGATTGTGGCCACGCTGCTGCTGACGGCGATTTTGTTCTCGCTGGCGGGCCTGATCAATGCGGTGTTTGCCACCACCTTTGACGATATCAGCCTGATCCCGACCTTCGTACTGACGCCGCTGACCTATCTGGGTGGGGTGTTTTACTCGCTGACGCTGCTGCCGCCGTTTTGGCAGGCGGTGTCCAAACTGAACCCGATCGTCTACATGATCAGCGGATTCCGCTATGGCTTCCTTGGCATCAGCGATGTGCCGTTGGCGTTGACCATGACGGTGCTGGTGGCGTTTATTGCGGTGTTCTACCTGTTGTCCTGGTACCTGATTGAGCGCGGTCGCGGTCTGCGTACCTGATTAACCCGTGTCCCCGGGCATCGCGTTCGGGGACGCTTTTATTGACCTGAAGCAAGTACCCTGTAAATCAATAAAATTGCTCAAATAACCCCTTTCTCCCCGCTGTTCAAATCGTGCTATGCTGGCGCTCCACATTTTCTCCATTTTGTTATATGCCCTATGAGTTTCAAGTTTCAGCTTGAAAGGCGACGGGTATTACACACTCGTAAGCAGAACATAACCATGCGGTCTACACACAAGATAGCGGCTGGGTTACTCGGCATCCTGATGTCACTTGTCGCCCCGGCGAGCCTGGCAAATTTGCTGTCGGAAGACAGTGCTGTTAAATCCGAATATATGGAAGCGCAACGCGATAGCGAAGTCTATTCGTTGATTGGCGAGCATGTCATTCCGGTTGGTGAAGTGAAGCAAGGGCAACTGATCCAGGTGTTCCCGGCAGATGCGGAATATTACGAGTTCAAATTCGGCCACGGCACGGGTTTTATCGATAAAGACGACGTGCGCGAGCTCAAAAAATCACGCAAGGTGAAGGATGATCTGGGAGAGCTGAATAAACCGCTGACCAACCAGAACCTGATCACTCAGAAGGCGATCAACGTCTATACCGATGCGGATAACAGCAGCGATGTGTTCGGCGTGCTGGAAGAGAACCTGCGCTACCCGATCATCGGCAAACTGAAAGACCGACTCAACAACACCTGGTACGAGATCAACATTGGCGATCGTCTGGGTTATGTCAGTGAGCTGGACTGCGAGATTGACACCGGTATACCGGTACTGACCTACCATCATCTGCTGAAAAATGAAGAGAATAAGCGCTTCCGCCATACCTCGACCACCACGTCTGACGTGGCGTTCAGCAACCAGATGACCTATCTGAAGCAGGCGGGTTACGACACCATTTCCCTGTATCAGTTGGAAGCCTACCTGAAAAACCAGATCAACCTGCCGGGCAGGGCGGTGGTACTGACGTTTGATGACGGGCTGAAATCGGTCTATCGCTACGCTTACCCGGTCTTGAAGAATTACGGCTTCCGCGCTACGGCGTTTATCATTTCTTCGCGCATTAAACGCCACCCGCAAAAGTGGAATCCAGACTCGCTGCAGTTTATGAGTATTTCCGAACTGAAGCAGATTCAGGACGTTTTCGACGTGCAGTCGCATACCCATTTCTTGCATCGTACCGACGGTAATCGTCAGCCGATCCTGCTGAGCCGCTCGCTGCACAATATCGAATTCGATTTTGAGCACTCACGCCGTGCGCTGTCGCAGTTTAATCCGCATGTGCTGTACCTATCCTACCCGTTTGGCGGCTACAACCAGCGGGCGATACAGGCCGCGAAAGATGCTGGTTTCCATATGGCCGTGACCACGGTGCAGGGCAAAGTGAAACCGGGGGATAACCCCTATACGCTGAAACGGCTGTATATTTTGCGCACCGACTCGATTCAGACCATGGCGGACAGAATCGCCAACAAGCCTGGAACGCTGGTGGTGCAATAGCAAGAAAGGAACGGGCGCTGACAGCGCCCGTTTTACTTTTAGGCGACCTGTACCGGCACGGCTTTCGCCTTGCGCTGCAGGTGGTTGTCACCTTCGAAATAGGCTACTTTCGGGTGGTGCTGGCGGGCATCGGCATCGCTCATCTGCACGTAGGAGCAGATAATCAGTTTGTCGCCCACGCAGGCGCAACGCGCTGCCGCGCCGTTGACCGAAATAATGCGCGAACCGCGCTCGGCGGCGATGGCATAGGTTGAGAAACGCTGACCGTTATCAACGTTATAAATATCGATAGCTTCATATTCCAGAATGCCTGCGGCCTCCAGGAAGTCCTGGTCGATGGCGCAGGAGCCCTCATAGTGCAAGTCAGCCTGAGTCACTTTCACCCGATGCAGCTTGCCTTGCAGCATAGTACGTATCATAACTTTACCTAGCTAAGTATCAGCCTTCACAGGCGATTGGGGTGGCGTTTAAACCCTTCGTCTTTCAAGCTGCAGCGTTGTTGGCTGCTTACGCTCACCCCAGTCACTTACTTGAGTAAGCTACTGGGGATTCCCGTACTTGCCGCTTAGCTGCAACTCGAAATCCATTAGGGTAGATTTTTTATTACTTTCCCGCGAACAACGGTACCAAATATGCAAAAACCTACAGCGTCAGGTCAACCTGTTGGTTGTCGATCAATCGCGCCTTGCCCAGCCAGGCGGCCATCAACACCACCGCACGGCGGCTTTCAACGCCCAGCGGTTGCAGGTTGTCGGCGTCACGAATAAACAGCTCGTCCGGCGTGAAACCGGCATTGCGCAGATGTGTTGCGGTTTGTTCCAGTAATTCATCAACGTGGCGTTCGCCGTTGCTGAGTTGTTCAGCCAGCGCATTCATGATCTTGCTGAGCTGCGGGGCGATTTTACGCTCTTCAGCGGTCAGGTAGCCGTTGCGTGAGCTGAGTGCCAGGCCATCTTTGGCGCGCACGGTCGGCACGCCGACGATATCGATGTCATAGCCCATGTCCGCCACCATCTTGCGGATCAACGCCAGTTGCTGGTAATCCTTCTCGCCAAAACAGGCCAGATCCGGCTGCACCAGATTGAACAACTTGCTGACAATGGTGGCGACGCCGCGGAAGTGGCCCGGACGGCTGGCACCTTCCAGCATGCTGGAGATACCCGGCACATCGACGTAGGTTTGCTGTTCCAGCCCCTGCGGATAGACATCGGCCGGGGCCGGTGCAAACACCAGTTCAACGCCGCGACGGGTCAGTTTTTCGCTGTCCTCCTGCAGGGTGCGTGGGTAACGCGCCAGATCTTCTGGACGTTCGAACTGCATCGGGTTGACGAAGATACTGACCACCACGATATCGGCGCGCGCACGGGCTTCATCGATCAGTGTCATATGGCCTTCGTGCAGGTTGCCCATGGTTGGCACCAGCGCGATGCGTTTCCCATCCTGACGCCAGCGGCGGATCTGCTGACGCAACAGCGGCAGGGTTTCGATAATTACCATTGCATAACTCCTAGCGCGGTCACTTTAGTTGAAAGAGTGCTCTTCAGCGGGGTAAATTCCTTGCTCCACGTCCTGAATATAGTGTTGCACCGCCGAGCGGATATCGCCGCTTTGCGCCAGGAAGTTTTTAGCGAATTTCGGCGTGTGGCCGCCGGTGATACCGAATGCATCGTGCATCACCAGGATCTGGCCATCGGTGGCGTTACCGGCGCCAATGCCGATCACCGGGATGGTCAGGGCTTCGGTGACCTTGCGTGCCAGCTCGGTCGGTACGCATTCCAGCACCAGCAGTTGGATACCGGCTAGTTCCAGATTTTTTGCATCTTCCAGCAGCTGTTTGGCGGCGAGCTCATCACGGCCCTGCACCTTGTAGCCGCCGAAGACGTTGACCGATTGCGGAGTCAGGCCGAGGTGGCCGCATACCGGCACGGCGCGTTCGGTGAGCATTTTCACCGTTTCACACAGCCAACTGCCGCCTTCCAGCTTCACCATATTGGCCCCGGCCTGCATCAGTTCGGCGGCATTGGCACAGGCCAACTGTGGGGTGGCGTAACTCATAAAGGGCAGGTCGGCCAGCAGCAGACAGGCCGGCGCGCCACGGCGCACGGCACGGGTATGATAGGCAATGTCGGCGACGGTGACCGGTAGCGTGGAGTCGTGGCCCTGCAGCGTCATGCCCAGCGAATCGCCCACCAGCAGCACTTTAACGCCTTGCTCTTCAAACAGTTTGGCAAAGCTGGCATCGTAGGCGGTGAGGGAAGCAAACTTGCGCTGTTCCTGCTTCCACTGGTGCAAATGGGTCACGGTGGTGGGTTTCATCACGTCGTCTCCTGAATAGGGTCGTGCGGCGTGCGCAGGGCCCTGGCTGCAAAAAAGTGCTGTCATTCTACTGTAACCCTAACGGGGTGGGTAGCGCAGATCATAATGCTTAAGTGGTTCTTAAGAACCTTGTGGTGTAATGGCCGGCAATGGCTAAAAAAGGACGCACATGCGAATTCTGCTGATAGAAGATGACAAGTTAATCGGCGACGGTATCAAGGCCGGGCTGACCAAGCTCGGCTTTAATCTGGACTGGTTTACCGATGGGCTGGTCGGCAAAAATGCGCTGGAAAGCGCGCCCTACGACGCGGTGATCCTCGATCTGAGCCTGCCGGGCCTTGATGGCCTGGATCTGTTGCGTCAGTGGCGACAGGCTGGTCATGACGTGCCGGTGCTGATCCTGACCGCGCGCGACGCGCTGGAGCAACGGGTCAACGGCCTGCAAAGTGGGGCCGATGATTATCTGTGCAAGCCTTTTGCCCTGGCGGAAGTAGCGGCGCGGCTGCAGGCGTTGATCCGCCGCCGCCATGGCCAACTGATGCCACAACTGGTGCATGGCAATGTGGTGTTTGATACCGCCACCCGCAGCGTGAGCTGCAACGGCGAGCCGGTCACGCTGACGCCGCGTGAACTGGCGGTGTTGGAACTGTTCCTGCATAACAAGGGACGGGTACTGGCGCGGCCGCTGATCCAGGAAAAACTGTACAACTGGGACGATGACGTCAGCAGCAACGCGGTAGAGGTCCATATCCATCATCTGCGGCGCAAGCTGGGTAACGGGTTCATCCGCACTATTCACGGCGTGGGTTACACGCTGGGGGATGACGCGTGAAACATCTTAGTCTGAGGCTAAGGCTGATCCTGATTTTCAGCCTATTGGCGCTGTTGACCTGGTGTTCTGCCAGCCTGGTGGCGTGGATGATGACGCGCAATACCATCAACGAAGTGTTTGATACTCAGCAGATGCTGTTTGCCAAACGGCTGGCAACCGTCAATCTGGGCGATCTCCTGGCCGATGAAAGCGTGCGCAGCCTGCCGAAAACCAAAAAGCTGGTGCATCACGGCAAGCGTGGCGAGCAGGATGATGACGCGCTGGCGTTCGCCATCTTCGATCGCGATGGCAAGATGCTGCTCAACGACGGGGAGAATGGCGCGGATTTCCGCTTTGACGGCGATCGCGAAGGTTTCACCGATGGTGAACGCAAAGGCGATGACGACAGTTGGCGGCTGCTGTGGCTGACCAGCCCGGATGGCCGCTATCGCATCGTGGTAGGGCAAGAGTGGGATTATCGCCGGGATATGGCTCTGGGCATGGTGACCGGGCAACTGGTGCCGTGGCTGGTAACGCTACCGATCCTGATGCTGCTGATTGCGCTGATGGTCGGGCGTGAGCTGCGGCCACTGCGAACTGTCGCAGCAGGATTGCGCCAGCGTGCACCGGACGACGCCACACCGCTGGATGCCGGACAGGTACCGACCGAAGTCCGGCCGCTGGTCGATGCGCTTAACGCACTGTTTACTCGCATCAATGCGTTGCTGGTGCGTGAACGGCGTTTTACGTCTGACGCGGCCCATGAATTGCGCAGTCCGTTGGCGGCGCTGCGGGTACAGACAGAGGTGGTGCAGTTGGCCGGTGATGACGAGCCGATGCGTGAGCATGCGCTGGGTAATCTGACGGTGGGTATCGATCGTGCCACCCGGCTGGTGGATCAATTGCTGACGCTATCGCGACTGGATTCCCTGTCTGACCTGGCCGAGCTGGAAGCGGTCGACTGGACCCAATTGGTGCCGATGACGCTGGCAGAGCAGGATCGCCATGCTCATGCTGCCGGCGTCACCCTGCGTTACGAACAACAGGGCACGCCACCGCCGCTACAGGGGCAAACGCTGCTGCTGTCGCTGCTGGTGCGCAATCTGCTGGATAATGCGGTGCGGTATACCCCCGCGGGCGGCATCGTCACTGTGAGGCTGACAGAGCGCCTGCTGACGGTCGAGGATAATGGTCCGGGGGTCACGGTGGAACATCTGGCGCGGTTGGGGGAACGTTTTTATCGTCCGCCAGGCCAGGAACAAACCGGCAGCGGGTTGGGGTTGTCGATTGTGCAGCGTATTGCCAGCTTACATGGATTGCGCGTTAGCTTTGCCAACCGGGCAGAAGGGGGATTTGTTGCTCAGGTGATGCTGTAGGGGCGCTGCATATTGCGCCCGACTCAGGCTTTGTGCTTGGGGTTGTGCCAGAGCTCCATGCCATTTTGCGGCACGCGTTTCAGGCAGCTGGCCAGTGATTCGCCGTCGGGGAAAACTAACTCGGGGGCGATTTCTGCCAACGGATAGAGCATGAACTCACGCTCTTTCAGGCCGTAGTGTGGCACCGTCAGGCGATCGGTGTGAATGACCTGCTCGCCATACAGCATGATATCCAGATCCAGAGTCCGTGGGCCCCAGCGCTCATCTTTGCGCACACGGCCCTGATTGCGTTCAATCGCTTGGGTGTGATCGAGCAACTGTTCTGCGGGTAGCAAGGTATCCAGTGCCACCACCGCATTGAGATAGTCCGGCTGGTTCTGCGGGCCCAGCGGCTTGGTGCGGTAAAACGAAGAACAAACGATCAACCGGCTGCGCGGGAGATGCTCCAACGCTTCCAGTGCGGCTTTCACCTGTTGTAGCGGGTGCGCCAGGTTGCTACCCAGCGCGATATAAACGCGGATCATTATTCCCCTTCTTTACGCGGCGTCCGGCGGCGAGGCCGGCGTTGACGCGCACGGCGCGGTGCCGGATCGTCACCCAAAGTACTCAACATGGTTTTCTGGCGTGCCGGTGTGGCTTCCTGGAACTCGCCCCACCATTCGGCCAGACGCAGCATTTCCTGGTTTTCTTCCACTTCGGCACGCAGCGCCAGCAGATCGTAAGCGGCGCGGAATTTCGGGTGTTCCATCAGCTTGTGCGCGCGCTTGCCCTGACGACGGGAAAGGCGAAGCTGCAACTGCCAGATATCGCGAACCAGCGTGGTGATGCGTTTCGGGATAGCCAGCGAACGACACTGCTCGTCCAACACGTCATTCATCGCCAGCGCGAAGGCGTCGTAGTACGCCAGTCCGCTCTCCTGCGCCAGTTTCTGCGCATGTTCCAGCAGCGGGTACCAAAGCATAGCAGCAAACAGGAACGCCGGGTTGACGCGCATGTCGTTTTGCAGACGGTAGTCGGTGTTCTTCAGCACCTGCGCCAGAATACGCTCCATCGGCGTGTCCTGGGTCGGCGTGAAGTGACGTGAAATCTGTGGGAACAGCGGCTGGAACAACTGGTATTCACACAGTTTCAGATAGGTCGGATAACCGTAGCCTGCCTGCAGCAGCTTGAGAGACTCCTCAAACAGACGTGCCGGCGGGATCTCATGCAGCAAGGATGCCAGGCGTGGGATCGGCTCGGCGGTTTCGTCGCTGATGGTCATGTCCAGCTTGGCGGCAAAGCGCACCGCGCGCAGCATGCGCACCGGATCTTCACGATAACGGGTTTCCGGATCGCCAATCAGGCGGATCACGCCCTGTTTGAGATCGCGCAGGCCGTTGACGTAATCACGCAGAGTGAAGTCCGCTACGCCGTAGTACAGGCTGTTGATGGTGAAGTCGCGGCGCTGGGCATCTTCTTCGATCGAACCGAAGATGTTGTCGCGCAGCAGCATGCCGTTTTGGGCCTGCTGGGAAGAATTTTTGTCAGATTCCGGCGTTTGCTGCTCGTGGTGACCACGGAAGGTGGCAACCTCGATAATTTCCGGCCCGAACATCACGTGTGCCAGGCGGAAGCGGCGGCCTACCAAACGGCAGTTGCGGAACAGCTTGCGCACTTGCTCCGGCGTTGCGTTGGTGGTGATGTCGAAATCTTTCGGTTTTTTGCCCAGTAACAGGTCACGCACACCGCCACCGACCAGATAGGCCTCGAAGCCGGATTTGTTCAGGCGATACAGCACCTTCAGCGCGTTCTCACTGATGTCTTTACGTGAGATGGAATGCTGATCGCGTGGGATCACGGTCATTGAACCGTTGCTCTCTGCGGCAGGAAAAGGTGGGCGTTTACGCGGTGCAGGCCGGCGGGCAGGGCTTTCTCTGCCGCGATCGGCGGAACGTTGCTGCGGCGCGGCCGACGGTGTCGCCACCACGCTTTCTTCGCGGACTACGTTTTTATCGCTGACCGGCGCATCATCGCGCGGCTGCTTGTCATCGCGGATTAGCACCTTACGGCAGAAATTGGCTACTCGGGTAAAAATGGTACACCTCGATAGTGTCTGATAAAAATGGCGCTAACAAAAAATAGCGGCTAATCATAGCTCACCATGGCTCTTTTGAGAATGCCGATGTGTTTTCGTCCAGGGAAATAGCCTCCCGGCGCGGCACATCATCCAGCTTCCAGTGTGCAATCGCCCAGCTCAATAATAACGACAGGTCCAGATCTTGCCAGCTTTCCGGCAGCGGTTGGCGCAGAAATTTTAGCGCGGCCACCAGTGTTGGGCGTGGATCGCCGTCGGGCAGAGCGGGCGCATGGTTTTGCTTCGACAGTTTGATGCCGTTAGCGCCCAGCGCCAGCGGCAGATGCACATAGGCGGGCACCGGCGCCTGTAACTGATGGTACAGCGCTATCTGGCGTACTGTCGGTTCGATCAGATCGGCACCGCGTACGATTTCGGTGATGCCCTGGAAATGGTCGTCCACCACCACTGCCAGGTTATAGGCGAACAGCCCATCACGCCGACGAATGATAAAGTCTTCCTGTGCCAGCGCCCGGTCGGCCTGCAACTCGCCCTGCAGGCGGTCATGAAAGGCGTAAACCGGAGAGGACTGACGCAAGCGAATGGCGGCACCTTGCGGGCCAAGATTCAAAGGGCGACAGTGGCCGTCATACAGGCCGCCTATCTGCTGAATACGGCTGCGGGTGCAGTTGCAGAAATAGCTGAGCCCCTGCTGATGCAGGTGATCCAAAGTGGCACGGTAGGCTTCATGACGTTGGGATTGATAGATGACCTGGCCGTCCCAGAGGAGACCATAGTGTTCCAGAGCGGATAAGATACGATCGGCCGCACCGGCGACTTCGCGCGGGGGATCGATATCTTCAATGCGAACCAGCCACTGCCCGCGTTGGGCACGAGCCTGGAGGTAGCTTCCCAGAGCGGCAATCAGCGAGCCGAAATGCAGATCCCCGGAAGGCGATGGGGCAAAGCGCCCCACATAATGTCTTTCTTGCATATCAGAGGGGAAACTTTCCCTTTTCTCTGTGCGGCGCACGCAGAACGTACGCCGCAGCGATAACAACTGTATTAGCCGGCCATCTGCTTTTCGCGGATTTCGGCCAGAGTCTTGCAGTCGATGCACAAATCGGCAGTCGGACGCGCTTCAAGGCGACGAATGCCAATCTCCACGCCGCAAGAGTCGCAGTAGCCGAAATCTTCGTCTTCTACTTTCTTCAGCGTTTTCTCGATCTTTTTGATCAGTTTGCGTTCACGATCGCGGTTACGCAGTTCAAGACTGAACTCTTCTTCCTGAGTGGCACGGTCGGCCGGATCAGGGAAGTTAGCTGCCTCTTCCTGCATATGAGTTACCGTACGATCAACTTCATCCCTGAGCTGGTTACGCCATGCTTCAAGAATGCGCTTGAAATGCGACAACTGGGCGTCGTTCATGTACTCTTCGCCCGGCTTCTCTTGGTACGGCTCCACCCCAGCGATGGCGAGAATGCTCAAGGACGAGGTTTTACGGGTTTGCCCTTCTTGCATGTTGCTTCTCCTACATACACACGCACTATCGAATCCCCAATGTGGGGGAAAAACAGGCCGCTATAAATAACAGATGGGAGGTAGGTTGGCAATTATTCCTGTCGCCTGCTTGACAATGGTGTGAAGGAAGGCGTATTTGGCGACGCGTTAACCGGTTGTCGAATTATTAGTACCCGGTCAGCGCTAATCGATAAAAAACGGTAACTTATCGCAGAGATATATACCGTCAGGTGATAATTTAGCCCCATAACAAACCACTTCTACACCCAACTGCTGAACCTGTGCCAACAGTGTCGCATAACGCTCATCTATATGATGTGCCGGTGCGACCTGCTCAATACCGCTATGTAACACAGCAAAGAACAATACCGCCCGTTGCCCGCTTTCAACCACGCTTAGCAACTCACGTAAGTGCTTCTGTCCTCTGAGCGTTACTGCATCAGGGAAGTAACCACGTTGTTGTTGCAATAATGTGACTGACTTAACTTCAATATAGCAGTTAGCTCGGTTTTCTGCCTGTAATAACAAATCGATACGACTGTTCTCACTGCCGTATTTTACTTCGCTGCTGATTTTACTGTAACCGGATAATTCATTGATTAGATTCTGTTCGATCGCCTCGCGTACCAACCCATTGGCACGCAGGGTGTTCACGCAGATCCAGTCCCCCTGTTGGGTATGGGTCAGTTCCCAACTGTGGGCGTATTTGCGCTTGGGATTATCCGAAGTGGAGTACCAAACGGTATCGCCGGGTGTGGCACAGCCGGTCATGGCACCGGTATTGGCGCAGTGCAGGGTGAAGGTTTCCCCTTCCGGGGTGACGACGTCCGCCAGAAAGCGTTTGTAACGTTTAATCAGCGTGGCGTGGCGCAGCGGTGGCGTGAAAATCATCGGGTGTCCTGAAGGGTTAAAGACCATTGCTCAAGCATTTGATAACGCGTGCGGCCGTTTTCAAACACTGACTGGTACAGGGCGAATTCGTCGGCGCTGAAGTTCCAGCCCGGGGTGACGGGCGGCACGGCGACCGCTTGCGTCGCCGATCGCAGCAGGGTGATATGCGGATGAAACGGCATCGGGCTCTGATAACAGCCGCTGCGAGCCGCTTGCGATCGTAACAGCTCCGCCAACTGCAACAGTCCACGCGGGGCACGTCGGGTGCCGAGCCAAACCACGCCGGGACGCGGCCAGTGGCCGAGGTCATCCAGCACCATGCTGAAACCGGGCTGGCTAATGCGGCCCGCCAGCTTTTTCAGCGCGGCCTCTTTTTGCGCCGAGACGTCGCCGAGAAAGGCCAGCGTCAGGTGCAAATTGGCTGCCGCGACCGGCCGGCCGACTTCCGGCGCGAAGGCTTCGGCGCGCCAGCGGATCACCTGTTGCTGTAGTGCATCAGGCAAGGTCAGGGCGAAAAACAGGCGGCGCGAACTGGACATGGGGCCCCGGCAAGTGGCAAGTGAATGAAACGCAGACTCTAATGCTACAATGTGCGCCGTCCAATGTTAACCACTACGGAGAGTTCTGTGTCTTCACTGCCCGTCAGCGCGGTTCTTGATGAATTGCTCACTGCGCTGCAATCCGCCCCGCAGGTGCTGCTGCATGCGCCGACCGGTGCCGGTAAATCGACCTGGCTGCCACTGCAGATCCTGGCTAAAGCCGGGCTGCCGGGCCGCATCATTATGCTCGAACCGCGGCGGTTGGCGGCGAAAAACGTGGCGTACCGGCTGGCGCAGCAGTTAGGCGAAGAACCAGGCCAGACCGTGGGTTACCGCATGCGCGCCGAAAGCAAAACGGGGCCCAATACCCGGCTGGAAGTGGTGACCGAAGGCATTCTCACCCGCATCCTGCAGCAGGATGCCGAGTTACAGGGCGTCTCGTTGGTGATCCTCGATGAATTCCATGAGCGTAGCCTGCAGGCCGATCTGGCATTGGCGCTGCTGCTGGATGTGCAGCAGGGGCTGCGTGACGATCTAAAACTGCTGATCATGTCGGCGACGCTGGATAACGCCCGCCTGTCGCAGTTGCTGCCACAGGCACCGGCGGTGGTGTCTGCCGGGCGCAGCTTCCCGGTCGATCGCCAGTATCAACCCCTGGCCAGCCATCAGCGGCTGGAGGACGGCGTCGCCGCGGCGGTTAAGCGCCTGCTGTCTGAACAGACGGGATCGCTGCTGCTGTTCCTGCCGGGCGTAGCGGAAATCAACCGGGTGCTGGAGCGCTTGAGCGGCGAAGTGGCTGCCGATACCGAGCTGTGTCCGCTATACGGTGCCTTGCCGTTGGCGCAGCAGCAGAAAGCGATTCAACCGGCCCCGGCCGGGCGGCGTAAAGTGGTGCTGGCGACTAACATCGCCGAAACCAGTCTGACCATCGAAGGCATCCGGTTGGTGGTCGACAGCGGCCTGGAGCGGGTGGCGCGTTATGACGTGCGTAATGGTTTGACGCGGCTGGTGACACAACGTATCAGCCAGGCGTCAATGATCCAGCGCGCCGGTCGTGCCGGGCGTCTGGAGCCGGGTATCTGCTGGCATCTGTTTGCCAAAGAGCAGGCGGAACGGGCGGCAGAGCACGCCGAACCGGAAATTCTGCAAAGTGACCTCGCCGGTTTCTGGCTGGAGTTGCTGCAATGGGGCTGCCACGACGTCGGGCAACTGACCTGGCTCGATCGGCCACCGGAAACGGCGCTGGCGGCAGCCCGGCGACTGTTGCAACGGCTGGGGGCTACCGATGACGGCGATAAACTCACCTCGCGCGGTCGGCAGATGGCCAAATTGGGCTGTGAGCCACGGCTGGCAGCGATGCTGACCCACGGCGCAGAGCGCGGGGCTGATGGGCTGGCGACGGCTGCCGCACTGGCGGCGTTACTGGAAGAGCCACCGCGCAGCGGACAAATGGATATCGGCTACTGGCTGAGTCGCCCACAGCTGAACTGGCAACGCCGGGCGACTCAGCTTGCCCGCCGTCTGCAGGTGAAAAGCGGGCAGGTTGACGTTGAGATGGCACCGCGCCTGCTGGCGTTGGCGTTTACTGACCGTATTGCCCAACGGCGTGGTCAGGATGGCCGTTACCTGCTGGCTAACGGCATGGGTGCGGCGATGAATCAGGATGAGGCGCTATCGCGTGCGCCCTGGCTGATCGTCCCCAGCCTGCTGCAGGGGCATAACAGCCCCGATGCCCGCATTCTGCTGGCACTGCCGGTGGAGATTGACATGCTGGCAGCGCAGTTGCCGGCGATCGTTTCCCAGCAAACCGCGGTGGAATGGGATGAAGAAAAAGGCACGTTGCGCGCCTGGAAACGCCAGCAGATTGGTCGTCTGACGCTGCGTGCCCAGCCGCTGGCCAAGCCGGGGGCCGAAGAGCTGCAACAGGCGCTGCTTAACTGGGTGCGTGCCCAGGGTGTGGCGGTGCTTAACTGGGATACCGCTGCCGAACAGTTGCGCCTGCGTTTGCAGTGCGCACAGAACTGGCTGCCGGAGGCTGACTGGCCACCGGTCGACGATGACTCGTTACTGGCCTCGCTGGAGCAGTGGCTGCTGCCGTCGCTGAGTGGCGTGCGTGACATGCGTGGGTTGAAACAGGTGAATATCGCCGAGGCCCTGGCGCGGTTGTTGAACTGGCAGCAAAAGCAGCGGCTGGATAATGCGCTACCCACTCATTACACTGTGCCGACCGGCAGCCGGTTGCCGATTCGCTATGATGCCGGCAAACCGCCGGCGCTGGCGGTGCGTTTACAGGAAGTGTTCGGTGAACAACGCAGCCCGATGCTGGCCGAGGGTCGCATCCCGGTGGTGCTTGAGTTACTCTCACCGGCGCACCGGCCGTTGCAAATCACCGGCGATCTGGCGGCGTTCTGGCAGGGGGCTTACCGGGAAGTGCAAAAAGAGATGAAAGGGCGCTACCCGAAGCACGTGTGGCCGGACGATCCGGCGAATACCGCCCCCACGCGGCGCACGAAAAAATATCAGTAAACGAATTCAGATGTTTCTTCTGTTCAGCGGCCTGACGGCGCGACAGATTAAGCGACTTATAATGGCCGGCAGTGCCGCCAAGTCTGGAGAACAACAGCAATGGCTGGGGATGACCGCGAGCCCATCGGGCGCAAAGGGAAACAACCAACACGCACCGCGTCGCGCAAGCCGCCGCGCCGTCGTCGAGATGACGATTACGATGATTACGAAGAAGACGAGTACCAGGATGACGATGATGATGATGAATACGAGGAAGAACGCATGCCACGTAAGGTAAAAGCGACTCCGCCGCGTAAAAAACGCCGCTGGCTCGGCCTGCTGATCAAATTGATCCTGGTGGTTGCCGTCCTGTTGGCGATCTACGGCGTGTACCTGGATTCGCAGATCCGCAGCCGCATTGACGGCAAGGTCTGGCAGTTGCCGGCGGCAGTGTATGGCCGGATGGTCAACCTGGAACCGGGCATGCCGTACAGCAAAAAGGAAATGGTCGATCTGCTGGAGGGCATGCAATACCGTCAGGTCAGCCGCATGACGCGCCCGGGCGAATTTACCGTGCAGGCCAACAGCATTGAGATGCTGCGCCGTCCGTTTGATTTCCCGGACGGTAAAGAAGGGCAGATCCACGCCCGTCTGGATTTCCAGAACAACCGTCTGGCGAAAATCGAGAACATGGAGAACCAGCGCAGTTTCGGCTTCTTCCGCCTCGATCCGCGCCTGATCACCATGTTGCAATCACCGAATGGCGAACAGCGCCTGTTCGTGCCGCGGGCCGGTTTCCCGGACCTGCTGGTGGATACGCTGATCGCCACCGAAGACCGTCACTTCTATGAACATGACGGTATCAGCCCCTATTCCATCGGCCGTGCGGTGCTGGCTAACTTGACCGCCGGGCGTGCGGTACAGGGCGGCAGTACCCTGACGCAGCAGTTGGTGAAAAACCTGTTCCTGACCAATGAACGCTCGCTGTGGCGTAAGGCCAACGAAGCCTACATGGCGTTGCTGGTAGATTACCGTTACAGCAAGGACCGCATCCTTGAGCTGTACCTGAACGAGGTGTATCTCGGCCAGAGCGGCAACGATCAGATCCGTGGTTTCCCGCTGGCCAGCCTGTATTACTTCGGCCGCCCGGTGGATGAACTGAGTCTGGATCAGCAGGCGTTGCTGGTGGGCATGGTCAAAGGGGCGTCGCTGTATAACCCTTGGCGTAACCCGAAACTGGCGCTGGAACGCCGCAATCTGGTGCTGAAACTGTTGCAGAACCAAGGTGTTATCGATGCCGAACTGTATGACATGCTCAGCGCACGACCGCTGGGGGTGCAGCCGAAAGGCGGGGTGATCACCCCGCAGCCGGCGTTTATGCAGATGGTGCGTCAGGAACTGCAAGCCAAACTGGGCGACAAGGTTAACGACCTGTCCGGGGTGAAAATCTTCACCACGCTGGATCCGGTTTCGCAGGACGCCGCGGAAAAAGCGGTCGAAGACGGCATTCCGGCACTGAAGGCGGCTCGCCACGTTCAGGATCTGGAAGCGGCGATGGTGATTGTCGATCGTTTCAGCGGTGAAGTCCGCGCCATGGTTGGCGGTGCCAATCCGCAATTTGCCGGGTTTAACCGGGCGATGCAGGCGCGCCGTTTGGTCGGTTCATTGGCCAAGCCGCCAACCTATCTGACTGCGCTGTCCGAGCCGGATAAATACCGCCTGAATACCTGGCTGGCAGACCAGCCGTTGACGCTGAAACTGCAGAACGGCACCGTCTGGCAGCCAAACAACTATGACCGCAAGTTCCGCGGGCAGGTGATGTTGGTGGACGGGCTGGCCTTCTCGCTCAACGTTCCTACGGTGAACCTGGGCATGGCGGTGGGGCTGGACCAAATCAGCGCCACACTGCAACGCCTGGGCATCCCGAAAGCGGAAATCAATCCGGTCCCTTCTATGCTGCTTGGCGCGATTGGCCTGACGCCGATGGAAGTGGCGCAGGAATACCAGACCATTGCCGGTGGCGGTAACCGTGCGACGTTGTCAGCGGTACGTTCAGTGATCGCCGAAGACGGTTCGGTGCTGTATCAGAGCTTCCCACAGGCGGAACGTGTGGTACCGGCGCAGGCCGCCTACCTGACGCTGTACGCGATGCAGCAGGGCGTAGCACGCGGGACCTCCCGTTCGCTGTCGGTGAAATTCCCCAACTACAACCTGGCGGCGAAAACCGGGACCACCAACGATCTGCGCGACAGCTGGTTTGCCGGCATCGACGGTAAAGAAGTGGCTATCGCCTGGGTTGGTCGTGATAACAACGGCCCGGCCAAGCTGACCGGTGCCAACGGGGCGCTGACCCTGTATCGCCGCTATCTGGAAAACCAGACGCCGCTGCCGCTGATGTTGCAGCCACCGGAGGGGATAAACCAGATCGCTATCGACTCTGGCGGTAACTTTGTCTGTGGCGGTGGTGGGCGCACCATCCCGGTGTGGACCGACAATCCGCAAGGTCTGTGTCAGGCAAGCCAGACAGCTCAGCAACAGCAGCAGCAACAGGCTGCGGGTGAGCAGAAGGATGCTGACGGCGTCGCCGGTTGGATCAAGGACATGTTCGGCAAGTAAACCTAACTAAGGTTTCTCCCAAGGGCACAACTTTTGTTGTGCCCTTTTTCATACACCGCATAACGGTGTTGGCATTTTTTATTCCTGATTAGCATTGATGACGATGAAACGGACGCTGGAATTATTTTCAACCCGTTTTGATGTCTTCTCGCAATAGGAATTAAAAGGAATAAATAATGCGATACTTTGCTTCTTGCTCAGCAATAGCGGTCAGCCTGGCTGCAGGTTTACCCCTTAGCGCTTTCGCCGTACAACCTAGTGGGCCGCAGGCCGATGTGCAATGCCGTTACAGCCACACCTTGGCCGACGACGCCATTATGATGCCAGGCAAGGCCGGTATGGCGATGTGGCATGATTTCTTTGGCAGCACGAAAACCGATGCTGACTCTACCTCCGATAGCTTGTTGGCTAACCCGGAAACCACCTGTAATAACCTGGCTGACCATTCTGCGTACTGGGTGCCTTCACTGCGTTTGGAAAACGGTACTGAGGTGCGCCCAGCCTATCAGAAAACCTATTATCAGGCGAATAACGTACAGCAATTTCCGCTGCAGCCGTTTCCGCATGGGCTGGAGTTGTTGGTGGGCGACCATCAAGGTACTAAACCCACGCCTGGCGTGGTGAACTATTTTTGTCAGGGGCAAGGGTACTCTTCTGTGCCGTTTAAAAACTGTACGCCGTATGCGCCGGGCAAAGTGCAATTCAATATTGCTCTGGCCTTCCCAAATTGCTGGGATGGTAAAAATCTCAAGCCCAACAAAACGCTGAAAAATGCTGTGTATGCCGTGAACGATGCCTGTCCGGCGGCTTATCCGGTGAAAATCCCAACGATTAATATGAACGTTGCTTATGAGATGAATCGCGATACGCCGGTGGATCTTAGCAAGGCGCAACTGTCGCTGGATCCGGTGATGGAGGGCGGTAAGCTGGTGGAGAAATGGGGCTCAATCTACACGGCACACGGTGATTTTATGAATGGCTGGACCGATCAGGCCGCGACTTTCATGACCGATCAATGCATGAACAATCCAATGGATTGCAGTACCAATGTTGCCTATAGCTACTCAGCGCCGGTAGCAGAGGGTACGGCTGCCGCTGATGGCAGCCAGGATGAACATCCCGCCGAGTTGCTGGTGCGCAACGACAAGAAAGATCCCAGCCGCCATAAGATGGCGTATATCAAATTTGCGCTACCAGAGTGGCCGGCAGATAAGGATATTGATACTGACAAAGAGATGGTTTATCGCCTGCGTACGGTAGCCGGTAATGTCACTGATACCACCGCTGGTATGATCTATTTTTATCAGTGCAGTAATGACTGGCTGGCTGAAAATCTGAGTTGGAAATCACGTCCTGCCTGCTCTGCAGGTTCGGAAACCGCATTGTATCTGGACCACATCCGGCAATATCGTTACATCAATGTCGATGCATTGGTACGGCAGGCCATTAGAAATCAGCAAACCGAAATCACTTTCGCAGTAGATGCTAATGACAGCGGTCGGGCATTTAGTATCGATTCTGCCGAGAGCAAAACACCACCATTGCTGATGTTAACGGGCTATAGGAAATAAACGCATTGTGTTGTCTGGCCCGCCACATTCTGTTGCGGGCTTTTTATCTTTAACCGCTCAGTCTATTCCCACTCTGTTAATCCGTGTATCAACCCCCCGTCCCTTCTGGTTCTGATGCCGAAATGAACTTGCAGTTTAATTTGGCTTCTGCATAAAATGCGTCGCTTATAATAATTATTATCGTTTTCATTCGTCATTAAATAATTTACCAGAGAAACCACCTATGCCGACCAAGCGTCTTTCATCTTCTGCGGCCAAGCAGGGCCGCATTCACGTCAGTGGGGTGGCGATGACTATCGCTGCCGCACTTGGCACGCTGGCAACGCCGGCATTCTCCGCCGCAGCCAAGGAAGAGACTATTACCGTGGTGGGCAGCAGCCAATCACAGCAGGAAAGCGCCTGGGGGCCGGTCGGCACCTATGTGGCCAAGCACAGCGCCACCGGCACCAAAACAGATACCCCGTTGGTAAAAACGCCTCAGTCGGTGTCCGTGGTCACGCGTGAAGAAATGGATATGCGCCAACCGGAGACGGTGAAAAGTGCGCTGGCATATACACCGGGTGTGATGGTGGGTAACCGTGGGGCTTCCACCGCTTACGATGCGGTGAACATTCGCGGATTCAGTTCGGTCGGTACCAATATGTACCTCGACGGCCTGAAACTGCAGGACGATAACTATTCCATTTACCAGATTGATCCTTACTTCCTGGAGCGCGCCGAAGTGCTGCGTGGTCCTTCGTCGGTACTCTATGGCAAGAGCAACCCGGGTGGGGTTATCGCTCTGGTCAGCAAACGTCCAACCACCGAAAGCCTGCGTGAAGTTCAGTTCAAAATGGGCACCGACAATCTGTTCCAGACCGGCTTCGACTTTGGCGGCGCCCTGGATGATGACGGTGTTTATTCTTACCGTTTGACCGGTCTGGCGCGTGATGAAGACCAGCAGCAGGTGGGCGAAAAGAGCAAGCGCTACGCTATCGCGCCTTCTTTCAGCTGGCGGCCGGATGATCGTACTTCCCTGACGTTCCTCAGCAGTTTCCAGGATGACCCAAGCGTGGGCTTCTATGGCTGGCTGCCGAAAGAGGGCACGGTGCAAAATGGCATCAACGGCAAGCTACCGACCAGTTTTAACGACGGTGAGCCGGGCTATAACAACATCTCGCGTAAGCAACAGATGGTCGGTTATGCCTTCGAGCATGGCTTTAATGACGTGTGGACGGTGCGGCAAAACCTGCGTTACTCCAAGATGGATGTCGACTACCGCTCGATCTATGGTCAGGGCATCAATCCGAAGAACCCTGCTGAGTTAACTCGTGGCGTGATGAATTCGAAAGAGCATATGTCGAGTTTTGCGGTGGACACCCAGGCGCAGGCCAGGTTTGCCACCGGGCTGGTTGATCACACTTTGTTGATGGGCGTGGACTACATGCGTATGCGCAATGACGTCGTCTATCAGTACGGCACCGCTTCCCCGCTGAATGTCGTGGATCCACAGTATGGCAACCAAAGTTACACCATTACTGGTGGTGCAAGTCAGGTCAATCGTCAGGAGCAAACCGGGCTTTACGTACAGGATCAGGCCGAGTGGAATCAATGGGTGCTGACCCTGGGGGGACGCTATGACTGGAGCGATACCAACAGCACCAACCGTTTGAATCAGAACTCGGTATCCCGGCAGAAGGACAACGAATTCACCGGCCGGGCTGGCTTGAATTATGTCTTTGAAAACGGCATCGCGCCTTATGTCAGTTACAGTGAATCCTTTGAGCCTACTTCAGGGACTGATTTCAGTGGCAATACCTTCGCTGCTTCCAAAGGGAAGCAGTATGAAGCCGGCGTGAAGTATGCACCGAAGGATCGTCCTATCACTGCCAGCATGGCGATCTACCAGCTGACCAAGACCAACAACAAGGTGGCAGATCCAGACCCAGATCATCCATTCGCCAGCGTGCAAGGGGGCGAGATCCGTTCCCGTGGTGTTGAATTTGAAGCCAAAGCTGCGCTGTCGGCCAACGTTAACCTGCTGGGGTCTTATACCTACACGGATGCCGAGTACTCCAAGGACACCACACTGCAGGGCAATACCCCGGCCGCCATTCCAAAACACATGGCCTCACTGTGGGCGGATTACACCTTCCATGAAACCGCCATCAGCGGTCTGACTCTGGGTTCCGGCGTGCGTTATGTCGGTTCCAGCTATGGGGATGAGGCCAATACCTTTAAAGTGAAGGATTACACGGTGGTTGATGCCGCGATAAAATACGATCTGGCGCGTTTCAATCTGCCGGGTTCCTCGATTGGCATCAACGTGAACAACCTGTTTGATAAAGAATACGTCTCCAGCTGCTTTGCCACCTATGGCTGCTATTGGGGCGCAGAACGTCAGGTGGTCGCCACCGCAACCTTCCGCTTCTAATCGGATAACCGGGGCGGCGTCATGTCGCCCCGGACAAAGTAGGACCTATGCCGGATAAACACCTCAATCACGACGCCACCTTTACCCTGAACAACGCCAGCTTTGCCGTTCCAGGCCGTGTCCTGCTGCAACCCCTGTCGTTGACCTTTCCTGTCGGCAAAGTTTGTGGGCTGATCGGCCATAACGGTTCCGGCAAATCCACGCTGCTAAAGATCCTTGGCCGCCATCAAAGCCCCACCACCGGCAGCGCGCTGCTCAACCAACAGCCACTGAGCCAGTGGGATAGCAAAGCCTTTGCGCGTCAGGTTGCCTATCTGCCGCAGCAACTGCCGGCCGCAGAAGGCATGACGGTGCGTGAACTGGTGGCGATTGGCCGCTACCCGTGGCACGGTGCGCTGGGCCGTTTTGGCGCTAACGATCGCCAACAGGTGGAAGAGGCGATTGCGCTGGTGGGCCTGAAGCCCTTCGCCAACCGCCTGGTGGACAGTTTGTCCGGTGGGGAGCGTCAACGCGCCTGGCTGGCGATGATGGTGGCGCAGGACAGCCGCTGTCTGCTGTTGGACGAACCCACTTCGGCGCTGGATATCGCCCATCAGGTTGAGGTGCTGGCGCTGATCCAGCAACTGAGTCATCAGCGTGGCCTGACGGTGATTGCCGTGCTGCACGATATCAATATGGCGGCGCGCTACTGTGACCATCTGGTGGCGTTACGTGGCGGCGAAATGATTGCACAGGGCACGCCACTGGATCTGATGCAGGGCGAGGTGCTGGAGCAAATTTACGGTATTCCTATGGGAACGCTGCCACATCCAAGCGGCGGTGCGCCGGTGAGTTTTGTCTACTGATGGCTGACTTCTCTGATTTTCATCATGATGCCGTACGCCGTCGCCTGTTAGCGGCCATGGCGCTGTCGCCCCTGCTGTTTTCCCTGCCGGGACAAGCCTCAACAACGCCGCCGGACCTTTCGCGTATCGTGGCGCTGGAGTGGTTGCCGATTGAGCTGCTGCTGGCGCTGGGAGTTACGCCGTTAGCGGTCGCTGATATCCATAATTACAACCTGTGGGTGGAAGAGCCGAAACTGCCTGCGTCAGTGATTGATGTCGGCCAGCGCACCGAGCCTAACCTCGAGCTGCTGCAGCAGCTTCAGCCCTCGCTGATGTTGCTGTCGAAGGGCTATGGCCCGACGCCGCAAAAGCTGGCACCGATTGCCCCCAGCATGAGTTTTAGCTTCAACGACGGCAGCGGCAAGCCATTGACCGTGGCAAAACAATCACTGCAAGCCTTGGCTCAGCGGCTGGGACTGGAAACCCGTGCAGTGCAGCATCTGGCACAGTTTGATCGCTTTATTCAGGATGCGCGTCAGCGCCTGCATTCCTATACCCGGCAACCGCTATTGATGTTTTCACTGATCGATACTCGCCATGCGCTGGTTATTGGCCAGAAAAGCCTGTTCCAGGAAGTGATGGATCAGCTTGGAATCATCAATGCCTGGGAAGGAGAAACCAACTTTTGGGGCACGGCGGTGGTCGGCATCGAACGCCTGACGGCGGTGAAAAGCGCGCGGGCGATTTATCTCGACCACGGTAATCAAGAGATGTTGAAAAAGGTCAGTTCCACTCCGCTATGGCAGGCATTGCCGTTCGTCCGGCAAAATCAATTGCGCCAGGTGCCGGCGGTGTGGTTCTACGGGGCGACGCTGTCCTCGATGCGATTTTGTCATCTGCTGGAGCAGGCGCAGGAGAGTTATTCATGAGCGCGCGCATCCGTGCATTCCCGTTGACCCTGGTACTGCTGCTGTTGGCGGCAGCGGGCGGCCTGACGATCGACAACCTGCTGCAACAGCTGCCGTGGGCAGGGTGGGGGCAGGCGTTGACTACGCCGAATATCGACGATGTACGCCAAATGCTGTTCCATTACAGCCTGTTGCCAAGGCTGTCGGTCTCCTTGTTGGCCGGAGCCGGGTTAGGGTTGGTCGGCGTGCTATTCCAGCAGGTCTTGCGCAATCCGCTGGCGGAACCGGCGACGCTCGGGGTTTCCGCCGGGGCACAGCTCGGGCTGACTATCGCCACGTTATGGATGTTGCCGGGCGGTGAACTGACCCGCCAGTTGGCCGCCATGGTGGGGGCGGTAGTGGTCGGTGGGCTGGTGTTCGGCGTGGCCTGGGGCAAACGCATGTCACCGGTGACGCTGATCCTGGCTGGGTTGGTGCTGGGGCTTTATTGCGGAGCGGTCAACAGCCTGCTGGCGTTGTTTAATTACGATCAGTTGCAGGGCGTGTTCCTGTGGAGTACTGGCGCACTGAACCAGCAAGACTGGAGCACGGTGCAGTTTATCCTGCCGCGCCTGCTGGTAGCCGGGCTGTTGGCGGTGTTGCTGCTTCGCCCACTGACGCTGCTGGGTCTGGATGACGGCGTAGCGCGTAATTTGGGGCTGGGCCTGTCGATGGCGCGTTTCTGCGCATTGGCGCTGGCGATTATCTTCAGTGCCATGCTGGTGAATGCCGTTGGCGTAATTGGTTTTATCGGCCTGTTTGCCCCCCTGATGGCGAAAATGTTGGGCGCACGTCGGTTGGCGCACCGCATGATGTTGGCCCCGTTGCTGGGGGCGTTGCTGTTGTGGCTAACCGATCAAGTGATGATCTGGCTGACGCAGGTCTGGCGTGAAGTCCCGACCGGTGCGGCCACCGCGCTGTTTGGTGCACCGTTGCTGCTGTGGCTGTTGCCGCGGCTGCGCAGTGCCTCTACGCCACCGCCAATGAATCTGGGCGATAAGGTGCCGGCTGAACGTGGTCATCTGCTGGTGTGGGTCGCACTGGCGGGGGCTGTGTTATTCGCTGGTTTGACTGTGGCACTGATGTTTGGGCAAAACGCTGCCGGTTGGCATTGGAGCCAGGGGGCTGAGCTGGAGTCACTGATGCCGTGGCGCTGGCCGCGAGTGTTGTCGGCATTGGCGGCGGGCATGATGCTGGCGGTAGCAGGGACCTTGATTCAAAAGCTGACCGGTAACCCGATGGCCAGTCCGGAAGTGCTGGGCATCAGCTCCGGGGCCGCCTTCGGCGTGGTGATGATGCTGCTGATAGTCCCAGGGGATGCCTTTGTCTGGCTGCTGCCGGCCGGGAGCCTGGGAGCAGCCGGTACCTTGCTGGTGATTATGGTCGCCGCCGGACGTGGAGGTTTCTCCACCGAGCGCATGCTGCTGGCCGGTATTGCGCTCAGCACGGCGTTTACCACCACCATTTTCCTGCTGTTGGCCAGCGGCGATCCGCGCACCGGTGGGCTGCTGACCTGGATTTCCGGCTCTACCTATTCGGTGACGCCGGAACAGGCGGTGCGAACGGCGATCATTGCGGCAGTGCTGATTGTGCTGGCACCGCTGTGTCGGCGTTGGCTCAGTATCCTGCCGCTCGGCAGTGCCACTGCCCGTTCGGTGGGCATCGCCCTGACGCCGGTGCGCTTGAGCATTCTGTTGCTGGCCGCCACGCTGACCGCCATGGCCACGCTGACCGTGGGGCCGCTGAGCTTTATTGGTCTGATGGCACCGCACATGGCGCGTATGTTGGGCTTCCGCCGCGCGTTACCGCAGATGGTGATTGCCGCACTGTTGGGCGGGTTGCTGATGGTGTTTGCCGACTGGTGTGGACGCATGGTGATGTTCCCGTACCAAATTCCCGCCGGGCTGCTGGCGACCTTTATCGGCGCACCGTATTTCGTTTACCTGCTGCGTAAGCAAACCTCGTAACCGACATCGCAACGCCCATTTCTGCCCTCAAAGGCTCAGCATTGCTGGGCCTTTGTCTTTTGTGTTTTCAGGGTGTTGCAACGCTTTGCGTAAGGTTGCGCAGAAACAGAACTTAACGTGGAAAGGGCCGCTGAAACCTGAGGGAGATGAATATACTGCGCGCGGGTGCTCTGGATCTTTCGTCCTGAGCATACGCAAGGGATAGAAAGAGAAAAGCCCCGTGTCGATATACATCAACCCGAGGCCAACTCTAACGCCAGAGAACGTTAGGTTAGCTTCTTACCTGCCGAGAGGCAAGGAAAAGGAGGTCAAAAATGCAGCAGGGACGGATCGTTCTAAGGCTGATGATTATCAGCATGACGCTTATCGCGCTTATGTGGATCACCCGCGGTTCGCTGTGTGAATTGCGCATCACAAGCTGGGCGACACGGAAGTTGCCGCCATTCTGGCTTACGAATCCCAAGGGTAAGGCAACCCAACGGCGGGGGCATTGCTCCCGCCTGTTGGTTGTTTGTGCGTTGATCCATGAGCACCCATCCAATAAAAACAAAAACGGCGAGCACCAGGCTCGCCGTTTTCACACTCGATACGCGGGCTTATTTCAGGCCGGCAGCATCGCGCAGCAGGGCTGCTTTGTCGGTCGCTTCCCAAGGGAAGTGCTCACGGCCGAAGTGGCCGTAGGCGGCAGTTTCGCGGTAGATCGGCTGCAGCAGGTCCATCATCTGGATCAGGCCGTATGGGCGCAGATCGAAGAACTCGCGCACCAGCAGCGTCAGTTGTTCGGTAGGGATTTTCTCGGTACCGAAGGTTTCCACCATGATTGAGGTCGGTTCTGCCACGCCGATAGCGTAGGAAACCTGGATCTCACAGCGGTCAGCCAGACCGGCAGCAACGATGTTTTTCGCTACATAGCGTGCTGCGTAGGCTGCTGAACGGTCAACCTTGGACGGATCCTTACCGGAGAATGCACCGCCGCCGTGACGAGCCATGCCGCCGTAGGTATCAACGATGATTTTACGCCCGGTCAGACCGCAGTCGCCCATTGGGCCACCGATAACAAAACGGCCGGTTGGGTTGATGTGGTATTTGGTGCTGGCGCTCAACCACTCGGTAGGCAGAACCGGCTTGATGATCTCTTCCATCACCGCTTCTTGCAGGTCTTTCAGCGAAATATCTTCGGAGTGCTGGGTAGAGAGTACCACCGCGTCGATGCCGACGATTTTGCCGTCGTCATACTGGAAAGTGACCTGGCTTTTCGCATCGGGACGCAACCACGGCAGAGTGCCGTTCTTACGCACTTCGGCCTGGCGCTGTACCAGACGGTGGGCGTAGGTCACCGGTGCAGGCATCAGCACTTCGGTTTCGTTGGTGGCATAGCCAAACATCAGGCCCTGGTCGCCGGCACCCTGTTCCAGCGGATCGGTACGGTCAACACCCTGATTGATATCCGGGGATTGTTTACCGATGGCGCTCAGTACGGCACAAGAGTTGGCGTCAAAACCCATATCCGAGTGCACATAACCGATTTCGCGCACGGTTTTACGGGTGATCTCTTCGATATCTACCCAGGCGCTGGTGGTGATTTCACCGCCGACCAGTACCATGCCGGTTTTCACGTAGGTTTCACAAGCTACGCGTGCTTTAGGATCCTGTTCCAGGATGGCGTCGAGAACGGCATCGGAGATCTGGTCAGCGATTTTGTCAGGATGTCCTTCGGAGACGGATTCGGACGTGAAAAGGTGTTTAGCCATTATATTCTGTACCTTGCATAAGACGGGTTAGAAATTACTGCACAGCGCTGGAGATCCGGCATCAAAGCGAAGGGTCTTCCGCTGATGGCGCGAGATGCATCCTGCAACGCCCCTCAGGCAAAGCCGTTAAGCAGTTTCTCTGTTAATCAGTATAGATGGATTAACATCTGGACGTCTATTTTAGGTCAGGCCTTAGCCGGATTGCCAGTATTTTTTTGCCATTTCGCTCTTTTGCGCAAAGCCGCCGACGCCATTTTCATCGCTTGAAACAGTTTCCGGCAAATTTTCATTTTGCATTTTCCCCGTGTTATCGGTATAAACTGCGCGCGCGGCTCATTTGGTGCACAGCGTGGGGCAAGAAGTTGTAAATTTCTGTGACGCCTCCGTGAGTGGCCGGATACTCAGCCGCAGACGCCGACCTTTGGTGTCGCCGCTTCATAGAACGGTCACGTTCTTACACTATTAATAGAGGCTCAGTCGTTCATTGAGGACGGCGTGCGTGGAGGTGGTTGGATTAATGATCCGTTGTCTACCGGTTGTTGGTTCTCAACAGCAGTGCCGTTCTGGCGCATATTCTTCTGCTATCTCCCGTCTTGTCTCTACACCACCTTTCAGGTGTGATAAACACCTGGGCGCTACTCAGGATCCTCGGGCCGGTTAACGGTCGACTGAAGAACTGAACAAGGGTAGCCTGCAGCCTTCCTGTGGGATGTTTCTTGACCCGATTCACGAGGTTTGAACAGGGTGTCTTACAATTATATGAGTAATAAACCGATCGCTGACCGCGAACGGCAGTTTTATTCGCTGCCGCAAGGGCGGTTTGTTGGGTTGTTCTCGCGGGTTGTAGCTGCGATAGTGGCTGACTGTATCGTCAGTACGGGATGTGAGGCGAGTAATGTCTGATGATCTTTTGATTCACCGTCCGTCAGCAACGGGCGAATCTAAATCTTTGCGCTCCATGCAGGAGGTTGCCATGAATGACCGTGATGCCAGCAAGATGCTGCGCACTTATAACGTCGCCTACTGGGGCAACAATTATTATGACGTCAATGAACTGGGCCACATCAGCGTGTGCCCGGATCCGGACGTCCCGCAGGCACGTGTCGATCTGGCTGATTTGGTGAAGCAACGCCAAAAAGACGGTCTGCGTTTACCGGCACTGTTCTGCTTCCCGCAGATCCTGCAGCATCGCCTGCGTTCGATCAATGCCGCGTTCAAACGCGCGCGTGAGTCGTTCGGCTACGAAGGTGGCTATTTCCTGGTTTACCCAATCAAAGTAAACCAGCATCGTCGCGTGATCGAATCGCTGGTCAACTCCGGCGAACCGCTGGGGCTGGAAGCCGGCTCCAAAGCTGAACTGATGGCGGTACTGGCGCATGCCGGTATGACCCGCTCGGTGATCGTGTGTAACGGCTATAAAGACCGTGAATATATCCGCCTGGCGTTGATCGGCGAAAAGCTGGGGCACAAGGTGTACCTGGTGATCGAGAAGATGTCCGAGATCAACATGGTGCTGGAAGAGGCCGAACGTCTGAACGTGGTCCCGCGCCTCGGTGTGCGTGCGCGTCTGGCGTCACAAGGTTCCGGCAAATGGCAGTCGAGCGGTGGCGAAAAGTCCAAGTTCGGTCTGGCAGCCATTCAGGTGCTGAAGCTGGTGGAAACCCTGCGTGAAGCGGGTCGTCTCGACAGCCTGCAACTGCTGCACTTCCACCTGGGCTCGCAACTGGCCAACATTCGCGATATCGCCACCGGCGTGCGCGAATCTGCACGTTTCTACGTTGAACTGCACAAGCTGGGCGTTAACATCCAGTGCTTCGACGTGGGCGGCGGTCTGGGCGTGGATTATGAAGGCACCCGTTCGCAGTCCGATTGTTCGGTGAACTATGGCCTGAACGAATACGCCAACAACGTGATCTGGGGTATCGGCGACGCCTGTAATGAACACGGTTTGCCGCACCCGACGGTGATCACCGAATCCGGCCGTGCGGTTACCGCACACCATACGGTGCTGGTGTCTAACGTGATCGGCGTTGAGCGCAACGAATTCAGTGAACCATTACCTCCGGCAGAAGACGCGCCGCGCGCGTTGGAAAGCATGTGGGAAACCTGGCAGGAATTGAACGAGCCGGAGAACCGCCGTTCACTGCGCGAATGGCTGCACGACAGCCAGATGGACCTGCACGACGTTCACACCCAGTACGCTCACGGCATGCTGGATTTGACCAAGCGCGCCTGGGCCGAACAGCTGTACCTGAACATCTGCAACAAGATCCAACAGCAGCTGGATCCGAGCAACCGCGCACACCGTCCGATCATTGACGAACTGCAAGAGCGCATGGCGGACAAGTTCTACGTCAACTTCTCGCTGTTCCAATCGATGCCGGATGCCTGGGGGATCGATCAATTGTTCCCGGTGCTGCCGCTGGAAGGGCTGGATAAGCCGCCGGAAGGCCGCGCGGTACTGCTGGACATCACCTGTGACTCCGATGGCACTATCGATCACTACATCGACGGTGACGGCGTAGCGACCACCATGCCAATGCCGCCGTACGATCCGGAAAACCCGCCGGCGCTGGGCTTCTTTATGGTGGGTGCCTATCAGGAAATCCTGGGCAACATGCACAACCTGTTCGGTGATACCGCTTCGGTTGACGTGTTTGTGTTCCCTGACGGCTCGGTAGAAAGCGAACTGTCTGATGAAGGCGATACCGTTGCCGACATGCTGGAATACGTGCAGCTGGATCCTACCGCGTTGCTGGCCAAATTCCGCGATCAGGTGAAAGAAACCGATCTGGACAGTGAACTGCAGGCGCAGTTCCTGGAAGAGTTTGAAGCCGGTTTATACGGTTATACTTATTTAGAAGATGAGTAAGTAGTTCTGAAAGGCCGGGCATCTCTCTGATGTCCGGCCTTTTTTAATGGTTTTTCCCCGCAATTCCCTCAATACCTCTTTTCCCCCTATCAGTTATCACAAATTTGTTAACTCTCCGTGAGGATTCGGACAGGGTTTTCTCTGTAGTTTGTCACTATCGGTTGGATTGGTTTCCGGGGTGACGATGATGATCAACAGACGGCAATTTATTCTGGCTGGCGGCGGCCTGTCCGCAGCGCTCGCATTCGGGCTCTTGCCGAGAAAGGCAGCCCTTGCGGCGGCCTCTGGGCAATTTGAAGTCAGCTACACTGATCAACAGTGGCATCAGCGACTGAGCGCCGCGCAGTATCATATTTTGCGGGAACAGGGCACAGAAGCGCCCTATAGCAGCCCGCTGAATGATGAACATCGCGACGGCCTGTTTTCCTGCGCGGGTTGCCAGCTACCGCTGTTTTCCTCTCATACCAAGTTTGACAGCCATACCGGTTGGCCAAGCTTCTACCAGCCGCTTGAACAGGCGGTCGCACAGCAGCAGGATCGAACATTTGGCATGGTGCGCGATGAGGTGCACTGTCGCCGCTGTGGCGGGCATCTGGGGCACGTGTTTGACGACGGTCCGCAACCTACCGGATTACGTTACTGCATGAACGGGCTGGCGCTGCAGTTTGCAGTGCAAAAAGCCTAATGGGGAGAGCGATATGTTGATCCTGATACTGGCTTATCTCGGCGGCATTCTGACCATCGCCAGCCCGTGTATTCTGCCGGTGCTGCCGTTCATTTTTTCGCGCGCCGATCGTCCTTTCTTACGCTCCGGTTTGCCCTTGCTGGTGGGCATGGCGCTGACCTTTGCACTGTTCGCCACGCTGGCCGCCGTTGGCGGTGGTTGGGTGGTCGCCGCCAATCAATACGGTCGTTGGCTGGCACTGGTGCTGATGGCGGTATTTGGGGTCACACTGCTGTTCCCGGCGGTTGCCGAACGTGTGATGCACCCACTGGTCTCGGCCGGCAATCGCCTGTCTGACAAGATTGCCGCAGACAAGCAGCACCAGGTTGGCCCCTCGCTGTTGCTGGGGGTCGCTACCGGGCTGCTTTGGGCACCTTGCGCCGGGCCGATCCTCGGTCTGGTGCTGACCGGTGCCGCGCTGCAGGGGGCGAATGTCGGTTCAACTTTCCTTTTGTTAGCCTATGCCGCCGGGGCGGCGACCTCATTGGCCTTGGCGTTATTGATCGGCGGCAAGGTCTTCAGCGCCATGAAACGTTCGCTGGGTGCCGGTGAATGGATCCGTCGCGGCTTGGGCGGTGCGATGCTGGTTGGGGTGGTGGCGATTGCTCTCGGTCTGGATACCAGCGTGCTGGCACGCATTTCAGCGGCCTCCACCGGCGGGATTGAACAACGTTTGTTGCAGACGTTCACCCCAGCAGCTGCCCCAGCGCGTCTGCCGGTGCAAACCGCTGTCGATTCAACGCCGGTTCTGGAAGATTTTGGCGAAATGCCGGCGTTGTCAGGGGCGGTGCAATGGCTGAACTCTCCGCCGCTGACCGCTGAGTCTCTGCGCGGCAAGGTGGTGCTGGTGGATTTCTGGACCTATTCCTGCATCAACTGCCTGCGTACTTTGCCTTATGTGAAGGCCTGGGCAGAGAAATACCGCGATCAGGGGTTGGTGGTGATCGGTGTGCATGCTCCGGAGTTTGCCTTTGAGAGAGACATTGGCAACGTCACCCAAGAGGCTAAAAAGCTGGGGATCAATTACCCGATCGCCATCGATAACAACTACAGCATCTGGCGTGCGTTCAACAATCAGTATTGGCCTGCCCACTATTTTATTGATGCCAACGGGCATATCCGTTACCAGCATTTTGGCGAAGGTGATTATGCGCAGTCTGAGCGGGTGATCCAGGCGTTGCTGCGTCAGGCCGGGGCTAAAAATATCAGCACCGCCGTCAGCCAGGTCGCCGGGCAGGGCGTTGAGCAGGCGGCCGGTAATCAGGCTGGCATTTCGCCAGAAACCTATCTGGGCTATGCGCGGGCACAAAACTTTGCCTCCGGCGAGGCTACCCAGGATAGGGTCGCCCGCTACGGCGTGCCTGCAAGTTTACCGCTCAATGATTGGGGGCTGGCGGGGAACTGGACCGTCGGTGGCGAAAACGTGACGCTCAATGCCCCTAAAGGGCGCATCGTCTACCGCTTCCATGCTCGCGATTTGCATTTGGTATTAGGCCCGACAGCGGCGGGTAAGCCGGTGGCTTTCAAAGTGACGTTGGATGGCCAGGCGCCTGGCGAAATGCATGGTGCTGATGTCGCGCCGGATGGGCGCGGCGTGGTCACCGATCAACGCCTTTATCAACTGATCCGACAAACCGATGGTGCGGGTGAACACACCTTCAGCATTGAATTCGAACAGGCGGGCGTCGCTGCCTACGCCTTCACTTTCGGCTAATCCCGTGGGGAATACGATGAAACTTTCAAACAGGCTCGGTAAGGGGTTGCGGTCTTATGCTTTCTCTGGTGTGGTCGCGCTGGTCGGTGTGGGGCTCTGGCAGGGGAGCGCATGGTCATTTGGCGGTGCGGAAACCGCGGTGGTGATCCCGGCACCTGCGGTTGATGAACCGGCAGTGACGTCGCACAGTGAGACCGCTATTTTTGCCGGCGGGTGTTTCTGGGGTGTGCAGGGGGTCTTTCAGCATGTGAAAGGCGTGACCAACGCGGTTTCAGGTTACACCGGTGGTGCAGCGCAAACCGCCGATTACCAGCAGGTTAGCGGGGGTGATACTGGCCATGCGGAATCGGTGAAAGTGACTTTTGATCCGACTCAGGTTTCTTATGGCACCTTGTTGCAGATCTTTTTCTCGGTGGCTCATAATCCTACCGAGCTTAATCGACAAGGACCGGATAGTGGCACGCAGTATCGTTCGGCGATTTTCCCGCAGAGTGACTCACAACAACGGATTGCCAACGCCTACATTGCCCAGTTACAGGCCAGCCACAGTTATGCTCAGCCGCTGGTGACTCGCGTCGAGGGCAACGGGCATTTTTACCCGGCAGAGAGTTATCATCAGAACTTTTTGACCGATCACCCTGATTCCATGTACATCATGATTAACGACCAACCGAAAATAAAACAGCTCGAGCATTTATTCCCGGCACGTTACAGCCAGCAGCCGGTATTGGTGAAACAGTAGCGACGTAATTATTTTTCGAAGCGTTGGTAAAGGTAATCCACCAGGAGCATAGATACGGGGATATAGATGAGAATGATTTCCAGGGAAATATCATTCATTGAATCAATTTGAGAACACAGATAACCCAATGGGAAACATGATAAAAATGTTATGGCTTGCAGTGCCAAATAAATCCTCTGGTGTTTGATAATCCGTTTGTGCTGCCTTGGCATGATTGTTAACATTTTATTTGTTAGCCTGTTTTTTAGCTGAATATATAAGATGCAATCGTTAGTGAAAGTATTTTTTATTTTTTAGGGGTTTTTTAATTTAATAAACACCTATTTCTTAAATGCTGGAGTAACAAACTTATATAATTTATAGGCCAGGTTAAGGGAGCCAAATCACAAAATTTAGTCACGACAAACGGCAACGATCACATAGCTGAAGGATGCAGGGTCTATACTGGGTGACGACGAGCTGCTGGGATGATGATGCGCGCTCTTGAAGCGGGAACGAAATACGGCGATAATCTGCCGTATCAGCAGTACTAAACAGATTTCGAATGGATCCCTTTCTCGTCGGGCTAACGACGCGGGAGGGATTTTTTTTTGCCAGCGCCTGTGTGATTTTTCAACAGGCGAAACGTTGAAATATGAGGGTTTACTATGAGTACCTTAGGCCACCAGCCCGATAATTCTTTAGTGTCCAATGCCTTTGGTTTCCTGCGCTTTCCGCTGAACTTTATGCCTTACGACAGCGATGCAGAGTGGGTCATCACCGGCATTCCATTTGATATGGCAACCTCCGGCCGTGCCGGTGGCCGTCATGGCCCCGCGGCGATCCGTCAGGTTTCCACCAACCTGGCCTGGGAAGGCAACCGCTGGCCGTGGAACTTTGACCTGCGCGATCGTCTGAACGTGGTCGACTGTGGTGACATTGTGTTCAACTTTGGTGACGCTCAGAGCATGAGCGACAACCTGCAGGCGCACGCAGAAAAACTGCTGGCGGCCGGCAAGCGCATGCTCTCATTCGGCGGTGACCACTTTGTTACCTTGCCGCTGCTGCGCGCACACGCCAAACATTTCGGCAAAATGGCGCTGGTGCACTTCGATGCCCATACCGACACCTACGCGAACGGCAGCCAATATGACCACGGCACCATGTTCTTCCATGCGCCGAACGAAGGTCTGATCGATCCAAAACATTCGGTGCAGATCGGCATTCGTACCGAATATGATCATGATAACGGCTTCACGGTATTGGACGCTGCGCAGGTTAACGATCGTAGCGCGGACGATCTGCTGGCCCAGATCAAACAGATCGTCGGCGATATGCCGGTGTACCTGACCTTCGATATCGACTGCCTGGATCCGGCATTTGCACCGGGCACCGGCACACCGGTGATCGGCGGCCTGACCTCCGATCGTGCGCTGAAACTGGTACGCGGCATGCAGTCACTGAACATCGTTGGCATGGACGTGGTGGAAGTGGCACCGGCCTACGATCAGTCCGAGATCACCGCGCTGGCCGCGGCGACCCTGGGCCTGGAGATGCTGTATCTGCAGGCAGCAAAAAAACAGGCCTAAATATACCCGTCGTCTTTCAAGCTGCAGCGTTGTTACCTGCACTCATTCACCTCAGTCACTTACTTGAGTAAGCTCCTGAGGATGAATGAGCTGGGCGCCTAGCTGCAGCTTGAAATCCATAGGGTATAGCGGGTGATGAATTTAGAATGGAAAATATAGTCTAAAACACTCTATTCACCGTTCGTTACCGCACTATGAAAATGCCTGTATCTGTTGCCTTGAAGGTCTATAATCCGGGCTTACGGAGAGAATATGTTGACCAAACAATCCACACGTCTTAACAAATATATAAGCGAGAGCGGTATCTGCTCGCGCCGTGATGCCGATCGTTACATCGAACAAGGCAATGTTTTTATCAATGGCAAGCGCGTGACGCTTGGCGATCAGGTGTTTCCAGGCGACGTCGTCAAGGTTAACGGTCAGTTGATTGAACCGCGCAACGAAGACAATCTGATCTTTATTGCCTTGAACAAGCCCGTCGGTATCGTCAGCACCACGGAAGAAGGCGAGAAAGACAACATTGTCGATTTCGTTAACCACAGCACCCGTATCTTCCCGATTGGGCGGTTGGATAAAGACTCACAGGGTCTGATTTTCCTCACCAACCACGGCGATCTGGTGAACAAAATCCTGCGGGCGGGTAACGACCACGAGAAAGAATACCTGGTCACGGTCAACAAACCGGTGACCGACGATTTCATCCGTGGCCTCGGGGCCGGTGTGCCGATGCTGGGTACGGTGACCAAAAAGTGCAAGGTGAAGAAAGAAGCGCCCTTTGTGTTTCGCATCGTACTGGTACAGGGACTTAACCGTCAGATCCGCCGTATGTGTGAGCATTTCGGCTATGAGGTGACCAAGCTGGAGCGTACCCGCATTATGAATGTGGGCATGGCCGGGTTGCCGCCGGGAGAATGGCGCGATTTAACCGACGATGAGTTGGTCGAACTGTTCAAATTGATCGAGGGTTCATCTTCAGAAGCCAAACCGACCAAGAAAGCCAAACCTGCAGTGAAAAAGCCTGCCGCCAGCGCACCAAAAAGCGCCGAAAAGCCCAGCGGTAACTCGGCTGCACGCAAGCGTTTTGCCCAGCCGGGACGTAAGAAGAAAGGGCGCTAAGCCCATTCCGTTAGTATGAAGAGGGGCGCATTATGCGCCCCTCTTGTTTTATACCCGCTTTGCCTCACGTGTCATCAGCATCCGGCTGAACAGTACGGTACCCGCCAACAGTGTCACTCCCTGCGACACGATCAGCACCGCAAACCCCGAAGACACCTTACCCTGGCTGGCCATCACCATGCCCATAATCATCGGCACAAACGCCGAGAACATATTGCCGATACCGTTAATCAGCCCATAGGCGCTGCCGACGGCCTGCGGCTGCGCATAATGCTGTAGCAGGGTAGGGATCGCGGCACCCTGAGCGCCCCAACAGGCATTGGCCGCCAGCAGGAAAAAGGCAATCCAGCCGAGCTGATGGCTGTGCATCACGCCATAGATGCACAGTGCCGTGGCCGCACCGCCAAAGGCGAAAATCAGCGGTGCCTGATAAGGGCGAATGCGATCGAGCAGCACGCCACCGAGGTATTTTGAGCCGATGCTGACAATAAACGGCAGCGAGGCCATCCAGCCCATCTGTTTGATGGAAAAGCCTTTCTCGTCGGTCAGGTAAGCCGGCAACCAGGAGCTGGAACCCCACAGGTAGCTGAGGGTGGCGATCTCGATCAGCATGATCCAGCCGAGCATCGGGGTACGCCAGGCCAGCGCGAAGGTTTCCCAGACGCGGCTCATTATCGGCCGTGGGTCGCGGGTGCGCGAAGGCTGGGTGGCGGGATGGATAAACAGCCGTACCAATGCCAGCCCCAGCAGCAGGTTGATCAGCGCCAGCAGATAGAAGGAGATGGCCCAGCCGAAGTGAGCCATCAGGAAACTCACCAGCGGAAAGCCAATCACCAGCCCCAGCGAGACGCCCAGGGTGCTGACCGCATTGGGTTTGCCGCGCTCATCGGCGGCGAAGTGATCGCCGATATACATGGTTTTCAGCGAAAATAACGGCCCTTCACTGATGCCCAACAGTGCGCGCACGGCAAATAACAGCAGCACCGAACCGGCCAGCGGCGAGGCGGCGGTGAGCAACGCCCACAGCACAATACTCAGCGTCAGCGCGCGGCGATACCCCATCAGAGTTTCCAGAAACGGCGTTAGCAGCATGGCGGAAAGCCCGTAACCGAGCAAAAACACCGTCATCAGCATGCCCTGATGTGCGCGACTGTCGCCGAGCTGAAAGTGCTGCAGAAAGTCGGGGTTGACCAGCATCACGGCAATATTGACCCGATCGGCATAGGCGATGACGATCAGAAACAGCAGGGCCACGACCCCGGACCAGCGTTGACGTTGTTGCACCATGTGCGCTCCTTTAGCGGGCGATGAAAGAATTCAGGCAGCAGAAAACTAACCCGCTGATTTCACAGTGCTGAAAAGCGGGGTTGAGCTGTTTAAATGTAAATTTATTGTTATTTAAAAGGGCGTTTTAGTCAGTGAGATAGAACTTTTACTCTCATTGAGCCAGTCAGATCAACGTGTTTTTACCCATGATTTCGTGATGCAACGCACAAGTTTCATAGGCTTTTCATCTCGGTGCATTTTTTCGTGATCCTTCCCGCATTTGTCATGTTTAAACAACTTTCCATTAACAATTGCCGCTTTGCTCTCTTGACGAAAGTTTCGCCATACTTATAGTGGCTGTATTAAATAAGAAACTGAGTTTCATATATGAAACAATCAGATAGAGGACAGAAGCAATGAGCTGGAAGAAAGTGTGTGAAGTGTCTCAGGTGAAAGAAGATTTTCCTTTCTCTGCCAACGTGGAAGGGAAAGAAGTCGGGGTGTATCTGATCGACGGCAACTATTACGCGCTGGAAGACGTCTGCCCACATGCCTATGCCTTGCTCAGCCAGGGGTTTGTTGATGACGGTAAGGTCGAGTGTCCGTTGCACGAAGCATTGTTCGACGTACGTACCGGCCAGTGCCTGCGTGAGCCAGGCGGTCGCGATCTGCAAACCTATGCCACCCGGGTGATCGACAATCAAATCCAAATCACCTTTATTGCGGAGGAGTAATCATGCAGCACATCACCGATTTCAATCCCTGGCTGCCGGACACCCAACAGGTGATCCCGGCGCGCGAAGGCGGCAACGGTCAGATCCATCAACCCGGTCAATTCCAAAATGTGATCTGGCAAAACCGTGCCCGGGTGCCGGACGGTTTTGAGACCGCGCTGGTGGCGGCGTTGGAAGAGATCTTCGATCAGGGCGCGGAAGAGCTGGAGCAGATCGTCAGTGCGCTAAATCAGCGCCGCCTGTTTGATCGCAATGGCCAGCCGTGGAATGAGACGGCGTTCCGCGAGTTCCTGCACGTTAACGGTTTCTGATCCACACCCGGGAGAAGACAATGACAGCAAACACAACATCCTCCGCACAGGCCTTACAGGATTATCTCGATCAGGGGCTGCGCGGCATGTGGTATCCGGTGCTGGCCAGTTGGGAAATTGGCAATAACCCGGTCGGTATTACGCGTCTGGAACAGCAAATTGTAGTGTGGCGTGATGGCGAAGGCGCGATCCACGCGCTGGAAGATCGCTGCCCGCACCGCGGGGCACGGCTTTCCATGGGCTGGAACCTGGGCGATCGCATCGCCTGCTGGTATCACGGCGTGGAAGTGGGCGGTGACGGTACGGTTAAAGACGTACCGGCGGTCGATCGTTGCCCGCTGGTGGGGCAGAAATGCCTGCGTTCCTATCCGGCCAAAGAAGCCTACGGCGCGGTGTTCCTCTATTTCGGTGTGACTGCAGATGAAGAGCCGGCCGAGCTGACCTTCCCGCCGGAACTGGCGGACGAAGCGTCCTACAGCAACTTCCTGTGCACCGCCAGTTGGGACTGCAATTATCAGTACGCCTTGGAAAACGTGATGGACCCGATGCACGGCACCTACCTGCATTCCTCTTCACACTCAATGGCGGAAGGGGATCGCAAGGCGGATATGGCACTGGAGCCGACCGACAGCGGTTTCATCTTTAAGAAGAATGGCCAGATCGGCGTTAACTTTGACTGGGTAGAGTTCGGCAGCAGCGGCGCCTACTGGATGCGCCTGTCGATCCCATACAAAAAACGTTTCGGGCCGGGCGGCCATTTCTGGATCATCGGCATGGTGGTACCGGAAGACAAGGATCACTGCCGGGTGTTCTTCTGGCGTATCCGCCAGGTGAAAGACTGGCAGCGTGACATGTGGCGTTTTATGTACCGCAACCGCCTGGAGTCGCTGCATTGGGACGTTCTGGAGCAGGATCGCATCGTGCTGGAAAACATGGCACCGAACGCGCGTGGCCGTGAATATTTGTATCAGCATGACGTCGGCTTATCCCGCCTGCGCCGCATGATGCAAAAAGAAGCGCAAAAACAGCTGGCGCAGCTCAGTGAACAGGAGGCGGCACAGTGAATGGCCTGCTGACGGGGAAACGTATTGTGGTGACCGGCGCGGCGCGTGGGCTGGGGCGTAGTTTCGCTGCCGCCATTGCTGCCGCCGGTGCCAGCGTGGTGATGTGCGATATTCTGGCGGATGAACTGGCGGACGGCGCCGCCAGCCTGCGTGAGCAGGGGGCACAGGTTGAAAGTCAGGTGATCGATCTGGCCGATCCGGCCTCGATCAGCGCTGCGTTTAACGCCATAGCCGAAGGTGGGGCAGTTGACGGGTTGGTGAACAACGCGGCCCTGGCCACCGGCGTGGGCGGTAAAACCATGATGGAATACGATATCGATCTGTGGGATCGAGTAATGCAGGTCAACGTGCGTGGCACCTGGCTGGTGAGTCAGGCGGCGGTACCGCTGCTGGCACAAAACCCGCATGGCAAGATCGTTAACGTGGCTTCGGATACCGCGCTGTGGGGCGCACCGCGCTTAATGGCCTATGTGGCCAGCAAAGGGGCGATTATCTCGATGACCCGTTCGATGGCGCGTGAGCTGGGCCCGCAGGGGATTTGCGTTAACGCCATTGCCCCGGGCCTGACGCGGGTGGAGGCCACCGAATATGTACCCGCCGAGCGTCATCAGCTGTACGAGCAGGGCCGGGCACTGGCCGGGGCTCAGCATCCTGACGACGTCAACGGGACGGTGCTCTACCTGTTGTCACCGCTGGCGAACTTCGTGACCGGCCAACTGTTGCCGGTCAACGGTGGTTTCGTCTTTAACTAATCTACCTTTTAGCCAGGAGCAGCACATGGCAGACGACCAAGGGTGTAAATATCTGATCCCAGGATTGGATCGCGGATTGCAACTGTTGCTGGCGTTTGGCGAGCAGCACAAGGAAATGACCTTTGCCCAATTGCATCGCCTGGTCGACATGCCAAAAGCTACCGCCTATCGCGTGGTGCAGACGCTGGAGCATCTGGGGTTTCTCGAGCGTAACCCACGCACCAACACCTTCTCGCTGGGCATCAAGGTGCTGCGTCTCGGCTTTGAATATATTGCCTCGCTGGACGTGGCGCAGGCCGGTCAGCCGGTAATAGAACAACTGCGCGATCGCAGCCAATGCAGCAGTCATCTGGCGATCCGTGATGGGCGTGACGTGATCTACATCGCCCGCGTCAGCGCCGCCGGTTCGCAAATCAACCAGGTCAGCGTCGGCACCCGCCTGCCGGTACACCAAACTTCGCTCGGCCGCATGTTATTGACCAGCGCCACTCGCGAAGAGTTTGAGCTGCTGTATCCGCAGGAACAACTGCCGGGTAGTGGCCCAGGTACACCGGCGGATCGCGAAACGCTGTGGCAGATGGTGCAGCAGGACAAGGCGCGCGGCTATGTGATCGGCGAGTCGTTTTTCCGCCACGGTATCTCTTCCATCGTCTATCCGATCTTCAACCGCGAGCAGCGGGTTGAGGCAGTGATCAGCATTATGGTGCCGTCCGATGAAATCCCGAAAGCGGATCGCGAGCGGTTACGCATGGAGGTGCGGGACGCCGCGGTGAAAATCTCCGGCTTCCTGGGTGCACCGCCGCAGGCTAACGTCGGTTAACTGATTTCCCAGGGGCGCGACTGGCTGCCCCCTGCATTAATCGGGACGAATAGAGTCGTCCCCTACCAATGACTCAGACAGGGATAAGGCCCATGGCAAACAGGGGCCCGGGTTTGTCATGTCTGAAAAACGCATTCAGCGAGAACGTGAGGCACAATTAATGAGCGTAATCGGAATCGAAAAACTGGAATTTGGCGTCGAAGATCTGCCAACTTGCGAAAAGTTCATGCAGGACTTCGGCCTGCAGGCGGCGCAACAGCACTGGGGCGAAACCCAGCGTGAATTCACTACTCTGAGCGGGGCGCGCGTGGTGCTGCATCCATTGCAGAGCGAGGCATTACCGGCGGCATTTGAGGGCGGCTCGACGCTGCGTCGCATGACCTGGGGCGTTGGCAGCCCGGCCGAATTGGCAGCGTTGCAGCCCTTGCTGGTGCAGATGCCAGGCTTCCGTCAGGTGGGCGAAGAGCTGGAGTGCCTTGATCCGAACGGCATGACGGTGCGCTTTAGCGTTAGCCGGCAGCGTGAAGTCGATTTACCGGTGTCGCCGATCAACCAGTGGGGCGACGTGCGCCGCATCGATCAGCCAAGTCCGGTGTATGCGCAGGCGCAGCCGATCAATATCGGCCACGTGGTGTTCTTCGTCGAAGATCTGGCCGCGACCGAGCGCTTCTACTGTGACGTGCTGGGGTTCCAGGTCTCGGATCGCTATATCGACCGCGCGGTATTCCTGCGTACTCAGGCTCGCGGCGGCCATCACAACCTGTTCCTGCTGAAATTACCTAATCGCCCACGGGGCCTGAATCACGTGGCCTTTACCGTACGCGACATCCATGAGGTGATCGGCGGTGGTATCGCCATGAACAAAGAGCACTGGAGCACCTTTATCGGCCCCGGACGCCACCCTATCTCCTCGGCCTATTTCTGGTACGTCAACAGCCCAACCGGTGGGGCGTTTGAATACTACACCAACGACGATTACCTGACCGAAAACTGGCAGCCCCGCGAGCTGGAACACTCACTGGTGTCGTTCACCGAGTGGGCGGTGGAAGGGGGGATCGACCACGACACGCGCCGCCAGCATAAAAAACCGGGGGCGTTATGAGCCAGCCACAACCGGCGGGCATCCTGATCATCGGCGGCGGTCAGGCTGGCGGTTGGGCGGCGAAAACGCTGCGTGACCGGGGCTACACCGGCAAGCTGACGGTGGTCAGTGACGAGCCCTATGACTTTTATGAACGTCCGCCGCTTTCCAAGGCGGCGTTACTGGACGGCAATGCGCCGCTCAGCCGACTGTTCAGCGAGCAGGTGGTGGCCGGGTTGAACATCGACTGGTATCGCCCGTTGTGTGCCGAAGCCATTGATGTACAACAACAAATTGTCAGCCTTAGCGATGGCCGACAGCTCCAGTTTGATCAACTGCTGATCGCCACCGGTGGACGGCCACGTTTGCCGGATGCCCGTTGGGCCAGTCATCCACGGGTGATGACGTTACGCTCCTGGGACGATGCGGCCCGGCTGCGCCAGGCGTTACAGGGGTGTCGCAAGCTGGCCATCGTCGGTGGCGGCTGGATCGGCCTGGAGATCGCCGCCTCAGCACGGCGCATTGGCGCTGAGGTCACGGTATTCGAACGTCAACCCGCGCTGTGTATGCGCAGCGTCGGCGCAGACGTTTCACAGGCGTTGCTCGAACTGCATCAGCAGCAGGGCGTGACGGTGCATTGCGGCTGCGGTGACATTCAACTGGAAGATCGTGACGGCAGCGCCTGGATCGGCAGCGACATCAGCGATCCTCAGCCGTTTGATCTGGTGGTGGTGGGGATCGGCGTGGAGTTGAATCTGGAGCTGGCGCACGGCGCCGGGTTGAAGATTGACGCCGGTATTGTGGTTGACGGTCAGGGGCGCACCAGCCACCCGGCGATTTTTGCCGCCGGTGACGTGGCACGCCATCCGACACTGGGCCTTTGCCTGCAATCCTGGGCCTATGCGCAGAATCAGGCGATCAGCACCGCCTGTGCGATGTTGGATGCCTTCGCCTCTCCTTACGATGACGTGGCCTGGCTGTGGTCGGATCAATACGACGCCAATATCCAGATCCTCGGTATACCGACCGGCGGCGTGCATCACGTGGTGCGGCGTACACCGCAGTCACAGGTGTTCTTTACGCTGAATGCCGATCGTCAGTTGGTGCAGATGGTGGCGTTTAACGACGCGCGCACCATCAAGCTGGGCAAGCGCTGGTTGGCCAGCGGGCGAGTGTTGGAACCGCAGCAGTTGGCGGACGCAGAGTTTTCTTTGATGGCGTTGAAATAACGCCCGTAACCTCGGGAGCGTTTCATGACTACGCAAGAGATTGACGCCCGTGCTGAACGGGTGGGGGAAGCCGTTGCCGAAAATCCGCAGCAGCGGGTTCGCTGGTCGGTGCCTGTCGCGCTGTTTGCCTGTGTGCTGCTGGCGTTTTTCGACAAGATCAGCATCGCGGCACTGTTTTCCGATAGTGAATTCCAGCAGGCGCTGGGCATCAGTTTTGACCCGGCGCGACTGGGCTTGCTGATGAGCGCGTTTTTGTTCTCATACGGCATTTCTTCGATGCTGTTGAGCGGCATTGGCGACCGGCTGAACCCGGTAAAAGTCTTGATCGGCATGATGGTGGTGTGGGGCGTGTTGATGGTGCTGATGGGCCTGGCCCGTTCTTATCACACCATGATGACGCTGCGCATTTTACTCGGCATTGCCGAAGGCCCGCTGTTGCCGATGGCCTACGCCATTATCCGCCAGGCCTTCCCGCAGCGGTTGCAGGCGCGTGCCACCATGCTGTGGCTGCTCGGTACCCCGCTGGGGGCGGCGCTCGGCTTCCCGGTCACGCTGTATATCCTTAACACCTTTGACTGGCAGACCACCTTCTTCTTTATGGCGTTCCTGACGCTGCCGGTGATGCTGCTGGTGCTGTTCGGCATGCGTCATCTGAACGTGTCGCGTCCGGCTGCCGCTACCGTTTCACCCCCGGCGGTCGCCGAACGCAAACAGCATCGCCATGAGCTGCTGCGCAACCCGCATTTCTGGATGATTTGCCTGTTTAACATCGCCTTCCTGACCTACCTGTGGGGCATGAACGGCTGGCTGCCCAGCTACCTGATCAAGGGCAAAGGCATTCACCTGGAACACGCCGGTTACCTGTCATCGCTGCCGTTTATCGCCATGCTGCTGGGTGAAGTGCTCGGGGCCTGGCTGTCGGACAAACTGGATCGTCGTGCGCTGGCCTGCTTTATCTCGCTGTGCGGCGCCGGGCTGGGGTTGGCCGTGGTGCTGCATATGCAGGGGACTTACAGCGTGATCGCCGCCATGGCCTTCAGCACCTTTATGTGGGGGGCCGGTGCGCCGAACATTTTTGCCCTGCTGGCGAAGGCCACCAGCAGCAAGGTTAGCGCCACCGCCGGCGGTATTTTTAACGGATTAGGTAATTTTGCCGGTGCACTGGCACCGGTGCTGATGGGGGCGCTGATCGCCGCCACCGGCAACATGGATAACGGCTTGCTGTTCCTGGTGGTGATGGCCTTTATCGGCTGCATCATTTTGCTGCCGTTGCTGAAGAAATATTGATATCCCATTGATTCACAGAGGAGTACCAACATGTCCCAGGTTGAGAAACAAGCTGCCGTCAAGCCGCAGGATCAGTCGATAGAGAATTGGGTGGAATCCCGTATCGCCCGTTTTGAAGGCCGCAAATATGACTGGAATGCGTTGAAGTTCCAGGCCGATTACGACCCGAAATACCGCCGTGCGCAGATGCGCTACATCGGCACCGGGGCCACCGGGGTGGTTAACGATACCAACACCATTCCGGCGGGTAATTTCACCTTCTCCACCATGGTGCTGCCGTCAAAATGCGAAGGCCCGCTGCACCTGCACGACGATGTGGAAGAGGTGTTCTTTATGCTGAAGGGCAGCATCACGCTGATGATCCAGGACGGCACGGAGTACTACGAAACCAAGCTGAAAGAGCGCGATCTGATTTCGGTTCCGGCCGGTGTTTACCGTGGGTTGTTTAACCACGGCGAGGAAGAGGCGCTGATGTGCGTGATGCTCGGCACCGCCAAACCGGAAACGCCGACCTACCCGGCGGATCACCCTTTATCCAAAGTGAAGCGCAACTGATGAACGGCCTGGTGCAACGTCAGCAGGCGCGCTCCGGGGGGGCCACCCTGAGCTGGCGCGAAGCGGGGCACGGCCGCCCAGTGGTGTTGCTGCACGGCATCAGCTCCGGTTCGGCCTCGTGGATCAAGCAGTTTAACGATCGCGGGTTGGCCGACGGCCACCGCCTGCTGGCCTGGGATGCCCCGGGCTACGGCGGCAGCCTGCCGCTGACGGTGAGCCGGCCGGACGCCACCGCTTATGCTGCTGCTCTGGCGGCGCTGGTGGCCGAATTGCAGCTGGAGCAACCGCTGATTGTTGGCCATTCGCTCGGCGCGTTGATCGGCAGTGCCTATGCTGCCGCGCATCCTGATGGGTTATGTGGGCTGGTGCTGGCGGATCCGGCTCAGGGTTATGCCACTGCGTCGGAAGAAAAACGCCAGCAGGTTTATGGCCAGCGCAAACAGATGATTGAAAAGCTGGGGCCGCAAGGCTATGGCGAACAGCGGGCGGCTGCGCTGTTGCGTGATGGCGCGGATCCGCAGGATATCGCCTGGGTACGCAACGGTATGCAGCAGCTGGATCCGGAAGGCTTTCTTAGCGCTGCCTGGATGCTGGCCAACGACGATATCGGCCGCCATCTGGCGCAGTACCGTGGTCCGTTGCAGGTGTGGTGCGGCGACTGCGACCGGATCACACCGCCCGAAGCGGCGGCAATACTGGCGCAACAGCAGGACGCGCCCCTGCGGCTGATTGAGCAGGCAGGGCACGCCAGTTATCTCGATGCGCCGGAGCAATTTAACCGTTATCTGCAGGATTTTACGGGAGCAATCCAATCATGAATTTTCAGCTTGAGCATCGGGTCGCGGTAGTCACCGGCGGCTCGTCGGGCATCGGTTTTGAGACCCTGCGCCTGCTGTTGGCGGAGGGGGCGAAGGTGGCCTTTTGCGGCCGTGACCCAGATAAACTGGCGGGAGCCGAAGCCAGCCTGCGCAATGAGTTTCCGCAGGCGGAGATCCTGGCGCTGTGCTGCGACGTGCTGGACGAGGCACAGGTGACACAGTTTGCCGCTCAGGTGACGGCACACTTCGGCGGGGTGGATCTGTTGATCAACAACGCCGGTCAGGGGTTTGTCGCGCATTTTGAGCATACGCCACGTGCGGCCTGGCTGCATGAGGCGGAGCTAAAGCTGTTCGGCGTGATTAACCCGGTGCAGGCGTTTCTGCCGGCGCTGGAACGTTCGGATATCGCTTCAATTACCTGTGTGAATTCGCTGCTGGCCTTGCAGCCGGAAGAACACATGATCGCCACCTCGGCGGCTCGCGCCGCACTGCTCAACATGACGCTGACATTGTCGAAAGAGCTGGTGGACAAGGGCATTCGCGTCAACTCGATCCTGCTGGGTATGGTGGAGTCCGGCCAGTGGCGACGCCGTTTCGACGAGCGCAGCGATAAGGATCAGAGCTGGGAGCAGTGGACGGCGGCGATTGCCGAACGTCGCGGCATCCCGATGAAACGCCTCGGTAAACCGCAGGAGCCGGCGCAGGCGCTGTTGTTCCTGGCTTCCCCCCTGGCGTCCTTTACTACCGGTGCGGCGCTCGACGTCTCCGGTGGCTTTAACCGCCATCTTTAACCGCAGGGGCTGAAAAGATGAAGAAGATCATGATGATTGGCTACGGCGCAATGGCCAGAGAAGTGCTTTCCCGCCTGCCGGACGGGGTGAGCGTGGGCTGGATCGTGGCGCGTGCGGCTCATCATGCGGCGATTGTCAGCGCCTTTGGCGGCCAGGTGCAGGCGTTAGCCCATCCGGATCAGTGTGCTGAGCCGCCGGATCTGGTGCTGGAATGCGCCAGCCAGCAGGCGGTGGCGGAATTTGGTGAGGCGGTGGTGACACGTGGCTGGCCGTTGGCGGTGATCTCCACCGGCGCGCTGGCGGATGCGGCGCTGCAACAGCGGTTGCAGCAGGCCTGTCGGCAGCATCAGGGCCAGTTGATCATTTTGTCCGGTGCGGTGGCGGGGATGGATGGGCTGGCGTCGGCGCGTGAAGGCGGGCTGGACAGCGTCACCTATCAGGCCTGTAAAAGCCCGGCAAGCTGGCGCGGCAGCATGGCAGAGCAACTGATTGATCTCGATGCGGTGAACGAGGCGCAGGTATTTTTTGAAGGGTCGGCGCGCGAGGCGGCACGCTTGTTCCCGGCCAACGCCAACGTGGCGGCGACCATTGCGCTCAACGGTTTGGGGATGGACGCCACTCAGGTGCGATTGTTGGTCGATCCCGCCACCCGACGTAATACCCACCGGCTGCAGGTGTGCGGCAATTTCGGTGAATTTCAGATTGAGCTGAGCGGCAACCCGCTGGCGAGCAATCCCAAGACATCAACCCTGGCGGCGCTGAGCGCGGTACAAGCCTGCCGCCGTCTGATCGACGGTGGTTTTATTGCCTGAACGGCAGGAGTGAGCATGGAAAGGTTAAAGATTTTTGTGGCTGGGCGCTGGTGCGAAGGGCGCGGCGATGAGATGACCTCGGTATTTCCGGCCGATGGCAGCGTCAATGCGCGGTTGCGTGCCGCCAGCGTTGAAGACGTCAATGACGCGGTAGCCGCGGCGGAACGTGCCTGGCGTGCGCCCGAGTGGCGCGGGTTGGTGCCGCATCAGCGTGCCAACATTTTGTACCGTGTCAGTAACCTGATTATGGCGCAGCAAGAAGAGCTGGCGCAGTTGCAGACCCGCGACAACGGTAAACCGCTGGCGGAAACCCGCGGGCTGGTGGCCAGCGCGGCGGCGACCGCCCGTTACTTTGCTGCTGCCTGCGAGGTGCTGGAGGGCGAACTGCCGACCCAGCGCAGCGCCGAGGTGATGACGCTGAGTCAATATCAACCGCTGGGGGTGATCGCAGCGATTACGCCGTGGAACTCCCCGATTGCCAGCGAAATGCAAAAGGTGGCCCCGGCACTGGCGGCGGGTAACGCGGTGATCCTCAAACCGGCCGAAGCCACGCCGCTGATGGCGCTCAAACTGGCGGAGCTGTTTGAACAGGCGGGGTTGCCTGTCGGGCTGCTCAGCGTGTTGCCTGGCAAAGGCTCGGTGATTGGTGAGGCGCTGGCTCGTCACCCGTTGGTGAAAAAGATTTCCTTTACCGGCGGCACCAATACCGGCCGCCATTTGGCGCACATTGCTGCCGAGAAGCTGATCCCAACCTCGCTGGAACTGGGCGGCAAGTCGCCGACCATCGTGCTGGAAGACGCGGATTTGGAACAGGCGGCACGCGGTATCTGTTACGGCATTTTCAGCTCCGCCGGTCAGGCCTGCATCGCCGGTTCGCGACTGTTTGTGCACCGTTCTCTGTACCAGCCGTTGCTGGCGCGCCTGAGTGAGCTGGCGGCCGGATTGCGGGTAGGCAATCCACTGACGCCGGGTGTGCATCTCGGTCCGCTGATTAACCAAAAGCATCGCCAAAGCGTGGCGGATTACGTGGCGCTGGCTCAGCAGGAAGGGGGGCGGGTAGTGATTGGCGGAGAAGCCCCGGCCGATCCGCTGCTGGCGCAGGGCAGCTATTACCTGCCGACGATAATCGAAGGGTTGAGCAACAGCGCCCGAGCCTGTCAGGAAGAGATTTTTGGCCCGGTACTGGTGGTGCTGCCGTTTGACGATGAGCTGCAGTTGATTGAACAGGCCAATGACTCGGTATACGGGCTGGCGGCCGGTATCTGGAGCCGTGATTTCCCACGGGCCATGGCACTGGCGGAGCAATTGGAAACCGGCACGGTGTGGATCAACACCTACAAAACATTCTCTATTTCTACGCCTTTCGGCGGTTTCAAAGAAAGCGGTCTGGGCCGCGAAAAGGGCCTGCACGGCATCAAAGCCTACATGCAGCAAAAAAGCCTGTACCTGGCGCTTAGCCATCAGGTGAATCGCTGGAGCGATTAGCTTTGGTCGACGGTGCGTACCCCTACAACGAACACAATAAGAAGGCAGATGATGAGCGATAAAATAACGGTTGGCGAGGCGATAGCCCGGACTCTGGAACAGTACGAGGTGTCGGCGATGTACGGCATCATTTCGATTCATAATCTGCCGATTGCCGATGCGGTGGGGCAACGTGGCAACATTCGCTTCGTGCCGGCGCGCGGTGAAGCGGGCGCTGTGACCATGGCCGATGCCCACGGCCGCTTCTCCGGCCTGGGTGTGGCCTTGACCAGCACCGGTGCGGGTGCCGGCAATGCGGTTGGCGCGATGATCGAAGCGCTGAACGCCAACACGCCGCTGCTGCACATTACCGGCCAGGTAGAAAAAGCCTATCTGGATGCCGACGCCGGATTCATTCATGAAACCCGCGATCAACTGGGTTTCCTGCGCGCCTGCTCCAAACGCGCTTATCGGGTTAACTCTGCGGAACAGGCCGTGGCGGTGATCCAACGGGCCATTCTCGACGCGCAGACGGTGCCTTGCGGCCCGGTGGCGGTCGAGATCCCGATCGATATTCAAAGCAGTCTGGTCTCCAGCGCGGTGCTGAGCCAGCCGGTGGCCCCTGCGCCGCTGCCGCAGGCCAGTGACGACGCGGTTGAGCGGTTGTATCAGCGACTGAAACAGGCCAAACGCCCATTGCTGTGGTTGGGCGGCGGTGCGCTGGCCTGCGGAGATGCGGTGCGCAAACTGGCGGATGCCGGTGTGGCGGTGATCTCCAGCACCCACGGGCGCGGCATTCTGCCGGATAGCCATCCGCGCAGCCTGCGTGCGTTCCATAATTCGCCGAGCATTGAGGCGATCCTGACGCAGTGCGATCTGACGCTGGTGGCCGGTTCGCGCCTGCGCAGTAATGAAACCCGGACCTGGACGCTGCCACTGCCACGTCCATTGGTGCAGATTGATATTGATCCGGCGGCGGCTAATCGCAACTATCTGGCCGACGAACAGATCAACGGTGACTGTGGCGCTTTGCTTAACGCACTGGCGGCACGATTGAGCTCAGGTGAGAAGGTCTGTGCCGAGTGGGATGCCAAGATTGTCGCTGCGGTGCAGCAGGCGGAAAGCGCGCTGCGCCAGCAGTCGGGGGAATATGCCAAATTAAACGACGCTATTGCTGCCGCACTGCCGCAGGATGGGCTGTTGGTGCGTGATATCACCGTCTCCGGCAGCGTCTGGGGCAGTCGTTTATTCCGGGCTATTTCGCCGCTGTGCAACATTCACTCGCTGGCCGGGGCGATTGGCATGGGCTTGCCGATGGCGATTGGTACCGCGATCGCTAATCCACAACGTAAAGTGGTCGGGTTGGTGGGTGACGGCGGGCTGGCGTTAGGCCTGGGCGAGCTGGCGACCATGGCGCAGGAGCAGGCCAATATCACCCTGCTGATCATGAACGACGGCGGCTACGGCGTGATGCGCGGCATTCAGGATAAATACTTTGCCGGCCGTCAGTACTATAACGAACTGCATACGCCGTCCTTTACATTGGTGGCCGAAGCCATGGGGCTGAAAGCCTGGAAGGTCGACAGCGCAGCGCAGTTCAGCGGCGTGTTGGCGGAGGCGATTAACTATCCGGGACCGTCGGTGGTGGAAGTGGATATGAACAGCATCGGGCCGCTAACCTTCGCCGGGCCACCGCAAAAGTCTTTGTATTAATGAAATGAACAACGCCCGGTATTCACCGGGCGTTGGGTTTTATTTGCCTGCCGCGATGCGGTCGCGAATGTGCTGCGCACGCGCTTCGGAGGCTGGGTGGTCGTCGAACATGCTGCTTTGACGGCCGGCTTCCATTTTCGCCAGTTTTTCAAAGCTGGTGACCAGGCCGTTCGGATCGATGCCGCGTTGTTTCATCAGATCGAACGAGTAGTCATCGGCTTCACTTTCCTGCTTCTGGGAGAACTGGGCATTCACCAGCTTTTCGCCCATGTCCGCCAGTTGTGACTGCGACAGCGAACCTATGATGCCACCGGTTGAGGCCGCAGCGGTACGCAGCGCCACGGTGCCGTAGGCTACCTGCATGGCTTTACGCGTATGCCCCAGCGCCACGTGGCCCATTTCATGGCCCAGCACGCCTTCCACTTCATTGTCGGTCATCATGTCCATCAGCCCGCTGTAAACGCGGATACAGCCGTTAGCCATCGCCCAGGCATTCACGTCTTTAGTGACGTAAACCTTGTAGTTGGCTGGCGTGCCGTTGATATTATCCCCCAGTGCGGCAGAGATTTTGTTCAGGCGCTTGGCATAGGTGCTGTCAGCCGGCGCGATTTGTGCCTTGCTGTCCATCTCTGCACAGGATTTATCACTCAGGGTTTTTACGTCGTCATTGCTTAATGTCGCCGCCTGAAACGCCTGTGCACCAGACTGCATCAGGGTATCGGTATTCAGGTTTTGACAGCCGCTTACCAAGGTGGCAATGCTTAATGCAATCAAAGAGGTACGAATTTTCATAAAGCCATCTTCCTGTGATAGTAACAAGGGGGTCGTGCCATTTTAATTTAGGGGAAACTTGCCGCCTGAGACTAGTGTACGCTGGCGATTGGGAAAATAGTGTTATTCCGAAAAACCGACCAATTGTGCTAATAAGTTGTGAACTCGCTCTCATTTGGCATTAGGGATTGCCGTTTTAATGCTGAGTCTGAGAAAATAGAAAACTTGACTGATTTTTTAATCCGACCTGGAGTAAAACATGTCCTCTCGTAAAGAGCTTGCCAACGCCATCCGCGCACTCAGCATGGACGCCGTACAAAAAGCAAATTCCGGCCACCCGGGTGCACCTATGGGCATGGCGGACATCGCCGAAGTCCTGTGGCGTGACTACATGAACCACAACCCGACCAACCCGCACTGGGCTGACCGTGACCGCTTCGTCCTTTCCAACGGCCACGGCTCCATGCTGATTTACAGCCTGTTGCACCTCACCGGCTACGACCTGCCGATGAGCGAGCTGGAAAACTTCCGCCAGCTGCACTCCAAAACCCCGGGCCACCCGGAATACGGCTACACCCCGGGCGTGGAAACCACCACCGGCCCACTGGGTCAGGGCATCGCCAACGCCGTCGGTTTCGCTATTGCCGAACGCACCCTGGGCGCGCAGTTCAACCGCCCGGGTCATGACGTGGTCGACCACCACACCTACGCCTTTATGGGCGACGGCTGCATGATGGAAGGCATCTCCCACGAAGTCTGTTCGCTGGCCGGTACCCTCAAGCTCGGCAAACTGACCGCGTTCTACGATGACAACGGCATCTCCATCGACGGTCACGTCGAAGGCTGGTTCACCGACGATACCGCCGAGCGCTTTGAAGCCTACGGCTGGCACGTGGTGCGTCACGTTGACGGTCACAACCCGGATGCCATCAAGGCCGCGATTGAAGAAGCCCGCAAGGTGACCGACAAGCCGTCCCTGCTGATGTGCAAAACCGTGATTGGTTTCGGTTCCCCGAACAAGGCCGGTACCCACGACGTGCACGGCGCGGCGCTGGGTGCGGCCGAAGTGGCTGCCACCCGTGAAGCCCTGGGCTGGAAATACGCCGCCTTCGAAATCCCGCAGGACATCTATGCCCAGTGGGACGCCAAAGAAGCCGGTAAAGCCAAGGAAGCGGCCTGGAACGACAAGTTCGCCGCCTACGCCAAAGCCTTCCCGGAACTGGCTGCCGAGTTCAAACGCCGTGTGAACGGTGAACTGCCGGCCAACTGGAAAGCCGACGCCAAGGCGTTCGTTGAAAAACTGCAGGCCAACCCGGCCAACATCGCCAGCCGCAAGGCCTCACAGAACGCGCTGGAAACCTTCGGCAAGGTGCTGCCGGAATTCCTCGGCGGCTCCGCTGACCTGGCACCGAGCAACCTGACCATGTGGTCCGGCTCCAGGCCACTCAACGAAGACCTGGCGGGTAACTACATCCACTACGGCGTGCGCGAGTTCGGCATGACCGCCATCACCAACGGTATCGCGCTGCACGGCGGCTTCCTGCCGTACTCGGCGACCTTCCTGATGTTCGTGGAATACGCCCGTAATGCAGTACGTATGGCGGCGCTGATGAAAATCCGCAACGTGTTTGTCTACACCCATGACTCCATCGGTCTGGGCGAAGACGGCCCGACGCACCAGCCGGTTGAGCAGATTGCCAGCCTGCGCGTGACCCCGAACATGAGCACCTGGCGTCCGTGTGACCAGGTGGAATCGGCGATTGCCTGGCAGTACGGTATCGAGCGCAACGACGGCCCGACCACGCTGATTTTCTCGCGTCAGAACCTGACTCAGCAGCCACGTACCGCAGAGCAACTGGCTAACGCCTACCGTGGTGGTTATGTGCTGAAGGACTGCGCCGGTACGCCGGACGTGATCCTGATTGCCACCGGTTCGGAAGTGGGCATCACCGTGGAAGCGGCAGACCAGCTGACCGCAGCGGGCCGTAAGGTGCGCGTGGTTTCCATGCCATCTACCGACGCGTTCGACAAGCAGGATGCGGCCTACCGTGAATCCGTGCTGCCGGCGGCGGTGAGCGCACGCGTGGCGGTGGAAGCGGGTATCGCAGACTACTGGTACAAGTATGTGGGCCTGAACGGCGCCATCGTGGGCATGACCAGCTTCGGCGAGTCAGCACCGGCTGAGCAACTGTTCAAAGAGTTTGGTTTCACCGTGGAAAACGTGGTGGCCAAGGCGCAGGCACTGCTGAAATAAGCCGTATTGCATCGCTTTACCCGAGCCCGGCAAATTGCCGGGCTTTTTCGTTCTGGCTGAGACTCTTTTTAAATCTTATATTCCCCCTCGATTGAGTTAACTACAAACAGGTAGCTTATACCTTTTATTTATTTTAAATGACGTCAAACCCCGCCTGGAGACATAATGAGAATGAAATAACACCCGCGATAGTTTTATTAAGAAATCAGTTTATACGATATTTATTGATTTTTAATGCCATTATTTTTATTGCAAAATAGCATATTAATAATCGCCTCACATGACCAATGAACCAATACCTCCTGGAATAAGCCAGTCACGTCAAAATACAAAAGCAAAACAATCAATACAATCATTTAGTTATACATAAAGCCAACAAAAAACAATAGCTATAAACTATTGATACTTATTTTTTGATCGATAGCACCGATAGATTTAACCGATCAAAAGATAAAAATTAATAGATTGAACGATGCGAACATAGCGTGTAATTTTCATTCTCACTGTAAAGCCTAAAAGATATAAAACAAAAAAAGCGTTTCCTTCCGCATTTGAAATAAACAGAAATAGCTACGCATGGATATTTATAATCGAAATAATGGAGGCGCCATGATTATTATCAGCGAAACACTTGGAAACATAAACCAGCACAAAGAATGGCAAGATAAAATTCGCGGAACCTCGCCAGACTACCTCATTCTGAGCCCCGCACAGTTGGAAGAAGAATGTCATCAAAAATCCACTCATGATGGGCTGAGACTGGCCGTGTTTATGCCACCAAACAGCATGCTGGTGGATGGCGACATTTTAATCTGGGATGAGGAGACGAAAAACTCCGTTATTGTGAAGGTTATCTCGCATGACATTATGGTGATTAACCTGCAGCGCCTGCTCTGCGCCAATTCAGACGCCATCATTCACTATGCGTTCAAGCTGGGTTTGATTTTAGGGCAACATAAGCTACACGCCATAATAAAAAACAACCTGGTTTACGTCCCGATAACTATCGCTACCAGCACCCTGGACGCCATGTTCAAAGAGAACAGTTTCCACTCCCTGTCCTACTGGTATGTCAACGGCGCCGATATTGCCTCCTTGTTAACCCCCATTGAAATCGATCTCCTGTTCGACGGCATATTTCCCTCTAGCCATGTATGACATCAAGAGCTAATCCCACTCACTGTCAGCATTATTTTATAAATCAGAGACCATTTCCCACCTATCAGAGTATGAACGCCCAAAAAGCCGATGCGATAAAAGGAGTTTTCATGGCAATTAATATGCAGATTTTTATTAATGACATGCTTAAATGGATAGAAAACAATTTGGGCGCAGAGTTGGATATAAAGACCATTGCAAAGAAATCCGGCTACAGCAGATTCCATATTCAACGGCTTTTCAAGTTACATGCCGGGCTGACCCTTGCCCAATATATCAGAATGCGGAGAATCACCGAGGCGGCGATCGCACTGAGGTTCACCGACAGAAAAATCATGGATATCGCATTAGACTATGGTTTTGACTCTCAGCAGGTTTTTACCCGGATATTCAAGAAACAGTTAAAAACCACGCCGGGCGAGCTAAGGAGAAGCAAGCAATTAAACAATAACCGGCTCTGTCATTCATTGTACATGCCGACAATGGCGAAAAAAAAACCGACGCCCCCGCCTAATGCCCACAAGCACGGCTAACCAAGATTGAATTCATCTCGCCGGTGAACGGCGAGATGAATAGCCTGTCTCAGCCCATAATCTGATGAATTTGCAGGTACTGCAGCAGCATAATGGTCTTGCCGTCTTTCATTCGCCCGTCGGCGATCATGGCCACCGCCTCGGTAAACGGCAGTTCCACCACTTCAATATCTTCGTCTTCGATACCACCGCCGGATGCATGGCGTTCGTCGTCATGGTATTCGGCAATAAAGAAATGGATGATCTCGGTCACACCGCCCGGTGACATGTAGGCTTCGAAAATCTTCTTCACCTCGCCAACCTGAAAACCGGTTTCTTCCACCGCTTCACGGCGCGCGCACTGCTCCGGTGAATCAGCATCCAGCAGGCCCGCACAGGCCTCCAGCAACATGCCACTGTCATTGCCGTTAACGTAGGTCGGCATACGGAATTGATTGGTCAGCACCACCGTGCCCTTGGCGCGGTTATACAACAAAATGGTTGCGCCGTTACCACGATCGTAGACTTCACGCATCTGCTGAACGGAACCGCCATCCTTGCGCTTCAGATCAAAAGTATATTTGTGCAACACATACCAGTTATCCGACAACAGCTCTTTTTTCACATTTTCAATTTTCGCTGACATGAACCCTTCTTCTTTTCCGTTAGCTGAAACGCAAAAAGGATACCGCGATTAGGGGCCGAAGTGACAAAGGATTTGCAACAAAAAACCCCGCAGCCCATCAAGAACTACGGGGTTTTTACCACCAAAAGCATTTAGAAGCCGTTAGGCACGTCGCGCATATCCGGCAGCTTGTGGGCGATCCCCTTGTGGCAATCGATACAGGTTTTGCCTTCGGTTATCGCCTTGTCGTGCATCTTCGCCGCCACGGTTTTCTGCGCGGTAAAGTCCATATACTCAAAATTATGGCAGTTGCGGCACTCTTGCGAGTCGTTAGCCTTCATGCGAGCCCATTCGTTGCTCGCCATCGCCAGCCGGTGCTGATCAAATTTCTGCGGCGTGTCGATCAACCCGAACGCTTTGGCATACAACTCTTTGCTGGCCTTGATCTTACGCAGCATTTTCGGCCCCCACTCATGGGGCACGTGACAATCCGGACAGGTCGCACGCACGCCACTGCGGTTGTTGTAATGCACCGTGCCCATGTATTCTTCATAGACGTTTTCGCGCATTTCATGACAGCCGATACAGAACTGCTCGGTATTCGCCGCCTCCATGCCGGTATTGAAACCGCCCCAGAAGATGATGCCGGCACCAAAACCCAGCAACAGCAACGTACCCAGCGCCAGACGACTAGGCCTGCGCCACCAGCGCCATAACCGCAGCAGCCGACCGGGCTTTTTTTCAGTGGTGGTGTGTTGGTCTTCGCTCATAGCTCCCCCGCTTAGTGCCCAAAGCCCGGCATGGGCTGGAAATCATTGCCGACAATCGGCGCCGCGTCGGTTTGCGGTACGTGACATTGCAGACAGAAATAACGACGCGGTGCGACTTCACTCAACACCTTGCCGTCCCGGTCCATAAAATGCGTCGGACTGATACGCGGCGCACCGGTGGTACGGTAATGTTCCACGCCGTGGCACTGCAGGCAGCGGTTGGTGTTCTTGCTGATCTGATAACCATCAACGCTGTGCGGGATCATCGGTGGCTGATTAACGTAGTTCAGCGCCATCCGTTCCTGCTGTTTCGGCATCGAGATCGGCCCGCTGACAGTGCCGGACACTTCAGGGGACTTACTGAGATCGACATCACCAGCAGCAAACGCCAGACCGGCGAAGGCCAGCGACAACAGGGTCACCCACAGGGCAAGCATCTTTTTCACAACAGGGCTTTTCATTTTTATTTGGCTCCCAGGTAATAAAATCGGGTGTTCATCGCGCAATTCGTCCGCCTCACACCTTCTGCAATTTCACCGCACATTTCTTGAAGTCGACTTCCTTGGAAAGCGGATCGGTAGCGTCCAGCGTCAGGTTATTGACCAGCTGCGCCGCATCAAAGAACGGCATATACACCAGCCCCCTTGGCGGACGGTTACGGCCACGGGTTTCGACCCTGCTGATCAATTCGCCACGGCGCGACAGCACCTTGACCTTCTCACCACGGCGCAGGTTGCGGCTTTTGGCATCCAGCGGATGAATAAACAGCACCGCCTCCGGGAAGGCCCGATGCAGCTCCGGCACCCGGCGGGTCATCGAACCGGTATGCCAATGTTCCAGCACCCGACCGGTGGATAACCAAAGGTCGTATTCGCTATCCGGGCTTTCCGCCGCTGGTTCGAACGGCAGTGCGAAGATCACCGCCTTGCCGTCAGGCTTGCCGTAGAAACGCACTTCTTCCCCGGCTTTCACATAAGGGTCGGTACCTTCGCGATAACGCCACAGCGTCTCTTTGCCCTCCACCACTGGCCAGCGCAGACCGCGAGCCTGATGGTAGCTATCGAAAGGCGCCAGATCGTGGCCATGACCGCGCCCAAAACCGGCATACTCTTCAAACAGCCCTTTTTGCAGATAGAAACCGAAGTCGCGTGCCTCGTCGTTCAGTTGGTCCACCGGGATTTCAGTCAGCGGGTATTTGTTGACCTCACCATTGGCAAACAGCACGTCGTACAGCGTTTTGCCGCGATATTCCGGTTTCTGTGCCAGTAGTTCCTCCGGCCAGACTTCTTCTACCTTAAAGCGCCTGGAGAACTCCACCAGTTGCCATAGGTCAGATTTGGCCTCGCCCGGTGCTTTCACCTGCTGGCGCCAGAACTGGGTGCGGCGCTCCGCATTGCCGTAAGCGCCCTCTTTCTCCACCCACATAGCTGTCGGCAGGATCAGATCGGCAGCCAGCGCACTGACGGTCGGGTAAGGATCCGACACCACCACAAAGTTGCGCGCATCGCGCCAGCCCGGCATGCGGTCTTCATTGATGTTCGGCCCGGCCTGCATGTTGTTGTTGCACATCACCCAGTAGGCGTTCAGCGTGCCGTCTTTCAGCGCACGGTCCTGCGCTACAGCATGCAGCCCGACTTTAGCCGGGATGGTGCCGGCCGGCAGTTGCCATTTCTGTTCGGCTGTCTGACGGTGTTTTTCGTTGGTGACCACCATGTCGGCCGGCAGACGGTGAGCAAAGGTGCCCACCTCACGCGCGGTACCGCAGGCGGAAGGTTGGCCGGTCAGTGAGAAAGGTCCACAACCCGGTTTGGAAATCTTGCCGGTTAACAAATGCAGGTTGTAACACAGGTTATTAGCCCACACGCCGCGCGTGTGCTGGTTAAAGCCCATGGTCCAGTACGACACCACCTTGATGTTCGGATCGGCATACAGCTTCGCCAGCGCTTCCAGTTGGTCTTCCGGCACGCCGCTCATTTTCGCCGTTTTTTCCAGCGTGTACTCCGCCACGAAGGCCTTGTATTCCTCGAAGCTCATCGGATCCGAAGCGTCGCTGCCCGGGTTTTTCGCCGTTTTTTCCAATGGGTTAGTCGGACGCAGACCGTAGCCGATATCCGTCGCCCCACGGCGGAAGTTAACGTGCCGATTCAGGAAGTCCTGATCCACTGCGTTGTTTTGAATGATGTAATTGGCGATGTAATTCATGATCGCCAGATCGGTCTGCGGCGTGAACACCATGCCGTTATCCGCCAGTTCGAAGCTGCGATGCTCGAAGGTCGACAGCACCGATACATTGACTTTCTCGTTGCTCAGGCGGCGGTCGGTAATGCGCGACCACAGGATCGGGTGCATTTCCGCCATGTTGGAGCCCCACAGCACGAAGGCGTCGGCCTGCTCGATATCGTCATAGCAACCCATAGGTTCGTCCATGCCGAAGGTACGCATAAAGCCCACCACCGCTGACGCCATACAGTGCCGAGCGTTCGGATCCAGGTTATTGGAGCGCAGGCCGGCTTTCAGCAGTTTGGCGGCAGCATAACCTTCCCACACCGTCCACTGGCCGGAGCCGAACATGCCAACCGCGTCTGGGCCCTTCTCTTTCAGGGCCTGCTTGAACTTCTCGGCCATGATGTCGAACGCCTGCTTCCAGCTGACCGGCGTAAACTCGCCTTCTTTGTGGTACTGGCCGTCTTTCATGCGCAGTAGTGGCTGGGTCAGACGATCTTTGCCGTACATGATCTTTGGCAGGAAATAGCCTTTGATGCAGCTCAACCCACGGTTGACCGCCGCATCCGGATCGCCCTGTGAAGCAACAATACGGCCATTCTGGGTGCCAACCAGCACGCCACAGCCGGTACCGCAGAAACGACAGGGCGCTTTGTCCCATTTGATAGCGTCAGCGCTGCTGGCCACTGCCTGCGCCACCGTAGGAATAGTCAGCCCGGCGGCTGCCGCAGCGGCTACCGCGGCGTTTGCTTTCATGAAGTCTCGACGACTGAGTTTCATGGCGTTACCTCACCTTGAGTGTCCTGCTGGTGATAAACCAGCGATACAGCCAGCACGCCATCCAGATTGCGTACCGACTCAATTTTTTCCAGCAGTTGATGAGAGCAAGCCGCCTGCATCACTACCACCAGCTTGCCGTGCTGCGGATCCTGCGCCGGGATTTCCGTGTCCGTTATCGCCAGCAAGGCGGTTATCAGTCGTGGAATTTTTTCCGGTCGCGCCTGCACTACCAGCCCGCTGACGTGCCATTCGCTATTCATTATTATTTTCGCTCCGGGTTAAGGTGACGGCGTCGGCCGGACAACCGGCGACACAGGCGCCACAGCCATTGCAGGCCGCAATGTCCAGCATCGGCTGCGCCATTTCGCCCAGACGAGGCCGAAAGCGGATCGCCTGAGTCTCACAGCTATCCTGGCAACTGCGACATTCCACACCCCGCTGCGCCAGACAGGCGCTACCGAATACCGCATGTTGCCGCCAGGGAGTGTCTGCCAACGGGCGAAATAGCGGTTCCTCGCAGGCCTGCACGCAGAGCCCGCAAAACGTGCATTCCGCTCGCTGGAAATCAATTTCGGGAAAACCGCCGCTGCCGCCGATCAGCACCCCGGTTTCGCAAGCGCGAACGCAGGCCTGGCAGCGAGTGCAACCGGCAATAAAAAGGGATTCTTGCAGCGACCACGGGGGGCGGATCGCTGCGGTTGGCTGACGCCATTGTCCACCGAGCAGTTTGCGCCGTGACAATACGGTCATACGGTTTTCCTCGACATTGCAAACACGCCATCGCGTGAAATAGAACCTGTTTTTGTATTGTTATTGTAGTCATTGCCAGGGAATTTCCCGTTGCCGCCATAACGTGAAAGACGACAGGAATAAACCCTGAGAAAGACGGGGGTAAGATAAGGGGATCGCTGGGGGTATATAATTACCCTAAATGGGTAAATGCGGGGGTAGCTTGCGCCAGATCAATCTATTTCCGCTTTCAATGGGTTACCGGCCACAGGAACGCCAGCCAGACGCTATCTAGTTGATTATATAGCGTCTGCATTTTGTGGTGATGCAGACCAACTTAATGCAAAACGCAGCGCATTTTAGTTGCAAAACTTATAATTTTGCTTTCGAATGAAACCCGGCGATGCTCATCGCCCAGCAGAAAAGGATGCATGATTGCTTGTTAAACGTTCAGTGACCAGCAGCCTGGCCAAGGCGCTGTTTTGCATTGTAATTTTGTCCGTGCTCTCCACCGGGCTGGCGCTGACCACCGTTGCTGACAGCCTGCGCGATGCCGAAGCGGTCAACATTGCCGGTTCGCTGCGCATGCAGAGCTACCGACTGGCTTACGATCTCACCCGTGCGGCTCCGGAGCTGGAACAGCACCTGTTGCAGTATCAGCAATCGCTGCAAGCCCCGGCATTACAAAAGCTGGACCGTTTTTACGTGCCTGCGGAAGTGCGGGAAAAGTATCTGGCGCTGCAGCATGCCTGGCAACCGCTGGCACTGCAGATCCAGGCCGGCCAGTCGGCCGACTATCAGGCCAATATCGCCGGCTATGTTAACCAGATTGACCATTTTGTGTTGGCGCTACAGCGTTATTCCGAGCTGAAACTGACCATCGTGGCGGCCATCAGCGTGCTGGGCTTTATCGCCATCATCGGCCTGGTGCTGTTTTGCATCCGTTTTATGCGCCGTCAGGTCGTGGCCCCGTTGAAGCACCTGGTGGATGCCAGCCAACGCGTGCAACAGCGGGACTTTAACCACCCGCCGCTGGATACCGCTCTGCCGAACGAACTCGGGGTACTGTCGCAGGCCTTTACCGCCATGTCGGGCGACCTGGCCAAGTTATATCAGTCGCTGGAGCAGAAAGTGCAGGTAAAAACCCAGCGACTGCAACAAGCGAACAAGACGCTGGAGGTGCTGTACAACTGCTCACAAGCGTTGAGCGTGCGGCAGATAGACCAACAGGCATTCGAAAAAATCTTGCATATCGTGCGCCAAAGCGAAGATTTGCACTGCATCCGGCTAAACGTGGCGGACAACCTCAGCGAATGGCAATTGCACAGCGGTAGCCCTTCGCCAACGCTGGCATGGCAATCGTTGACCATCATCCAGGGCGACAAACCGCTGGGTGAACTGAGCTGGCAGCATCAGGAGCATCCACCACATCCGCATCTGATGCAAAGCGTGGCCAACATGCTGAGTCGTGGGGTTTATTTTAACCGGGCGCAGAAACAGCATATGCAATTCTTGCTGATGGAAGAACGCGCCACTATCGCCCGGGAGCTGCACGACTCTCTGGCACAGGCGCTGTCATTCCTGCGTATTCAGTTAACCCTGCTCAAGCGCAAACTGGCAGGCAGTGCCCCTGAAGCCCAAGAGATCATTACCGATTTTGACCAGGCGCTGGCCGATGCCTATCGTCAGCTGCGCGAGTTGCTGACTACCTTCCGCCTCAATATTCAGGAGGCCGATTTGAACACCGCGCTGCAGCAGTTGCTGGCACCATTAAAGGTTCTTACCGGCGCGCGGATTCAGTTACACTGTCGGCTTTCTTCCCAGGCGCTCAACGCCCAGCAGCAGGTGCATGCGCTGCAGATTGTGCGCGAAGCGGTGCTCAACGCCATCAAACATGCCGAAGCACAGGAAATCGTGATTCGCTGCGAAATGACGGCCGAAGGGGATAACAGTATCAGCATTGCTGACGACGGCTGCGGCATCGCCAGCCTGAATGAACCCGAAGGTCACTATGGCCTGACCATCATGAGCGAACGCGCTGCGCGACTGGGAGGAACGCTGCGCATCCAGCGGGGTGAGCCGGACGGCACGGAAGTCCGCCTGACATTCCCGTCATAAAATCAGGACTGTTCACCCTTCGTTACGGTTTAGCGAAGTCTAACGGTCATTTCAGGATGTTTGTGGCGTCAATTGCCACTATTTTATAAGAGTCTGTCCCACTGTGAAGCGTGCTGCACAGCGCGTTTGAGTGGCTTTACTCGCTACAGGGAGCATATTTCATGGTGATGAAGAATTACCGAGTGATGATCGTCGACGACCACCCGCTGATGCGCCGCGGCATCAAACAACTGCTGGGGCTGGATCCGCTGTTTACCGTGCTGGCCGAAGCCAGTAACGGCAACGAAGCCATTACGCTGGCGCTGCAACACGCGCCGGACGTTATTCTGCTCGATCTGAATATGAAAGGTTTGTCCGGTCTGGACACGCTGAAAGCGCTGCGTAATGAAGGCGTGGATGCCCGCATCATCGTGCTGACGGTGTCAGACTCACGCAACGACGTGTATGCGTTGATCGACGCCGGTGCCGACGGCTACCTGCTGAAAGACAGCGAGCCGGAACAGTTGCTGGAACACATTCGCGCAGCGGCGGAAGGACAGAACGTGATCAGCGACGCGGTGGCGGACTATCTTTCATCCCGCAGCGAACAGCACGATCCCTTTGCCGAACTGACCGAACGCGAGCTGGACGTGCTGCAGGAAGTGGCGCGCGGCCTGTCTAATAAACAGGTAGCGGCGCAACTGCACATTTCTGAAGAGACGGTAAAAGTGCATATCCGCAACATGCTGCGCAAGCTGGACGTGCGTTCACGCGTGGCGGCCACGGTGATGTATCTGGAGCACAAGAGTCATTAATACTTCCCCGGCACGCCGGGGAAGCTTTATTCAATCGCGGCGAGCAGCGTCTGATGATGCTGGTTAACCCAGCCCTTGTTGATCGGCCCCCAATTTTCCAACTGGTAGAAACCGTCGTTATTACGTACGCCCTGCTGAACAAACTGCAGCTCCACTCCCAGGCCTGGCAAGGCTTTCAACACGTCTTGCAGGGTACGGCGCGGCCAGCCGGTCAACTCCATCAGACGTGGAACATTGGGCCGTTCGCTGTGGCTGATCAACCAGCACAGATAAAGACGACGGGCAAATACCGGGTTAATTTCCATGCCTTGCTCCTGCATTATATGAGTCCTGATGATTTCCCGTGATTCCTGAACGGTCAGGCCCTTGATAGTAATAAAATTGTCTTAATGGCTTTTTTAACGACAATAGCGGCACCATTGCAGGTTTCTACTACCGTTATTTACATTATCTCCTTTTTTTCTCCACGCTTTACTCCCCCTTCCCGAGTAAAGTGCATAAGCGCCGGAATCCTTCCCAGCCGCTGATGAACGCAATTCCGATGCGTCTTAAAGATAGAACAAGTCATAACGAGGTTCGCGCTGCATGGCCAATTTTTTTATTGATCGCCCGATTTTCGCCTGGGTTCTGGCAATTATTCTTTGCCTGACCGGCGCTTTGGCGATTTCTTCCTTACCGGTGGAACAGTACCCGAACCTGGCGCCGCCGAACGTGCGCATTAGCGCCACTTACCCCGGGGCCTCGGCGCAAACGCTGGAAAACACCGTCACCCAGATTATCGAACAGAACATGACCGGCCTGGACAACATGATGTACATGTCGTCGCAGAGTACCAATACCGGGCAAGCCACGGTGACGCTGACCTTTGAAGCCGGTACCGATCCCAACGAGGCAATGCAGCAGGTGCAAAACCAGCTGCAGGCGGCAATTAAGCGGTTGCCGCAGGCCGTACAGACCCAGGGCGTGACGGTTTCTAAATCTGGTGACACCACGCTGATGATGGTGGCCTTTGTCTCCACCGACGGCAGTATGGACAAACAGGACATTGCCGATTACATCGTTTCCAACCTGCAGGATCCGCTCAGCCGCATCAACGGCGTGGGCAGCATGGACGTTTACGGCTCACAATACGCCATGCGTATCTGGCTTGACCCCAACAAGCTCAACAGCTACCAGCTCACCACCCAGGACGTAGTCACCGCCATCCAATCACAGAATGCGCAGGTGGCGGTCGGCCAGCTTGGGGGCTCGCCATCCGTTGATAAACAGGCGCTCAACGCCACCATCAACGCCCAGTCTCAGCTACAGACGCCGGAACAGTTCCGAAAAATCACCCTGCGGGTCAATCAGGATGGCTCTCTGGTGACGCTCGGCGATGTTTCCACCATCGAACTGGGCGGCGAAAACTATAACTTCCTCAGTCGCTATAACGGCTTGCAGGCCGCCGGCATGAACATCAAACTGGCCTCCGGTGCCAACGAGCTGCAAACCGACCAGTTGGTGAAAGATAAAATCGCTGAGCTGTCGCAGTATTTCCCGCACGGACTGGAGGCGAAAGTCGCCTATGAAACCACGCCGTTCGTTAAAGCCTCAATCAAAGACGTGGTAAAAACCCTGCTGGAAGCCATTCTGCTGGTGTTCCTGGTGATGTATCTGTTCCTGCAAAATTTCCGCGCCACCCTGATCCCGACCATTGCCGTGCCGGTGGTGCTGATGGGTACCTTCGCCATTCTTTCGGCCTGCGGATTCAGTATCAATACCCTGACCATGTTCGCCATGGTGCTGGCCATCGGGCTGCTGGTGGATGACGCTATCGTGGTGGTGGAAAACGTCGAACGCGTGATGAGCGAAGAAGGGCTATCGCCCCGAGATGCCACCCGCAAATCCATGGGGCAGATCCAGAGTGCGCTGGTCGGTATCGCCATGGTGCTGTCGGCGGTGTTTATCCCGATGGCGTTCTTCGGTGGTACCACCGGTGCCATCTACCGCCAGTTTTCGATCACCATTGTTTCTGCCATGGTGCTGTCCGTGCTGGTGGCGATGATCCTGACCCCTGCCCTGTGCGCGACCCTGCTCAAACCGATCGCCAAAGGCCACCATCACGGTAAACGCGGCTTCTTCGGCTGGTTCAACCGCATGTTCAACCGCAACGCCGATCGCTATGAGCGCGGCGTGGCTCGGGTGCTGCACTCCAGCGTACGCTATATGGTGATTTACCTGCTGCTGTTGGGGGGCATGGCGTTGCTGTTTATCAAGCTGCCAACCTCGTTCCTGCCGCAGGAAGACCGTGGGGTGTTTACCGTACAGGTGCAATTACCGGCGGGTTCTACCCTGCAGCAAACCACCAAAGTGGTGGAAAAAGTTGAGCATTACTTCCTGACCCAAGAGAAGCAGGACGTGCTGTCGGTGTTTTCCACCATCGGCGCCGGGCCTGGCGGTAACGGGCAAAACGTGGCGCGTATGTTTATTCGGTTGAAAGACTGGGATCTGCGTACCTCGGGTGCCAACAGCTCTTTCGATATCATCAATCGTGCCACCCAGGAATTTAACAAGATTAACGAGGCACGGGTAATTGCCAGCAGCCCACCGGCGATCACCGGTCTGGGCAACTCTTCCGGTTTCGATATGGAGCTGGAGGATCACGCCGGGCTGGGTCACGAAAAACTGATGGCAGCGCGCGATCAACTGTTGCAACTGGCCGCCGCCAATCCCCTGCTGTCCCGGGTACGCCACAATGGCCTGGATGACAGCCCGCAACTACAGATTGATATTGACCAACGCAAGGCACAGACGCTGGGTGTTTCTATTGATGACATCAACAACACGCTGTCGACCGCCTGGGGGTCAACCTACGTCAACGACTTCGTCGACCGTGGTCGGGTGAAAAAAGTTTACGTGCAGGCTGCCGCACCGTTCCGCATGTTGCCTGGCGACATCGATAAATGGTTCGTACGCAACAGCGCGGGCGGCATGGTGCCGTTCAGCGCCTTCGCCACCTCCCATTGGGAATACGGTTCCCCACGTCTGGAACGCTATAACGGCAGCTCGGCGCTGGAGATTGTTGGTGAGGCGGCAGAAGGCATCAGCAGCGGTACCGCGATGGTCGAAATGGAGAAGCTTGTCAGCCAGCTGCCAACCGGCTTCGGCCTGGAATGGACTGCCATGTCCTATCAGGAACGCCTGTCCGGCTCTCAGGCACCGGCGCTGTACGCCATCTCGCTGCTGGTGGTGTTCCTGTGCCTGGCCGCGCTGTATGAGAGCTGGTCGATTCCGTTCTCGGTGATGCTGGTGGTGCCCCTAGGGCTGATTGGTGCCGTGGCCGCGACCTGGCTGCGTGGGCTGGAGAATGACGTGTACTTCCAGGTGGGGATGCTGACCATCATTGGGCTGTCGGCGAAAAACGCCATTTTGATCGTCGAGTTCGCCAACGAGCTGAATCATAAAGGTCAGGATTTGATGTCAGCGACGCTGGAAGCCTCGCGCATGCGTCTGCGGCCAATTCTGATGACCTCACTGGCGTTTATCTTCGGCGTACTGCCGATGACCATCAGCAGCGGTGCCGGCTCAGGCAGCCAGCATGCAGTAGGCACCGGCGTGATGGGCGGTATGATTTCCGCTACCCTGCTGGCGATATTCTTCGTACCGCTGTTCTTTGTGCTGGTTCGTCGCCGCTTCCCGGGCAAACCCTCCAGAGCGGCCAAACCGCAAGACAGCGCAGAATAGCAGGCAAAAAAAAGCAGCGTCGGGAAACCGATGCTGCTTTATCTCGAACGAGCGTCTCGTTCCCAAGGTGCTTCAATCACGGACAAATCAACCAACCTTGTTTTCAGCCTCAACGCAGTGTCAGTTACCTAACATCTCTTCGATGAAGTCTTTCCAGTTTCCTAACTCACGATCAACCATAATAATTTACAACCTCAATTAATAGACGAAGCGAATTCTACGCCTGTTTTCTGAGCAAGTGAAGGGGATTGGGAACGATGCCAGCCGCGAAAACCGGGGATAGTGCACATTTTCGTATTTATCTGATCAATCGATAATCCCGGCTATTCCCTTCCGATCTTAATCCGTCCAAGCCAATGCAGAAAAGATCTAACCCGGCCGTTGTTAGCAAGCTGCCGGGCTATTGACTCAGCAAAACTTAGAAATCGACGCGTAAGCCGAGGTTATAACGACGGCCCTCCAGCTGCGGATATTCCCCCCAACTGGTGGTGCGTTTTGGCGCACTATCGAAAATGTTATACACGCCCGCCATCACCTGGGTGTGCTTGTCGAAGTGGTAAATCACCCCGGCGTCCAGCAAGGCATAAGCACCGTAGCGGGTATGGTCGCCGGTCTCCTCGTTGCGACTGCGATAATTGACTTTGGACCAGACGTCCAGCGCCGATGCAGCCGCCCACTTGGCGGATAAGTTGGCCATGTGTTTTGGGAAGTCATTTAGCGCATAGCCCTTATTGACGCCGTTTTTCTGCTCGCTCTTGTTGAAGGTGTAGTTGGCGCTGAGATTCAGACTGTCTGTCGCCTGCCAATCTGCGTTAAGTTCGACACCGTAAACATTGGCCTTGCCAATATTGAAATACTTATCGATCGATTCGGCGTTATAACCGTTCACCACGCAAGGATGGTTGGCACTCGCCTCGCAGATATTCACCTCCGCGATCTTGTCCTTGAAGTCGGTATAAAACACCGTGCCGTCAAAGGAGAGATCGCGATTGTTGTTCCAGTACAGCCCCAGTTCGGTATTCAGGCTGGTTTCCGGCTTCAACTCGCTGTTGCCCACCGACAGATAGGGATAAGGCGGGTTGCTGCCACGCGGCGTAATGAATTGATCGGAGTTTTCCCGCAGCGACGGTTTTTTATAGCCGGAAGAGACGCCGCCCTTCAGTGCCCAGGCTGAATCGAGGATCCAGTTGCCGTAAAGTTTCGGGCTAATGTGGGTGCCAAAGTAATTGTCCCGATCCATACGTGCCGAGGTGGTCAGCGAGAAGTCATCAATGTTCCACTGCCCTTCGGCGAACAGCGCCCAGCCGTCGCGCGAGATTTTCGTGACGGGATCGATGCCCGGTGCCCGTTTGTTGTCGGCATAGAAATCGTCATTCAGCGTTTCACGGCTGTAGTTGGCGCCGAGAGTCAGGTTGTGTTCACCCAGGCTTAGCTTGGCCTGGCTGTTCAGCACGTAATTCTCGGTCTGGATATGCTGTGGTGCCAGCGTGCTGGTGTGGAAGGTTGACTCGCCTTTTTCGTATTGAAAATAACTGGTGGTGGCGATGCTATCTTCCGCATACCAACCCGAGTGGGTCAGGCTCAGGGCATCACGATCAAAGTCCCAGCCCCAAGGGGTGCCACCTCCTTTCTCCGTCCGGCTGCGTTTTTTCTCCCCTTTCACCAGATTCAGGTCGAACAGGTTGGTCTCATTGGCGGCAAAACCGAGCGTCATATCGAGCGACTTTTTGTTGTTCTTGCTGAACGAGTTGGGTTTTTCGTCCTCACGCCGATCGAGGTAATCCGCCGACAGGCTAAGCCCCAGAACATCGGGTACCAGCGGCCCCATAAGGAACAGGTTGGTCTGTTGGGTATTACCGAACTCCTGATGTTGTTGCAGGAAACTGTTTGCGGCAATCGAGCCCATCCACTCCCGTACGCCAAACGGTTTTTTGGTGATGACGTTGACCACGCCACCGATGGAGTCCGAGCCGTACAGCGATGACATCGGGCCGCGGATCACCTCAATACGATCGATGGCCGCCAACGGCGGTAAAAAGCCGGCTTCGGTGCCAACATTCTGGCCATAGGGACGGGATTCGCCGGTATTCTGCTTAATGCTGTTGACCATGAACGAGGTGTAACTCGAATCCATACCGCGGATCATAACGTCGCCGGACACCTCAGTGCCGGCACCGTTGCTGACAGACACCCCCGAAATATCCTGAACCGCTTCGGCCACATCGCCGCTGTTCTGTTTCTCGAGCGCCTTGTGATCGATAACCGAAATGCTGGCCGGGGCGTATTTCTTGTTCTGCTTGAATCCGGAAGCGGTGACCACCAGTTGGTCTTCCTGGGAGGCGTTATTTTTCTGTTCTGCCTCCCCTTCCTGCGCGTAAGCCTGAGGGGCAATAATCAATGCCAGCGCCATAGCCCTGGCTAGTCGGCTACGTTTTCCCATGAATTGTTTAACACTCATAACCATTCCTAATAAAACCTGTTTCCGATTGGTGTTGTAACCCGCAAAGCGTCCAAAAAGTGGCTACCGCAGCAGGAGGTGAATGGCTCTCTCCAGCCCACTCTGCACACCGGTGGATAGCCCCTGTCGGTGGTATTTTTATTTACAGTTCTTAACAGTTGCTGGCGAATATAGCGGATATTTCTTCGCATTTAAACGAAATGATAATCATTACATTAACTAAACAAACCGGAAACAAGATCTGTTAATGCCGTAAATTATGATGGATATTTTATAAAATACCTTATGTTTCAATAAATAAAACTCACACACCCACATGATTAATTAAATGATATTGATATTAATTATCAATATCATTAGCATCATTGAATCGTAAACTGATGTAAAGGAATGTATATGAAGTTGCACCTGTCCACCCCAGGCAAAGGTTTCTCTTTCAGCGCACTGACCTCCGCCATGCTGCTGCTGTCTTGCTCTACGCTGGCCGCTGAGCTGCCAGAAAGCCATTTCCAGACCAAACCGGTGGGATACGGCCTGTATGAACTGGCATTTGATGGTCAAAACAACACCTTGTTTGCCGCTTCTACGCCTTCATTCGCCAAAGGCAACAACGGCGGTATTGTTTACCGTATCAACCCAGCCACGCTGGCCACGGATGGGAAAATCACTACCCAACGTCGTGCCTTCGCCACCGCGCTGGATGAAGAACGGCATGTCCTGTACATCGGTAACACCGTGGACGGTTCCGTCACCCTGCTCGATACCCAGAGTGGTAAAGAACTCGCGACCATCCAGCTCAGTGAAAGCATGAAAGAAGACCAATTCATCCCGACGCGTGAAATGGTGCTTGATAAGAAAAATCAGCGTTTGTATGTCTCTGGCACTTCCAAGAAAGGCGTGCTGTGGGTGATCGATACCGCCAAGCGGGAAAAAATTGCCACCCTGAGCGACGTCGGCGAATACCCTACCGGCCTTGCCCTGGACAGCGAACGTGGCCGTATCTACTGCGTTAACGGCGGCGGCGAACTGATTACTCTGGACACCAGCAGCCACCAGATCCTCAATCGTCTGGTGGTAGAACCCGCCAAGAGACATTTCTTCCTTAACATCAGTCTGGACAGCAAAACCGGTCGCGTCTTCCTCACCGACCCCGACCTGCCGAACGTGCTGGTAGTCGATATCAACAGCGGCAAAATCCTGCACCAGATTGACGTGATCAACTCACTGGCGGTGCTGTTCAACCCGGCGCGCAGCGAGATCTACATCACTCACCGCGAGGCCAAGCGCATCAGCATCGTTGACAGCAACAGCTACCAGGTCAAAAACAGCATCGTCACCCGCGCTTTGCCTAACAGCCTGGCGCTTTCAGCCGACGGCAATAGCCTCTTCGCCAGCATCAAGCAGTCCAAGGAAGAGATGGAGAAAAAGCAGGACTATCTGCTCAAGATTAATCTCGGCGGATTGTGAGGCAGGTCATGGCTAGTTTTATGATCCGCCTTTCCGGCGGGGTACTGCTGTGCCTGCCGGTCATGGTGGCACAGGCGGCGGGGACCGGGCAGGCCCCCTCCCCACAGAAAGAAGAAACCCTGGAGGTGGTCGCTTCGCCGTTAAGCGAGGATGGCAGTACCGAAAACACCGGCTCCTACACCACCAGTCAAATGAACACCGCCACCGGCTTGCCGCTGAGCATCAAGAATACGCCGCAGTCGGTCGCGGTCATCACCCGCCAGCAAATTGACGATATCAATGCTTATTCGCTAAAGGATATCCTGCGCTGGTCCACCGGTGTCAGCGAGAGTAACTACGACAGCGAACGCTCCTCGTTCAATTACCGCGGTTTTAGCGTCGATAACTATCAATACGACGGTGTTCCCACCTTCTTTGATTCGGGTTATTCCGGCGGCGAGTCGGAAATTGACTCGATCACGCTGGATCACGTCGAGATCGTCAGGGGGGCCGCCGGTCTGCTGAACGGCGTCGGTAATCCGGGCGCGGCCATCAACCTGGTCAGAAAGAAAGCGTCCAGCCTTTCTCCTTTTGCCCGCGTCGAACTCTCCGCCGGTTCCTGGGATCACTACCGCACCACGGTCGATGTCGGCACACCGCTCAATGACGAAGGCACCGTCAGGGTGCGCATCGCCGCCGCCGGCGAACGTAGCCACTCGTTTATGGACAGACATCAGGAACGCAAAGGAGTGATCTACGGCACGCTGGAAGCCGATCTGAACAGCGATACCCTGCTGCGCCTGGGGGCGGATTATCAACAAAACCGGCCTAAAGCCTCCACCTGGGGTGGTGCACTGCCGACCGGCTGGTTCAGCGACGGCAGCGAGATCAATTGGGATCGCCACTATAACGGTGCCTCTGACTGGTCAAGCTGGGACACCACGCTCAGCACCCAGTTCGCTACGCTGGAGCACCAGTTCGAGAACGACTGGAAAGGCGTAGCCAACTACACCCACAGTCGGCAGGTCTTCGATGCCAAAATGGCAATGAGCCTTGGCGGGCTGATTGATCCGGATACCTGGGCGGTGAAACCTTCAACCCCTTATGTCGGGCGTTATGAAGGATACCGGGATCAACATGCGGTAGACCTGAAGCTGAACGGTGATTTCAGCCTGTTGGGCCGTAATCACAAGTTTGTGGTGGGCAGCTCTTCAGCCTGGCAGCACAGTTACAGCACCTCTCGTAGCGCCAGCGCCTCACAACTGTTTAGCGGCAGCCTGCTGGATTGGAATGGCGGTCTGGGCGAACCCGAGTGGTCAGACAGAATGCCGCAAATGGATTACCGTACGCGACAAATCGGCTTCTACAGCAGCGCTGACTTCTCGGTAACCGACCGTCTGGATCTGATACTCGGCGCTCGCTTCAATAGCTTTAAAAACACCACCACCAGCACCGCGAATAAAGTCACTCCGTTCGTCGGTACGATCTATAAGCTGACCGATCAGGTCTCTGCCTATGCCAGCTACACCAACATCTTCAAGGATCAGAATCTACTCGACAGCAGCGGCCACTACCTGGCGCCGATCGAAGGGGTGAATAAGGAAGTGGGCATCAAAGCGGCCCTGTTGAATGAGCGGCTCAACCTGTCGCTGTCGGCATTCCGCATCACGCAAGACAATCTGGGCGTGCTGGACGAAGACACCGCCAATCTGGACTGGCTGCAACAGACCTATCATGAGAGCCAGGGCGCCACCAGCAAAGGCGTTGAGTTCGAACTGAACGGCGAGCTGGCTCAGGGCTGGAACGCACAGTTTGGCATTACCCACTTCTCACTGAAGGACAAAAATAAGGTCGATCTCAACACCGAGCAGCCGCGTACCCGCATCAACCTGTTCACCACCTACCAACTGACGGGGGCCTTGCGCGACCTGACGCTGGGCGGCGGCGCACGCTGGCAGAGCAGCGTTTACGCCAACGTCAACGGTGCCAGGAACGGTGAAATGGTCAATCGCAAAGCCGAGCAAGGGTCTTACGTTCTGGTCGATGCGATGGCGCGTTACAGGCTGACGCCGCAAACCGCGGTGCAACTTAACCTGAACAATGTTTTCGACCAGAAATACTACTCGCAGGTTAATTTCTACAGTACCCGCAACTATGGTGAGCCGCGTAACTTCATGCTGACGCTCAAACACGAGTTCTGATCGCCCACAGTAACCCGTTGAAAAGCCAGTTATTAGGGAGAGCGTGCCGAAGGGGTCGTAGCAGCTTTAGCTGCCGACCAACTTGTCGGGAACAAGTTGGAACGACTTCCAGTCGGCCCGCAGGGTGGGACACAAGGATGTGTCCCATAATGGCCCCTCGGTGCTCTAGGCCCGGGTATCTCGGGCTAAAAGGCAACTTTGACAGTAAAACCGGCCCCGGATCGCGGGGCCAACCTTCCTTCAGCAATGCCTATACCCCTTGTGCGATGAATTCTTCCGTAGTAGCGTGCAAAAGGTACAAAAACCCTACTCACCTAAGGCCATGTGATGTCCCCTACGCTGACCATCGAACAATTAAAAGAGTTGGGCCGCTATCAGGAAGCGACCGAGCTGGCGCAACAACAGCTACTGCAACAACCGGAAGACGCCGCCCTGCACTACCAATTGGCTTGCCTGTATGACGTTCAGGGCTTTGAGCAGCAGGCGATCCCCTGTTACCTCGCAGCACTGACGCGCAATTTGTCGGCAACGCAACGGCAGGAGGCCTGGCTTGGTCTGGGCAGTACCTACCGGGCGCTCGGCCTGTATCACCAATCGCTGGCCGCCTTCGACGAAGGGCTGAGCGAGTTCCCGCAGGCCAAAGAACTCACCCTGTTCCGCGCCATGACGCTGTACAACCTGGGTGAAACCAAGCAAGCGGTAGCCGACCTGTTGTTGTTGCTGGCTGAAACCTCCTCGCATAGCGACATCAGCAGCTACCAGCGTGCGATCCGCCAATACGCCGCCGATCTGGATCGGATTGGCTAAGCGAGGTCAACATGGAAATCGTGACCGACCCGAACCGCTACGGCGTCGACTGGCTGCAGTTGGCCGGGCTACTGGAAGCCGCCGGATTGGGCCAGCGTGACTCGCAGGTCCTGCAGCGCGTTTATCAGCACAGCCAATTTTGCTACTGGGGCTACCTTGATGGCCGGCTGATCGCCACCGCCCACGCCATTAGCGACATGACGTCAGTTGCCTATCTGGCCGATGTGGCCCTGCATCCAGACTTTCAGGGCCAGGGTTTGGGACGTCAGCTGATGGATCGGGTCATGCAGGATTTGGCCCCGCTCGGCAAAGTGTTTATCTACTCGGTGCCCGACAAGCTGGAATTCTACAAAAAATACCACTTCCGTGAGCTGACTACCGGCATGGTCTATGCCGACAGCGCAGCTTTAGAGCGACTGCAGCAGAATGGTTATGTCCGCTGAAAAAACCTTAAAGGAACTCCCCATTGCTCATTGAAAATCGGCTGTCTCCGCAGGACTGTGCGAACATGAATGATATTCGCGCTGAAATAGACATGATGGACGAAAGCATCATCAAGCTGATTGCCCAGCGCTTCGCCTACGTAAAGGCTGCGGCCAAATTCAAGACCAGCCCCGATGCGGTACGCGCCAAAGAACGCTTGGAGGCCATGCTGCTGCAAAGACGAGTCTGGGCCGATGAGCAAGGCTTAAGCCCGGAGGTGATAGAAAAAATGTATCGCGATCTGGTTAATTATTTTATCAGCGAAGAAATGAAACACTGGTCTCAGGATCAGGGCGAAAAGTGAATTTATCGGTGGTTTTTTCCATCATCGACCACGAATGGCCGATGGTGAAAAAAAGTCTGAGTTATAAATTACGTCAGGCCAGAGAATAATTTCTGACCAGCCATCTACAGCGTCTTCATCATAAAGATCCGGCTGGTACCTGCCGGCAGACAGGGTACTTCGCCAAAGCGCGTCCAGCCGTTCAACTCATAAAACTTCGGTGCCTGAAAGCTGATGGTGTACAGCACGGCGGAAACGCAGCCCCTGCGCCGCCCTTCCAGCTCAAAGCGACGCAGCAACTCACTGCCCAGTCCTGAGCCACGCAGCGATTTTGGCAGATAAAACAGATCGACAAACAACATACCCAACGATGAACGCCCGCTAATACCGCCCAGTACTTCGCCGCTGATCGGGTCTCTCACCACCACCCCTAGCGGGCGACGATCGTTGGTGCCGGTCACTTCATCGTTATATTGATTCAGCCCTTCTGCAATCAGCGCTTCTATTTCGTCGATGGCGCTTTCGGTGACTTCGATTCGGTAATTTTCCATGATCTTCTTCTGATGTAGGGTTACTGAGTAGCACAGTGAGATTAGCAAAAAAGCACCGCAATAAACGCGATCGGCATTTTTTCAGCTTTCCCCCGCCTTTCAGACCATTGGACGGTGGAACTCCCCGCCATTTTTCGGCATGCTGTCCGCTGGCTTTCATTTCACCGCCACCGGCGGTTTACCACCGGCAGCGCGCCGGTGCTGGGTTGCAGAGAAGGTTCTTACTCCATGACGTTGACCATGTACGGCATCAAAAATTGTGACACCATCAAAAAAGCACGCCGCTGGCTGGAAGAACAGGGTGTGGCTTATCAATTTCACGACTACCGCGCCGACGGGCTGGACGAACAGCAGCTGCGCGGTTTTGTCGAACGCCTGGGCTGGGAGCCGCTGCTGAATACCCGCGGTACCACCTGGCGCAAGCTGGATGAAGCGCAGCGCACCGCCTGCGACAATGCCGATGCGGCCATCGCGCTGATGCTGGCTCAGCCGGCAATCATCAAACGCCCGCTGCTGGACGACGGCAACGGACACGCCCTGCTCGGCTTCAGTGCCGAAGGCTACCAGCAATTTATTTCCGAGGTGGCAGCATGATTTGCCCGGTTATCGAACTGGCTCAACAGTTGATTAAACGCCCGTCGCTCAGCCCGCACGATGAAGGCTGTCAGGCATTGATGATTGAGCGTCTGGAAGCCATTGGTTTTACCGTTGAGCCCATGCCGTTCGGCGATACCCTGAATTTCTGGGCCTGGCGTGGCGAAGGTCAAACGCTGGCGTTTGCCGGCCACACCGACGTGGTACCGACCGGCGACGAAAAACGCTGGGATAACCCACCGTTTGAGCCAACCATCCGCGACGGCATGCTGTATGGCCGTGGCGCGGCAGACATGAAAGGTTCGCTGGCCGCGATGGTCGTGGCGGCTGAGCGTTTTGTGGCAGCCAACCCGCAGCATCAGGGTCGTCTGGCCTTCCTGATCACCTCCGATGAAGAAGCCAGTGCTACCCATGGTACGGTGAAGGTGGTAGAGGCGCTGATGGCGCGTAATGAGCGCCTGGATTATTGCCTGGTCGGCGAGCCTTCCAGTACCGAACGTGTCGGGGACGTGGTCAAGAACGGCCGTCGCGGCTCGATCACCGCCAACCTGCACATTCACGGTATTCAGGGCCATGTCGCCTATCCGCACCTGGCGGATAACCCGGTACACCGTGCCATGCCGGCACTGAATGAATTGGTGGCGACCGAGTGGGATCGCGGCAATGAATTCTTCCCGCCGACCAGCATGCAGATCGCTAACGTGCAGGCCGGTACCGGCAGCAACAACGTGATCCCGGGCGAGATGTTCGTCCAGTTCAACTTCCGTTTCAGCACTGAATCGACCGACGCAACCATCAAACAACGCGTGGAAGAACTGCTCGAGCGCCACCAGTTGAACTACAGCATCGAATGGCGTCTGTCGGGCCAGCCGTTCCTGACCGCACGCGGCGCACTGGTGGATGCGGTGGTTAACGCCGTCGAACACTATTCTGAGCTGACGCCACAGTTGCTGACCACCGGGGGCACCTCAGACGGCCGCTTTATCGCCCAGATGGGCGCGCAAGTGGTTGAGCTGGGGCCGGTCAACGCGACGATCCATAAGGTCAACGAATGCGTACACGCGGCCGACTTGCAGCTGCTCAGCCGCATGTACCAACGCATCATGGAGCAACTGGTCGCATGATCACGCCAGAAATGCTGACCGGGTGCTCGACCGAACACCTGGTACCGCTCAGCGGTAACCACCGGTTGCAGCCCGCCGCCGTGGCCGCGTTTCTCGCCATGCAACAGGCAGCACTTGCGGCCGGGTTTGATCTTCAGCCTGCCAGCACATTTCGTGATTTTGATCGTCAACAGGCGATCTGGAATGGAAAATTCTGCGGGCAGCGCCCAGTATTAGATAAGGACAGCCGACCGATCGACATCACGCCACTGTCCGCCGCCGAGCGCTGTGAGGCAATCCTGCGTTGGTCGGCCTTGCCGGGTGCCAGCCGCCATCACTGGGGCAGTGACCTCGACGTCTACGATCCCTCACTGTTACCGGCAGGGCAAAAGCTGCAGTTGGAGCCCTGGGAATATCAGCATGGCGGCTACTTTTATCCGCTCAATCAGTGGATGACGGCGCATATGGCTGAATTTGGCTTTTACCGTCCGTTCACCGAAGAAGGTGACGGCGTGGCGGTAGAACCCTGGCATCTGAGTTACCGGCCACTGGCGCGTGAAGCCGAGCATCTGCTGACGCCGGCGCTGCTGCTGGCAGCCTGGAAAAATAAGGACGTTGCCGGTGCCCAATGGCTTGAAGAGCATTTGCCATCGATATTTTCGCGTTTTATACGCCCTGAAGGAAAGGAGTAAATATGGAATGGTTAGCTGACTACTGGTGGATTATCCTGCTGATTTTATTCGGCATGATTATCAGTGGGATCAAAGAGCTGCGCCGCGTTGACGTCAAACGCTATCTGGCCGATAAGCCGGAACTGCCACCGCACCGCGATAACAACGCCGAGTGGGATAACGACGACGACTGGCCGAAGAAGAAATGATATCAGGGCGCATTTAGCGCCCTGAAGTTTATTTAAAAGCGATCAAATCGCCGCGTTTGCCAAACATCGCTTCATCCCAGTAGCGCTGAGGCACGTAGTAATGCAGCCGTTCGAGGGCATCGTTCATCATGCCCTGATTGATGGCGTGCCCCACGTCTTCTTCCACGTCCAGCGTGAAATCGACGCCGATAGCCTGCAGTTGTTCTGCTGCCGCCCTGGCATGCTGCACCGCAATCACCGCATCCTGTTCGCCGTGGATCAAGTGCACCACGCAATCACCGAACGCCCGCTCCGGCAGGCTGGCAAAACGCCCGCTAAAAGCCACTACCCGGCCGGCCAGGTTAGGTTCTGCCTTCAAGGCTTCCAGCGCCATGATTGAACCCTGAGAAAAACCGACCAGTGCGGTGCCGGCATCATTCACGCCGCTCTGCTGCTGCCAGTAACGCACAGTTTCGATAAACTGCGGCATCACTTCAGCAATGCGCTCGGCGCGGTTTTCTTCGGTCACACCCTGCACCGAAAACCACTGCCGGCCGCTGCCGTTACCGAAGGCAAAAGGGCCACCAATGCTGACCACCAGCGCCTGCGGGAAGTCTTTGGCGAAATAGCTGCCAATCTCGCCCATCGCCTCTGGGGTATCGCCAACACCGTGAAACAGCAGGATCAGCTGCGCAGCCGGGGTTGCCGGGCTCTGTACAACAAAATGCTCATGTTTCATCGGTGACTCCTCGTATTGTTCAAATTCTGCCCGGCGCCAGTTGCCCGGGTTCCTGTCAGCTACTATACGCCGCTGAGAATTCAGGAAAATCGGGTTTTATTGAGCAACATCTTCAATTTATTCCAACGATTGCGACCAGTTGTGCCAGCGCAAGCAGTGCTGGGCATCAAGCTGCTCAAGCGCTAACCCCGCCTCCTGCCGCCAGCGGCGTAGCAAAGCCTTCTGACCGCTGAAGCCAAGCAACGCCACGCAGCCCGCCGGCGTCGTTTGCTGTTGCAGATGCTGACGCAGTGCGGGCAGCGGTAAAGGACTGGCTAGCAGTAAACGTTGTAGCGCCCCCAGGCTGGCCTCAAGCGGCCGATGGGCGAAGGCGAACCCGGCCAGTTCACGCCAGTCATCCTCGCCCAACTGGATATCGCCGTCGTCACCGGTGATTTCCAGTTGCAGATCAATACGCGGCTGCAGCCAGCGCCAGTCACGCGCCAGATGCTTATGCGCCGCATGCCGCAGCGCCTCACCCTGCTCACTCAGCGGCAGGATGGCCATGGCGGTGTAACAACCGCTGCTGGCTTCCGTTTTGCTGCCGATACGCACCAGTTCAAAACTACAGGATTGCCAAAAGCGCCACAGCGACTCGGTGTAACCAAAGCTGACCGAGAGGTAATCCAGCCCCTGCGCTTGCTGCCGTTGCTGCGCGATCAGGCTGCGGGCGATGCCCTGCTGACGTAATGCCGGTAATACTGCAATGCGGGTAATACGCCGTGAGCGCAGCGTCGGCGCCCACCACTGGCCGCCATGTGCCGCCAGCGACTGCGCCACCAGGTTGCCGCGCGGTCGCCGCCGCCCGGCCCAGACTTCATGTGCCAGTTCGGCACTCAGGCCACCTTCGTCCACCAACCACAGCGCGCCAACCACCTCATCTTCAACCCGTGCCACGCCAAAATGCATGCCGGGCGCATCCATCAGTCGCCGTAAATCGAGCGGAGAAGTACGGTAATGGGCACTGCTTAGCAGGGCGTAAAAACGCACTAAGTCTTGAGGATCGGCACACAACGCCCCTTGTTCGACCCCGCTGATACTGACCGGCTTATTCGTCGCCTGCCAGAGTGGCAGTTCGTTGAACAACAGCGCGTTATCGACGATACGTTCCAGCGCATCACCGGGTGCCCAACGCATGGGCTGCTGTAACCCCAGCGACTGGAACTCAGGCAACCCCGCGCAAAATTTCAGTAAAAACCCCCGGCCGGTGCCTTCATATCCCTGTACCGTGGTGGTCAGCAAAACGCGGGGGAAATGGCTAACCAGCTGTTGCAGCAACGGGCCGGGGATCGCCGCCGCTTCGTCCACCAGCAGCCAGCCCACGTCGCTGACGTCATGTTCGCGACAATGGGCCAACAACGCGTCCGGTGCCCAAAATTGTGCGCGGCCCTGCGCCCATTCACCAGCGACCTCGGTAGCCGCTCGGCTGGGCCCGGTGATCCAGCAGGTGAGCGGCGTGTTCGCCACCAGCATGCCAGCCACCGTTGACTTGCCGCGCCCACGGGCAGCGGTCAGCACCCAAACGCCTGACTCGGCACCGAGTAATTGTGCCAGCAGCCTTTGCTGCTCGGGAGTCGGCTGGCCATTCGGCGCTTGCCACTGCGGGCGTATTGGCAAGGGTGCCAAAGTCAGCGGCTCATCCTCTCGCCAGAGCGTGACTTCGTTGTCCGCCGCCAGGTGTTGCTGCAAATGGTGAATGAAATTTGGGGTGGTGATCGGCTGCGGGCAATCGCTCCAGCGCAGGCTGTCGGAGTCCGGCTGCTGATGCCATGGTTGCCATGGTGGTGTCAGCAACAACAACCAACTGCCGGCGCGCAGGGTACCGGCCAGTGCGGCCAGCGCCTCTACATCCAGGCCGCGGGTCGCATCAAACACCGCATGCAATCGCTCCTGCCCCAGCAATGTCCGTGCCGCACCACTGGCCAGCGACTGCATAGCGGGCGGCGGATTTTCTCCCACCCACGGCCAGTCGCCCGGCAGGGTGGTCGCCAGCCGTTGTGCTTGCTGACGACACCATTGCGGCTCGCCACTGAGCACCAGCAGGCGCCTGATGCCCTGCTGCTGCATAAGTTGTTGCATTGCCTGTAACATCAGGATCCAGACCCAGACCTAAAAAAATGCCGGAGTCAGGCTCCGGCATGCATGTTAACGGGAGGCGAAGGTGTTGCAGGTATTAGGATCACCGCTATCGAAACCCTGTTTAAACCAGGTGTAGCGCTGCTGCGAGGTACCGTGGGTGAAGCTGTCCGGCACCACTCGTCCCTGACCCTGTTGCTGCAAACGGTCGTCGCCGATCGCCTGCGCTGCGTTCAACGCCGCCTGCAAGTCGCCCTCTTCCAACATCTGTTGCTTCTCGGCATATTTGCCCCAAACGCCGGCAAAGCAGTCCGCTTGCAGTTCCATTTTCACCGACAGACGATTCACTTCCGCCTGGCTGGCACCCTGCTGCATCTGACGCACTTTAGGCTCAATGCCCAGCAGGTTCTGTACATGGTGGCCCACTTCGTGCGCCACCACATAGGCCTGGGCAAAGTCACCGCCGGCCCCCAGCTTGGTTTTCATATCCTGATAGAACGACAGGTCGATATACACCGTTTTGTCGCCCGGGCAGTAGAACGGCCCCATCGCCGCCTGACCGGTGCCGCAGCTGGTGCGCGTGACGCCGCGATACATCACCAGTTTGGGTGGCTGGTAGGTTTTGCCCATACGCTGGAAAACTTCTTTCCAGTTATCTTCGGTAGAGGCCAGCACCACCGAGGTAAATTTAGCCAGTTCATCGTCTTTTGGACTGATGCTGGCGCTTTGTTGCTGAGTTTGCGGGCTGACGTCCCCACCGTTCAACAGCGGCGAAAGATCGATGCCGTAATAGCCGGCCACCAGCACCACCACCAGAATGGCGATACCGCCCTTGCCGCGAGGCACGCGGAAACCGCCGCCACCGCCACCCAGACCTGAAGACTGCCCGCGACGATCCTCAACATTGTCACTTTCCCGACGCCCTTGCCAACGCATATATAAACTCCAGATTAGGTTTTTGTCATATTACGTAGATCATTATAAATGCTCAGCGGCAAAGGAAATGTAGAATTTTTCTGGAAATGCCGACAGAAGGAATAGGCGGCGGGGAAAGTCAGGAGAATGACGGGGCCGGAGAGACCCCGTATAGCAAGAAAACGCTTAGTCTAGTTTGACGCCGATACGGCGAGCCACTTCTTCGTAGGCTTCGATCAAGCCACCCAGGCTCTGACGGAAACGGTCTTTGTCCATCTTGTCCAGGGTGTTTTTATCCCACAGGCGGCTGCCGTCCGGTGAGAACTCATCACCCAGCACCACTTCGCCATTGAACAAGCCGAACTCCAGTTTGAAGTCGACCAGGATCAGGCCAGCATCGTCAAACAGCTTGCTCAGCACGTCGTTCGCCAGATAGCTCAGCTCACGCATGCGTGCCAGGTGCTCTTTGTTCACCCAACCAAAGGTTTCACAATAGGACTCGTTGACCATGGGATCGTGCATGGCATCGTTTTTCAGGAACAGGTCAAACAGCGGCGGGTTCAGTACCAGGCCTTCTTCAATACCCAGACGCTTCACCAGTGAACCGGCGGCACGGTTGCGGATCACACACTCGACCGGCACCATGTCCAGCTTCTTCACCAGCACTTCGTTGTCTGACAACAGGCGTTCCATTTGCGTCGGGATGCCGGCTTCTTCCAGTTTGCTCATGATGAAATGGTTGAACTTGTTGTTCACCATGCCTTTGCGATCAAACTGCTCAATGCGCTGACCATCCAGTGCTGACGTATCGTTGCGGAACTCCAACACCAACAGATCAGGATTTTCGGTGGTGTAGACGGTTTTTGCCTTTCCGCGATACAGCTCAGCTAGCTTTTGCATCTTAGTTACTCCAATAAAGAATTGTTTTAAAAACGCTGCAAGAATGATGGGTATATTGTGCCAAATCTGCGACGCAAACGATACCGTAGCCATCAAAGAAAAAGGGGCCTTGGCCCCTTTTCAGTTATTTAACGCTGGTTTTACTGAAAGCTGACTGGAATGCCGCAACCAACCCGTCGTTTTGCGACTGGGTCAACGGTTTCCCTTTAGAATCGATAAATTGCAGGCTGGAACGGTTGTTCAAGTCACCCACCTGCAGTTTGTAATCCCCTTCTTTCAGCTCAGGATCCTTGACGCCCAACGCATCCCAATCGCTGCTGCTCAGGGATTTGTAGGTCACGGCAACGGTACCCTGCGGACGGCTGCGGTCACCCACTTTCATCCCCAGTTTTTCCAGCGCCGCCGGCAGACGATCCCACACCACGGTGTACGGACCGCGCACGACCAACATCGGCAGGCCGGTATCATCTGCGCCACTCTGCACGTCCAGCGCGCCGAAACGGTTGGCAGACTGGTTGCTCGCCAGGTTGTCCTGCTTGTCCAGGCCTTCAACCAGAGTGTTCATCATCATGCCGTTGTAGCGCTGCACTTCCGACGGATCGGTAATCTGCTCGGTTTTACCCTGCTGCTGCAGGCCGACGGTTTTCACCACCAGCGCCTGCTGGTAACCCTGCTGCTGTACGCTGATCTGGTAGCGGCCTTCGTACTGGTTGTCTTCATCCAGACGGTTCCACTTCACCCAGTCGGTGGTCAGGGTCTGAGTAGCGTCCTGACGTGAGGCGATCGCAATGTTCTTCGTTTGCAGCATGCTGGTCACGCGTGACCACAGGTTCTGGTTCTGCGGGCTGTTTTCCAGCAGCAGCGTGCCGCTGTCGCCAGCATATTGCGCACGTGAACCGCTCAGCAAGGCCAGTGGCTGTACTGGCGGACGAATATCCAGTTGCTTGCCGACGCCGCCTTTCAGCGTGGTGGCCGGAACATCATAATTACCGCTTTGCACCGGCAGGATCATACCGGCTGGTGTGTTCAGTGGCTTGAGCACCGACGCGTCGAGGTAAGACTCATCGCCGCTAACCTGGCGTTTGTAACGCTGATCGGTGGTACAACCCACCAGCATCATCACCAGCGAAATACCCACGACTTTTGCTACCGTCGACTTTTGCAATGAATAAACCATCAAATTTCCCTTAGAGTTACAGCAAACCGGCGCTTTTCAAGGCGCGTTCCACTACCGGACGGGCAGCGTCGGTCAACGGCGTCATAGGCAGACGCATTGTATCGGTTGCCATCAATCCCAATGCCTTACAGGCCCATTTCACCGGGATCGGGTTTGCTTCTACAAACAAATCCTGATGCAACGGCATCAAGCGCTGATTTAAGCGGCGTGCCTCAGCAAAGTTACCCTGTGCTGCCAGCGCGCAAAGTTGCGCCATTTCACGCGCCGCCACGTTGGCCGTCACGGAAATCACCCCTTTGCCGCCCAGTTGCATGAAATCCAGACCGCTGGCGTCATCGCCGCTCAGCAAAATGAAGTCTTCATCATCAACCAGCACTTGGATCTGACTTACACGACTTAAGTTCCCTGTTGCCTCTTTAACAGCAACAATATTCTTAATTTTTGCTAAACGCGCAATCACCGGCGGCAGCATGTCACACCCGGTGCGAGAAGGCACGTTATAGAGGATCTGTGGCAGCGCGGTGCTTTCGGCAATCGCCTTGAAGTGCTGATACAGCCCTTCCTGAGTCGGTTTATTGTAGTAAGGCGTGACCGTCAGGCAACCCACTACGCCGGTGTTTTCGAAGCGCTGGGTCAGCGAAATGGCTTCAGCGGTGGCGTTGGCGCCGGTACCGGCGATCACCGGAATGCGGCCAGCGGCCAGCTCCAGCGTCTGCAATACCACGTCAACGTGCTCGTCATGGGCAAGCGTTGCGGACTCACCGGTAGTCCCTACGGAAACGATAGCCGCAGTTCCACTGGCTACATGATAATCAATCAATTTTTTTAGGCTCGCGCGATCGACAGCACCTGTGTCGTCCATCGGCGTAACCAGTGCAACAATACTTCCCGTAAACATTGGCCGTCCCCTCCACAAACAAGTCACTCATGGTACTTTTGCTGCCTATCCAAAAGCAAGCAAACAACGGTGTTGTAAGCGCTTGGCAGGCGGTTTTTTTTATGTTTACCATGGTAACCCCATTGTGCACGACAGGAAGCTCCATTTTGCCTAAGCCAGATGAACACTATCTCGTGATTACCGCGCTCGGTACCGACCGCCCCGGGATCGTCAATGCCATCACCCGCCACGTCAGCAGTTGCGGATGCAATATCGAAGATAGCCGTCTGGCCATGCTGGGTGAGGAGTTCACTTTCATCATGCTGCTTTCCGGCAGTTGGAACGCCATTACCCTGATCGAATCCACCCTGCCGCAAAAAGGCGCAGAGCTGGAGCTGCTGATTGTGATGAAGCGCACCAACTCGCACGAAAGGCCGCCGATGCCGGCCACGGTGTGGGTACAGGTTGAGGTGAAGGATTCACCGCACATCATTGAACGTTTTACCGATCTGTTCCACTCCAGCCAAATGAACATTGCCGAGCTGGTGTCGCGCACCCAACCGGCAGAAAGCGACCTGCCGCCCCAGCTCCATATTCAGATCACCGCACACAGCCCTGGCAACCCTGATGCATCAAATATTGAGCAAGCCTTTCATCGCCTATGTACAGAATTGAAAGCACAAGGCAGTATTAGCGTTGTGAACTATCCACAGCATGATGAGAAAGATGGAGAGTAGTGATGACCCCATTGAAAGCCGGTGACACAGCGCCAAACTTTAGTTTGCCTGACCAGGACGGTGAGGAAATTAATCTGGCCGACTTCCAGGGACAACGAGTACTGGTTTATTTTTATCCCAAGGCGATGACGCCGGGCTGTACCGTACAGGCCTGCGGTTTGCGGGATAACATGGATGACTTGAAAAAAGCGGGTGTCGAAGTTCTGGGCATCAGCACGGATAAACCCGAAAAACTGTCGCGTTTTGCCGAGAAAGAGTTGTTAAACTTCACGTTGTTGTCTGATGAGGATCACCAGGTAGCACAGCAGTTTGGCGTTTGGGGTGAGAAAACCTTCATGGGTAAAACCTATGACGGCATTCACCGCATCAGCTTCTTGCTCGACGGCAAGGGCAAGGTTGAAAAAGTGTTTGATGATTTCAAAACCACCAATCATCACGACATCGTTCTGAGTTACCTGCAGCAATAATTTATACGAAGCGCAGCGGCCTGCTGCGCTTCGTTATTCCTGCCTATTCCTGTTCCGTTTCCACCCGCAGTTCGTCCGGCCAGGCGTGGATCACCGCCTTCACCAACGTCGCCAGCGGGATAGCAAAGAACACGCCCCAGAAGCCCCACAGCCCGCCGAAAATGATCACCGACAGAATAATCACCAACGGATGCAGGTTGACCGCCTCGGAGAACAGGATCGGCACCAGCAGATTACCATCCAGCGCCTGCACCACCAGATAGGCGACAATCAGCGTCCAGAAATCCGCTCCGATACCCCACTGGAACATCGCCACCACCACCACCGGAATGGTTACCAGCACCGCGCCAATATAGGGGATCAGCACCGAGACACCGACCAGCACCGCCAGCAGCAATGAATAGCGCATGTCCAGAACAACGAACACCAGATAGGTCGCTATGCCGACAATCACCATCTCCAGCACCTTGCCGCGAATATAGTTGGTGATTTGCTGATTCATCTCGATCCATACCTGCCCGGCCAGCCCGCGATTACGTGGCAGCACGCGGCGCACCGCGTTGAGCATTTGCTCTTTGTCCTTCAGCAGGAAGAACATCATCATCGGCACCAGGATCAGGTAAATCGCCAGCGTCAACAGCCCAACCAGCGAAGCCAGTGAGAATTTCACCACCGACTCCCCCATGCCCGACAAACGCCCGCGCAGGTTTTCCGCCATCATATCGATGATACCGGCATCCACCAGCGCCGGATAACGCTTCGGCAGCGTCGCGGCAAAGTTATAGAACTGATTGAGCATACCCGGCAGATCGGTCATCAGGTTGATACCCTGTTGCCAGGCGGTCGGTGCCACCACAAACACCAGCAGCATCGCGATACCGGCAAACATGATCATCACCATGCTCGCCGCCCAATTGCGCGAACAGCCGATGCGTTGCAGCCGCGCAGTCGGCCACTCCAGCAGGTACGCCAGCACGATGGCCACCAGTAACGGGGTCAGAATGCCATGCAGAAAATAGAGAATGAGGAATCCGGCAACCAGGATCACCAACAGCGCGATGGCCTGCGGATCGGTAAAACGACGGCGGTACCACTGTAATAACATCTCCAGCATCAGAGAGTGCTCCTAGAGGTTTGACTGGCAGGCATTGTGGTTCCTGGGGTCTGTGTTTTTATGAATTGGCTTGGGTACACTCTTGGGTACACTGAAAATCAAAGTGCTTAAAACTAACTAACCTTACATCAACATCGGTTGAGTCTGTAGTGGCACACTGAATTTGGCCACCTGAATAGAGGTGATATCATCGCCTCATAGTCAAAAAAGGTGACATTATGACCGGACGTAACAGACGTAAT